>CAVPBX010000010.1:0-104592 GCA_963702305.1 uncultured Acidimicrobiaceae bacterium | reverse complement strand
TAAGGCTCCTCGCCGGTGGTCCGGCCGCGCACCCCGTCCGAGAGGATGTCCCGCAGCCCCACCAGGTCCAGCAGGGCCGCCAGCTCCGGCACCACGTTCCGGAGCCGGATCGCATACCCCACCCGCCGGGCGCCCAACTGCAGGCGGGCCAGCTCATCGACGAGTTCGAGATCGGGCCGGCCTCGCGTGCCCAGCGGCCAGCTGGCCACGGTGGCGCCGCCGCGGACCACGACCACGGTCGTGCCTGACCTCGCGGTTTCCGGGTCTCGTCGGCGCACGCCTACTACGACGACGACCGGGGCCGCGACTCATCGGCCGACCGTTGACCCCTTAGGGCGCCGCGGAGGTCTCCTGCTCGGTGCCCGCCAGCTCGAAGGCGGGGGCCAGCGCCCCGCCGGCGGCGGCGTCGACCAGGTAGTCGTCGGGGGCGGTCACGTCCGCCCCGGCGGTGGCGGGCCGCAACCGCAACAGCAGGGTGACCACCACCGCCACGATGAGATTGAGCACCAGGGCGGTGAGGGCGATGTACCCGGTCTGCCCCACCACCGGGATCTTGGCCGTCGACCCGGCGAAATGGTGCACGGTCGGCGACGACACCCCGTACGCCTCGTAGCTCCCGTAGACCATGCCGACCAGCCATCCCAGCAGCAGCCCCCACCGGTGCAGCCAGCGGGTGAACAGCCCCACCGCGATCGCCGGGAAGGTTTGCAGGATCCAAATGCCGCCGAGCAGCTGGAGGTTGATGGCGTTCTGGGTGTTGATGCCGAGCACGAACGCCAGGGCCCCGAACTTGACGACCAGCGAGGCGATCTTCGAAACCTGGGCTTCCTCGGCCGCCGACGCCCGGGGCCGGATCAGGTCGCGGTAGATGTTCCGGGTGAAAAGGTTGGCCGCC
The DNA here is from genome assembly GCA_963702305.1 of uncultured Acidimicrobiaceae bacterium. Taxonomy (GTDB): domain Bacteria; phylum Actinomycetota; class Acidimicrobiia; order Acidimicrobiales; family Palsa-688; genus PALSA-693. The sequence goes on along the minus strand of CAVPBX010000010.1, from coordinate 103,697 downwards.
GCGATCGACATGATCGCCGCCGGCACCAGGGCCCCGATGGCCACGGCCGCGTAGGCGACCCCCGCGAACCAGCTCGGGAACATCTGCCGGAACAGCAGCGGCGCGGCCAGCCGGCTGTTGGTGGTCTTGACCCCGGCCGCGATGGCCATGTACCCGAGCAGACCCACGAACGCCAGCAGGAGCGAGTACAGCGGCAGCGCCACGGTGTTGCGGCGGACGGTCTCCCGCTGCTTGGACGCCAGCACCCCTGTCACCGCGTGCGGATACATGAACAGGGCCATGGCCGACCCCAGCGCCAGGGTGGCGTAGGCCCAGTAGGACTTGGTCGTCGGCAGCACCGCGAACGTCGAGGCGGTGTGCTTGGCCTTGGCGGCCGCGGCCGTGGTCCGGGCGTGGGCCTGCACGGCCGAGAAGATGTGGCCGTAACCGCCGAGGCGGATCGGGATGTAGATGACCGCCACCAGGACCGTCACGTAGATGAGCAGGTCCTTGACGAAGGCGATGAGCGCCGGCGCCCGTAACCCTGAAGTATAGGTGTAGGCGGCCAGGACCACGAAGGCGATGATGAGCGGCAGGTCCTTGACGAAGCTGGACGAGCCGTTGCCGACCCCGATCACCTGCAGCACCGACTGGATGCCGACGAGTTGCAGGGCGATGTAGGGCATCAGCGAGAGGATCCCGGTGAAGGCGACGGCCAGGCCCAACGCCCGGGACCCGAAGCGGGCGCTGACGAAGTCGGCCGGCGTCACCATCCCGTGCCGGTGGGCCACCGACCACAGCCGGGGCATGAGCACGAACACGATCGGCCACACCAGGATGGTGTAGGCCACCGCGAACCAGCCGGACACCGCCCCCAGGGCGTACATGGCGCCGGGCACGGCGATGAAGGTGTAGGCCGTGTACAGATCCCCGCCGAGCAGAAACCAGGTCACGAACCCGCCGAAGGACCGGCCGCCCAGGCCCCACTGGTCCAGGGAGTCGAGCTTGGCGATCCGCCGCCACCGGGCCGCGGCAAAACCGATCACCGTGACGATGACGAACAGCACGATGGCGACGGCCAGCGCGACGCCGTCCAATTTCACGGCTGACCTCCGGGATGGCTCGCGGCCCGGACCCGGCGCCGGCGGGGGGCGGCGACCAGCAGCTGGTAGGCCACCGCCTGACAGCCGGCGTTGATCACCAGCCACAGCAGCGAGTACCAGTAGAAGAACGGGATGCCGCCCAGCGTCGGCGTCAGGTGGGCGTAACTCGGTACCCACAGGAGGGCCACGAACGCCGAGGCCAGCAGCACCGCGCTGACGGCATAGGCGAGCGGAGAGGGCCGCCCGCCGGCAGCAGGCGCGGCGGGGTCATCACGGCGCGGTCGACGGGGTCCGGCCACGGACCATCCCTCCCCCCAGAAGCGTGTCGTTGCACCGGAGATGTACCCAAATTCGGGCGGGGCGAAACGGCTACCCGGCCGCCCGGGCCATGATCTCGGCGATGACGGGACCCTTGGCCTCGGCGTAGTAGTTCAGGTCCGGCCAGGGGCGGCCGACGAGCGCCTGCTTGGCCCGCTGGTACAGGTCCCGGTCGTCGGGGTGGGTCCGCAGCCAGTCCCGGAACTGCAGGTGCCGGACGATCTCGTCGGACCCCGCCTGCCAGAAGTGCACGTGCGCCGTCCGGGCGGGAGTGCGGAACATCCGGTGACCGGGCTCCCGGACCCGCAACTGGTAGCCGGCCGCCGCCATCGCCGGTCCGAACCCGGCATCGTCGTCCGGGTCGCCGACCGCCACGAGGATGTCGATGATGGGCTTGGCGGCCAGACCGGGGACCGCGGTGGAGCCGATGTGCTCGATGGTCGCCGCCGCCGGCGGGCCCAGGGCGGCGGCGATGCGGCGCCGGTGATCTTCGAACCGGGCCGGCCAGGTCCCGTCGTAATCGACGATCACCACATCGGCCGGCTCGCGGCCGCCGACCAGGATGGTGTCGAGCAGGGGGTCGAGGTGGGTGGGCTCGGGACCGGCGCCCGGGTGCGTCACCCGTCCATCTTCGCCGACAAACACCACGCAGCGGGCTAGCTTCGGGCGGCATGTCAACGGACGAGCCCGTCATCGGCAAGCTCGCCACCGTGACGCACCCCATCCAGCCGGGCAAGCCGGGCGAGGTGGTGGTGCACATACGGGGCGGCACCGAGACGTACATGGCGTACGCCGACACGGAGGTGCCCGAACACGCCGAGGTGCTGATCATCGCCCACCGGTCAGCCCGCACCGTCGAGGTCACGCCCTTCATAGCCTGACGTCCGGCGCGAAGATGGCCGCGACAAGGAGAACCACATGTTTGGTTGGCACGTCCCCGCGCCCGACGAGGCGTTACTCATCAGCGGCAAGGCTCACACCGAGAACGGCCTGCCTTTTAAGATCGTGACCGGCCACGGCGCCTTCGTGATGCCGATCCGCTCCCGGGCCAGCACCCTCACCCTGGCCATGCAGGAGGCGGAGGTCGCCGAGGAGTGCGTCACCAAGCAGGGGATCGCCCTGCTGTGCCGGTCGGTGATCGCCTTCAAGGTGGGCGACGACCACGAGAGCATCGCCAACGCGGCCCGCCGCTTCCTGGAGGACCAGGATCACATGTCGGTGTTGACCGGGCGGATCTTCGCGGGACACCTGCGTTCCATCATCGGCTCCATGACCGTGGAGGAGATCATCCGCGAGCGCCAGCGATTGGCGGAGGTGGTCCTGGACTCCTCCAAGCCGGAGATGGAAAAGATCGGCCTGGTCGTGGATTCCCTCCAGATCCAGTCCATCGACGACCGCGGCTCGGGCTACATCGCCGCCCTGGCTGCGCCCCACCAAGCGGCGGTCCAGCGCGACGCCCAGATCGCCCAGGCCCAGGCGGAGCAGGCCGCCGCCATGGCCCGCCAGGAGTCGCAGCGCAACCAGGCCGAGTACGACCGGCAAACGGAGGTGGCCAAGGCGGGTTACAAAGCCGAAATCGACCGGGCTCAGTCCCAGGCGGCCCAGGCCGGGCCGCTGGCCCAGGCCGAATCCCAGATGGCGGTCCTCCAGGCCCAGGCCGAGCTGGCGGTCCGCAACGCCGAGCTGCGCGAGAAGGAGCTGGTCGCCTCCGTCGAGAAGCCGGCGGAAGCCGAGGCCTTCCGGATCCGTACCATCGCCGAGGCCGAAGCCCTGCGCACCCGCATCCAGTCGGAGGCCACCGCCACCGGCTCGGGCATCGCCCTCCAGCGGATCCTGGTGGAGAAGATGCCGGAGATCATCGCCGCCGCCGCCTCCCAGCTCGCCAACGCCAACGTCACGGTGCTCAACGGCGCCGACGGGATGGGCCAACTGCTCGCCGGTCTCGCCGGCCAGGCCGGCCAACTCATGAAGATGGTGCAGAACAGCGTCAACGGTCTCGACATGGCCGGGCCGACGCCGGCGGAGATCGCCCCGGCGGAGACCCCTCAGCGGGAGATGGACTGACCACCCACCCGCCACAATCTCATCGGTGAGCCTGGATCCGGTCTGGCTGGCCCTGGCCGGATTCGGCGGCGGCCTGTCCGGCAGCATTGCGGGACTGGCCTCGGTGGTCAGCTACCCCGCCTTGCTGGCGGTCGGTTTGCCGCCGGTCACGGCCAACGTCTCCAACACGGTGGCGCTGGTCTTCAGCAGCGTGGGCTCGGTCTGGGGCTCCCGCCCCGAACTGGCCGGCCAGCGGACCCGCGCCCGCCACCTCGCCGTCATCGCCCTCGCCGGGGGGATCACCGGCGGCCTCCTGCTGCTCGCCACTCCGTCCAGCGCGTTCGCGCTGGTGGTGCCCTGGCTGATCGGTCTGGGCTCGATCGCCATCCTGATCCGCCGCAATCCGGAACGGGTGGCGCCCCATCCCGCCCACCGGCCGACCGGGGCCGTCACCGCCGGGGTGTTCCTGATCGCCGTGTACGGCGGCTATTTCGGCGCCGGCGCCGGCGTGTTGCTCCTGTCGCTCCTCCTCTTCGCCACCGCCGAGCCGCTGGCGCGCAGCAACGCCATGAAAAACCTGCTGCTCGGCCTGGCCAACGCCATCGCCGCGGTGGCCTTCGTGGCGTTCGGGCCGGTGCGGTGGTCGGCGGTGCTGCCGCTGGCGGTGGGGTTCCTGGCCGGCGGCCGGCTGGGCCCCGTCATCGTCCGGCGGGCGCCGGCCGGCCCGCTGCGGGCCGTCGTCGCCTGCGCCGGCATTGGCCTGGCGGTGCACCTGGGGCTCGACGCCTACCGGTAGGGGGAGCCGGCGGAGCCGGCGGGAGTCGACCGCGTGTCCCGCCGTGACGGGGCCGGTCCCGGTAGCGTCTGGGCGGTGGGGACGGATGGCGGCGAGTGGCCCGAGGCGGAGTGGCTGCGCCCGTCGCCGAAGTTGCGGCTGGTCCGGCGCAGCCAACTGCTCGTGGCCGCCCTGCCGGTGCTGGTCGCCGGGGTGGTGATCGGCGCCGTGGCGAGCGGGGTAGTCGCCGCGGTCGCGGCCGGCGCGGCGGTGGTGGTGCTGGCCGCGGTGGTCGACATCTTCCTGGGCCGGCGGGTGCGGGCCTGGGCGTACGCGGAGCGCGACGACGACCTCCTGGTCCGGCGCGGGGTGATGTTCCGGCGCCTGTCGGTCATCCCCTACGGCCGCATGCAATACGTGGACGTGACCGCGGGGCCGGTGGAGCGTTCGTTTGGCCTGGCCACCGTGCGGATGCACACCGCGGCGGCGGCGTCCGACGCCCGGGTGCCGGGCCTGCCGGCGGCGGAGGCGGCCCGCCTGCGCGACAACCTGGCCGTCCTCGGCGAAGCACGGGCCGCCGGCCTGTGACCGCCGGCCAGTGACGACCGCGGCCGAGCCCAAGTGGCAACGGCTGCATCCCATGTCGCCCGTGGTCCGGGCGGGGCGGTCCATCGGTGGCCTGGCGGTGGTGGTCCTCGGCAGCCTGTCGTCGCAGCGCCACGGCAACCACATCCCGCTGTTCGTCGCCGGCGGCCTGCTGGTGTTGGTGGTGGGACGCGGCGTGGTGTCGTGGCTGGTGACCCGGTGGCGCATCGACGACGGGATGCTGCGCGTCGAGACGGGGCTGCTGCGCCGCACCTCCCGCCGGTTTCCCGCCGAGCAGATCCAGGCCGTGGACACCGTACGGCCGTTGGTGGCCCGGATGTTCGGGCTCGCCGAGGTGCGCGTGCGGATGGCGGCTTCGACCCGGGAGTCAGGTCGGTTGGCCTACCTCAGCGACCACGAGGCCGAAGCGGTCCGGGCCCGCCTCCTGGCGCTGGCCCATGGCGTCGCCGAACACACTCCCGCGCCACCGGAACAGGTGCTGATCTCCATCCCGACCGGCCGGCTCATGGCGTCGCTCCTGTTGAGCGACATCGGCTTCATCCTCGAGGCGGTCATCGCCGGGCTGATCGTGCTGGCGTTGGTACAGCCCGGCGCCGTCGGTCCCGCCCTCAGCGGCGGTTCGGCCGCCTTCATCGGCCTCGGCACGACGGTGTTCCGCCGGCTCAACAGCGACTTCCACCTGACCGTGGCCGAGGCCCCGGACGGGCTGCGGCTGCGGTCCGGGCTGCTGCAGACGGCCGCCGAGACCATCCCGCGCGGTCGGGTGCAGGGGGCCCGGATGATCGAGCCGCTGCTGTGGCGGCCGTTTGGCTGGTGCCGGCTGGTCGTCGACGTGGCGGGCAAGCAGCGCTCGGGCAACGAGAACCGCTCGCTGGGCGAGACCCTCCGAGCGGTCCTGCCGGTCGGCTCCCACGAGCAGGCGGCCTGGCTGCTCGATCGCATCCTTCCCGACGTGCCGGCCGACCGCCTGCCCCCGCCCCGCCGCACCAGGTGGAAATCCCCGCTGCGCTACCGCAACCTGTCCTGGGGCGGCGACCGCACCTACGGGGTGACCACCAGCGGGCGGTTGCGCCGGGTCACCGACTGGGTGCCGCTGGCCAAGGTGCAGAGCATCCGCCGGGTGGAAGGCCCGGTCCAACGGCGGCTGGCCCTCGCCACCGTGCACCTCGACACCGCCGGCCGCAACATCCACGCCGCCCTGCGGGATCGGGACCGAGCCGAGTGCGCGCAGCTGATGACGACGCTGCCGGTCCTGTGCCGGGAGGCTCGGGACGCGGCGGCCGGCGCACCCCGGTAACGCTCGGGGGTCAGTCCTCTTCCGCCGGCCCATGAGCGACCGCCTCGACGTTGTTACCGTCGGGGTCCCGGACGAACGCGCCGAAGTAGTTGGCGTGGTACTCGGGCCAGACCCTCGGCGGGTGGAGCACCTCGGCCCCCAGCGCCACGGCGGCGGCGTGGAAGGCCCGGACCGTGGCCCGATCAGCCGCCACGAAGGCGATGTGGGACTCCCGGAAACCGTCGCCGGTCTGCTGGCGCCCGATCCAGAAGTCCGGCCAGGGCGGGATCCCGTAGCCGACGGCCTCGCCGACGTCCACGATCCGCTGCCCTCCCAGGGGGGCGAGGACCGCGTCGTAGAACGCCGCGCTGGCGGTGAGGTCGGCGGCCTGGATGGAGAGGTGATCGATCATGGCCGTATCTTGCTCGACGGGCCGGGCGCTGTCGGCGAGACTGGCGGGCGTGGTCACGCCCCTGCTGACGTTCGCCGCCGCCGGCGCCCTGGTCGTGCTGATCCCGGGGCCGGACACGCTGGTGATGTTGCGCAGCGTGGTGCTGCACGGCCGGCGCAGCGCGGCGTTGACCGGCCTCGGCATCCTGACGGGCCTGAGCATCTGGGCGTCGGCGGCGGCCGTGGGGCTGACCGCCCTGCTGCGGGCCAGCCACGACGCCTACCTGGTCCTGCGACTGGTCGGCGCCGCCTACCTGCTCTACGTCGGCATCCAGGCCCTGCGTAACCGGGCCGCGGCGGCGCAGGGCAGCCCCACGCCAGAGCCGCCCCGCTTGCGACTGGTCGGCAAGGGGTTCCGGGCCGGGCTCACCACTGACCTGCTCAACCCCAAAGTGGGCGTGTTCTTCATCACCTTCTTGCCGGCCTTCATCCCGCACGGGGCGCCGGCCGCCGCCCTCACCTTGGGCATGGGCGCGGTCTTCGTGGCCGAAACGGCGCTGTACCTGGGCGCCATGCTGATGTTCGTGGACCGACTCACCGGATGGCTGCGGAGTTCGCGGTTCCAACGCCGGCTCAACCGGGCCACCGGCCTGGTCCTGATCGGCTTCGGGATCCGCCTGGCCGTCGAAGGCTGACCCCGGACGCGCCTCGACCCGGCGCTGGAGGGGGCGGGCGCCGGGTCGAGGGGTGGGCGGTCCGGCACCCGGGGGGAACGGCGCCGGACCGCCTCGGGCCGGGCGCCGGAACGGGCGGCGCCGGCCCGAGACTTCGAGGGTGCGCCGGAGCGGGGGGCTGACCCCGATCCGGCGCAAGCTGTCACCGGTCCGAGCCGGCGCCGACCAGGATCCGCTCGTCGCCGTCGCCGTCGCCGGGGCGGCCGGCCCCGGCCAGCATGGGGGCGGGTTCCCGCACGAAGAGGGCCTTGGCCACCCAGTCCGGCAGGTACCAGTTCCACTTGCCGAGCACGCCGACGAGGGCCGGGACCAGCAGGGAGCGCACCACCACGGCGTCGAGCAGGATGCCGGCGCCCAGGCCGGTGGCCATCACCTTCAGGTCCGTCATCCCGGCCGTCGACAGGGACAGGAACCCGAGGAACAGGATCAGCGCCGCGCTGGTCACCAGCCGCCCGGTCCGTCCGATCCCGACGACCACGGCCCCGTCGGTGGAGCCGGTCCGGTCGTACTCCTCCCGGATGCGGGACAGGATGAAGACCTCGTAGTCCATCGACAGCCCGAAGAGGAAGGCGAAGACCATGATCGGCACCCACACGGTGATCGATCCGGTCGCCGGGATGGACCACAGGGCGTTGCTACCGTGGCCCTGCTGCCATACGAACACCATCACCCCGTAGGCCGCGGCCACGGACAGCAGGTTGAACACCACCGCCTTGGCGGCCAGCACGATGGAGCGGAACGCCCGGGTGAGCAGCAGGAAGGTGGCGATGCCGATCAGCGCCAGCATGAGCGGAAACGACCCGTACACGGCGTGGATGAAGTCCACTTGACCGGCCCCGGGCCCGCCCACGCCGATCACCCCGGGCAGGTGCTTGGCCTCGGCTCGGACCGCCGAGATGGTGGCCCCGCCGGCCGCGCTGCTGGGCTCGGCGGCGGGTAGCACCTCGACGATGGTGGTGCCGCCCCGGTGAAAATCGGCGGCGGAGGAGGTCAGGGCCGCGTACACGCCCTTGACCTTCTCGAGCTGGGCCGCCACCGCCGGGCCCTGACCGTCGGTCACCAGGACGTCGATCGGTTCGATGACCCCGGAGGGGACCCCGCCGGTCTGCAGGCCGGTCAGAGTGGCGTGGGCGGCGCCCTTCTGGGCCAGGGCGGAGGTCTTGGGTTCGCCCAGGTTGAGGGCGAACACCGGGATGATGAGGGCGATCAGGATGCCCGCGCCGGCGACGGCCGCGCTGTTGCGGTGCCGCAGGACCAGCTGGGCCCACCCGCTCCACGGCCGGCTGGCGTGGATCTCTTTGCGCAGCCGGGGCCGGTCCAGCCAGGGGCCGGCGCTGGCCAGCAGGGCCGGCAACAGGGTCAGCGCCACCGCGACGGACACGATGGGGATGAGGAATCCGGCCACGCCGATGTTGGCGAGGAAGGACACCGGCAGCACCACCAGGGCCAGCAGGCTGACGCCGACGGTCAGGCCGGAGAACACCACGGCCCGGCCGGCGGAGTTCATGGCCCGGGCCACGGCCTCGTGATTGTCGTAGCCGTGGGCGCGCTCCTCCCGCCAGCGGGTGACCACCAGCAGCGAGTAGTCGATGGCGACGCCCAGGCCGATCAGGGCGATGAGGAACTCCACGATGATGCTGACCGACGTGATATGGGTGAGGCCACCGACGATCAGGAAGGTGGACGGGATGGCCACCAGGGCCATGAGCAGCGGCACGAAGGCGATGAAGCTGGCGAACACGAAGGCCAGCACCGCCAATGAGCCGATGCCGCCGAGCATGGTCTCGGTCAGGGCGCTGCTGCCCTTGCTGGAACCCCCACTCTCGAGTTGGACCAGGCCGGTGACACCGGTCTGCCAGCCGGCCGGGGCCGCGTCGGCGGCCGCGGCGGTGATCACCGGAGTGCGGGTGTCGGAGAACCCGTTGGTGGACTTGGGGGTGAAGACCAGGCCGAAGGTGGTGCGCCCGTCCTTGGTGGTGAGGGCGGCGTTGCCGGTGTTGGCCTGATCGGCGAGGCGGGAGCCGGGGATCGACGCGGCCGCGGCCGTGAGGACCCGATCGGCCTGGGCCGGGTTGACGGTGGTGCCGGCCGGGGCGGTGACCGCCACCACGATCGGGACCGTCTGCGCCCCGTTGTGGTACAGGGCGTCGATCTTGGAGTCGGCGATGTAGCTGGGTTGGCCGGGGAGCTTGAACTCGGTCGACAACCGTTTGGTGGTCGACCCCAGGGTGGCGAATCCGGCGATGACCACCGACGAGCCATAGCAGCATGACCCAGCGGCGGTGCCGGAGGACGAGGGCGGTGAGTCCGTTCATGGGAGTGATCATCCTTGGGTGGGGGGTCATCCGGCGTCCGCCGGTGGGTGGTTTCCCGCATCCGACTCAAGGAGGGTCTGGAACTCATCGCGTACACCTTTCGCGGTACACAGCGGACTCCCAGGAGACGACGCCCCGGCCGGCCGCGCCGCTTACCCTCTGGGGCATGGCCCTGGCCGTCCTCGCTCACCCGCGCCACGGCACGGCGCGTGCCGTCGGTGATCGACGGGCTCGGCGCCTTGGCCGTGACGGCGGTGGCCATCAGCGGCTCTATCGGCGAGGCCCACCCCACCACGCATGCCACCCTGGCCCAGATTCAGACGATCCGGGCCCATCCGCCGGGCGCCGCCTACGCCCTGGTGGTGGTGGCCGGCTTGGTTCTGGTGGTGCGGCGCAAGTGGCCGCTGGCGGTGCTGGCGGTGACCGTGGCGGCGGTGGCGGCGTACGCCGCGGCCGGCTACGTGCCCGGGGCGGCCCTGACCGCCGTCTTCGTCGCCCTTTTCACCGTGGGGATGCTCGAGCCGCGGCAGGTGGCGATCGGCGCCGGGGCGGTCTCCATGGGCGTGTTGTTCGTGGCCAGCGGGGCCGGCGGTCCCTTTGGGTGGCTGGGCGGCACCAACGCCGTCATGCTGGCGTTTTCGACGGCCGCGGTGGCGCTGGGGTTGGCCGTCGCCGGGCGCCGGCAGGTGTTCGCGGCCATGGTCGAACGGGCCGAGCGCACCGAGCGGGACCGGGAGGAGGAGACCCGCCGGCGGGTGGACGCCGAGCGGCTGCGGATCGCCCGGGAGCTGCACGACGTGGTGGCCCACAGCATGTCCATGATCAACGTCCAGGCCGGGGTGGCCGCCCACGTCCTCTCCACCCAGCCCGAACAGGCGGTGGAGGCCCTGACCGCCATCAAGGTGGCCAGTCGCGAAGGGCTGCGGGAGCTGCGGGCCATCCTCAACGTGCTGCGCCAAGTGGACGACGACGTCGCCGGCGGGCGGCGCAGCCCCGCGCCCAACCTGGCCCAGTTGGACGCCCTGGCGGACGCCACCACCCAGGCCGGGCTGCCGACGTCGGTGTCGGTGTCCGGGCGGGTGACCGGCCTCTCCCCGCGGTCGAGCTGGCGGTGTACCGGATCGTGCAGGAGTCGTTGACGAACGTGCTGCGCCACGCCGGGCCGTCGGCGCGCGCCTCCGTGCGGGTGGTCGGCGGCCGGCGCAAGCTGCTGGTGGCCGTCCACGACGACGGCGGCGGGGTGGCGGCGGGAGGCGCCGGCGACCAGGGGTTCGGCGACGGCACCGGCGCCGGCATCGCCGGCATGCGGGAGCGGGTGGCCGCCTTCGGCGGCAAGATCAAGGTCGGGCCCGGTCCCGGCCGCGCCGGCTGGACGGTGTTGGCGGTCCTCCCGTTACCGGACGAGCGGCGGGCGGGGCGGGCGGGGCAGGCGGCGGCCGCCAACGGCGCCACCGGCGCCGACGCGGTGGCGAGCGGCCCGAGGTCGCCGGCGTGATCCGGGTGCTGCTGGCCGACGACCAGGCCCTCGTCCGGGCCGGATTCCGGGTGCTGGTCGACTCCGACCCCGGCCTGGAGGTCGTCGGCGAGGCCACCAACGGCGACGAGGCCGTGCACCTGGCCGTCCGCCACCGCCCCGACGTGGTGCTGATGGACATCCGCATGCCGGGCGTGGACGGCCTCGAGGCCACCCGCCGGATCTCCGCGGACTCCCGGCTGGAACGGGTCCGGGTGCTGATCCTGACCACGTTCGAAGCGGATGACTACGTGTTCGACGCCTTGCGGGCCGGGGCCAGCGGGTTCCTGCTCAAGGACACCGAGCCCGCGGATCTGCTCATCGCGGTCCGGGTGGTGGCCCGGGGCGACGCCCTGCTGGCCCCGAGCGTGACCCGCCGGTTGATCGCCGAGGTGACGGCGCGGCCGGGGCGGGGATCGCCCGGCGACCCGACCGCCCTGAAGGTCCTCACCGACCGCGAACGGGAGGTGCTGGCCCTGGTGGCCACCGGCCTCAACAACGACGAGATCGCCGCCGGCTTGTACCTGAGCCCCCTCACCGCCAAGACCCACGTCAGCCGGATCCTGACGAAGCTGGGCGTCCGGGACCGGGCCCAGCTGGTGGTGCTGGCCTACGAGACCGGCCTCGTCACCCCCGGCGGCCAGCATCCCTGAACGGCAGCATCCCTGAACGCCAGGACCCCTGAACGCCAGCACCCCTGAGCCGGTAACACCACCCGGCGCGGCGGCGGGCCTAGGAGCCGGTCCGGCTCAAGCGCATCAGCAGGGCCTGCAGCTGCAGCAACTCGGCCGGGTTGTACTGCAGGTCCCGGCCCAGGGCGTTGATGTCGTCGATGGCCTGCAGCGCCGAGGTCCGCCGGCGGCGAGCGCCGGGTTCGGCGGCCGGCCCACCCAGTCGGTCCCGGTAGGCGCCGGCCAGGGTGGCCAGCCCGGCCCGCAGCTCGTCGGTGCGCTGGCGGCGCACCTCGCGCCGCTGGCGTTCCTCCAGCTCCTTCACCCCGCTGGTGAGCGCGGCCTTGGCGGCCCGGGTCCCGGCCCGGCCGCCCCCCTTGCCGGTGAACTCCACGGCCTTGGTGTTGCGCTCCTCCAGGGCCGCCCGTTCGTCGTCGTGGCGGACGCGGAGGGGCTCCACGCTGGCGTCCAGCAAGCCCAGCAGCTGGTCCGCCACGACCGCGGCGGTGGCGCCGGTCCCGTCCAGCCGGCCGGGAACCTCCAGCCAGGCCCGGCGCCGCGATTCGAATCCCTGGTCCGCCGCCAGCAGCCGGGCCCGGTCGAGCCGACCCCCCGACGCCAGCGCCAGCTCCCCGGCCCGGGCCGCGGGCAGGCCCTCCGCTTCCAGGACCGCGGCCACCTGGGCCGGGCTGAGCGGATCGAAGTCGACCTCTACGCAGCGGCTGGCGATGGTCACCAGCTCGGCCGGCAGGTGCTCGGCCAGAATGATGAACACCGTTGACGCGGGCGGCTCCTCGATGGTCTTCAACAGCGCCGGCCCGGCGTCGCGCACCAGGTGGAAATCGTGGAGCACCAGGATCTTGCGGGCCCCCTCGAGCGGGCCGGTCATGGCCAGCCGGGTCACCTCCCGGGCGGTGTCGATGCTGATCGACGCCCCTTCCCGCTCGATGTCGATCACGTCCGGGTGCACCCCGGCCAGGACCCGCCGGCAGCTCTCGCACGTCCCGTCCGGCGGGCTGGCGGTGCACAGCAGGGCCGCCGCGAACCCACGGGCGGCCGCGGCCTTCCCCGTCCCGGGCGGGCCGACAAACAGGTAGGAGTGCACCGGACGGACCGCGGCCGCGGCCAGCGCCGCCCGCGCCCGCTCCTGCCCGACCACCTCCGCGTAGACGTCACCCATGCCGGCCGCCAGTCTGCCACCGGGCTGCGACCTTTCGTCCGCCCCCTCCGGCGGCGGCGGGTGGGCTACCCGCGCAGCAGCGTCAGCCCGGTGGCGACCAGGATCCCGAGGTCCGCCCGGAGGCTGCGCCGGCCGAGATAGTCGAGCTCGGTGGCCAGCTTCGGGTGCAGCTGGGTCGTGAGGTAGCACTGTTCGGGGTCGGCGGCGCCGTCGAGCTCTGCGGCCTGGCTGCGGGAATAGCGCACCTGGCCGGGGCCGGTGAGGCCGGGGCGCACCGCGAGCACCAGCCGTTCGGTCTCCTGGTAGTGGACGAGGTACCGGGGCACCTCGGGCCGGGGCCCGATGAGGGTCATGTCGCCGCGAAACACGTTGATCAGCTGCGGCAGCTCGTCCAGCTTGGTCCGGCGCAGCCACCGGCCCACGGTCGTGATCCGGGGGTCGTGGGCGGCGCTGACCATCGGTCCGACCCGGTCGGCGTCGCTGACCATGGAACGGAACTTGATCAGGTGAAACTCCCGCCCGTCGCGCCCCACCCGGATCTGGCGGTAGAAGGCGCCGCCGGGGTCGGTGGCCACGATCGCCACCGAGATCACGATCAGGATCGGGGCCAGCAGGACGAGCGCGAGAAGGCTGACGGCGACGTCCACCACCCGCCGGGCGGCCGTGTCGGTGGCCACCCCGGATGCCTGGGCCGCGGTCACGAGAGGGCCGCGCGCATGGATGGATAGGCCGGTGCCGGCGCCGAGGTCCGGCGCATCATCAACGTGAGCACCCCGGTGGCCGTGAGGTAGGCCAGCCCCGACGTCAGCCCGGCGCCGACGATGCCCAGCACCGGGATCAGCACCACGTCACAGGCGACGGTGACCGCCGCCCCTGCGGCCATGCCGACCGAGTTGAGCCCCGGGCGCCCTTGACCGCACAGGAAGGCCGAGGCCACGGCCGCCGAGCCCTCGGGGGCGAGGCCGGCCACGATCAGCAGGGCGGGGGCGACGGCCCCGGAGAAGGCCTTCCCGTAGATGAGCGGCAGGCCGATGATGGCGGCGAGGGCCACGAACGGGGTGGTGGCGGTGGTGAGGATGGCGGCCCGCCCGGCCAGGTGCCGGGCGTCCCGACCGGCCTCCAACGGGCCCAAGCCGGCGTAGCGGGGGTAGCAGACGTAGTTGACCGCGGTCGGTATGAGCCGCATCAACTCCCCCACCTTGGTGGCCACCACGTACACCCCGACCTGGGTGGGGGTGCCGAGGGCGGCCAGGAGCAGCACGTCGAACCGGAGGTTCATCAGCCACAGCAGGTTGCCCGCCTGGGCCCGGCTGCCGTAGGCCAGCACCGTCCGGGCCAGCTCCTGGCTGGGGGCGCCCAGACCGTGGAGGAAACCCTTCCGGGCCAGGCGGGCCCAGGCGGTCACGGCCGCCAGGGCGCCGGAGGACACCAAGGCGGCGAGCACCGCGTCCACACCGTGCAGGCCGACGAAGAAGACAACCGCCGGGTAGGTCACGACGAACCAGGCTTCCTCGGCCACGATGATCAGGTTGGAGCCGGCGATGTCCTCCCGCCCCTGGCAGCAGGCTTTGCCGGTCACGGTGATCAGCTGGGTCGCCACCAGCGGGGTAGCCACGGCCACCTGCCACAAGGCCAGCTGGTGCAGCAGCACGCCGCGGACCACGCCGGCCGAGACGATCCAGATGCCCATGCCGCCGACCGCGGACACGACCAGCATCACCAGCAGGGTGGCACGCAGGCGGGCCGCCCCGTCGCGGGCGCCGGCGAGATGGAAGGCCGACGCCACCGGCAGGCCGCACGACAGCACCACCCCGAACAGCCAGGGCAGGATCCGCAGCAGGGCGTACTCGCCCAGCACCGTCGGACCGCCGGAGCGGGCGACCAGCAGGCTGCTGATCGTGACCGCGGCCAGCGCCCCACCCTGGGCGGCCAGGTTGGTGGCCGTGGCCCGGCTGTGGCCGCCCGCGGGCAACCGGAGGCGCGGCATCACGGGGTCCTGGTCCTGGTCCCGGCCCGGCGCGGTGTCGGGCTGTCGTGGCCGGCCCGGGCCAGCACGGCCAGGATGGCGAAGAGGGCCCAGGCGAAACGGAAGTGGAGGATCTCGTAGTAGGTCGCGGCCACGCCGAGGGCCAAGGCCCCGGCCACCAGCCCGGCCGGGTGCGGCACCGCCGCCGCGAACGCCGGCGGGAGGGGCCGTCGCAGGACGGCGGCCGCGGCCGCCACCACGCCGCACAGGAGCACCACCAGACCGAGCGCGCCGATCGGGCCGCGTTCCACCAGGGCGGCGATGTAGTCGTCGTGCGCCTCCTTGGCGTACGGAAACTGCCATTTCGTGAGCAGCGGCTTGGTGGTCATGGGACCGAGGCCGAGGATCCCGTCGGTGCGCTGCCACAGCTGGAAGCTCTCGCTGATCAGCTGGCCCCGCTGGGCGGTGCTGTTGTCGCTGCGGCCGAGGGAGTTGACGAGAAACGACTGGTTGCTGTGGAGGGCCCACTGGCGAATGTGCGACATCGGGATCAGGGTGAAGAAGGTGCCGACCGTCATGCCGACGGTGAGCACGAAGGCGGCGACGCCGACCCATCCTCTGCGGCGGAAGACCCGCGCCCCGATCACGAACGCGATGCCGATCAACAACTCGAGGAAACCGCCGTTGGATTCGGTGAGGACCACGGCATAGACCAGCAGGGCGTAGCCGGTCCAGCGGATCCATCGCCGCTGGGGAACCCCGGTGGCATGGATGACCAGGATGGTGACCACCCAGTAGGCGGCGGCGTAGTTGGGATCCCCGAAGGTGAACAGCACCCGGTTTCCGTCCGCCGGCTTGAATCCTTCGAGCGCGGCTGATGTGGCCGGCGTGGGCGACGGCCACCAGGCCGGCCCATCCGACCCCGGCCCAGCACCACGCCGCCAACGCGCAGCGCAGCGCGGCCGGGCGGGACAGCACGTTGGCGACCGTGCAACACCACCCGAAGAGGAGGACCTCGATGGCCAGGTCCAAGAACGCGGTCCCGGGCAGCGGCGACACCAGACCCGACGCGGCGCCCGCGCCGATCCACAGGGCCACGGCCAGTGCGTACGGGGCCCGTAGGCGGCGGCGGGAGACGCCGGCCCACAGCCCGAAGGCGACCAGGGCCAGCAGGGTGAGAAGGTCGACAGGGGAGCTGTTGCCGGGACCCGCCGGCCGCAAGATGGGCTGGAAGATGAAGGCGGCCGTCAGGGCGAAGACGGCGAGGCGCTCGGCACTGCGCCGCCGCGGCAGGCGGCCGACCTCGCCGGGCGGGGCGGGGTCCGCTCGGACGGGGGGCGCCAGCTCCGCGGCCGGCCGGATCAGGGTGCCGATCACCGCGTCGCGCCCCGGGTCAGCCGGCGGAAGAGCCGGAGGTGCTGGCCGGCGAAGGCCCGGTGGTCGGCTTGGGCTGCGATGACCAACAGCTCCACCAGCACCACGTCGCGCCAGCGGGCCGCGGGCGCGCTCGACCCGGACGAGACCCTCGGCGACGAAACGCTCGACCAGCGCCGGGTACCAGCCGGTGCCGCACAGGGCGTATTCGACGCCGGCGCCCCACCGGCCGGCCCGCAAACCCTGGTGCCCGGGCACCGCCTCGCCGGCCGCGGTGTGACGGTCCAGGTAGAGGGAGTACGTCAACGCGAACCGAGCCACGTCGTGCAGCGAGAGGCCGTCCGGGTGCCCGGACTCCCAGTCCACCACCCCTTTCACCGCCCCGCCGCCGGTCAGCACGTTGCCGGGCCAGAAGTCGCCATGGGTGAACGCGACCGGGACCTCCACCCCGGCCAGGCGGCCCTGCACGGCGGCGAGCGAGTCCAGGTCGGCGGCCAGGGCCACGTCGTCGCCGAAGCGGAACTGGAGGGCGGCGTGGAGTCCGGTCGCCAGCTCGGCCAGGTCGCAGGACCTGCCGTTGGCGATACCGGAAAACGTGTGCAGCCACCGGCCGGCGCCGGAGAAGTCGGACGCCACCGCCTTGGCGTCGGCGGTGTGGCGCCAGTCGTGGTAGGAGGCGAACATCGACCGGCCGACGATGGCGCGGGTCACCAGGACCGGCCGGCCCAGGTGCTCGACCATCCCCACCGGCTGGGGGATGGTGCGTTCCAGCGAGCCGAGCGGCAGCGCGGCCAGGGCCTTCAGGACGCGCGCCTCGGCGCAGACCTGGGTGGTGGCGGCGTCGGTCGTCGGGACCTTGGCCACCAGCGAGGGCTGCTGGTGGCCCGGCTCGAAGAACAGGATCGTCATCTTGGCGTTGGGGTCCTTGGACCCGTTGAGGCAGATCACCCGGCCGTGCACCGCGTCCACCAGGTCCGTCAGGGTGGTCCGCCCCCAGACGGCCTCCTCGGCCATCTCGTCGGCCATCCCCTCGACCGTTCCACCGGCCATCATCATTCCGGCCGGCTGGCGAGACGGAGCAGCGGCGTGGTCGCCCGCCACAGCCACCGCCACCTGGCCGCCCGCAGGGCGAGGGTGCAAGCCTTTGACACCCACGGACCACCGCCGGGCGGCACGCACAGTACCGACGTGCTCAGGTAGCGCAGCAGATCGGGATCCGGTGCCGTCATGACCAGCGGGCGGCGGCCCGGTGGACGACGACCCGGCGGCAACGACAGGTACCGCCATTGGTTCACGACAGGACCGCGAGCGGACGCATCCGCACGACCGGCCGAACCAGGCGGTGGCTCGTCAGGATGCCGAGGGCCTCGTCCACGCCGCAGTCGTCGTAGTGCGACACCACCTCCGGTTCGGGGGCGTCGTACCGGTAGCGCAGGGTGCTGCGGCCGGCCGGGTCGAGGCCGGAACGGCCCGAACGGACGAACTCGGAGATGACGCTGCCGCTGCCGTGGCAGGCGGTGTAGAGGCTCCGGTGGGCGCCGTCGTCAGGGATGCACAGGTACGACGAGGTCCGGTTGGTCCCGGGGAGCAGGACGGGCTGGCCGGTGCGGGCGAAGGCCGGATGACCGGCCATCTGGGCCGCCGGCAGGGCCCGGCAGGCGTTGTGGCGGTGGACGAAGGCCGGCGCCCCTCCGACCTCTTCCTCGTACATGGAGTTGTGCGGGGAGTCGACGACGAGCGAGGTGTTGGCGCCGAGCGAGGACAGGGCCATCTGCCGCAGGGCGGCGTAGGTGGCCATCCGGTAGGCGAAGCCGTAGTTCATCGACAGGCGGGTGCCGAGCAGGAACCGCCGGCCGTCGTCACCCTCGATGGGGATGGACGGGCAGCCTTCGGTGAAGTACTGGTGGAGCCGGCGGCGCAGGGCGTCCCGGGACCCGGCGGTCAGCAGGTGCGTCAGCGGCTTCTGGACCGCCATCTCGGCGCGCAGCAGCCGGGAGGCGCTCTTGCGCCGGGCGTAGAGCCCGCCGATCTGACCGGTCAGCACCCCGCCGCCGTTGTGGAACTGCAGGGTGATCTGCCCCACTTGGAGGCCGAGATGGCTGGCCGCGTCGGCGTCGAGGATCTCCTCCACCTGCTGCAGCTCCAGGAAGTGGGTGCTGGGTCCGATGGTGCCGAAGCGCAGCCGACCCATCTGGCGCACCACCCACGGCAGCTCGCGGCGGGCGGCATGGGCACCGCCGTAGGCGTCCACGTCGAGCCGGCCCCGCTCTTCGACCCGGTCGAGCTCGGTCTCGTCGAGACCGTACCGCTCGGCCGCGAAATCCGCGCCCTCGACCGCGGCGCGCAGCACCTCCTTGGTGGTCAGGTCACGGCCCCAACCCGGCGGGTTGGGAAAGCGCTCCTTGACGCTGCGGTAGAAGTCCGAGATCGCCGCCTGGTCCGGCCTGTCGATGTCCAGCGTCATCAGGGCCATGCCGCAGTTGAGGGCGGCGTCGGTCAGCGCGGGCCGGATGGCGCCGCGGGTCGCCACCGCGATGCTCGAGGGCATCTCCGACTTCTCCTTGTGACAGAAGTCGGGCAGGACGATGGGCGGCGCCGCGAGGTCGAGCCCCGCGGTGCCTTCGCCGAGCCGGGCCAACAGGGACGCCGGGGCCGGAGACTCGGCGCTGTCGAAGACCCGGAAGTCCTCGTCGGGGCCGTAGGGCTCCAGTTGACGGGAGATGATCTCGAGGTCCATGGTCGTTTCGCTCATGTGATCAGGCCAGCCTTGGGTCGGAGGACGAGCTGGCGGGTGCCAACCCGAAGGGGTGGATGGAGGGAACGCACCGCCTCGCAGACGGCGTCGATGTCGTGGAACGTCAAGCCCTGGTGCAGCGGCAGGGACAGCAGCTCACCGGCCAGCCGGTCGGCGACCGGTAGGGCCGGGAGGGGGCCGAGCAGCTCCTGGAAGTAGGTGTAGTGGTGGACCGGCGTGAAGTGCACCGAGGTGCCCACCCCGGCGGCCGCCAGGCCCGCGGCGGTCTCGTCGCGGGACGGGCCGAACCCGGGCCGGATGCGGATCATGTACAGATGCCAGGCGTGGCCGCCCCGGGCCGGCCGCGGCGGCAGGATGATGCCGGGGAGGTCGGCCAGCTCTTCGTCGTAGCGGGCGGCCAACTCGGTCCGGCGCCGCTGCCAGATGTCGAACATCCGCAGCTGGGCCCGGCCGATGGCCGCCTGCAGATCGGTGAGATTCGCCTTGTAGCCCTCTTGGTCCACCCGGTACGCCGCGGGCGCCCCGGGGGCGTAGCGGCGCCAGGCGTCGTGGCTCATGCCGTGCAGGCGGGCCTGGCGGGCCCAGTGGGCCAGGCCCGGGTCCTTGGTGACGATGGCGCCCCCTTCGCCGATGGGCAGGTTCTTGGTGGCGTAGAAGCTGTAGCAACCGGCCCGGCTCAAGGTCCCGACCTGCTGGCCGCGCACCGTCGCGCCGAGACCGTGGGCGGCGTCCTCGATCACCATCTCGGGCGACAGACCGGCGGCGGCGGCCAACGGGACCGGATCCAGGGGGTAGCCGGCCATGGCCTGCGCCACCATCGCCCCCACCGGCTGGCGGCTGGCGGCGTCGGCGACGGTCTCGGGCGAGACCGCCAACGTCGCCTCGTCGGCGTCCACCAGGACGGGCCGCAAACCGGCCCGGGCGATGGCGCCAACCGCCCCGCAGAAGGTGATGGTCGGGGTGAGGACGCCGGTGCCGGCGGGCAGCCCCAGCGCCCGCAGCGACAGCTCGATGGCGGCGGTGCAGGAGCTGACGGCCACCACGTGCTCGATCCCGAGCTGGGCGGCGAGCTCCGCTTCGAAGCGCTCCGTCTCGGGGCCCATGGTGACCCAGCCGGAGCGGAGGACCCGGTCCGCGGCGCGGCGCGCTTCGGCGGTGATGACGGTGCGGCAGAAGGGGACGGCTCGGGTGTCGCTCATCACCGGCCACCGCCTGCGGCGACCAGCGTCAGGGACCGCTCGTAGGGCGCGACGGGCTCGTCGCGGTAGGTGTCCGCCAGGATGCGGCCCAGCGCGGCGGGGGTGAGGCTCTCCCCGAGGGCGGCCCGGCCCGTGTACGCCATCCGGTCGGCTGCGACCGGATGGTCGAGCATGTAGGCGATGGCGCCGGCCAGGTCGGCCGGGCGGCCGGGCGGGACCAGCAGCCCGGTCTCGCCGGGGATCACCACGTCGGGGACCGAGTTGACGGCGGTGGCCACGACCGGCAGGCCGGCGACCATCGCTTCCACGATGGCGCACGGCAAGCCCTCGTAGCGGCTGGCCATCACGAACAGATCGAGACCCGGCAGCAGCGCCGGCACGTCATCGCGCTGCCCGAGGAAGAGCACCCTCCCGGTGAGGCCGTACCGGCCCACCAGCGCCTGGCACTTCGATCGGAGCGGACCGTCGCCGATCCACACGCCGTACACGTCGGGGCGGTCCAACCGGGCCAGGGCGGCCAAGAAATGCTCGGGGGCCTTCTGGAAGTCGAGGCGCCCGACGGTCCCGACCGCGCTGGTCCCGGGTGGGACCCCGAGGCGCCGGCGGGCCTCGGCCCGGCCGGCCGACGCGCCGGTCGGATGGGGGTCCACGGCGACGCCGATGGTGCGGACGTGCTGGGGCCGGACGATGCGACGGCGCACTGCTTCGGCCGCCACCGCCGGTCCCACGGCCAGGAAGGAATCGGTGATGGCGGCCAGTCGCCGCTCTGCGCTGATGTAGGCGCCGCGGCGAAGGGGGGACTGGAACTGGTGGAAAGGGAAGCCGTGGAAGGTGTGGACCACCCGGTCGACCCCAGCCCAGCGGGCCGCCACCCGACCGAGGGCGCCCGCCTTGGAACTGTGGGTGTGCACCACATCGAAGCGATGGCGGCGCAGGAAGGCCCCCAACTCCAGCAGGGCCCGGCCGTCGTGGCGGGCCGACAAGTCGGCGCGCAGGTGGTCGTGGAGGACCACCTCGAAGCCGGCGGCGCGGGCCTCGGCGATGGTGCGGTCCCCGCCGCCTGTGATGAAGGTGATCTCCCAGTCGTCGCCGGGCAGGGCGAGGGCGCCCCGCAACGCCACCCCTCCGGCCCCGGCCATAAACCGGGTGACGACGACCGCGACCCGGGTCACCGGGCACCGCCGACAGGAAGGGTTTCGGGGAGCAGGGTTTCGGGCAGCAGGGTGTCGGGGACGTTCGGGAGCAGGGTGTCGGGGAGCAGGATTTGCTGCAGCGGGGCCAGGCTGTCAGTGCCGAGCGGCCCCTGGACCACTTCGAAGCAGCGCAGGCGCGCGGTCAGCCGCTCGGCCACCTCGGCCACTCGCGGCTGCGGGCTGCCCCGGCCGGTGCCCAGCGCCAGGGTGGCGGCGAAGGCCCAGAACCGGCGCAACTCGCCGGCCATGTACGTGCCTGCGATCAGGCTCCGGCAGGCCTCCTCGGCGTCGATGGACCGCAACTGCGGTTGGGGCGCCTCGCCCCGCCGGAGGGTGACGACCGCGGCCGGCGTGAGCGCGGCCACCCGGTCCGGCCAGGGGACCTCGCGACGTCCGTGCGGCATCCGGGGCCCGCGGCCCCGGGTGAGGAGGTGACCTGCCTGGGGCACCCGGAGGGGTTCGGCGACGCCCCAGGCCGCGTCGCCGTCGCTGACGCACAGGTTGTCGCACGTGGCCCGGGCGCCGCCTTGGACTTGCAGCTGCACCGCCGAGGTCTTGCCGATCCCGCCGGGGCCGGCCAGGAGCACGGCCGTTCCGGGACGTCCCGCCAGCTCGCACACCGACGCGTGGAGCGGGGCCAGGCCCCGGCAGGATGCCCACCACAGGGCCGGGTAGTGGACGAGCGTCGACCGGGTCAACAGCCGGGCCCGACCCGGAGCGACGCGGGCCGCGGCCCGGACGACCGGCGGCGGCCGCCAGCGGGCGGTGAGATGCAGGCACGGCCCGTCGGGGCGGACCAGCACGTCCAGCCCGGACGAGCAGGCGTTGTGCACGATGGTCTGTCCGTGCCGGCGCCAGGCGTCGCGGGCGAACCGCTCCCAGCCGGACAGGTCGAACGGCTGCGTGGTCGCTTCCACCACCACGCGGACCTGGGCGTCCTTGGCGGCCTGTTCGACTGCTGGCTCGGCATCGTCCGCCGACAACGGACCGACCAGGTGGCTGACCCGGCGATGGGCGCTCCGGAACTCCAGCGCCACCCCCGCCGTGTGCAGGCGGCTGACCGGCGAGGCGGCCGGCATCAGTACGCGTCCGCGTAGGGCAGAGCGCCGACCGGCAACGGGTCGACGGGCGACGGGTCGGCCCGTTCGATGGCGACCACGTCCGCCACCGCCTCGCGGGTCCCGTAGCCGGGCAACAACTCGCTGAGCAGCAGGCGCACGCCGGCCGTGTCGTCCGCATCCGCCGCCTGGCACAGGCTGTGGAGCAGGGCGGGAAAGTCCGCGTCGAGGGACTGGGGCCGGGTGGCCCAGATCGCCGGATGGGCGGTCGGCAGCCGATTTTCCTCGGCGCCGAACAGGCGCTCGTGCAGCTTCTCGCCGGGACGGAGTCCGGTGAAGCGGAAGGGGACGTCGGCCAGGTTGAGCTCGGCGGCGAATCGACGGATCAGATCGACGATGCGAACCGGGTCGCCCATGTCGAGCACGAACGTCTCGCCGTACTCCGCCATGGGGGTGGCCGCCAGCACCAGCGTCACCGCCTCCTCGACGGTCATGAAGTAGCGGGTCACGTCGGGATGGGTGACGGTGACGGGGGTGCCGGCGGCCAGCTGATCGGCCACCACGCTCAGCAACGACCCCCGGCTCCCGAGCACGTTGCCGAAGCGGACGGAACACACCCGCGTCGATCCTCCGGCGTAGGACTGCACCACCATCTCGGCCAGGCCCTTGGTGGCGCCGAGCACCGACGTCGGGTCAGCGGCCTTGTCGGTGGAGATCGCCACCAGGCGGGAGACACCGACCTCGACCGCGGCGCGCACCAGGTTCTCGGTGCCGATCACGTTGGACTTGACGCCCTCGCACGGGTAGCGCTCCAGCAGGGGCAGGTGCTTGTGGGCGGCCGCGTGGAACACCACGTCGGGGCGAACCTCCCGGAGGAGCTGTTCCACCCGCCGCCGGTCGCGGATGTCGGCGATGATCACCTCGTCGCTGTCGAGCAAGGCCTCGCCGTCGAGGTACAGCTGCAAGCTGTGGAGGTTGGACTCGTCGTGATCGACCATAAACAGTCCGGCCGGTTGGTAGCGACGGAGCTGGCGGCAGAGCTCCGACCCGATCGAGCCACCGGCGCCGGTGACGAGGACCCGGGCCCCACTCAGGGCGGCCCGGATCGGCCCGTCGGCGACGGTGCGCTCCGGGCGGCCCAGCAAGGCCTGGGTCCGCACCGAGCGCATGTCGCCGGCGCGCGCCACCCGCTCCAGGGCGGCCAGGAACGATGGCAGGTAACGCACGTGGACACCCAGCCCGACGGCCTGCTGCGCCAGCATGCTCACTTGCGCCGCAGGGAGCGAGGGGATGGCGATCACCACCGCTTCGGCGTTTTCGCGGCCGATCACCCGGGCCAGATCCGCCAGGCGGCCCAGCACCGGGAGTCCGCTCACCCACCGGCGGGACAGGTCGTCGTCGAGGCAGCCGACCGGCTCCAAGCCGTACTCGGGTGAGTGCCGCAAATCTCGGATGACGGTGCGCGCCGCGGCCCCTCCCCCGACGACGAGCGTCCGCAGGCCGTGCGGCTGCGCCGGACGCTCTCGATTCGATGCCGTGCGATTCGATGCCGTGGAGGCCAGCAGCCGCCGACCCCAGCTGATGTGCTGAGCCGTATCAGTCATTTCTCACTCCGCTCTTGATCCGAATTGCCGTCCGAAGCGGGCGGCGGCCTGCCGGGCCTTGCGGACCGAACCGTCCACTCCTACGACACCGATGGTCGGCCAGCCGGTGCTGGCGCTGAGGTCCTCGGCCCGACGGACCGAAGAGAAAGGCGAGAACCTGGTGGCCACCACCACCAGCCCCGCGGGTTGCGGGACGTCCACCGTCGAGAGGTCCTCGAAGAGTCGCACCTCGAGACGCGGCTCGCGTCGAATGATGCGGCCGCCGGTCCGGGCCATCCACCGTGTCGAGGGTGTCGAGGTTGCCGATAGCCCGCCGGGTGCGCCCGTCACGCCCGACCGACCCCGGACTGGAGCCGTGCCCCACCGCGGTGACCGAGGCGCGCGGGTCGCGGGCCGCCCGGGCTTCCAGCCCCGCCCAGGCGTCGAGCGGTGGGGCCGACACGGGCGTCGTCTCGCTGCTGACAGCGACGAGGCCGTCGCTCACCAGGGCCCGGATCGAACGGGGGGCCGGGCCGGCGATCACCAGGGTGTGCACCCCGGTTCGCCGGGCGGCGGCGATGGCCGCCACCCGGATCTCCGCCGGAAGGCCCTCGGCAAACGTGCCGCGGGTCCGTCCGAGCAGCGGCGTCGACAGCTCCCGAGCAAACGACTCGGCGTCGGCCACGCTCGGCCGGAGGAACTCGTGCACGGCCGAGATCAGCAGCCCCACCACCAGTCCGAGCAGGAGCGCCAAGCCGGCCGCGGTGGTCGTCCCCTTCGCGCTCTTGGTCGCGGGGCCGGGAAGCGAGATCACGCCGGCGGTGCCGTTGGGCGCCGCCGTCGCCAGCGCCTGCTGCAGGGTGCTCTCGAGGCCGGTGAGCTGGTTGGTGAGCAGTTGCACGCGGGCGGCCAGGGCGTCCGCCCCGTTCGTCGACCTCCCGGCATTGGCGGCCTGAAGCTGGGTGGCCAGGGCCGCCCCGGCGCTGATCAGCTGATCGCGCGAGGCGTCGATGCTGGGCAGGAGCGACCGCACCGACTGGCTGCTGAGGCGGTTCATCTGATCGACCGTCGCCTGCGCCAAGGCGCTGGCGATCGCCACCGCGGTGGGGCCGTTTGCGTCGTGGACGGTGATGACGTCGACCGCGGACGAGCCCAGCGAGGTGACGCTCACCTGGCGCGCCACCTTCTGCGGATCGAGGTGGACGCCCGCGGCTTGCAGCGCGGTAGCCACCACCGTCGGGCTGCTCGCCACCGCCAGGGTGCGGCTGAGCAGGGCGGCGGCTTGCGTGTCGACGTCGGGGGCGGCGCTCTGGACCTGGATCCGGGCCGAAGCCGAGTAGCTCACCGGGCTCCGCAATCGGGTCGGCACCACGATCAGGAGGGCGATGCCGACACACGCCAACAGCACCCACCGGTGTCGCCACCCGATTCGCGCCAACGCCTCATTGGCTTCCATCTGCACCCCTTTACCTGGCCCGGTTATGACCGTACTGAGGCCGTAGCCGCCACTCATCGTGCAAATCGAGGCATCGTCACTACGCAAAATGCAGGAGTCGGCGGGGACGCGATTGGGTCCTGGCCCTCGTTCGAGGGGCGGCGCCGAAGGCGTCGCAAACGGGATTTACCGGCCGATCCGCGGTCGGCGCCAGGCCCCCCGGATAGCAGCAATTCCGCTCTCCGGGGTCGACGGGATCTGTCCGCGGGGGTCGGCCACGCCACCCAGGTTTGCCCGCCAATAAGCGGGAATAGTGGCCGTTACAACACGCCGAGCGCATGTTGTCCATACGTTGGGCACCTGTTGTTCATCGATAGTTCGCCGAAGATTGCAGTAGACGCAGGACCGCCGTAGCCTCGGCTCGAAGTCGCAATCGGGGCAAAGTATGGGCAGTCAATGACTCGGACATCAGCGCGGTAACGCGAAGGTTGGTGGCCGACCACTTTCCGTAGTCGGAGGGGTCATCGGTGACCACCCGACCTACGCGTGAAGCTGGCGGTCAGAAATGGGCAAAAGGGGCACCATGTCGAAGAAGGCTGAAGAGATCGTGGCGGCATTCGTCGCGCCTGCGGTACCCCGCACCACCACACCCGGCCAGACTGCGAGCTCGGCCCGGGCCCTCTGCCACGACCTCATCAATCCGGCCGCCTCCATCAAGCTCCTCGCCGAAGTGCTCCTCGGCACCCCCGACTTCTCCGCCGGGGCCGAGCAACGGCTGCAGGCGATCGCCGACGAGGCGGACTGGATCATGGAGCTCTGCAGCCACACCCTCGACCGCAGGGCCCAGGACCAGGTCCTGCCCTTGGACCTGATCGTGGGGCGCATGGTCAACCCGTTTCGGGTGTCCTACCGAGGCCGGATCGAAGTGAACACCGAACCGGTGTCAGTGGCCGCCTCGTCGGTCGCGGTGGCCCGGATTCTCACCAACCTGCTCGAGAACGCCACCCGGGCCGCCGGCGCCGGCGGCTGCGTTCGGGTGAGCGTGCGGTGCTGCGATGACACCGTCGAACTTCTCGTCGAGGACTCGGGATGGGCGCACCGGGCCGGACGAGGCGGGAAAGCCTCGCTCGGCCTGGCCATCGTGGCCGACCTGGTGGCCGAGCTGCGGGGGCGGGTCGACATCGGGCGCAGCAACCTCGGCGGCGCCGAGGTCATCGTGCGGCTCCCGTCGTGCAGCACCGAATCGGCACTGATCCATGACGAGGCGGGGAGCATCGCTACGTGAGGTTGGCCCTCTGCGACGATCACCGCCTCTTCGCCCAGACCCTGGCCACCCGCCTGGCCCAGGCGGGTCAGGAGGTGGTCGGCGTGGCCGACGAGCCGTCGCAGATGGCAGCCGTGGTGCGGACCGGACGGCCCGATGGCCTGCTGTGCGACTTGGGGTTCCGCGGGTTCGACCCCATCGCGGCGCTGGCGGAGGTGGTCGACGCCGCCGCCATCTCGTCTGCGGCCGTGGTGGTCCTGACCGCCAGCAGCGACGCCGATCTGCTCGACCGGGCGCTGCGAGCGGGCATCGCCGGCATCGCCCACAAGAGCGAAGGACTGACCGAGATCCTGCAGGTGGTGACGGCCTCGGTCGGCCAGCACGGCAAGGGCCGGCCGGTGGTCAGCCCCGGAGTGCTGCTGCGCGCCACCTCCGCCCTGGCCGGCCCCGATCCGCTCGCGGCCCATCCGTTCGCCCGCTTCCTCACCACCCGGCAACGGGAGGTCCTGGCTCGGCTGGTCCGGGGCCAGCGGACGTCGGTGATGGCGCAACAGATGGGGATCTCGGTGTCGACGGTCCGTACCCATATCGATGCCGTCCTGACCACCCTGGGGGTCCACTCGCGCGGTCGAGGCGGTGGCCCTGGCGGTCCGAGAAGGTCTGATCCGGGCGCCGACATGACCGGCGGCCGCCCGGTCCAGCCGCTTTGTCCCCCCCGCGACTACGCCATCTGTGGGGTTACGGGCCGGTCTCTCGAAGTCAGGATGTAGCCGTGTCCGGCTGCCCGATACTTGTTGTGGACGACCACCGGGTCTTCGCGGAGGCCGTTTCGGCGCGCCTCGCCCTCGAAGATGACCTCGGGCCGGTCATCGCGGTGGTGAAGGCGGACGAAGTGGTCGCCACCGCGGAACGGTTCCGGCCGTCCGTGGTGCTCATGGATGTCACGCTCGACCGCTGGGACGGCCTGGAGCTCACCCGGGAGCTGCGAGAACTGGACCACCCGCCGGCCGTGATCGTGGTGACCGCCGACGACAACGCCGACACCGCGGTGACGGCCGTACGGGCCGGGGCCCTCGGGTTCGTCAGCAAGGCCAGCGGTTTCCCCGAACTGGTGACGGCGGTCCGGGCCGCTCGCCGGGGGGAGAGCTCGCTGCCGGCCGCCCTGCTCGGCGAAGTGCTGCGCCGGCTCCAGGACGCGCCCCCCTCGCCCGCCCCGGACCATCCCCGGGCCCTGGCCGCGCTCAGCAGCCGCGAACTCGAGGTGCTCGAACTGCTCGTCAGCGGACTGGACCGCAGCGCCATCGCCACCCGGCTCTACCGCTCCCCCAACACGGTGCGGACCCACACCCGCAACATCCTGTCGAAACTCGGCGCCCACAGCATGGTCGAGGCCGTCGCCATCGGACTCCGGGCCGGCCTGCGCCCGGGGCCCGCGGAACGCCACATGACACCAGTGCTGGCCGGCCTCGGCGCCGGCAGCCGGTAGATCGGGGAATCAGTCGTGATCGCATCTCAGTCGAGGCGCTGGCGCATCCCCGCCTGCGTCGCCGCGGTGACCATGATCGCCCTCTCGCTGGCCGCGCTCGGCGCGGGGCCGGCCCGGGCCAGCACGCCGATCACGTTCGTGCAGGGCGCGGCCCTGACCAGCGGGGGCACCGCCACGTCCCAGACCCTGACCTTCACGCAGCCGGTGGCGGCCGGGGACCTGCTCGTCGGCTGGTTCGCCCAGTACAACTCCACCGGTCACGTCAGCGTCTCCGACAACGTCAACGGGGCGTGGACCCGATCGGTGTCGGAGCCCTTCTTGAGCGGCGCCGGCGACATCGCGCTCTTCTTCCTGCCGAACGCGGCCGCCGCACCGGCCGGGCTGACCATCACGGTCACGGCCGCGTCCGCCACCTACCTCCAGTCCAGCGCCGCGGAGTATTCCGGCGTGGCCGGCGTCAACCCGCTCGACCAGGCCGCCCTGAGCAGCGGATCCGGTACCGCGGTCAACACCGGCCTGACCACCGCGGTGGCCGCGGGGGACCTGGTGTACTCGGCCCTCACCACCGGCGGATCCCCGACCAGCGTGACGCCGGGCACTAGCCAAGGTGTCGCCTACACGACGCGCGCCTCCAACAGCGGCGGCGCGGTGTACGAACAGGACATCACCTCCGCCGCCGCGGGCGCCCAGCAAGGGACGGCCACCCTGGCCACGGCGACCGACTGGTACGCGGTGGTGGCGACGTTTACCCCGGTGTCGGGTTCGTCGGGCGGCGGGACCGGCACCGCCGCCTTCCAGCAGGGCGCGGCCTTCTCGTCCGGAACGCTGTCGACGACGGCCACCCTGACCCTGTCGCGAAACGTCCATGCCGGGGACCTGCTCGTCGGGTGGTTCGCCCAGTTCAACGTGCCCGGTCAGGTGACCGTGTCGGACAACGTCAATGGCGCCTGGACCCGGGCGCCCGATTCGCTGACGTTCCAGAGCGACACCGGCGACATCGCCATGTACTACTTGCCCAACTCGAAGGTCTCGGCCGCCGGGCTGACCATCACCGTGTCGGCCCCGACCCCGGCCTTCCTGCAGGGCACCGCCGCGGAGTACTCCGGCCTGGCCGTCGCCGGCCCCTTGGATCAGATCGCCTCGGGCCGCGGAGTCGGCGTCGCCGTCAACACCGGGAGCACGGCGGCCGTGCCCGCCGGCGACCTGGTGTACTCGGCGATCCTGACCGGGTCGGCCCCCGGCTCGGTCACGCCCGGCCAGAGCCAGGGCGCCGCCTATACGACGCGCGCCGTCAACGCCAGCGGGTCGTCCTACGAACAGGACATCCTCTCGGCGACCGCCGGCGCCCAGACCGGCACGGCCACCCTGGCCACGTCGAGCGACTGGTACGCCGTCGACGCCACCTTCCTGGTCTATCCCAATGACACGGCCCCACCCGGGCCGCCCAGTGGCCTGGCCTCGCTCAGCGCCGCCGCCAGCCGGGTCGCGCTCAACTGGTCACCCGGCACCGGCGACCTCACCGGCTACGCCGTGACCCGCAACGGCCAGGTGATCGGTAACACCGCATCCAACCAGACGACCTACCTGGACACCACGGTGACGGGAGGCACGACCTACACCTACAGCGTGACCGCCTTCGACGGCGCCGGCCTGGTGTCGACCCCCACCAACTCGGTCGTGGTGACGACGCCGACGGCGTCACCCTCGTTCGTCCAGGGGACCGCGGCGTCGCCAGGTAGCCGCCTGTCATCGCTGACCCTCACCCTGTCGCAGCCGGTGGCGGCCGGCGACTTGCTGGTCGGCTGGTTCGGGCAGTACAACGCGCCCGGCCAGGTCCAGGTCTCCGACAACGTCAATGGCGCATGGACTCGGGGACCGGCGGAGACGTTTACCAGCGGCACTGGTGACATCGCCCTGGAGTCGGTCACCAATGCCAAAGCCGCGCCCCAGGGGTTGACGATCACTGTCAGCGCCAGCGCCCCCGCCTACCTGCAGGAGTCCATCGCCGACTTCCGGGGGGTCAGCACCGTCAATCCGCTGGTGTCGGCCGTGGTCGGCTACGGCAACGCCGCCGCCATCAGCATGGGACCGACGGCCAGCGTGCCGAGCGGGGATCTGGTCATCGGGGCCACCATCACCGCCGGTCAACCGGGAAGCATCCAGTCCGGCACCAGCCAGGGCGTCCCCTACGTGATGGATGTGCAGAACGGCAGCGCCTCCGCCAGCCTCGAGGACATCCTGGCCACCGCGGCCGGCCCGCAAACCGCCACCGAGACGCTCGGTGCGGTGTCGACCTCCTACACGGTGGTGGCGGCCTTCACCCCGCCGGTCCAGTCGGCACCGACCTCGGTCACCGTGACCGGGCCGCCGTCGGTGGCCGTCGGCTCGGCCTACGCGGCATCCGCCGCGGCCGTCGGGGCCTCCCCCGCCGCCGCCTACGCCTTGGCCGCCGGCGCCCCCGCCTGGCTGTCCATCGCCCCCACCTCCGGCGCGGTGACCGGGACGGTCCCGCTCGGGATCACCTCGTTCGCCTACGCGGTGACGGCCACCAACGCGCTGGGCGCGGCCACTAGTCCGACGCAGACCGTGACGGTGACCCCCGGCACCACGAGCGTGACGATGTCGCCGAACCCGGCGCCGGCCACACCCGCCGGCACCGCCGTCACCTACACCGCGACCGTCAACCAGACCACCGGCGCCGGCGCCTTGACCGGCACGGTGAGCTTCACGGACAACGGGGCGGCCGTGGCCGGGTGCACCAGCCTGCCCTTGACGAGTGGGACGGCCAGCTGCTCGGTGAGCTTCCCGTCGGTCGGCACGTACCCGGTCGCCGCCGCCTACAGTGCCGACCCCAACTTCACCGGGTCATCGGGGTCGGTGTCGCAGCTCGTCACCCTCGTACCGGCCTTCACCTCGGCGGCCACCACCACCGCAACTGTCAGCAAAGCCATGACCTACACGGTCACGACCACCGGGTACCCGACGCCCACGCTGACCGAGACGGGGGCCCTGCCCACCGGCCTCCACTTCACCGCCAACACCAACGGCACCGCCACCATCTCGGGCACGCCCGCGGCCGGGAAGGGCGGAACCTACCCCCTGACCTTGAAGGCCACCAACGCCGGCGGATCGACCGCCCAGAGCTTCGTCCTGATCGTCGACCAGCCTCCGGCCATCACTTCTGGGGGCTCGGCCACGGCGACGGTCGGCAAGGCCTTCAGCTTCACCGTGACGACCACGGGCTACCCGGCTGCCAACGTCACCGAATCGGGGACGCTGCCCAGGGGCCTCAAGTTCACCGCCAACGCCAACGGCACGGCCACCATCTCCGGCACCGCCGCGACTTTCACCTCCGGGTGGTACTTCCTCACCTTCAGCGCCACCAACGGGGTGGGATCAACCGCAAGACAGACGTTCTGGCTGACCGTCAGATAGTCAACGAAGCATGTCATCGCTCCGACCGGCCTGACGAGAAGACGACAAGAAGGAAGCCATGAAGCGACACTCTCGCGCCCACAAACGACGGGGGCCGCAGCGGGTGCGCCGCATCCTCACGATCATCGCTGGGCGCGGATCTCGAACCCCGGGCGCCGGCCCCTACCAGCACTCCCGGCGGCGCAACCGGCAGCTCCGGCGGCGGGGGCTGGGCGCCATCGCAACCGTCGGCCTCGGTGTGGGACTGGCGGTGTCGGGCACCAATTTCCCCGGCACGGGCGGCGCGGTCAACGCCAGCGCCCCGGCGACCTCGCTCCACTACGCCGCCAACGGCAACGTCAACGCCCAGGGGACCTATCTGCCCGGCTCGGCGGGCTTCAATCTCGCCGACGTCAGCTCTAGCCGAGGCGCGTCCGCCCTCCCGACCGGGGTGACCGGCCTGGCCTATCTCGGTACCTGCGGCGGGGCGACCTCGAGCTTCCGGACGACAATCCGGTCGTTTGTCGGGAACGCCAAGCTGTTCGGCTTCTACCTGATGGATGAACCGGACCCCCGCAGCTGCCCAGCGGCGAATCTGAAAGCGGAGTCCGATTGGATTCATGCCAATGACCCGGGGGCGAAGACCTTCATCGTGGTGCAGAACATGAGCGCGGCCAAATCGCCGACGTACCTCGGTGGCTACACGCCGGCGAACTCGGACGTCGACCTCTACGGCGTTGACCCATACCCGTGCCGCACCGAACTCAAGGGGTGCGACTACTCCTACATCACCAAGGGCGTGGCAGCCGCGGAGAGCTCGGGGATACCCCGACAGGACATCGTCCCCGTGTACGAGGCCTTCGGCGGCGGCAGCTGGGCGGATGACGGCGGTGGGCACTACCAGCTGCCGACCGGAGCCCAGGAGCAGCAGATCTTCTCCACCTGGGCCTCGGTGGTCCCCACCCCCGCATTCGACTACGCCTACAGCTGGGGCTCCCAGAACGGCGATCAGTCGCTCGCGACCTCGACCGCGCTCCAGACCGTCTTCGCCGCACACAACTCCGGCGCCACCACCCCGCCGACGACGACGACAACGCTGCAGTCCACCACCGTCCCGTCGACCACGTCCACCACCGCCGCCACGACCACGACAGGACCAGGCGCCACCACGACGTCGACCACCACCACACCGGGCGCCACCACCTCGACGACGACCTTCCTGCCGACGTCCGTCGCCTTCGTGCAAGCCCAGTCCAAGGAGACGGGGTCGCTGTCCCCGTCCATCCAACTCTCGTTCAGCAGCGTCCCCGCGGGCGCCACCCTGGTGGGGTACTTCCTGCAGTACAACTCCAGCGGGCCGGTGCAGGTCGCCGACAAGCTCAACGGCGCCTGGACCCGTTCGATCGCCCAGCCCTTCAGCGGCACGGTCGGCGACGTGGCCCTGTACTACGTCCTGCACGCCAAGCCGGGCGCCACCACGGTCACGGTCTCGGCCGCCCAACCCACCTATCTGCAGGCCACGGTCAACGAGTACACCGGCATCGGGTCGCTCGACGCGGCGGCCGAGGGGGCGGGCAGCGGGAACGCCCCGTCGACGGCATCGACCATCCCGGTGGGGGCGGGCGATGTCCTGTTCGGCGCGGTGCAGACCGGCGGGACGCCCGGAGCGATGACCGCCGGGGCCAGCGACGGGGTGCCGTTTACCGTGCGCACCCAATCGGGCGCCGTCGGGAGCGAGGACCTGCTGTCGACCGCGGCCGGGACGCAGACCGGCCTGATGAGTCTGGCCAACTCGACCAACTGGTTCGCGGTCGTGGCGGCGTTCAAGCCCAGCGCCTGACCCGCCTTCTCCGAGGCACCGGCGGTGGGCGCACCGCCTCGCCTGCGTCATCCAAAAACTGGCCTTCTGGTCATAATCGAGTTCGCCGGACTGCCGCGCCCGCGAAGAGCGTCACCCAGTAGACGCTCGACCAGCACCAGTCCGGGATCGACGGCTTCGACGACGACCTTCCTCCAGACGTCCGTCTCCTTCGTACCAGCCCGGTCGAAGGAGACCGGATGGCTGGTCCCGCTCAATTAGCTGTCGACCAGCCGGGTGGCCGTGCCACGGGCAGCCGCGGCGTCGAGCAGCTGACGATTCTCATCCGCGGGGGCAAGGCAAAGTTCAGCCCGCTGGCGTTCGGCCGCCGCCAGAGCCTCGAGCGACATGAGGTTCAGTCGCACCCCGGCCTCGAGCAGTTGCGCCATCGGCCAGGCCAATTCGTGTAAGGACAGCAACCCGACGGCTTCCGGAAGCGCGGTGATGGCCCGCGCCGCCGCCGCCCCGACCATCGGATCGGCTCGGCTCAAGCGTCGGGAGAGGGCGCCCGACACTTCTTGGCTGCTCACAGCCCGACATAGCCGGTGGTACCACAGCCCAGTGGTGAAGATCCGCGCTCCTGGGGCCCGCAACTCGGCCGGTTCTTGGTCGAGCAGAATCCGCAGCAGCAGATGGTCGTCGACGACCACGTCCACCAGCGTGGCTACCGGAGATCGGGGTCGGCCGCAGCCACCTGGCGGGCCAGCTTGGCGTAGCCGCCCGCCTCTTGAATGGCCTCGCGGAGCATCGAGCGCAGCCCGCCTCGGCCGGCAGGAACGATTAGCAACGCGTCGCCGAGATCCGCGATTTCGACCGACCCTCCATCGGTCAGGTTCCAGCGGCGCCTGGCCTCAGCCGGAAGGGCCATCTGGCCGCGGTCGGAGACTCGAAACTCTGCAATCGTCACCTCCGTAGGGTACCGCTGACAAAGCGAGATCACAAGGTCACCTTGTCAGCGCTCGACCGTGACCGAGCCGTCGACAGGGCCTCCTGCACCTCCCGAATCACCCGGCGCGGGTCGCGCATGATGTCTTGCCACGTGTACTCGAGCAGGACCATGCCGTCGAGACGGATCCGGGTTCGGCGACGTTTGTCCTCCGCCACCTGCTCGGGATCGGAGTGGTGCGTGAACCCGTCGACCTCCATCGCCACCTTGGGAGCCAGCAGGATGTCGATCCGGTAGCGGCCCTCGGGGCCCACGCGCACCTCGCACGCCAGCGGCACGATCCGGTGCCTTCGGAGCAGCCGCAACGTCCGACTCTCCAGCACCGACGGGTACGGGACGCCAGTGAGCCCTCGGCGCCGGAGGGCGGCCCGCGTACGCCCGACCCCGCCTCGGCCGTGCCGGCTGAGCCGCGCCACCTCGGCGGCCACGGCCTCGAACGTCACCAGCTTTCTGGCCACCGCCCGGTCGATGGCGTCGTCGACCGTCCGTTCGTCGCTCACCGCGGCCAGATCGACCAGGCTGCGCAACGGGTTCGTGCAGGGAACCGCCCGCACCGTAACCACATGGGAGGGATAGTCGACCGGTCGGTGGATGTCGACGCCGGCCACGCGCCCGACACGCCTCGGGCCACCGTCACCGCGTGCCGGTCGGGCGCCCGCTCCAACAGATCCCACATCCACGCCGCCGACTGGTGCGACGCCACGCCCGACGAACCCGCCCCCAGGCACGCGGCCAGCAGCGCCTGCTCGGGCGTCCGCACCGACCCGGCCAGTCGCAAGACCCCCGGCGCCGCCACCTCCCACTCGCCGGCCTGGACCCGGCTGCGCTCCTGGCCGTAGGTCACGCCCAACAGCCGCAACTCGGCCCGGGTCACCAGGCTGTGGTGCTGGCGGAACCGGGTCTGCAACTCTCGGGCCTGCGACGGTTTCATGTAACGTCATGATATTAGGTGTGCCAATCTCGGTGTAATCCGACCATCTCGGCGTGAAATCAGATGCTGCAAATCGCCATTCACGCCGAGATTGACGAACTACGCCGAGATTTGCCCTGGCCCCCAGCCACCCCGCCGGCCCCGGCCTGTTTCGACACCAACCCGCCGGCCGCCAGGCCGGCGGGGCGGTAGCCGCCGGCCGCCAGGCCGGCGGAACGGGCCGACCAACGCCTACGGCCGAGCCGCCGCCGCCACCCGGGCCGCCACCTCGTCGACAGTCCCAGCGCCATCCACGACGCGCCACCGACGCGGGTCGGCGGCCGCCAGGGCCGCGTAGCCCTCGTCCACCTGGGTGAAAAAGGCGGCCCCCTCGCCTTCCATCCGGTCGGGGCCGCCGGCCCGGCGCGCCAGGCGGTCGGCGGCCACCGCCGCGCTGGTCCGCAAAAGGATGACCCGGTCCGGCTCCCGGCCGGCGGACGCCCAGGTCGACAGGTTCGCCAGCTCCAGAGGGTCGAGGCCGCGGCCGTAGCCCTGGTAGGCGATGGTGGAGCCGCTGAACCGGTCACAGACCACGTGGCGCCCGCCGGCCAAGGCCGGGTTGATGACCTCGGCCACGTGCTGGGCCCGGGCCGCCAGCAGGAGCAGCACCTCGGCCCGGGCGTCAAGAGGGGGTAGTGAGGGATCGAGTAGGAGGGCCCGGATGTGCTCTCCGGTGGTGGAGCCGCCGGGCTCGCGGGTCAGCACCGCGTCGAGGGCCGCGGCCAGGAGGGCGGCCTGCGTGGACTTGCCGGTGGCTTCGCCCCCCTCCAGGACGATGAAGCGGCCCGGCGTGCTCAGCCCGGGGTCCGCTTCTTGGCCGTGCCGGCCGCCTTCCGGGTCCCGCCGGCGGCCTTCCGGGTCCCGCCGGCCGCCTTCTTGGTGGCGCCCGCGGCCTTCCGGGCCCCGCTCGCCGCCTTCTTGGTCGCCCCCGCCGCCTTGCGGGCCCGGGGCGGTCGCGGCCCGGCCTCCCGCCGTTCCGCCAGCAACTCCACGGCCCGCTCCGGGGTCACCCCCTCGACGGTGTCCCCCTTGCGCAGGGAGGCGTTGGTGGTGCCGTCCGTGACGTAGGGGCCGAAGCGCCCCTCCCGCAGCACGATGTTCCCGCCCGACGTGGGGTCGACTCCCAGCTCGCGCAAGGGCGCCGCCGCGGCCCCGCGGCCGCCTCGCCGGGTCTTGGGCTCGGCGAAGCGGGCCACGGCGTCGTCGAGGCTGACGGTGAAGAGCTGGTCCTCCGACTCCAGCGACCGCGAGTCCGAGCCCCGCTTGAGGTACGGCCCGTACCGGCCGTTGCTGGCCACGATCTCCTCGCCGGTCGTCGGATCGGCGCCCACCACCCGCGGCAACGACAGCACCCGCAGGGCGTCCGCCAACGTCACCGTCGCCGGGTCCATGCTGCTCAGCAAGGAGGCGGTGGCCGGCTTGCCATCCGCGGCCGAGCCCACCTGCACGTACGGCCCGAACCGGCCGGCCCGCACGATCACGGGCAAACCCGAGGTCGGGTCCGCGCCGAGCTCGCGCTCGGTCGAGCCGGTCTCGAGCAGCTCCACCGCCCGTTGCATCGTCAGCTCGTCGGGCGCCAGGTCTTCCGGTAGGGACGCCCGCTCGTCCTCGCCCCGCTGCACGTACGGCCCGTACCGGCCGACCCGGACGACGACACCGGAGTCCGGCCCGCCGATGGGGATGGAGTTGATCTCCCGGGCGTCGATCTCGCCCAGGTGTTCCGAGACCAGCTGCTTGAGGCCCGGGCCCCCACCGTTGCCGAAGTAGAAGCGGGTGAGCCAGGGCACGCCTTCCTGGCCGCCGCGGGCGATCTCGTCGAGGTCCTCCTCCATGGAGGCGGTGAAGCCGTAGTCCACCAGATCGCCGAAGTAGCGCTCCAGCAAGGCGTGACCGCGAACGCGGTCCAGGACGGCACCAGGGCCGAGCCTTTCTTCCAGACGTAGCCGCGGTGCTCGATGGTGTCGAGGATGCTGGCGTAGGTCGAGGGGCGGCCGACGCCCATGTCCTCCAGGGCCTTGACCAGCGACGCCTCGGTGTAGCGGGCCGGCGGCTGGGTCGAGTGGCCCTCGGCCTCCAACGCCAGCACCGCCAGGGCATCCCCGACGGTCAACGCCGGCAGCCGCACCTCGCGGTCCTCCAGCTCGGCGTCGGGATCGTCCGTGCCCTCCACGTACGCCCGTAGGAAGCCGGGGAAGGTGATCACCCGCCCGCTGGTCGCGAACTCGGCGTCCTCACCGCTGGTCGACACCGCGCCCAGCCGCACCGTCACGCTCTGGCCGACGGCGTCGGCCATCTGCGACGCCACCGTGCGCATCCACACCAGCTCGTACAGCCGCCGCTGGTCGCCGTGGAGCCCGGTCTGCTCGGGCGTGCGGAAGCTGTCGCCGGCGGGGCGGATGGCCTCGTGGGCCTCCTGGGCGTTCTTGACCTTCTTGTCGTAGCGGCGGGGCCGCTCGGGCACGAAGGCGTCGCCGTACAGCTGGCGGGCGGTCGACCGGGCCGCGTTGAGCGCCTCGGCCGACAGCGTCGTCGAGTCCGTCCGCATGTAGGTGATGTAGCCCTCTTCGTACAGGTTCTGGGCCACCCGCATGGTGCGCGCCGCGGAGAAGCGCAGCTTGCGGCCGGCCTCCTGCTGCAAGGTCGAGGTCATAAAGGGGGCGTGCGGGGTGCGCCGCCACGGCTTCTCCTCCACCGAGCGCACCGCGAACGAGGCCGACGCCAGCCGGTCCGCCAGCCCTCGCGCCCCTTCCTCGTCGAGCCGGACCACGTCGTCCCTGGTGACCCGCCCGTCCTCGCCGAAGTCCCGGCCGGTGACCAGCCGCCGCCCGTCCAGGGCCACCAGGGCGGCTCCGAACGGCACGGGCTGCTCTTTTCCGCGGAGAACTGGCCGTTGATATCCCAAAACGACGCGGCCACGAACCGCATCCGGGCTCGCTCCCGCTCCACCACCAGGCGGGTGGCGACCGACTGCACCCGGCCCGCGGACAGGGCCGGCATGACCTTCTTCCACAGGACCGGGCTGACCTCGTAGCCGTACAGGCGGTCGAGGATGCGGCGGGTCTCCTGGGCGTCGACGAGGCGGCGGTCGAGGTCCCGGGACTCCCGCACCGCCCGCTCGATCGCCGGGCGGGTGATCTCGTGGAAGACCATGCGCCGCACCGGGATCCGGGGGGCGAGAACCTCCAGCAGGTGCCAGGCGATCGACTCGCCCTCGCGGTCCTCGTCGGTGGCGAGATACAGCTCGCTGGCGTCTTTGACCAGGGCCTTGAGCTTGCGGACCTGGTCCCGCTTGTCGCGGGAGACGACGTAGAGGGGCTTGAAATCGTTGT
Source organism: uncultured Acidimicrobiaceae bacterium (assembly GCA_963702305.1). Taxonomy (GTDB): domain Bacteria; phylum Actinomycetota; class Acidimicrobiia; order Acidimicrobiales; family Palsa-688; genus PALSA-693. The sequence continues at coordinate 64,964 of CAVPBX010000010.1, read as the reverse complement.
CGACGTCGACGCCGAGGCGGGCCCACGCTTCGCCCTTGTAGGCGGGCGGGACGTCGGCGGCGTTGCGGGGCAGGTCGCGGATGTGCCCGATCGACGACTCGACCTGGTAATCGGCGCCGAGGAACGAAGAGATGGTTTTGGCCTTGGCGGGCGACTCGACGATGACTAGGGGCTTGGGCATGACCGTTTCATGTTGGAGGAGAAAAGGACCGGGCGGCGATCGGCTGCCAGGTCCGAGTGGCGCACACCGTATCGCCGCAGCGGCCCGAGGGCGGGGTGGCCCTTCAACCGCTCAACGATAGGACGGCCGCGCCCGGGGGTCGACGGCCTCGGTGTCCCGGTGGCTGACGGTCAGGTAGGCGACGACCGCGACGATCAACAGCGCCAACGCCAGGCTGACTGTCCGGTCGCCCCACGCCAGCCCGCCGAGGCTGCGCCCCTTGCCCGTCCAGTCCGCGAACGAGGCGCCCGAGCGGGCGGGTCACCACGTAGGCGGACCAGAAGGCCAAGATGGGGTTGAGCCCGAACCGGTAGGCCACGGCCGGCACCGCGAACGCCCCGGCGAACAGCAGGCCGGACGAGAAGAACCCCAGGTGCAGGGTGTAGGCGGTCAGGTCCCCGGCGGCGGTGCCCAGCGCGAAGGTGGACATGACCGTCGCCCAGTAGAACAGCTCCCGGCGGAGGGTGAAGATGCTGTGGATGGACAAGGTCCCCTCGCTGGCGTACCAGGCGACGAACACCACGGCCAGCACCGCCGCGAACAGGACGGTGGAGACCGCGTAGGCGACCCCGAACCGGATGTGCAGCACGTCGGCCGCCATGGTGCCGGTCACCGCCACCATGGCCACCGTCAGCCAGTAGATCCACGGCACGTACCGGCGGGCCGCCAGCTGCAGGGCCAGGGTCAGGACCAGGGCCACCGCACCGAACGCCACCGCGATGACCGGGTCGAAGCGGTGGACCAAGTAGTCGGAGAGGGCCTCGCCCATGGCCGTGGTCAGCAGCTTGGCGATCCAGAAGTAGACGGTGACTTCCGGCACCCGGCGCCTCGACGGCCGGGCCCGGCTCACGGCGTGGGCGCCGGCCCCACTGCGAAGGCGGACGGGGGCCGTCAGGGGCTGTGATTCGGCTTCGAAGTCCATACCCTGGGCCGGATGCGATCCTCAGGACTGAGGACGGATGACGGGTTCCTCCGCCACCACGGGGGTCTCGGCCCCGACGGGGTCGGCGATCCGGCGGCTGCCCTGGCGGTGGGCGGCGGCCTGGTGGGCGACGCCGCCGGGGGCGGTAGCGGCCTTGTAGCTGCGGTAGCGGTGGTAGATCACGAAGGCGATGGCCAGCACCGCCAGGGCGCCGATCACGTAGCCGGCGTCGCTGAAGGCCTTGGAGATCGAGTTGTAGCTGTTCTTGAGGTTGTAGCCGATGATCGCCCAGGCCCCGTCCCAGATCAGGCTGCCCAGGGCGGTCAGGATCCCGAAGCGCACCAGGGGGACTTCGGCCACGCCGGCCGGGATGGCCACGAAGTTGCGGATCACCGGTATCAGGCGGCCGACGAACACGCCCCAGTTGCCGTGCCGGTCGTACCAGGCCTCGGCCCGGTCCAGGTCGTGGTGGGTGACCAGCACGTACTTGCCGAACCGGTCCACGAACCCCCGGCCGCCGTACCGGCCCACAAACCAGGCCACGTAGGCCCCGACGACTTCTCCGCCCGCCCCGGCCAGGATGACCCCGACCAGGCTGAGCTTGCCGGTGGCGGCCAGGTAACCGGCGAACCCGAACGTCAGCTCCGAGGAGGTAGGGACGCAGCACGACTGGAGGATCGACAGCAGGAAGACCGCCAGGTAACCGGACGTAGAGACGAAATGGGTGAAATTGAGCAGCGCGAGCACCGGCAAATCCTAGGGGAAGCGACTCCTCGGATCTGCACACCGGCCGCCCACCAGATGCCCAACAGCCGCACTACTCGGCGAGGGCGGGCAGGTTGACGACGATGGCCTCCTGGGTGCTCCGGGCGATGACCACCACCGCGTCCTCGTCGGCCGAGGGATTCTCCTCCCGGTGCGGGGTGTAGGGAGGGACGTAGACGTAGTCGCCCGGCGAGGTCTCGACGCGGACCTCGACGCCGTCGGCGAGGTACACGAAGGCCGGGTGGCCCGACACCACGAAGATGGCCGTCTCGGACTCGCCGTGGTGATGGTCGGCGGACCGGGTCCCCGGCGCCACGTGGGTCTGCCCCATCCACAACCGGTCCGACCCGGCGCCGGCCCCGGAGACCGCCTCGAGGCGGGTCATGCCCGGCGTCTGGGCGGTCGACCGGCTGAGCTGCCCGGCGGGCGTATGGTGCAGCGGTTTCATCGGCTCGATGCTAGGACCGTGGCCCTACCATCGGGGGATGCCCGCCCAGGTCGACAAAGCCCAGCAGTTCCTGGCCCGGCACCGGGGCCCGACCCCGCTGCTGCTGCCCAATCCGTGGGACGCCGGCTCGGCGCGGCTGCTCGCCTCGCTCGGCTTCGAGGCCGTGGCCACCACCAGCGCCGGCTTCGCCGGGACCCTCGGGCGTCTCGACGGTGGCGTCACCCGAGACGAAGCCCTCGCCCACGCCGCCTCGGTGGTGGCGGCGGTCGACGTTCCGGTGTCGGCCGACCTGGAGAACGGTTTTGCCGACGATCCCGACGGCGTGGCCGAGACCGTGCGCCGGGCCATCGCAGCCGGCCTGGTCGGCTGCTCGGTGGAGGACTTCACCCGGCGACCCGACGACCCCATCTACCCTCTGGACCTGGGGCGCGAACGGGTGGCGGCCGCCGCCGACGCCGCCCACGCGGGCGACGTCCACCTGGTCCTGACGGCGCGGGCGGACAACTACCTGCACGGGCGGGCCGATCTCGGCGACACCATCGCCCGCCTGCAGGCCTACCAGGACGCCGGCGCCGACGTGTTGTACGCGCCGGGCCTGATCGCCTCGGCCGACATCGCCCGGGTGGTGTCGAGCCTCGACCGGCCCGTCAACGTGCTGGCCCTGCCGGGCGCCCCGCCCGTCGCCGAGTTGGCGGCCCTCGGGGTGGGCCGGGTCTCGGTGGGCTCGGCGTTCGCCAACGTGGCCTGGGGCGCGGTGGCCGGGGCCGCCCGCGAGCTGCTCGACGCCGGGACCTACCACTTCTGGGACCTGGCCATGGCCGGGTCGCGGGCCACCCGGCCGGCCTTCACCCCCCGGTAGTTCGACCGGGTCGATGGGGAGTCAGCGTCGTCGCCGACATGGGCCCGGCGGAAGCCCTTCGATCGCCCGGGTAACGGGGACGCCCTACGAAAGCGTGGGGATGTGTGACATTTTGTGATACGGTCGGGATGTGGGAAGAGCGATCTCGGTCCGTCTCGATGACGAGGCGGACAAGGCCTTGCGCACCCTCGAGGCAACGGGTTTGAGCCAGTCCGAAGCGATCCGCACCGCCCTCCTCGGCGAGGCGCGGCATCGTCGCAGAAGTAAAGAACTCGCCGCCGAGGTGGCGGCCCTGGAGGCCGACGATGCCGACCGTGACGAGATGCTGGCGGTCGCGGAGCTGATGGAATCACTTCGTGCTCCGAGGTGACGTCTACCGGTTCCGGCTCCCAAAGGGCGTCGGCCACGAGCAACATGGCGATCGGTACGCAGTCGTGGTGCAAGCCGACGAGTTCCTTCCCAGGTCCGTCGTCATGGTCGCCCCCACCTCTCGGAGCGCCCGAGCGGCGTCGTTTCGGCCCAAGGCCGAAATACTCGGCGAGACCGCACGAGTTCTCGTCGAGCAGATCGGTGCCGTGGACGCCCGACGGCTGGGCGCACTGGCCGGCCACCTGACCACCGAGGAGATCTGGGGCATCGACGAAGCACTCGTCACCGTTCTCGGCCTGCTGTAGCCGATCATCTCGCTCATGTGACCAGCAGGGAGCCGGCGCTTGATGGAATGTTCTGTCGCGGTTGTCGGATTTAGGGAAGGAGGGTCAGAGCGGCGGCGTGGCCGGGGCGCACGACGGTGAAGTGGCGTCGATCGAGAGTCGCGACGTCAGTCAGCGCCAAGCGTTCTGCGGCGGCGATCACCGAGCCATCGACCGTTCCCAGCGGCAGATCGCGATAGATCTGGACAAGTTCGGCGATGCGGAGCCAGTCCTGGGCCGCGACGTGTTCCGGGATCAAGTTGCCGGCTGCGAAGTCCCCCAGGAATCGGACTTCCGCTTCCGGCCCGAGTCGAGTGCCCAGGAGGTAGACAACCTCGGTCACTACCAGGATCGGTACCAGCAGCGGACCAGGATGGGACTCGAGCAGTTCGAGGCACTCGGCGTGGTGGTCGTCGTCTGCGTCCACGTAGGCGTACAGCGGGCCGGCGTCTACGAGGAGAGCGATTAGGTGACCTCGTCGCGGAGGATCTCCTCGATGCGGACCGAGACGTCGTGACAACCACTCCTACCGGCTGCGGAGGCGATCAACTTCCGTCGATCAGGCCCGCCGCCGAGGTGGGCCTCGATGGCTTCTCGAGTGAGTTCGGACACGGTCGAGCCTCGGCGTTCGGCTTCGTGGCGCAGGCGAGCATCGAGGTCGTCCGGAAGCTTCACTGTGGTCCGCTTCATGTATGCCAGCATACCTCCGGCCAGCGGCGCTGGTATTCAATCCGACCGAGCGACGCCTACCCGTAGAAGCGCGACCCGTTGGCCACCGAGGGATAGGTGACGCCGACCGCACCGGCTCCGAAGACCCGGAGCAGGTTGCCGGTGAGGATCCGCATCAACGGGGCGGGACAGCCGCCATCGGTCCGGGCGCAGTCCTGGAGCGACGGGATCCACCCGACGCTGCCGCTGGAGAAGACCCCGGCGTGGCTGGAGGGCATGGTGTAGTAGCTGGTGTCGGCGTACTGGCGGTCGGGATGCCCGACGACGGTGACGTGGGAGTGGGCGAGGATCTCGACACCGGGCGGGTTGCCGGACTGGGTGGGGTCGTAGGCCTGAAAGTCGCCCGAGAGCGCCCCCGCGATGGACGCGCCGGCGCCGAGGCCGGTGCCGGCGAACAGCCACGAGGACGGTTCCGAGACGACCATGGGGAAGGTGCCCCCGCTGGGGTAGCCGATGTAGTCGGCGCCGACGAGGCTCCGCTCCGGCTGACTGGCGGGCGCCTGCGCCCACCAGTTCTGACTCACGTCGGCGTTGTCGACGCCGTAGAGAGGGTCGGCCTGGGGGTCGCGGTAGTTGACCATCTCCCGGTCCGGGCCCAGGGCGGACGGCTGCAGGCGGACCTTGCGCAGCACCGGGCTGGCCCCGAAGAAGATCAGATTGACCCCGCGGTCGGCCGCGGCGACCGCGGCCTCGCGCATCTGCCGCGACCATTCCTCGTCGTGTCCGGGGGAGATGAGCACCTTGTGGAGGCGGAGCAGGTCCCCATGGGTGGCCAGGGTGATGTCGGTCCAGTAGGTGACATCGAGGCCCTGCTGCTCGGCGAAGCGGGTGAGCGGGTAGATCAGCTGCAGGTACGAGGCGGCGCCGGCCCCGGTGGCGTAGGGCCGGTCAAACGACACCACCCGAGCCCGGCTGGAGCAGGGGTACTGGTTGGGGGCGCACGGGGTGGCCGCCTGGTAGAGGTCGTAGCCGCCGAAGGGGTTGAAGGCCTGGTCGGTGAGCACCCCGGCCATGATCACGTAGGTGGCGGTGCTCGACGGATCCCATACGGTGAGCGGCACGTAGCTCTGCTGGCCGCCGCTGCCGACCAGCTTGAGCAGATACTGGCCCTGCACCCAGCTGGCGGTGATGGGAAAGGTGAGCGACGACGACCACGAGCAGCTGACCATGTTGGTGGCGGGCGCGACCGGACAGGACGGCTGCACCCGGCCCGCGACGGGTGCCGAGCGCCAGACCAGCCGCCCGCCGGCCCCCTGGTAGTAGCCCATGCGGTAGGCCTCGACGTGGAAGCTGACCGCCGAGGTGGAGACGTACAAGCTGACGGCCTGGCCCACCTGGGCCTGCAACTGGTCGGCGTAGCCCATGATCCCGTCGGACGTCTGCGATCCGGTGATCCGCCAGTCGCCGGTGCCCGGCTGCAGATTCTCGGCTGCCACCCACGAAGCAGCCACCCCGGTGGGCGTGGGGTGGGTCGACGCCACCGCCACGACCGGCGCACCCGCCCCGACGCCTTTGGGCGGGGCAACCGGGGCCCGGGCTGGGGGGCGGACCGCCCGGCTGATCGGGTCGGCGCTGGTCCCCGGCAATAGGACGACCACCGCCAAGGCCGCCGCCGCGCCGAACCCAAGCAGCCCCATGATGGTCCGTCGCCGGCGCTGTAGCCGGCTCAGCCGACGACGCGGGCGAGTGGAGCCGGGCGCGGACCCCGAATCGGGGGGGAAGCTCACCGGGCGTCGCTCGTGGTCACCACTGCCCCTCCCCCGCCGCCCCGACTCTTACGGGGTGACCGTCACGCCAATCGTCGTGGGTACCAACTCCACCCAGGTCTGGCCCGGGGCGAGGAGAATAGGATGCTTGGCGGCGTCGAGCAACTCCGTCTTGTGGGCCAGCGTGGACCGCTGCCAGGTTCCGCTGATCATCTTCCCCCCGCGGAACACCTGCACCGGCCCTGATCCGGTCAGCGTGAGCAGGTTCTCGTGCGCTCCGGTGATGTCCTCCACATAGGCGCTGGGGTACATGACCACCTTCATGACGACCAGGTTCGAGGTGGCGATCTGGCCGCCCTCCGCGAAGGCGGCCGGCCCGCTGCCCACGTAGGCGCGCTCCCAAACTCCCAGGCTGGGCGACCAGGTCCACGTCTGATCCGAGGCGGTGTAGGCGATCTGCAAGCTGGCGGCGGGCGTGGCTGCGGCCGAGAGCGGTCCGTACTTGAAGACCGGCGGGGGCGGGGTGGACGGCGCGTGCTGGGCGGCCCCGGCCGCGTAGAGGGCGGCGGTGGAGCTCACCAGGTTGTGCGGCGCGTATCGGGCCGAATCGCGAAAGTACGTCGGCGGCGGAGCCCGGAAGACACTGATGTCGATGAGCGGCGAGGCGTCGACGGCACTGACCACCGGTTGGATCGCTCCCGCGTACCCGAACAGCGGATGCGCCCCGTACTGGCGGACGATGTCGACGTCGATGAAGCGACCCGATCGGACCGGCTCGATGCGCGCCGCGTCGTGGCACTGGTAGATGGCGATGAAGCGGGTGATGCCCCCCTCGACCGGTTCTTCGTACACCACGTCGGCCGCGGGGAACCCGTATTGCGGTCGGGCGATCGGCAGGTTCTCGATCTTCACGGCCAGCGCCGGGCGCTGGGGGACGATCCCGCCCGGCGCGGGCAGACCGGTGAGCGGGCAGGTCGGCGGCGGAGCTTTTGACTTCTTGGCCGCGGCCTTCGTCGAGCTCGGCGCGGTGAGGGCGCTGGTCCCGGCCGGGGCGGCCTGCGGATGGTGGCCGCCGCAACTGGCGAGGACGCCCGCGACCGCCAACATCACGACCGCTAACGGCCAGCGAAACAAATAATTACGGGGCTGGCCGAGCACTTCTCGGACAAGATAGTCGACCGGTAACCCCGGGTCGCGGTCATCCGCCGGTGACGCCGACCCGATCGAGGACGGTGCGCACGTCGCCCAGATGGTGCTCTCCCTCGTGGACCGTGTGGCGGCCCAGCCAGGCGACGTCCCGTTCCATGGGCGCGGGGTAGTTGTAGACGAGCGGTCGGGCCAGCTGGTCAGGAGTGAGCCGAGTGAACACCAGGGCGCACAGGTCGGCGGCCATGCTCACCTGATCGGCCACCACCGCCGGCGGATCGGCGTGGTAGCGGGCCAACGCGACCCGCTCCTCCCGATACATGCGGGCGAAGTTGGGGCGATCCTCGATCAGGGCCAGCAGGGCCCGGTCCCGTTGCACCAGCAGGACATCCCGCACGTGGCAGCCGTACTCCAGCGCCGACCACACGTCCGGCGCGGGCCGGACGCGGGCCGCGGCGTCATCGGCGCGGCCCAGCACGTCTCGGTACCGGGGGCCGAGCGACCGCAGGACCCCGGCGATGTCCGCCACCGGCACGGTGTCATACACGAACCCGCATGCGGGGCAGCGGTCCATCCCCCCTAGCTTGCCAAGACGGGATCAGGCTTGCGCCTCACGGTGACCGAGTCGGATTGCGGAGCGTTCCGTCGATGAGCTCGTGAAACTGTGCGGAGGTGAGCGCCCCGATCGTGGATTCACCGCCGGTAGCCAGGTAGACGTGCTCGTTGACGAGCACGGCGTAAAAGTGCGCAATGGCGTAGGCATCGCCGTCGCGAACCTGGGCCGCCTTCTGCCCGTCCGCGACGATGTCAGCGAGAAGCGTCATGGCCTCCACGAAACGACGGCCTCCGTCGCCCGCATGCTCGGCGAGAACCGGCCCGACGATCGCGCCGCCGGCAATGTGACGGAGCATCAGCCGGAAGTCGGGGTGTGCCTCGAAGAATGCCTCCGTGACGTCAACAATGCGGTGGAGCTTTTCCAGTGGGGGTAGGTCGCTTTCGGCCACGGTTCGCAACTTGCCGTTCAGCTCGACGCCCCGTCGGGCGACCGTCTCGGCCAATAAGTGCTGCTTGTTGTCGAAGAACGTATAGATGGCCGCAGTGGAGAACCCGGAGAGGTGAGCAATCTGGCGCAGGGAGCCGTCTCGTATCCCGGACTTGCCGAACACTCGCTCAGCCGCGTCGAGAATCCCGGTCCGGTTCTCGTCCCGACGCGCAGCTCGTCTGCGAGCACGGGCGTCTGGTAGCGCCTCGGGAACCCCGAAACCCTCGGATGCAGAACCGGCGTCCATTAGACTGGACGCCGGATCACAACTCGACTATAGTTCACGACTAGAAGAGTAGTTGTGGCTCCAAGGGGGTGGTCTTACTGGTGCGGTATTCGCTCGCGGGTCCGTCGCCATGGGGCGACGTTTTCTTCGCCCACGGCGTGGCTCGCCTCGTTGTTGTCGGCTGATTTGCGACCCCACCTCAAAGGAAAACAGCGCCGGCTTATATTCTTCCAAACGACGCGACCCCCGGCCTCTCGACCATGCGCTCGAGAAGCCGATATTTGGAGATGAACAGGAGGATCCACCATGGCAGGCAACCAGGCGGTGGTCTATGTCGAACCCGGCAAGGTCGACGTGGACAACATACGTAAGACGCCGCATGGGGCGATCCTCAAGGTCCGCTCATGAGAAAGCAGTCGCAGACACCAAAGGGGAGCCCATGACCGCGCAGGAACCTGACATTGACCCGCTGTTCGATCCGGCCGTCATGCAAGACCCCTACGAGTACTACCGGCACCTGCGTGAGAATGATCCAGTGCATGAGATCGCCGGCTCTGGCGGCGCCTACCTCGTGACCCGAGCCGAGACGATCTATGACGTCGTGAGAAGGACTGAGGACTTCTCCTCGATGTCTGGCGACTTCCTCCACAAAGGCGACTGGGCGACACCAGCCCTCCGTCCGGTGACCGCAGCCGGATATGCGGTTGCGGTCGAAGAAAGCGGCGGCGGCTTGGCCGGCGCCGATCCGCCAGCCCACGGACGCCAACGTACGGTCGTGAGCCGGAAGCTTTCGACCGCGACTATGAGAGCGATGGAACCGGAGTTCCAAGCCTTGATGGACAATGCCATGTCGGAAGTGCCCCCCGATGGCCGCTTCGAATGGATGAGCCTCGTCGCCGAGCCGCTTCCCATGGTGATGGTGGCCCGCATCCTCGGACTTCCCGATTCGCTTGCCCCCCACCTGAAGAAGCAAGGATACGAGTCACTCGAACGGATCAGCGGCTTCGTGTCCGAAGAGCGGATCAAGGAGATCGAGCAGAACTCCATGAACGATTTCGCTCCGGTCGTAGAAGCGTACGCTCGAGCGAAGGAAGACGTCTCGCCCTACGCGGGCACGATGATCGGGATCCTCGCCCAAGCCGTTGTCGACAATGAGATCAACGACTTTGAGGCCATCAGCATCCTTAATGTCCTCATCGCGGCCGGTGGTGAATCAACGACCAGTCTCACCGGCACGGCGGTGCGAATCCTGGCCGAGCGGCCCGATCTCCAAGACCAGCTTCGCGCTGATCCGTCACTGGTCCCGGTGTTCGTGGAGGAGGCATGCCGGTTCGACCCGCCGTTCCGGGGTCACTACCGGACCGTCACTCGCGACGTCGAACTCGAAGGCAAAACCGTGCCGGCCGGGTCGCACCTCGTGCTCATGTGGCCTGCGGCAAACCGGGATCCAGCCGCCTACGACCACCCCGACGAAGTTCGGCTCGATCGACCCAATCCCCGTCATCATGTGGGTTTTGGGTGGGGCATCCACCTCTGCGTCGGCGCGCCTCTGGCCCGGGTCGAGGCGAAGGTGGCCATCGAGACGCTGCTCTCCCGCACGCGGACGTTCGGGATCGATCCCTCGGCCCCACCCCTGCGGTATCACTTGAACCTGATGGTCCGTCGTCTCGTGTCGCTCCCGCTTCTTCTGCAGCTCGCTTCGTGAGGCGATATCACCACCTAACGGCGGTCGAGCATCCGCCGGTCGATCAGCTCGGCGAGGGTGCGTGCACCACGTCGGAGGACTTCCGGATGTTGACGGGCACATGCCCTTCGCGGCCGTTCTCGTGTCAGGATGCCTTCATGCATCGGCCCAGGTCACAGGCCTAAATCGACGGTGCTGCACACTTCAACTCGGGGGACGGTGGTATCAACGACCGTCCGTTGATGCCCGACGCAGACGACGATGTGTTCCTTCAACTCGCCCAGCGTGACCCCACCGGTTCCTTGGGCCTCGACGACGATCCCGAACTCGCCTTCGGGGGAATCCGTGCTCTGCGTTCCATGGCCGGGTTCTGCGAGAGCTATCAGGTCAGACGGCTGCGTCAGGCTGGCCACAGCTGGGCGAAGATCGCCTCTTGGGCGGGCGTGAGTGCCCAGGCAGTTCACAAGAAACATGCGCATACCTTGGATCAGACAGACGATCATCCTGAGTCCCAGTGACGCATGAATATCACGTGCTAGTGTCGAGTCGCCCCCCGGCGACGCGTCCCTCTTACCCGGCGTTTCGCGGTGCGATGCCGCCGCCGACGGGATATTGGGATGACTGCCGAGGACCACCGAGGTGACCGAAGGCCATGAAGTCCACGTGGCCGTCTGTCACGAACTGTGCGCCGCACCTTGGAGGACCTGGGATTCGAGGATCGGACCTGCGGCTAGCCAGCCTGGCCCGTTCCGCCCGTGCCGTCCAGCTTGTCGAGCTCGGCCATGTCGTCGGCGGATAGCTCGAAGTCGAAGATTCTGGCGTTCTCGTCGATGCGGTCGCGGTGCGTCGACTTGGGCAGGACCACGGTGTCGCGTTGGAGGCACCAGCGCAGCAGGACCTGAGCAGGGGAACGGCCGACCCGAGACGCGACCTCGCCCACCCGCCGGTCTGCGAGATGGCGGCCGGTCCCCAAAGGGCTGTAGGCCTCCACAACCATGTGGTGGCTAAGGGCGGTTTCGAGCAGGGCTCGCCGGTACTCGAACGGGCTGAACTGGACCTGGTTCACGACCGGAGGAACCTCGGCGCTGCGCATGACCTCGTTCATCTCGCCCACCCCGTAGTTGGACACCCCGATCGAGCGGGTGTAGCCGAGCTGTCGGGCCTTCTCCATCCCCGGCCAGGCCCGGGTGGCACCGCCCTGGGGCCAATGGACGAGATACAAGTCCACGTAGTCGAGGCCCAGTCGCCGCAAACTGCCCTCGGCTTCTGCCGCCGGATCGCGACGCGACGGGGCGAACTTGGTGGTGATGAACAGCTCTTCTCGGGGCACCCCGCTGTCCCGCACGGCCCGGCCGACGCTCTCCTCGTTGCCATACAGTTGGGCGGTATCGATGTGGCGGTAGCCGAGGTCGAGCGCCCATCGCACGGCGTTCACGCAGTCGCGCCCGTTTCGGATCTGCCACACCCCCAGGGCCAGTGCGGGGATGTCGCGGCCATCGGACAACGGGCGAGATTCCATTGCCGCTTCTTACCACCCGACCAGTTGTCGATCCGGACAGCTCAAACCGAGCCAGAGCCAGGGCCGGCGGGGACATTCGCACGGACACTCACCGCCGCCCGCCCAAGTCAGGAGAGGCACTGAAGTCGCCGACGAACCAGGACGCAGTTGCGGACCCCAATCGACCCCTGCTCGTCCTCAACTTCGAAGACCATCCATACACTGCCCACCCCAACCAGCGCTTTTACCCTGCTAACTCAGACGTACGTTTGGCACGTACCCTTCACGCCATCAATGCCGGAGTCGGGGCGGCCCCTCCCCGTACCGCTAGAAGCTTCCGATATTATGCGGTAGCATCATGAGTCGTCTAGAGGGTTATGGATGTATCCCATAACCGTCGTTCTGCGCCGGTCCGACGATTCGGCACCCGGCCCACGGCGAGCGCAGATGAGGCATTCTGGCCGGGTGGATGCGCGAGACCCCAAGGACGTGCCGGCGCTAGTCGAGGACTACCACGACACGCTTCTCGCCATGCACGAAGCCCGCATTGAGACAGGCGGTGACCCGCGTCGATGGAATCGCTTGGTCGACGACCTCCAGTCGGTGCACCTTCAGCCGACGGGCGAGCTGCAATTTCTGGCTACCTGTCTGACGAGAACGTCACCGTGCGGCAGTGGTCGGCTGGATTTGCCCTCGCATGGGACCTTGTTCTTGCCAGGGCCGAACTGGAGCGACTGGCCGCGGACGACCGAAACCTCGTCGGCTTCGAGGCGAAGATGACACTTCGTGAATATGACGCCGGTCGGCTCAACCTGACCTGGGAGCTGAAGCGTCGGAGCTGAGGCTGAGACGAGATGCAGAACGATCGTCGCACTCCGCGACGTAAATCATTGCCGTGCAGTTGACGCCAAAAGAATTTGGGCGTCGGCGGTCACATCAGAGCCGTGATCCGATCTGACCCCACGTCTCCTTCACACCGGACGTCGCAGTCAGCGCCCGCGGCGACGATTCCTCGCCGTGAACGTGCCCGGCGGGATCGCACGAGCCGCGGCTGAACAGACCGCCCTAGCGTCCATCGGCTACGACTTCGTGTTCAAAGACTTCAATCTCCAGCCGACCGACCCCACCTTCAACGGGGACATCGCCCTCATGCAGCAGGCCGGAGCACGAGGCATCGTGTTCCAAGGCGATGCCGCCAGCTACGCCCGGATGGCCGCCGCGATGCAGATCGACGGGTTCAGTCCGCCGTTTGCCAACTGGGGTGTCAACGTGTACGACCCGACCTTCCTGAGCGCAGGCAGCGCGGTCAACGGGTCGGTCCTACAGCAGAGTGAGGCCATGGTCGCCGGCGAAGACGCGGCCACCATCCCCGAGGTGGCCTTGTTTGACAAGTGGTACCAGGCGTTGTTCCATCGCATACCGGACCTTTACGCCGCGTACGGGCGGATGTCAGGAATGATGTTCGTCCAGGCTCTCAACGCCGTCACCAGAGACGAGGCGATCCACGGTTCACGAGCAACGCGATCGCCAACGAGCTCTTCTTCGCCCCAAGACGGAGTCCCGCCACTTATCCAGCATCTTCACCAAGGTCTGCGTGTCGTCACGCGCCAGCGCCACCGCATTTGCTGTCGTCCGCCGCACCACCTCCTTGGGCCCGACCGTCCTCGACGGTCCCGATGGCGGGCGCCTTCGACAAGGCCGATGTCGGCAACCGTCGCAGGCCTGATGGCGCTGCGAACGCACCCAGCAGAGCAGCCGGTTGGCCGGCGGACCATCGAACGGCAATGGAACGCGATTTGTCCTCAGGATAAACTAACGGGGAGAGTGTCCTTTGCGGGCGACGCAAAGTCCTGACGGGAGGTGGACATGGGATCGCAGCGGCCCGTGCCGCATATCGGCGCGACGACTTCGGCCGGAGAGACTCCGGCCGAAAGAACGAGGCGAACCACCCGCGCCGAGGCGAGCCCACTAGGCCTCGGAGCCATCGCCGCCTTGCAGAGTCAAGCCGGCAACCGGGCGGTGAGCCAGATGTTGGGTCGACGCCCTCAGCCGGTGCAGCCCCTGCTGAAGACAAAGCCATCCGATCTAGACAGCGTGGGTGACACAGTCAAACGGGTGACGGGTCTGAAGGCCGGCTCGAAGGATCCCGATGCGAAGCTGTTCGGCGACATTCGGCGCCTCCTTTCCGACTATCGCAAGCAGGCCGAGACGGGCGCGTCGAAGGGAAGTCTTCAGTCCCGGCAGCTCGAACACATCGACGACCTCTGCACCAAGTACATCACCTCCTTCGGCAAGGACCGGAAGAGCCGGGCCAAGGTCATCGCTCGGCTCCAGGATGACGTCAACACTGAGCGTGCCAACCTGAGCAAAGGTGAGGCCCTGGACATCTACCAGGGCGATGTCAAGGAAGCGGGGGGAGCACAGGGGGGGTTCAAGGGGCTCACCGCTTTCGGCAAAATGGGCGCGACCGACCACACGAAGGGCATTCCCAATCCCAAGTACCAGGGCCCGGGGCGCGCCGAGCGCATCCAGGCCATGCAGAAGAAGTACGGGCTCACCGACGCCGAGGTATCGGCCATCACGATCTACTCGGCCGGCGACTTCAGCTACATCAATCCGGTAACGGCCAACAGCTCGGGCTGGTTGGCCGATCAGCAGTCGAAGGAGCGTAAGGGTAAGAGTCCGGAGGCCTGGGCATCGCTTGACGACAAGACGCTCAAGGAGGAGGGTGGACTCCACGCTGGCGTGGCGGTCCAGGGACTCAAGAAGATGAAGCCTCACAACGGCCCGACCTACCGGGGGGCGCGCTATACGCCGGAGGACTTCAAGAGCCAGTTCGCCCCGGGGAAGACCACCACCTTCGGTGCGCTGGGGAGCTCATCCAAAGACACCAACATCGCCCTCAAGTTCGCGTACTTCCTCGCCTCCGGATCCGTGGCCGATCCTGCCAAGAGCGTCGGTGTACTGACGACTCTCGTCGACAGCGGTGGACGCGATGTCTCCGGTATGGCCATGGTCCAGGAGGAGGCCGAGGTCCTGATCCTGCCCGGTACGACCTTCGAGATCGTATCGGTCGAGCTGATCAAGGACCCGGGCTCGAAATACGCCGAGGTCGCCGAAGAGGCGAAGAAGGCCAAGAAGCCGCTGCCCATGGAGTTCTACGCCGTCCGGATAAAGAGGATCCCGACCCCGTCGAGCGCGAAGACTCCGGTGACGCAGCCCACCGAGACGCCGAGGAAGAGGAAGACCCCGTGGCAAGCCGCCTCACCCCGGCCGGCGGCGGATCAGTTCGCTCTGCCGAGCAGTCCCGGCACCCTGGGACTCGATCGCAAGCGCCCGGACAGGGCAACGGACCTCAACACGAGCGACTTGCAGCGCGCCCTCAGCAAGATGGAGAAGGCCGACGATGATACAGCGGCGGTGCTGGCCTCCCTCGCCGCCAAGAGTGACGACGACGGCCCCTCCGAACACAGGTCTTAGATCGGCTTGAAAGCGGCTGAAGCCGAGGGGGTCGCAGCCGAGGATCCCTGGACCCCCTCAAGACTGCTCAAGCCGGCCGCCGTGCTGCGGGAACTGGCCCGCCGACCTAGATGAGCGACCTGGAGGAACGGTGACTGGAGGCCACGGCTAAGTCCCGGAGCAAGTTTCAGTAGGCCTGACGGCCCCTGGATTCGTCACGTTCGGCGTGAGCGTTCTGGCCGTTCGTTCCGTGCCAAGTACTTGACCAAAGTCCAAGATCCGAGCCGTCGTTCGGAGCGGCCGCTCAGTTCGCGCCCTCCTGCCCGAGTCGAAGGCTGCGGTCGGGGCCTGATCGACCTACCAGGCGCGCTGTTGGAGTCGTGGCCTTGGTCGCATTGATGAGAGCGCTCATCGACGCCCCAGCGGACGAACTCGAACACCGCATCCCTTCGTTGGATCGATCGGTCACAAAGAAGTGAAACTACGCGTCGATGTGGGATACTGCGGCCGATAATCGGCTAAACGAGGAGCATTCCACTCAAAATGGATGAATCACAGGTCAAGAAGACGATGATTCTCTTGGAAACTGCCGAAGAGACGGACCTCAGCATCGAGTTGAGGTTGGCAGTCTACCGGCGACTCTCGGCCACCGCTGAAGATGTTCGGAAGGAAGCGGAACGCCGATTGATTGCTCGGGACCCGGACGAGAAAACCTCGCTGGGTCATATCGACCTCAAGTCGTTTGTGGACCCCTTGAGCGGTCCCCTTCGTCAACGCATATCCAACTGGCGGCAATACGCGTATCAGGCACTGAATGACTACGCGGACAATGAGTTGGAGAACGCTCTCAACAAGACCAGCGACGTGGACGACGCCAGCTTGGCGCTCGGATTGGCGGCCGGCATTATGAACGGACTCGCAGCCGCTTTCCCAATCGAGGGCGCAGTTCTCAGACCGTTCTTCCAGCAGGCGACCACGTCGGTCCTGCAGGCCGTCGGATCGCACCAAATTCAGGCCGCCGGTTCGAAGCCGTCTGATCGGCCGATCACGGCGGTCAAGCGGATGGTCGAAGTTGTCGCGGAACAGTCCGAACAAGCATTCTACGCGTCGATACCAGGGGTAATCGAAGACGTGATTGACACGCTCCGGATGCTTAACGTTCAGCCGATCGAAGCGGACGTCTTCAACCGCGGTGCATCCAGCTGTTTGGCTTCGACAACGTTACTGGCGACGGTATGCAAACCGAGGTGTCGCCGCAGACAGTTAAAAGCTTCTTCGAGTCGACGGCGGTCGAGAAGCTCAAGGACTACATGAAGGAAGTTGAACCGATCGGTGAGGGCCGATTCGGGCACAAGAAGGTCATGCTCATCAAAATCATGGATTTGGGCCCCGAATATGACGCTCTGGGAGTTCGTAAAGGTTTCGTCGAAGCGCTGCAATATGTAGACGGCAAGGACGAACGATACGAGTTTATGCGGTGGGTCGATGACGATATGGTTGCGGCCGGCATGGCCCGGAATGCGGCCGCTGGAGAACCCGACATTACGTCGGTGTCTAAGTCCTCGGTGGACAAACTTCCGCCGGGTGACATCTAGTCGTATCGTCTACCGATCACGCGGAAGTAGCCTTCAGTTGGGCGTCAAGGTCGGCTTCGACGGCCACAAGTTTCGAGTGAACGTCTGGGTCACCGGACTACTCGTCGCCATCGAGAAGGCCGACTGTTTCCTGGTGATCCACGTCATGCCCACCCACTACCGCAAGGCAGGCCGATGACCAAGTGCAAGATCAAGCCCGGCCCGATCGGACCTGACGTAGATCTCGACGAGGAGGAGATCTACCTGTCCGACGGCCGCCGCCTAACTGAACAGGTCGCCGAGGAGATCGCCGAGCGCGCCCTCGCCCGCCATCGAGGACGACCTTCCGTCTCCGGCGGCGCACGGCGTACCCCCAGCCTGACCGTACGAGTGCCCCAACCCACCCGAGACGCCCTAGAGAAGCTGGCCAAATCCCAAGGCAAGCGGTTAGCGGATATCAGCCGCGAAGCCCTAGACGAATACATCTCCCGCCACGCCAGCTGACGCCACCAACCGTCCGAGCGATCAGCCACTAGCCGCGGGCCAGTTGGCATTCTGGGACAGGGGCGATGAGCACCTCTGGGCTTTCTCACCAGCATCCAGATCCGTCATCAGGCCGGCGTACTGGGGCGTATGGCCGCGTGCTTCGGGGATACCTCGGCGGAAACATTATAGGCGAAGCGCTCTTGGCCGCCATCGTCCGCGGACCGTCGTTCCAGCGGAATTGCCCGCGTTCTGGCCGGCACCTTGACTATACCGTAGAACGTAGTATCGTACTACGGAGTATGACTAGGAGGTGAAGGTGCCGCGTCGCGTGGAGGACCCGAACTGGACCGACCCTGGCCTGTTGGTGATGGCCAGCCTGGCGGAAGGCTCCAAGCATGGCTATGCCATCATCGGCGACGTAGAGGCGACCACGGGTGTGAGGCTTGGACCGGGCACCTTGTACGGAGCGCTGTCCCGGCTCGAGCAGCGTGGGTTGATCGAACCACTCGACAGTAACGACCCGCGCCGAAGGCCTTACCGGCTCACCTCGCACGGCTCAGCGGTGCTGGCCGAGCGATTGGAGCACATGCGACGTTTCGCCGCCTTGGGACGCAAGCGACTGGCGGCCTCACCGACCCTGGGACTGGCATGAGCGCTTCCCGTCTTCACCGGCTCATCCTGGCTGTTTACCCCCAGCGCTTTCGCGACCGTTACGGCGACGAACTGGCCACCGTGGCTGCTGACTGCGGCGGTGGGTGGCGAGTCACGTTCGACCTGGCCATATCGGCAGTCAGGGCCCAGCTGAACCCCGACCCGATCACCGCCGGGTCCGAAGGGCGACGACGGAGGCTAGAAACCACTACCACCACGGTGTTCGCCCTCTGGGTATGGAGCACCCTGGCGGTGGCCTTGTTCGCCAGGGCGGTGGACGACCAGCCTGTGCCCGGCCTTCGCTCGTGGGGGTGGGGCGCGTACGCGGTAGGCAACTTCATCTTCTCGCTGTCCGCGGCCGCCATCCTCATCGTCGGTTTCGTGTACTGGCTACTGGTCGTCGTGCCGGCAATCCGCACCAGGAACCGCGCCATCCTGATGCCGACGGTCGTACCGATGGCTGTGGTTGTGCTGTGGCTGGCCGGGACCGGTCTGCTCGCCGTCGCCACCAACCACATCCGGCCCGGCAACTACCGTCACATCACCGCCCAGGGCCCTCACACTCCCGGCGGCTGGGCTCTGCTGGCGATCTACGCCCTCTTCACCGCGGCTTGCGTGACCGTCTCCACGACCAGCATTCGCCGGGCTCTGAGAACAGCGCAGCTGACACCACCCATGCTTACCGTGTCGTCGGTGGTGGCCGTTACCGCCAGTGTCGCCCTCGCAGCCATCACCGCCTGTGCGGTGATCTGCGTCACTCGAGTCTTGATGATCGGAGGCATCGGCGTCCGCGACGAGATGACCGCTATCGGACCGGTGTGCTTCCTGCTCCTGGCCAGCACCGCCGCGGCCACCTCGTCAGTCCGAGGCCTGCGCGCCGTCAGAACCCGACCAGACGCGTAGCCCATCGGGCCGCGCCGACCCGGCAGGCCGGACCAGAGCCCGCAAAATTCAGACCGCAGTCATCACCGCCGGTAGCTGCTATGCACCCATCCTGCGAACCGGCGAACCGGGACACCCACGACTTCCTTGCCCGCGGTACTTCTGGGACAGTTGACCACGATGAGGGCATCCGAAGTCCCGCGGGCGGTAGCTGCAGGCATGGCCTGCGCACGCCCTGACCGGCGGCTGCGGGGCGGATATTCTGCGTGCCGTCCTAAGGGCGACCGCGGTCTGGGATGGCGACCCGATCCGATTCGGGGCGAGCCTGTCATTGATGGAGCGTTTCCTGTATGGGCCCGGTTGTCAAGACCTTTTTTGGCCGGGGAGAAGGATCTTTGGTCGTGAGGCTTGAGTCTTGGCCGGTTGACGACGGCTGTGGGGCGCCCAGCGTTTCCTAGGTCCGCGACGATCGTGGTGTCGTCGGTAACAACAATGCGGGTTGGGTGACCCCCGTTGGGAGCCGCGGTCGCGTCAGTGTTATAAGGCCGTCCAGCAGGGTGGCTGGCGGGCATGTTCCTCACGGGAGCTGACCGCGGAGACCTTGATGTTTGAGTCGGGCGGGCCCGGCCCTCGATTCCGGCTGGGAGGTTTAACAGGGCATGGCGTAGACCACCTCTGGGTCCATCGCCCGCAACGTGTGGTAGCAGCGCCGAGCCAGCTTGCGGGCCATGGCGATGGCGGCGACCTTGCCGTCGTGGGCTTGTTTGACCGCCTGGTAGTAGGCCCGGTCGGGGCTGGTGGCGCGACAGCCGGCCATGCCGGCCTCGAAGAGCGCCCAGCGCAGCGTCTCGGGACCTTGGCGTGACAGGTGGCCGCGGCCGCGATGGCGGTCGGACTGGTCGACCGTCACGTCCAGGCCGGTGTGGCGCACCACTTGCAGGGAGCGGGAGAACCGTCGACAGTCGCCCAGCTCCGCCCACACCACCACCGCGGTGAGCGGGCCGATCCCGTAGTGGGCGGCGGTCAAGGCTTTGCAGGCCGGCTGGCGTCGCGCGAACCGCTCCAGGTCTGCTCGCAACGGCAGGCGCATGGCGTCGGTGGCGTCCAGAATGTGATAGCCGACCGTGATGCGCTGACGGGCCGCCGCGGTCAACTGCACCGTGTCGCTGTTGAGCCAGTCCCGGGTTTGCTGCGAGGCGATCTGGCCTTCGGGCAGGCTCACGCCGTGCTGGAACAGCTCGGCATGGATGCGCTGGATCCACATTCGCCGTTGATCGAGCAGGGTCTTGTACAGCCGCACCCGTTCCCGCCACTCCAACACCGCTTCGGGCGGGATCCACGATTCGGACAAGTCCCCGCTCTGCAGCAACTCGCGCATCAGCCGAGCGTCGGATCGGTCGGTCTTGGCGTGCTTCTTGCGGCCCCTCGCCGCCTGGGTGTCGGCCGGCTCGGCCACGTGGGCCTCGAAACCGGCCGCGGTGATCTCCTCGACCACATAGCGCCACCCGGTGCAGCCCTCCACCGCCACCGCCACCGGTCCGCCATGAGCTCGCGGCGCTAGCTCGTCGACCAGCCAGCGGCGAAACCGGGCCCGGTCCGGCGACCAGACACGACCCCGCCACATCTCGCCGGACTCGACCTCCAACGCGTCGAAGGTGATCTGGCCTCGATGCAAATCCAACCCGCATACCATGCTCATCAGGGACCTCCTCGTAGTCAGGATGATTCAGCAACTCCATGGTCGCCGAGGAGGTCCCTCCTGTCACCTGCCGGCGGGCAATCTGAGGGCCCGAACCACCGGACGCACCGTCGCTCAACACCACCAGGCGGGGGGGCTGGGGGTCTCCCCCAGGGGCGCGCCAATCACGACGGGTCCGTGCGCTCGACGTTCCAGCATTCCCACCCCGTAGCGTCCCGTCACCCTCGCTGCCAGCGGGACCCAACACCCTGGGCACATCCTCGCACCCGATCCCCTTCTCCCTGACCAGCCTCCCGCCTCCCCGGACGCATTGAGCATCACGCCCCGAGGGCTTCATCACCGCTTCGGCAGCGGCCAGCACCCAAGGCGCGAACCGGCTCCGACCCCGATCCGACGCCAGCGCTGGTCCCATACATGGATTGTTATGTGCGAAGGTGTCAAGTAAGCCCGCTTTTCGCCGGACACCCACACCGCCCTGGCAGCCGATCTAGAGAGCGTCGAGCAATCGCACACGCCTGAACGGTCCGCGCCGGGATGTCCCTTACCACAGAGTCCCGGTCAGCCGTTTCGGTAGCTTCAGGCGTCTGACTTAGATGTCGGAGCGAGGCTTGGCCAGGACGGTGGCGGAGTCATTCAGAGCAGGATGCCCAGCTATGGATTCCACGGCTTGGACCGTCAAGCTGTCCTCCTCCCATAGGCACGCCACCGTCCACTGGGGACGGTGATACGACCACCACTGGATGCCCGCCCACCTGTCTTCCTGATAGATCCTGTCGGCGATCCCCTGGGTAAGGGGCCGGTTGCGGATGACGACATGGGTGGGCCGGATGGAGCGATCGACCAGGACCTGGGAGTCGTCCAGGTCCAGAAGGGGATGGGCCTCTTCATCCAGGCGGTAGACGCCAAGGCGGCGCTCCGAGCCGGGCAGAGCCGGGAACTCCAGCATGGCGGCGCTCCAGGTGGCCAGGTTGCCGAACGTCTCGCCGATGGCCGCCTCCGGGCTGGTTGCCAGGTAGCGGCAGAGGTACAGCGAGCGGTTATCCCAGCGGCCCTTCCCTTGCGCCGGGTACACATAGAGCGGATGGCCAGGTTCGCCTTCGGCCGCGCCAGTCAGGTACGGGAAGACCCGGTACAACAGCACTTAAGCGTATGCGCCCTCGGTCTCGGCCTCGATGGCCTCCAGCACCTCCGCTGACCCTCTCGTGACGAGCACGTCAATAGGGCGGGTACCGTCCAGGAAGGCGTTGGAGGCGGTGAGCCAGTCGCCGACGACGGAGGCATCCCACAACAGCAGCAAGCGACCGACAACATGGTCGAGGTCGACCAGGACTGGTGCCACCTGCGGCCCCGGAACCTCTTCCCCCCGCCGCCAGCGGCTGGGTTGGCTCTCGGCTACGCCCAGCAGGGTGGCGATTCTCTTGTTCCCCAGGGTGTCCACCAGAAAGTCAGCGCGCCGACTCGGTTGCCACGCCGGACCCCCCTCATCGCCCTGCTTGGATTTGTAACCCATTTCCTGAAGCCACCTGGCGCTACCGCGGCGGGCCGTGGATTTCTCAGCCGTTACGGTCGCATTGCTCGCCGTCGTCTTCTTCACGACCGCTGCCTTCTTCAACAGTACCTTCTTGGCCGCAGGGGCCTTCCTCACCGTGTTGCCGGTCCTGGGGTTGGTGGGCACGGCAACAGACTATCACCCAACGAATCTCTTGGGAGACTTGGCGTGCCCGCCTCCACCATCCCTCCGTCACGTCTTGCTACTGGTTCGTGCGATCTGTCGTTCCGGCGAAGGTCGTCACCCGCACCCGGGAAACGGCCGAGGCGTTCGCCGACTGGCTGAAGGAAGATCACACTGCCACCCAAACCCGCGTAGGGCCCGGCTGCGATGAGACCAGTGATCAACTGGGCGGCCGCCGGCCACCTTCCAAGCCCGCGCACCATGGGCGGCGAACTGCGTTTCCGCAGAGACGACATCCTCAAACTGCTGCAATAGCCCCGACTAAACCAGCGCCGCGTTAGCCGCTAAAAACACGCGAATCAGAACCTTCGTTCTCGTAGGGCAACGACGGCGGTTTCGATCCCCCGCCGACCTCCCCGCCTCGTGATTCCTGGCGCCAGGACCGACGCGCAGCGACCTGGCAGACATCTCGATAGCTAGGCACTTTCTAGCGGGTGTACCACATGTAGGTGGTATACACTGCCCCTGTGAAGAAAGAGAGGGCCATCGAACAGATCAGCCGGTTGCTCGACAGTGCCGACCCGGAGACCACGAACACGTCGATGCGGCTGCCGGTCGCTCTTCGCGACGCTGCAACTGTGGCTGTTCGAGAACTGGGTGCCGCACCCTCTACGACGGCGTTGACGTCAGCCGCCCTCCGGACGATGCTCGAGGCCATTCTCATGCAGGCCGTCCTTGATACGCACTACCGGGAACATCCTGAGACGCGACCTAGCTTGGCGGAACTGGCGATCGCAGCGGCCGAGCTAGACGGTCATTCCCTCGCGGGTCAGCCGGAGCGCCTGGGCCAAGCCGCCGAGGAGATCGTCGCGAGCCACCCTGATGCAGACGCTGACGACGTCTTGTTGTGGGCCGAAGCCCGAGCCAGAGCAACTGCATGAGCAGTCTCGTTCTCCTGGACAACGAAGCGATCCAGGCCCTCGGAGACGTGGACCATCCCAAACACCGGAGGGTTCTCAGCCACATTCAAGTCGTCGCCCAGCGAAAGCGCCGGGCAGTACAAGTCTCCGTCGCGGTCCCGACCACCGTTCGGGTGGAAGCCGGCTGGGATCGGACCGCGGCGTCTTGGGCGCTGGCCAACCATCTGCGGATCGGTGACGAGACCCTAGACGCGGCTCAGGCGAACACGGCTGCCATGATCCGCAAGCGAATCGACATATCAGTAGCCGACGCCCATCTCGGCGCGGCAATCCGAATGACACCATCCGAACCGATCAGCGTCCTGACGAGCGACCCCAGTGACATCCGCGCTGTTGCCGGCAATCGATCCATCACAGTCGTCGCCATCTGACGCGGTCTGATCCTCAGCTTCAGAAGCGCCACCCGCTAGCCATATAGCGCGCGGCAACTCGGGCGGCCGCGTCTAGGTCCGGTCGGCGGCGGTGCTGCGTTGTTGTTCGAGGAAGCGCCGTTCGGTTGGGTTGGCGGTCAGTTCGATGGCGCGGTCGTAGGCGGCGATAGTGGCGTCGCGCCGCCCGGCCCGGGCGAGGAGGTCGGCGCGCGCCGCGTGGTACGGCTGGTAGGCCTCGAGCAGGGTCACGTCGAGCGAGTCGAGGGCGTCGAGACCGGCGGCGGCGCCACCCAGCTCGCCGATGGCGACGGCCCGGTTGAGCGCGATGACCGCGTTGGGGCGCATGGCGTAGAGCTGGTCGTAGAGGGCGACGATCTGGGACCAGTCGGTTGCCGCGGCGGTAGCGGCGTCGGCGTGGACGGCCGCGATGGCCGCTTGGATCTGGAACGGGCCGGGCTGGTTGCGGCGCAGGCAGGCGCGCACCAGGGTGTGTCCCTCGGTGATGAGCGTTCGGTCCCACTGGGTGCGGTCCTGATCGGCCAAGCGGACCATCGATGCGTCGGTGGCGGTGCGGGCCGGCCGGCGGGCTTCGCTGAGCAGCATGAGGGCGAGCAGGCCGACGGCTTCGGGCTGGTCGGGCATGAGCTCGGTGAGGACGCGCCCGAGGCGGATGGCTTCACGCGACAGGTCGACGCGGGTGAGGTCCTCGCCGGTGGTGGCGGTGTGCCCTTCGGTGTAGATCAGGTAGATCGCCACCAGCACCGCGTGCAACCGGTCGGGCAACTCGGCGGCGTGCGGGACCCGGTAGGGGGCGTGGTTGTCGCCCAGCTTGCGCTTGGCGCGAACGATCCGCTGGGCCAGCGTGGGCTCGGGAACGAGAAAGGCGCGGGCGATTTCGGGGGTGTCGAGCCCGCCCAGGAGCCGCAGCGTGAGTGCGACCTGGGCGTCGGGGGCCAGGGCGGGATGGCAGCACAAGAACATCAGTCGCAGCTGGTCGTCGGCCACGACATCGACGAAGCCGTCGAGGTCGTCGAGTTCGGGGTTGTGGTTAGGTTCCATGGCGTCGGTTTCGAGTCGGAGGGCCGCCAGGTGGCGGTCGGTGCGGGTCGACTCGCGTCGCAGCCGGTCGATGGCGCGGTTGCGGGCCGTGGTGGTGATCCAGCCGCCGGGGTTGGGTGGCACTCCCTGGGTCGGCCACTGCTCCGCGGCGATGGCGAACGCCTCCGCCACCGCGTCCTGGGCGAGGTCGATGTCGCCCAGGACGCGGATCAACGTGGCGGTGCAGCGGCCGGCCTCACCGCGAAAGACGTCGGCGAGGTCA
This sequence comes from uncultured Acidimicrobiaceae bacterium, assembly GCA_963702305.1. Lineage (GTDB taxonomy): Bacteria > Actinomycetota > Acidimicrobiia > Acidimicrobiales > Palsa-688 > PALSA-693. The sequence continues at coordinate 39,932 of CAVPBX010000010.1, read as the reverse complement.
GGCATGCGTGGGGCGGACCTCGACCGGTCGCTCGCAGGCGGCCGAGGCCTTAGCGGCCCAGGCGAGGGCGGCGTCGAGGTCGGCGGCTTCGATGACCCACAAGCCGCCCATCTGCTCCTTCGTCTCGGCGTAGGGGCCGTCGGTCATCGAGACGTCGCCGCCCGCGGCGCGCACCACCGTCGCCGACGACGCCGGCCGCAAGCCGGCGACGAACACCCAGGCGCCGGCGCGTTCCATCTCGGCGGTGAGCTCCGCCGTCTGAGCCATAAGGCGCCTGGTGTCGGGTGCGTTGAGGTCAACGTCGTCGAGGTCGTCGTAGGGTTCGTCGTGCCAGACGGACAGCAGGTACTGGGGCATGGTCACAGTCTCCTTCGCGTGATCGAAACCTAGGCGGGCGGTAAGTCGTGGGCGTGACGGACGAGGGCGGCGACGACGGTGGCGGCGGCCAGGACGTGCACCGCCACCAGCACCCCGCCGATCACGGCGCCGAGGAAGGTCAACTGGGCGAAGGCCGCCAGCGGGATCATCTTGCCGCCGACCACCAACGACACGCCCGCGGCGTGGACCGCGGCGGCGACACAAGTGGTGACCGCGGCGGCGACCAGACCAGCCACGACGGTCGTCCGCCGCAGCGACATCGCCGGACGGGTGGTGGCGTACCGCGGCGCAGTGACCGTGGGGGCGGTGGCGGTGGTGAGGGACATGGCGTTCTCCTTAGGTTCGGCAGCGCCCGGTGCGCCACTCACCACCGCCACGAACGCGACCGCCCAAATCGACACCCGGCCCGGCGGAAATATTTGGCGACCTGTCCTGTCGAAACCGCCGGGCCCGTTCGTAGCTGGTGCAGGAACCCGGCAGAGGACCGGGGCCGAGACCCACACCGAGGAGAACGACATGACCGCTACCTACACCTTCGACATCTTTTCCAGCCTCGACGGCTACGGCTCCAACCGCGGCGACTGGGGCGGCTACTGGGGCAAGCAAGGCCCTGAGTTGCTTGACCACCGCCTCGCCTTGTATGGCCCGGAGCAGCGGATGGTCTTCGGGGCCAACACCTATCGGCAATTCGTGCGGATGCTGGGTTCGAACACCGAGGGGACCGGCGTGGGTGACCCCTGGGTCGCCCGGATGAGGAGCATCCCGGCAACGGTGGTGTCGACCACCCTCGAAGGACCGCTCGACTGGCCGAACGCGACCGTCGTGCGCGGTGACGCCGTCGACGTCGTCGCCCGACTCAAAGAGGAGTCCGAGGTGCCGTTGCGCTCACACGGCAGCTTGTCGTTGAACTGGGCGCTGATGGCTGCCGGCCTCGTCGACCGCGTGCAGGTGACGCTTTTTCCTGTCATCACCGGTCAGACCGGGCTGGAACCGATCTTCCAGGGTGCGGCCGACTTCGACCTCGAGCTGATCGAGAGCCGGACGCTCGACGGCCACACCCAAGAGCTCATCTACCGGCCCGCCCTGCACGTCTGAGTTAGGCACGGGCAGCGGTTTCCCTGGCCCGTTGAATCGACAGGTTGCGTTCCGCGGTGTTGGTGGCGAGTTCGGCGGACCGGTGGAACTCCGCGGCCGCCTCGGCGTGACGGCCGAGCTTGTCCAAGAGGTCGCCGCGCACATTGTGCAATAGGTGGTAGCTGTCGAGGGTTTGCGTGGCGACGATCTGATCGACCAAGTCCAGGGCGAGGTGCGGACCGTAGGCCATCGAGATGGCGACCGCTCGGTTCAGCTCGACGATCGGCGAGGGGCGTGTCTCGGCCAGGACTTCGTACAGCTCGGCCAAGTGTCTCCAGTCGGTTTGCTCAGCACGGAGGGCGCGGGCGTGGCAGGCGGCGATCGCCGCTTGCAGGGTGTAGGGCCCCGGTGTCTCGGTGAGCGCCTCGGCTCGGGCCAGCGCCGCCAAGCCACGGTTGATGAGTAACCGGTCCCACCTGCGGCGGTCCTGGTCGAGCAGCAGGACCGGCTCGCCGCCGGGTCCGACCCGCGCGCTCAGGCGCGACGACTGGATCTCCATGAGGGCGACGAGACCGTGGACTTCGGCCGCTTGGGGCATCAGGCCGGCCAGTATGCGGCCCAGGCGCAACGCTTCGGTGCACAGCTCGGGGCGGAGCCAGTCGACTCCAGCGGTGGCCGAGTAGCCTTCGTTGAAGATCAGGTAGATGACTTCCAGCACCGACTCGAGGCGCGCCGCGAGCTCATCGCTCTCCGGCACTTCGAAAGGTACCTGGGCCTTGGCGATCGTCTTCTTCGCCCGGACGATGCGCTGCGCAATGGTCGTCTCAGAGACCAGATAGGCCCGGCCGATCTCCGCGGTGGTGAGACCGCCAAGAAGACGCAGGGTCAGCGCCGATCTCGCCTGCACGGGAAGCACCGGATGGCACGCCACGAAGATCAGACGAAGCCGATCATCGGGGATCTCATCGCCGGCGTCGTCACCGAGGTCGGGGCGGTCCGCTCCAAGAGAAAGCTCTGCGTACTTGCGGGCCAGGGTCTCGTTGCGGCGGAACAGGTCGATGGCCTTTCTCTTTCCGACGGTCATGAGCCACGCACCGGGATTGCGGGGAGTGCCTTCGACCGGCCACTGCTTGAGGGCGTCGACCAGGGCTTCCTGGGCGAGCTCTTCGCCCAGGCCGACGTCGCCTACATAGCGGGCCAGGCCGGCCACCAGCCGGCCGAACTCCAGACGGAAAACCGTCTCGATCGCGGCGGTCGAATCGGCAGTTGACACACCACCGATTCAACCACCTGATCGATTGACGGGAGATTTACTCCGGGCCGGATACCGGGCGGACCCGGACCTCGCCCGCCCCGAGAACACCGAGGAAGCGCTTGCTCCACTCGACCGCCTCGCTGAGGTCGCGGCACTCCATGAGCGCCCACCCTCCGACGATCTCCTTCGCCTCGGCGAAGGGGCCGTCGACGATGGTGTACTCACCGTCCTTGAGGGTGATCTTGGCTCCCTCAGAAGTGGGGGAGATACCGCCCGTGGCGACGATAACGCCAGCGTTGATCGCCTCTTGGACGAACGTGCCCATCTTCTCGTACATACTTGGATCGGGGGGTTCCAGCGGGAAGTCGGCTTCGGGTGCCAGGGTGTATCCGAGGAATCGCATTTTTTGCTGCTCCTTATCTCCAGGTAGAGAGCCGAGGCCTCGTTGCCTCACTCTGCGAATGCGTCGAACGGGAAACCGCGGGTTTCGACATCATTTACGAAAAATCCGGAAACGGCGGGACAGGGCCGCGAGGTGGAAGTGCCACTGAGCGCCGGCGCGGGCAGACTTTTCTTCGTGCCGTACTACCGGGAAGACCTTGCGCTCGTCCATCATCGGGGTTTCGGGTTTCATGCCGAGCTGTGCGCGCCGGGAATCCTGAGGCTGCTCCAGCCGGTCCGCGATCGAAAGGGCCTGGTGGTCGAGCTGGGCTGTGGGAGCGGGTTGCTCACGCGGTACTTGGTGGATGCCGGTCACCGGCTTCTCGCCACGGACGCGTCGCCCGCGATGCTCGAACTCGCTCGGGAGTATGTACCAGACGCAGAGGCGATCGAGCGGTTGAGCCTCCCTGACGATCCCATCCCCGAGGCGGACGCAGTGGTGTCGATCGGACACGTGCTCAGCTACCTGCCCCACGAGACAGCCATCGAGCGGGCCCTCGCCGCGACGGCCAAGGCACTGCGACCAGGCGGGATCCTCGCGTTGGACATCTGCGACTTGGAGTGGGGTCGAGCGCGCCGTGATATCCCCAACGCCGGGTGGGTCGCTGACGACTGGGCCCTGGTGACCGAGTTCTCATCGCCGACTCCAACGCGATTTGTCCGCCAGATGGCGGTCTTCACTCGCCAGCCGGACGGCTCGTGGCGTCGCAGCGACGAGCGGCACGACAACACCCTGATCGACACGGCCCAGGTCCCCGGATTGCTCGCCCGGTACGGCGTCGATACCCAGGTAGGACGATCCTTTGGGGACGAGACGTTGCCGATCGGCCTCCACACCATCATCGGGAGCCGGCCGGGTCCGACGGCCTAGGACCCGATCATCGGCACCCTATTGCGCTGCGGGTACGACACCTATATGCCAGCGCCCACACATGGGACGGTCAGCCGGGGCGCTCCTCCACGCCCAACTCCCGCAACAGCCGGGTCCGCAGGTCGGCGAAGGTCCGGTCGCCCCGGTCGCGCGGGCGGTCGAGGCCGATCGGTATGTCGAGGGTGATGGTGCCGTCGACCAGCACCGCGGCGCGGTCGGCCAGCAGGATGGCCTCGTCGACGTCGTGGGTGACGAGCAGGACCGCCGGGCGGTGGCGGGCGCAGAGGTCCTGGAGGAGGGCGTGCATGCGGGTCCGGGTCAAGGCGTCGAGCGCCCCGAAGGGCTCGTCGAGCAGCATCAGCTGCGGCTCGCGGACCAGGGCCCGGGCCAGGGCCACCCGTTGGGCCTCCCCCCCGGACAGCGTCACCGGCCAGGATCGGCCGTGGGCGCTCAGCCCGACCTCCTCCAGGGCCGCCAGGCCGCGGCGGGCCAGCCCGGCCCGCCCGTCCGGCCCCGGTCGGCGGCCGAGGACCACGTTCGGCAGGACCCGTTGCCACGGGATCAGCCGCGGTTCCTGGAAGACCACGGCCCGCTGTCGCGGCACCAGCACGTCGCCGTCGTAGTCCGCGTCCAGGCCGCCGAGGATGCGCAGCAAGGTGCTCTTGCCGGTGCCGCTGCGGCCGAGCAGGGCCACGAACTCGCCGGGCCGGACGGACAGATCCAGCCCCCGGAGCACCGGTCGCCCGTCGAACTGGCGGCGGACATCGCGAGCGAGGACCGCCACGTCGGAACTCACGGTGGGACTGGTTGGGGCTGCCACCGTCAGCTCCCGGAGAAGCCGCGCCGCCACACCAGCAGCCGGCGTTCGAGGAGACGGACGAAGAGGTCGGCGATCAGACCCAGGATGGCGTAGATGGCCAACCCCAGGAAGATGATGTCGGTCCGGTCGGTGGTCTGGGCCTGCATGATCAGGTAGCCGATGCCGCTCTGGGCGTTGATCTCCTCGGCCACGATGATGATCAGCCAGCTGCCCACCAGGGCGAAGCGGAGCCCGATCAGGAATCCGGGCAGGGCGCCCGGCAGGATGACCCGGCGGATGAGGCCCCAGCGGTCGAGCCCGAAGGTCTGACCGGCCTCGACCAGCTTCACGTCGACGCCGCGTATCGCCGCGAAGGTGTTGATGTACACGGGGAAGGTGCAGCCCAAGGCGATCAGGAACACCTTGGGGGTCTCCCCCACCCCAAACCAGATGATGGCCAGGGGCACCAGCCCCAGGATCGGCACGGCCCGAGCGGCTTGCAGGACCGGGTCGAGGAGGTCCTCGCCGAGATGGAAGAGCCCCGCGAGCACGGCCAGGACCACGCCGGCCGCCACCCCGATGGCCAGGCCCTCCATCACCCGCTGGAGCGAGACCAGCAGGTTGGACTGGAGGGCGCCCTCGCGCCACAACTCGCGGCCGGCGTCGAACACCGCCACCGGCGAGGCCATCTCGACCCGGCTGAACACACCCAGCGTGCACACCAGCTGCCAGAGTCCGACGGCCGCGAACGGGCCGATGAGGCGGCGGACCAGCCGGGGCAGGCGGATGGCTCGGCGGCGCCGGCCGTCCGGCGTGGGGCGGACCAGCTGCGGCGTGGCCCCGGGAGACTCCGCTTCGTCCGGCCCCGAGGGGACGGACCCGACCAGGAGGGTGTCGGCCGCGGTCATGCCCCGCCGACCCCCTGCAGCAGGGCGTTGTAGTGCTGGGCCTCGGCCGGGTCGAAGAGGGAGGCCACGGAGTAGCGGGCGGGCACGGCGCCGGCGCCGGCCAGCAGGTCCACGACGTTTTGCAACGCCGCCTGCACGGTGGCGGATATCGGCAGGTAGTGGTAGGTGCCGCCGGCGGCCAGGATCAGTTTGGCCGCGGCGGGCGTCTGGTGCTGGATATCGACGTAGTAGGCGGTCACGTACTGGCTCTGGTGGGTCTTCTCCCAGGCCGCGGCGGCGATCAGGCGCCGGGTGAGGTCGTCGATGGCCGCGTGCTTGGCCGGGTCGGCGAGGGCGGCGGCGGTCCCCAGGACGTAGAGGTAGCTGGCCGGCTGCACGGTGTCGATGGTGGCGAGCACGGTGGCGCCGGGGTGGGTCTGTTGGTAGTCGATCTTCTGCTCGATGCTGAGGACGGATGCGTCGACCGAACCCGACTCGATGGCGGTGCCGAGTTGCTGCAGGGTCACGTCCACCTGGTGGACGTCCTTTTGCGTCAGGCCCACGGTGGCCAGGGCCCGCAAGGCGAAGGCCTGCTCGGCGGTGCCGGTGGTGTAGGCGACCGGCTTGCCCTTGAGCTGGGTGATGGACGTGATGCCCGGCTTGGCCACCAGGTACTCGGACGCCCCGATGGGCAGGGCGACGGCGACGGCCTTGACCGGCAGCCCGGACCGCACGGCCAGCGAGGCGGGCAGGTCACCCATGTAGCCGATGTCGATCCGGTGGGCCGCGAACCCGGCGTCGACGAGCGGACCGCTGCCGAACTGGACGAAGTTGACCTTGTAGGGCACGCCGGCCAGCTGGCCCGAGGTCTTGAGCAACGACTGGAGGTACTGCTGCTGGTCACCGACGTTGAGGACGGTGCCAGACGAGGCCCCGGACGGGTCGGCCGAGGCGGTGGCCGCGTGGGGGGACGACGAGCCCCCGCCGCATGCGGCCACACCCGTTACCACGAAGGCGAGCAGGCTCAGCGGTAGGGCGCGCCAGAATCGGCGGGTTGACGAGAACACGGGTGCACGGCCTCCTGGGGTGGGATCACGGGGGGTTCCCGGCGACCATATGCTCTCTTTCCCAGAAAGCCAAGCGTTTTAGTCATATTTTTTCTCTAGAAAGTTGATTGCTTTACTCGACTTTCGCGGTTAGGGTCCGATCCGACCCCCTACGCAAGGAGAACGACACTCATGACCGACGTGCTGCAACGGGCCACGGTGACCCCTCTGGCCGGCCACATCGGCGCCGAGATCGGCGGGATCGACATCGCCCAGCCGCTCGACGCAGACGCCCTGGCGACCATCCAGAAGGCCCTCGACGACTGGAAGGTGGTCTTCTTCCGCAACCAGACCCTCGACCACGCCACCCAGATCGCCTTCGGGCGCCAGTTCGGCGAGCTCACCTACGCCCACCCGCACGACGACGCCCCGCCGGACGGTTTCCCGGAGATCTACACCGTCGACCCCAAGCGGTTCAACGAGCAGTACGGGGTCAGCCCCGAAGAGGCCAAGCGCATTCGCAAGTACTCGTACACCAACGGCTGGCACACCGACGTGACGCCGGCGGTCAACCCGCCGGCCGGGTCCATCCTGCGCGCCGACGTGGTGCCTCCCCATGGCGGCGACACCACCTTCACCAACCTGGTGGCGGCGTACGAGGGTCTGGCGGAGCCGGTCCAGCAGTTCGTGTCGTCCCTGCGGGCCGAGCATCTCTACGGCGCCAACTCCCAGGGCCTCTCCCGCCTGCGGGCCTACTCGTCGCCGGATCCAGCAGAACCGGCTGGTGGCCCACCACCCGGTCGTCCGGGTCCATCCCCGCACCGGTCAGCGAGCCCTCTTCGTCAACCCGGTCTTCACCGATCACATCCTGGACGTGTCGCCGCTCGAGAGCCGCTGGATCCTGGAGTTTCTGTTCGCCCACCTGTCCCGGCCCGAGTACACCGTGCGCTTCCACTGGGAGCCCGGCAGCGTGGCCTTCTGGGACAACCGGGCGACCGCCCACCTCGGGCCCCAGGACCTCGGGCACCTCGACGTGGAGCGGGTCCTGCACCGCGTCACCCTGATCGGCGAGATCCCCGTCGGTCCGGACGGCCAGGAGTCCGAGTTGGTGGAGGGCGTGCCCTTCCGCTCGGCCCCGGTCTTCGCCGCCTCGACCTCGTAGCGGCGGCTGCGGCTGCAGTCGGGCGCCTTCCCCCTGGGCGTCCGGCTGCTGCCGTCGTCCACGTCAGCGAGGGCGAGCAGACTCGGGCGGGCGAGCCACTCCAAGTAGGCCGTCGGCCATGCGAGCTAGAAATGACTCGGGACCCGAGATATCAGCCGTCCGGGTCAGGCGTCTTCGATTGAACCTGCCGACGCGATCCCCAGGAACACGACGATCGCCCGATTCACGCGGACAAGGTCGGCGTCGTCAAGGATCCCGAGCCGCTCGCCCAGCTTCGAGCGGCGGACGGTAGTGATCTTGTCGACCATCAGCCGGCTGGCATCGCGCAGCGCGTTGCCAGCGGTGGGCGCGATCTCGAGACGCAACAAGGGCGCGTCGGCGGGATCAGTCGTGAACGGGCAGATCGTCACCGAGTCCGTGTCAAAGCGGTCATCCTGAATGATGACTGCCGGGCGTAGCTTGCCGGCGTACTCCGCCCCGCCCGCGACCGTCCAGACTTCAGCGCGTCTCAATCCCCGGGCCAGGTAGAGACCGAGTCTACGAACGCCTGGTCGTCGGTGGCCTGGTCGCTGGTCGCGACGGCTCGAGCTTGGCGGTGGGCTTCCTCGGCGAATCCAGGGGCGCGGACGTCAGGCACCCAGATTTGGACCGGCCGCAGACCCTGTTGCCGCAAGCGGGCTCGATGTTCGCTCACCCTACGTCTGGACCCCGTGTCGGACATCTCACCACCAACCCCCGTTACATGTAACGATACCACCGCTGGTCTTTGGGGCGACACAGAGACGATCCGCGATGCGGCACGCGCCGCGCCTGTAGCCCGCCATACTCGTCAGCGTGAAAACTCACCTGACCCCGGCGAGTCACCGAGCTGGCCGAGCTGCGCAGCGGCCATGACCGCTAATGGCGAGGCGGCGGCCGCGCTGGTCGCCGCCATCCACTCCGGCGACATCGACGGGGTCCAACGGATCGTCGCCGACACGCCCGAGCTCGCCAGAGGCCCGCTGGGTGGCCCCTTCAAGACCCGCACGGCGCTGCACGTGGTGGCCGACTGGCCCGGCTATTTCCCCCACGGACCCCAGATCGTTCCGCTACTCATCGCGGCCGGCGCCGACCCCAACTACCGAGATACCGAGCCCGGCTCCGAGACGCCGCTGCACTGGGCGGCCAGCAGCGACGACGTCGACGTCGCCGCCGCGCTCATCGACGGCGGCGCCGACATCGAAGTCCCCGACGGGTCGATCGGCACACCGCTCGACAACGCCATCGGGTATGCCTGCTGGCACGTCGCCCGCCTCCTGGTGGCCCGCGGCGCCCGGGTCGACAAGCTGTGGCATGCCGGCGCGCTGGGCCTGCTCGACCGCCTAGAGGAGCTGCTCGACACCACCAACCCGACCCCGCCCGACGTGTCCCAGGGGTTCTGGCACGCCTGCGCGGGCGGGCAACGCCGCGCCGCCGAACGCCTCCTGGCCGCCGGGGCCGACCTGAACTGGGAACCCGACTACGCCCACGGCACCCCGCTGGATGCGGCCAGCGGCCGCGGCACCCGCCAGGAGAACGTCATCGGGTGGCTCAAGGAGAAGGGAGCTCACTCCGCCGATGTCGACTCTGGTTGACGCTCCTGGCGCGGATCAGCGGACGACCCCTCGACGTGCCTGGCGAGATTCGCCAGGGATGATGCGAGTCCGACCGCGTGATCGTCGGCGGAGATCCCATCCGGCACGTGGTCTGCTGTGATGTCGACGCGCGTCCCTCCGCCGACAACGGTGACCTCCCAGGTCATGGTCATCGTGCCGGCGAAGGCGGGATCGTCCGAGACGAAGTCCACCTCCTGGACGACCCGCCGTCCGGGTGCCAGGTCGACGAAGCGAGCCTCCACGATGTCGGAATCCGCGGTGGCCTTGCCCGTGGTGCGAGAGGGATCGGCGTAGGTCAACACCAGTCGGTACGAGCCGCCAGGTCGCGGGTCGAACCGCTCGAACCTGGCTGTCATTCCCGCAGGCGCGAGCCACGCGGCCAGGGCTTCGGGATCGACGAAGGCGGCATAGACCTGCTCGGGCGGAGCAGCGATCACCCGCGAACCTTTGTCCGTGCGCACCATCTTTTGATGCTATGGCCACCGTGGGCGCGGCGCTGGTACACGAGCGGTTGGGAAATCCCAGTCGGGTGCGTTTCTCCCGCCGTTTAGGGGCTCTGATCAGATCGAGGCGCACCGGGAACGTGCCACCCATTCGGTCGCGATCCCCTTCGTCGACGACCTCGACGAGCACTCCCCGACACAGCCGGTGACCGACGTCTTGTTTCTGTCGTCGTTCAGTTAGCGACAAGCCGCTCGACTGATTGCCCTGTGACCTGTGCGATCAGGTCGAAGTCCTGGTCCAAATGGAGGACGGTGAGCTGTCCCACCTCGGCAGTGGCTGCTACCAGTAGGTCGGGGATAGACGCCGCTCGATGCTGGCCGCGCTCGGCCAGGACCAGTTGCACCTCGACCGCGCGGTCTTCCATTGCCGGTGTCAAGTACTCCACCGGCATGCGGGCCACGGGGGGACGCGCAACTCCTGTCCGAAGATCCTCGGCGGAGCGCGCCGAGAAGCCGACCTCAAGGCGCGTCACGGTCGAAATCCGCACGAGGCCGCGCTGGATCCTGCTGGCCCACTCGGGCGCGTCGGGGCTGTGGGCGAGACGCCCCAGAGCCGACTTGTCGATCAGCCAGGTCGTCACGACCAGGCGCGCCTCATGACGTCTGGGTCGTCGAGGTCGGCGAAGGTGTGCGAGAACTGGAGGAAGTCTGCGACGCGCACATCGCTGGTGGTGTCGTCTGCTTCGCGAGAGAGGGCGCGCCGGATGTACTCCGTCCGCGACAGCCCGACGCGACGGGCCTTGGCATCGATGGCCGCGAGCACGTCCTCTGGCAAGTCTCGGATCAAGATGTCAGCCACGACCACCTCCTGATATCATATGATATCACGACGGCAAGGCCTGCGCCGGGGCCCTTGCTACTCAAGAAGGGTCGTGTCGAGCCCGCCGCGGCAGTCTGGTCTGGCCGAAGCGATCCTGGCCACCGGGAAGGTGGCGCTCACGAGAAATCCCCGGGGCGTCGTGCCGGACCGGATGGGGATATGTCGGCGTCGGCGTACCGCGCGTCCCAGTCGGTGTCGTCGCCGATGCCGCCGGTGTCGCCACGCGACGCCAACTCGACTTCGTCCTCGGTCGGCGGAACGCGCTGGTAGGCGGCGATGTCAGCCCGGAGGCGCTCGGCGCGGATGGGTCGATCCAACGTCACGTCGATGACCTCGGAAGTGGAGTTGGCACCGATGACCGCCAGAGCGGCCGCTGCCTTGGCCGATCCAGCCTGATCCTGGTGGTCTTCTCTCTCGCCATACGTGTAGTGCTACCACTCGGTGGTAGCCGCGCACGCAGGTGCGTACCAGGCTGTCGACCACACCCCCGGGTACCGGAGCCGTGGTTTCCAAGGGCATTTGGCTCTGGCGAAGCCCGGCGCGGTGGCCCTTGGGAAATCTCGGCGTACTTCGTCAATCTCGGCGTCAATGGCGGCGTTCATTGTCCGATCTGACGCCGAGATCATTCGATTGCACCGAGATCCAGAAGCCGCTCCAAATATCGGAGCACCGCCGAGCGCGGGTCCTGGTCGCCCCTTGATGACGAGTGCACCCAGCGGTAGGACGCCGGGTCCCGCCCCTACGAGTAGACCACGGATCACCCAGTCAGGCTCGGAAAAAGAGGCGGCCGTGACGCCGGCTATCACCCCCATGCCGGCCCGGATCGGCGGCCGAAGCTGAGAGGCCCGGCTCCGGCTCACGCGCCGTATTTACCGCAAGGGCCGGGAATGGCGCCGGCTTTGCCCAACTCAGCACAGCTGAGCAGCGGCCGCGGGCCGACCGACGCCACTGCCAACCGCTTGGTCGCGACCCAAGACGCTGGCTACGACGACATCCTCGGGCTCGGCGTAATACGGGTCTTACATGGGGTCAACGAGCTGCTTTCGGATGGGGCGTCGCCTTTCCTCGCCGCCGGGTGGTCGCCCCCTGGTCTTCCTCGCTTCGCCGGCTCAGAACGCCTTCACGACGGTACTGGCGGCGCGGCTCGGTGAGGCGCAACTGAGCCCGCCGAGAGCCATCCGACGTATACGTCACCTATACAGTGATGTATACTTGGTGTCATGCGTCGGACTCAGATCTATCTCGAAGAGCAGATGGATGCACAGCTCCGCCAGCGGGCGGCCGCGGAGGGTCGATCGGCCGCTGCCATCATCCGCGAGGCGCTCAACTCGTATCTCGGCCGAAGCCCTGTCGACGCCGAAGAGGAGGATCCCATCCGCGCCATGGCCGGCACCCTTCGCGGGTTGCCGGCCGACGCTGCCGCCGAGCACGACCGCGATGTCTACGGCGAGCACGGCGCCCTGTCCGGGACGCCACCGAACCGTTGAGCACGGTCTTCGTCGATACCAGCGGCTGGATCGCGCTGCTGAGTCACGACGATCGGCTTCACAGCCGGGCTCTGTCCCGATACGACGAACTCGTGCACGACGGCAGCCGCCTGCTGACGAACAACTACGTGGTCGACGAGACCGCCACTCGACTGCGCGACGGGCTCGGACTCACGGCCGCACTCGACTTCCGCCAGATGCTCCTGGCCGCGGTGAAGGCCCGCCGGCTGAGGATCGCTTGGATCGATGAAATAGCGGAGGCCGAGGCGTGGCGACTTCTCGAGCAGTACCGCGACGTCAAACTCTCGCTGACCGACGCCGCATGTGCCGTCACCACGCGCGCGGCACGGATCATCGAGGTCTTCGGATGCGACAGCGACTTCGCAGCACTCGGATTCGTCGTCCTGCCCGGTCCCCGATGAACTTGCTCGGAAGAGACCCCTTGAGGCGCCAGCAGAGACGGTTCGTCGGAATCGGCTCTCCTACCGGCCCGCCGGCATCCGCGCTGGTGACCCGGCGGGCGCGGTGGCGGACGCCACGGTCAGCGAGGCGAGCGGGCGCCGCCGGAACCCGAGACAGCAGCCGGGCGCCCCTCCGGGCCCGGCTGCTGCCGCGCCAGCACCAACATGACGATGCTGGCGATCAGGATCCACAGTCCTGCCGCCGGCGCCCCGATGCCCGGAATGACGAGCGAGGCGGCGGCCAGGACGACGCCGACCCAGCCCAACCAGCGGGGTAGGGTCGCAGTGCGGATCAGAGCAATGCCGGTGGCCGCTAGGAATACCGCCCCACCGGCGCTGCTCATGAAGTTCCCCAGATCGTTCTGCAGCACATTGAGCGTTTGCATGACGGTGGGGTCGACGTGGTCGACGGCGTCGGTGAGCGACAGAGTGATTCCCGCGGCCAGGCCGCCGCTGACGGCGAACACCACCGCCCCGGCGAAGGCGATATTGGCGAGCGCCTTGTTGGCGGGGTCGGCGCGCAACCGGTCGCGCAGGTACCAGAGGAAGAACAGCCCCTCGAACACCGCCAGCTCGATGGCGTAGGCGCTGACGACCAAGACCGCCTTGTGCTGGTGGTAGTACGCGATGACCTTGGCGGCGCTGGCATGGCTGCTCGGGGTCGCGGGCGGTGTCAAGAACGAGATCACAAACAGGACGACGAAACCGAGGCCGGCGATCCCCAGCCAACGCTGCGCCCGGGCGTCCGGGGTCATCGGTTCACTCCCCCAGCCAGCTGCATCGGCGCCAACGCGGGTGGACGCGTTGCGCCGGATGGCGTGCGGCGGATCTTGTCCATCTGCCCCCTCTTCTTTCGATCAAAAGCGCAGCCGGATGGCCTTCGTGCTCGATGGCTGAGGGTAGGGAGCGACCGGCCGCCGCGCTATGCGCAATTGGGCGTACGGTCAGAGGGGTGAAAGGGGGATTCCGGCGGCGTCCTGCCCTACCGTTCGTCCTCGACCGCTGGCAGGTCCGCGAAGCTGCGTTCCCAGGGGCGAGTCCGCACCAGCCACAGCGTCGCCGCCACCAGCAGGATGGCGCAGAGGATCCACCCGAGCGCGGTGGTGTCGACGCCGGCGTACTTGAGCCCGGAGGCGAAGATGACGAAAGTGATCACCGGTCGGACATAGCGGTCGGGAGCCCACGAGGAGATCAGCGAGCCGATCAACACCGCCGGGACGCTGCCCAGGACCAACGAAGCAGTCACCGGGACCTCGACGTGGCCGAAGGCCAGGGCGCCAAGCGCGGCGGCGAGGGTGAGCGGCACGGCCTGGGTGAGATCGGTGCCAACCAGCTGGTTGGCACCCAGCACCGGATAGGCGAACAGCAGCAGCACGATCATCAACGAACCCGAGCCGACCGAGGTGATACCCACGATGATCCCGCCGATCATGCCGATGGCGACGGTCAGCACCGGCCGGGCCTCGATGTTATGGACCACCCCCTGGCGAGTATGGCCGTGGCGGCGATCGAGATACATCCGGAGCACCATGGCGGCCGCCCCGACGAGCAAGGCCGCGCCGAGCGCCTTTTCGATCCGGTTTTGGGCGTCCGTCGAATGGCCCATGAGATGGAGGAGATAGGCGCCCAGGAAGGCCATCGGCACCGACCCGAGCACCATCCAGCCCACCAGGCGGAGGTTGACGGTGCCTTTGCGCAAGTGCACCGCGGCGCCGACCGGCCGCATGATCACGGCGGCGACCAGATCGCTGGATATGGCCGTGGACGGCTTGACGGAGAACAGCAGGATGAGCATCGGCGTCATCAGCGCCCCGCCTCCGGCCCCGGTCATGCCCACCAGGAAACCGACCACGGCACTGCCGAGCACGATGTATGGATCGATATGCACCCGTGCTCCCTTAACCCTGGCGTGGATCGGCGCCGACGCAGACCGGCAAATCTAAACGCTCATCAGGTCCGGGCACCCGGGGCCGACCCGTGCGGCCGTCGATCATCGGCCGAGCTCATGGCCGAAGACCGCCACGCGGCTTGGCAGGAGTGATCACCAGCTCATGGTTGCGGATGAGGTGGCGGTCGAACTGCGGGACGGTGAAGGCAGCCAGGCCATAGCCGGGCGTATAGAGCAGGCCCTTCTCGATCAGCCGGGACCGGGTCGGTCCGAGTTGCGCTGAGGTCCGCTTCAGCACCTCGGCCACGTCAGAGGCTTTCTGTGGTTGGGGGCCCAAGTGCGCCATGGCCCGGAGATACTGCAACTCCAGTTCGGTCGGGCGCTCGGCCCGAACGCCGAAGAAGCTGCCGTCGAGGTTCGCCTCGACCAACGGCTGCACCGCGACGACATCAGCCGGCCGGATCGGAGACCCCGGCGACTCGTCCCAGATCGTGTGCCCGTACTGCTGGAGCAAGCAGGGATAGCCCTGGGTGTAGTCGAGGATGGCGTGGGCTGCGTCGTCGGCATAGGCGATACCGAGCCGCTCGGCGGGGACCACGAGCGCTTCGATGCCGGCCGACTCGGACAGCTCGCCGATCGTCACGAACTTGAAGAGGCCTTCGGCGTACGACTTCGCCTCGCCGGCGAGGCGACGAATATGCGGAAGGCCAGCGCCGACCAGCGTGATCGGCAGGTTCCGCTGGACGGTCCGGTGCAGCGCGGCGATCAGGGCCGCGAGCTGCAGCCCGTCGAGGAACTGCACCTCGTCGAAGAGGAAGACCACCCCGGTGTGGCGGGCGCGAGCCGCCTCCCCGAGGGCGACCAGCAGGTCGGTGAGGTCTTCGGTGAAATTGCCGCTGTCGGCCACGCCCTCGGCGGCGTCGACATCGAGACCGGCGTTGAGCGATCCGTCCGGACTGACCGTGAGGTTAAAGGACTTGAGCACCGCGGCCGCCCGCCGGGTCCGATCCTCCCAGCGGGCCTTGGGGGTGATCTGTAGCAGCGCCTGGCGGGCGAGCTGGCCAATTTGGGATCGGAATGGCGAGTTCTTGATGACCTCGCGCCTCGATGGTGGCCAAGCGCTTGGCCATCGCCTTGTCGCGGCAGGCGCCGAGGAGGACGGTCTTGCCCACTCCACGGAGCCCGGTGATGATCATCGGCTGCCCGGCGGCACCGCGCTCGAGGCGCGCCAGCAGCACGTCGAAGGTATCGAGCTCCTCGGTCTCGACCTACCAGCGCCGGCGGTCGGGCCCCGGCGTTCGGCGTGTAGGGGTTATCCCGGGGATCGACTGCAGCCTCCCTCTATCGACCTCAACCAAACTTTATCAGAAACCGATAAAGTACGATCAAGCGGATAAAGAGGCGCGGCGAGTACCTCGTCCAAGGCCAGCACAAAGATGCCCGGAATCACGTTTTCCCCCGTGAAAGGGCCGCTGTACAGCAGCTACGGCCCCCTTCGGCCGGGCGAAGCGGCCGCCTGGCAGGAGTTTGCCGAATCGCGACCGGACCGGCTACCGGTAGCCAGATAACCGACACGTAACGGAGAATCCTGGACAGGCACCCCTGCATCGGCAATACTGTGCGCGCGATATCGATGACGCAGCGGACCCGCTTTTGGCGTCCGCTCCAGGAAGAGGCGTAGTGAAACTTCGACGGCGGGTGGCTTTGCTAGTGGGGCCGTTGGCTCTGGTCGCCGCCGCCACGATGAGTCCAGTGCTGGCCACATCCGCCTCGGCGAGCCCCGCGATCACGGCCTACGGCCCGACGTCGTGCACGATCACCATCTCGATCACCCCGAATCCGGTCGGTTTGGGCGCCACCATCACCATCACCATCTCGGGCACGTGCGGCAACGACACCATCATCATTGTGATCCACAGCACGGCGATGACGCTGGGGTCGATCACCACTGACGCCAGCGGCAACGGGAGCGGTACCTTCACGATCCCAACCAGTCTGCCGCCCGGCACGCACACCATCACTGCGTCGGACAGCTCGGGCAACAGCGCCTCGGTGAACATTGTGCTCACAGGAGTGTCGACCGGCACCACGGCGACCACGACGGCGGCGCCGTTGGCCTTCACCGGGACGGATGCGGCTGCGTTGGGTGCGGTCGGGGCCGGGGCGCTCGGCGTCGGGGGCCTGCTGGTGCTGGGCAGCCGCAAGCGCCGAAGCAACAAGTTCACCTGAGGCCGGAGTCGTCGCCCAGCAGATCCGTCACCGCGCTGATGTCGCGCGCCCGGGGGTCGGTACGCGTGTCATCTAGAATGGACTCCGAGCCAACGCGCGGAGGGATGTTGGGCTGTCAATGGATGAGTTAGCGGTCGTCGAGCAGACCGACTTACGCGAGTACCTGCACATCCTCAATCGCCGGAAGCTGGTCATCGCCCTCACCGTGGTCGTAGTGCTCGGCTTGGCTCTCGCCTACTCCGTCGTCAAGACCCCGATCTACTCGGCCAGCGCCACGGTGCTGGTGCCCCAGCAGCAGGCCACCTCGGCGCTCAACATCCAGAACTCGCAGCTTCCGGCCGCCCAATCGCTGCAGCGATCGCTGTCCGACGAGCAGCAGTTCGCCAAAGGCGACGCCGTCAAGCAGGCTGCCACGAGCAAGCTCGGCTATGCCGCGAGCGTCGGGGTCGGGGCGTCGTCGACCGCCGACGTGCTGACGTTTACCGGACACAGCACCGACAAGGCCACTGCGGCCGCCATCGCCAACGCCTACGCCAACGGGTACATCACCGCTCGACGGACCAATCAGGTGGCCCAGTACACCCAGCAGGTCACCGCGCTGCAGACCAGCATCGCCCAGCTCCAGGCAAAAGCGAATGCCTTGGCTCCCACGGATCCCCAACGAGCCGCCCTGCAGCAGTCGGTCACGTCGCTGACGCAAACCGTGCAGCAGACGCAAGCGGCCGCCCAACTGGTCAGCCAGACCGGCCCCACCGTGGTCAACGGGGCGGTCATCCCGAAATCCCCCACCTCGCCCAAACCGGTACGCAACGGCCTCCTCGGCCTACTTGTCGGCCTGATCATCGGCGTCGGCTTGGCCTTCCTGGTCGAGCGCCTCGACGACGGGATCAACTCGCGTGAGACCGCGGAGCGGGCGGCGGACGGTCTCCCGGTGGTCGGGCTCATCCCGATGGTGGACGCCTGGCGCGCCAAGGGCAGCCACCACTTGGCGTTGGTCGAGGACCCGACGTCGAACGTGTCCGAGGCTTACCGCACGCTGCGAACGGCCATCCAGTTCCTGAGCATCGACGAACCAAAACGAGTCATCGGTATCACCAGCTCGGTACCCGGAGAAGGCAAGACGACCGCGGTCGCCAACCTGGCCGTCAGCTTTGCCCGCGCCGGCCAGCGGGTGATCGTCGTCTCCTGCGACCTGCGCCGGCCGCGAATCCACGAAATTCTTCGGCGTCGACAACGACACCGGCCTCACCTCGGTCCTGATCGGCCAAACGCCGTTGTCGGAAGCGGTCCGAGCTGTGGACGGCGAGCCTCGGCTCCGAATCATGCCATCGGGGCCGGTGCCTCCGAACCCGGCGGAAATCCTTTCGCTCGACCGGGTCCGGGAACTGATCGACGTGTTGGCCGAGAACACGGATGTCCTTCTGCTCGACTGCCCTCCGGTCCTCCCGGTGACCGACGCCCTGCTGCTTTCCCGACTGGTCGACGGCATGCTGGTCATCGCCTCCGCCAAGTCGACATCCCGCCGGGACCTCCACCGGACGGTCGAGATGCTCCGCCAAGTGCAAGCCCGGTGCTCGGGACTCTCAAGTCCCCCGCTCGGGGACAGTCCTCAACCGTGTACCGGTGGATGGCGGCTATGCGTACGGCTACGGCTACGGCTACTACTACGACCGGTATCACGATCGCGATGGGGCCGTGAGTCGCAGAACGGACGACAACCTCGGATTGCAGCCAAATACGGCAGACGCGCCCCTGCGGCGCTCGGCTATGGCGCAAGCCGGCAGTCGGATGCAGTCACGCAGTCCGGCTGTGGGCTCGAGCGAACCCCCCCGTCCCGTGCCGAAGAGGTCTCCGAGCCTAGAGAGTCATGGGGCCTGCCCTATGGTTTCGGTTCGGGAGATAACGGTGTCGATCGCAACGGCGATGCCAACCCTTAGAGTCGATAGGGGGGCAGATAAGCGGTAGCCCCAGAGAGAGGCGGGCGGCATTGATCGGCGCCCGGACGGAATGGGTTTAGGCTTACGTCGACGTCACGGCATCGAAGGCGGAAAGGGTTGTCCCGGCAAGAGGCAATTCAGTCGCCTGCCCTGCGGAAAGGATGCATCAAATGGCAGAAGCGACGATTCCGCAGGAGGCCCGCATCTTTGTAGCAGGTCACCGTGGGCTGGTCGGATCCGCACTTGTGGGCCGCTTACGGTCCGCTGGCTACGACAATCTGCTGTTGGTGGGGCGTGACCAGCTCGATCTACGGGATCAAGCTGCTGTGAACTACTGGTTTCGAGCTAACCGACCCGAGTACGTGTTCTTGGTTGCTGGCACCGTCGGAGGTATCCTCGCCAACTCCACCCGGCCCGCTGAGTTCCTCTACGACAACTTGATGATCCACGGGACAGTCCTTCATGCCAGCTACCTCTACGGTGTAAATAAGCTCCTCTATCTTGGGAGTTCGTGCATCTATCCTCGAGCGGCAAACCAGCCGATCACAGAGGATCAACTCCTTACCGGCCCCTTAGAGCCCACCAATGAAGCATATGCCTTGGCCAAGATTGCCGGCATCAAACTTTGTGAGACCTACCGGAAGCAATACGGTTGCAACTTCATTTCGGCGATGCCCACCAACTTATATGGACCGAATGACAACTTTGATCTCACAGGCGGCCATGTGCTTCCTGCCCTCATCCGGAAGTTCGATGAATCTAAGGGCGGCCTTGATCCCGAAGTGACGATTTGGGGTACTGGGTCGCCCCTCCGCGAATTCCTCCACGTAGAAGACTTGGCTGACGCATGCGTCTTCTTGATGGACCATTACGAGGAAGCTGGCCACATCAACGTCGGAACGGGCCAAGAGATTAGCATCCGAGCGCTGGCTGAACTGATCCGAAGCATTGTGAACCCTGACGCCCGCCTGACCTGGGACGAGTCGAAGCCCGACGGCATGCCGAGGAAGGTGCTCGACGTTGGTCGCCTTCGCGAGTTGGGATGGCAGGCCAAGACCCCGCTCGAAGAGGGCATCCGTTCGACGTACAGTTGGTATCAAGCACAGGAGACGTTGCGAGGGTCGGACACGCTTGCGTCCGCAGGTTAGATGCGAGGTCACCGCGGACTTCGCGAGCCCTAGGCGGCTGTTCCAATGAGCTCTATTCGGCGGGTTCTGATGGAGACGCTCGAGCTCAACGACATTGGTTCTTCCCCTTGCCGTTAGTAGCGGTAGGCCACAAGGCATCGGCGAGGCACGTCAGGCTGGCATCCGCTGACAAATGCTCTCGTACATGCACCTTTGCTGCATGGCGAAACCCTGCCATCGTATCTTTGTCGGCGGTTAGCGTGAGCACTGCGTCCAAGAGCGCGGAGGGATCATCTGGAGTAACAACTTCGCCAGCCCGCGAGCGTTCAACTTCGCGCGCCGTGCCACCCAGTGCGGGAACCGCAGCGATTACGGGTACTCCGGCGCGGAAGTAGCTCGTGAGCTTGCTGGGAAGACTCATGTCGAGAGCCGACGCCCTTTCGTTGACGAGTAGGACATCGGCCGCCGCGAGGATATCGGTGTACTCCTCGTCCGGCGCCGGCGGCAGGAATTCGATTGTCCGGACGTCGGCGGCGATCTGTTGAAGCCGCCGACGCTGATTCCCCTCGCCCATTAGAACGAAACGGACGTGTGCTGCCCGATTTGCGGCAAGGATTGCTGCTTCGACAACTGTTTCTAAGCCCTGTTTGAGACCCATGTTACCGCTGTGCAGTACGACGATGTGGTCCTCTCGCCACCCCAGCCGGAAACGGGTTTCGCGTCGATCTCCCTGCGGTGGCGAGACGTGCGACCAGTTCCGGACGACGGATATGGAGTCGCCTTCGACGCCGAGCCCCTTGACATAATCCGAGAATGCGTCGTTGAGTACTAGTACGGAGTCAGCCTGTCGTAGCACGTGTCCCTCGAGCCAAGTCGTGCCGGCCGAGATCCGGGCTCCGCTCGCGATGCCGCTCTGACTCGTAGCTGGGCCCATCAGGTCGTGTAGCCACACGACGAACGCAGCGCGGTGCCGTCTGGCTATCGCCGCCGCGGCCGCCGCTCCGCATAAGCTCGGTATGACCGTGAGCACGACGTCGGGGTGCCAGGGTAACCGAGACAGAAGCACGTGCAGGCCGAAGGTGAATTCGTACGCTGTGCGCTTGACCACCGTTTGTTCCGCCGGCACGAAATGGCGAAGTCTCCGAACCTCAACGCCACCGTGCACCTGGTCTACCCGTAGACGCCTCTTGTACGTGGAGGGGGTGGTCCATTGCGGATAGTGTGGGACGCCGGTCAGGACAACCACATCTGCGCCCTTTGCGTGCAAGTATTCGCACGCTTGCGTCGTGTACGGCGCGATTCCTGCGTGTTCTGGCGAATAATTGATGCCCACGACGAGGATGCGCAGCCCGGCGAACCGAATAGGGCTGAAGTCGTCACCCACGCTCACACCGTCTGGATGTTGTCGTACGCATACTTGCGGCTCCTGCCGAGTCTCTCGTGTCCGATGTGCCCCTGAATGGAGCACCTTTCTCCGGGGATCTCTATCGGTTGGGAAGGGCGGACGACAACATTCGGCCTCCGTCTACCTGGCTTGCTAACTGGGACATCACCATAACCAAGTGTCGCCTTGTGCCGGGATCCACGCCCGACAGCCCCGCACCGCGGTCCTCGCCATCAAGCCTGTCGACGCCTTCGATCAGACCCCCTCCGAGCGACGTAGTAAAATCACTGCTCGTGGACGGACTTCAGATCAACCTCGGCTGCGGGCCCGAAGCCGTGTCCGGATGGGTAAATATAGACCGCTCGCCGAGCCTGCTCCTTCAGAGAGTTCCTGGCCTCAAGCGTGCGTTAAGTCGGCTGGGAGTCTTGTCGCCCGCACATCTGACTCGGTGGTCGGACGGGATCGTTCGACTAGATATAACTAAGGGACTGCCCTACGGCGACGGCACCGCGGTGGCTGTGTACTCGTCCCACACTCTGGAACACCTCTACCTCGATCAGGCAAGGCTGGTTCTAACAGAGTGTCACCGGGTCTCGCGCCGAAGGGGGTCCTGAGGTTGGCGCTCCCGGACGCCGAACGGTGGGCGCAGGAACTTCTGACTAAAACTTGTAGCGGCGAGGAAGCGGGCGAGCAGTTCAACGTTCGCCTCAACGCTTATCCGCTTCAGGCACCATCTCGGCGCCAGAAAGCGACCGGGGTACTAAGCGCGAACAGACATCGCTGGCAGCCAACCTTTGGTCTTGTTCACAAATTGCTCAACGACGCGGGTTTCCTGGATGTGCAACGCCGAGAATACCTGCACGGTGATCTCCCGGATCTTCACAGAGTAGAGCAGCGGGAAGAGAGCTTCTTTGTCGAGGCGCGCCGAACGGACGCGTCTACCTCATGATCTCGACACAGATCTGTCGGAAACCGCGCCCAGGTGCCAAGCCCATCCCATCGGCGCAGCTTGTTCGCGACAGACCGCAGAGCTCCGCGTCCGCATGACCGTCCTCGGCCACTTTTCTCGAACCAAGGTCTACCGACGAATGGCCGGATCGTACTTGGGCCACCGTATCAACCCACTAGTTCGGTCAGCCCGCGTGTTCCATGCCAGACACTCCAACCTTCAGGAAGACGCCATCATCGCTCGCCTGCTCGCTCGGGAAGAGATTGTCCCATTTTGCGTGGACATCGCTGCTAGCGACGGTGTTACGATGTCAAACACTCTCGGCTTGTTCAAGAAGGGTTGGTCTGGGCTATCCGCAGAGATGGACGGAGCCAAGTTTCGGTCGCTCGCTAGCCTGCACTCAGCCATCCAGGAGAGCCTTCTCTTCAGGGGACGAATACGCCCCGAGACCATTCGTGATCTACTAAGAGCGGCGGAAACACCAAGAGCATTCGGCTTTCTTAGCTTGGACATTGATGGATATGACTACTTTGTCCTCGAAGCGTTGCTATATGAGTATCGGCCGACCTTAATCTGCTGCGAGATCAACGAAACGATTCCACCGCCGCTCCGATTCACCGTCGACTACGACCCCACATTCTCTTTTAGCGGTAGGGGACATTTTTTTGGTCAGTCGATCTGCCAGTTAGAACTCCTGTGTGAGAGGTTCCATTACGTATTTGTGGAGCTCGACTACAATAACGCCTTTCTCGTGCCAGCCGAGATGGCGGTGGAATCTGTGTCGGCGGCCGAAGCGTACGCCGTCGGCTATGTGAACCGGCCGGATCGTACGAGCCGGATGCCGTGGAATGAGGACATGGAACCGCTACTCCGGATGGATATAGACGAGGCCCTCGCGTTCGTTCGATCACTGTTCGCAGCTCACGAAGGGCGCTACACACTAACTACATGATTAGCAGTGGTCATGAACCAGACCTCCCCATGTGGCCGCCGACTTGATAAAGGGACGAACTCGGCCCACGCAGCCGAACCGGGATGTAATCACGCCCCGAAGGGTCGTCCATAATGACATCCACAGTGGCGGCAGGTTCGAGTTATCGCTGGTGACTGGGCGCACCCTCCCAGTCGCCAGCGCGGCGCCTCCTGTGGCAACCTCCGCCGAGTATCTCAGAGCACCTACCTCGCGAGGGATCCAATCAGCTGCGTCCCCCGAACTAATCGGACCGTGCGGTTGTATGCGGGCCCACTGGTAACATTCACGGCATATGCTGCCGCTTCTGCGTTGCGGAGACGGGGAGCGGAGGCTACGAAGGTGATTCGAAAGGTGACGGCCGGACCCAAGGCCAGAGAGAGTCCTGCATGGATCGTCGCCGACCAGATTCTGTCCACTCTCACCAACTTTGCGCTCATAAGTGTTGTCGCTCGGTCAACATCGCCGTCGACATTCGGCCGATTCGCCTTGATTCAGGCGTTGTACACGGTCGTTGTGGGCGGTCTAACGACGTTAAGTACTGATCCGCTCATTGTTAGGCACGCCGGATCTCGACGCTTGCGGCTGCTTCAAGGCGACGCCATCTCCCTGACCGTTCTGCTGTCGATTGCGATCGCCCTTGCTACTATTTTTGTGGCGATCGTACTCGGCTTCCGGGGCCCTGCCTGGGGAGCGCCTCTTCTGGCTCTCGGTCTGTGCCTACCTGGCCTTGCATTGCATGAAGCATGTCGGCAAATACTAGCCTCCAGCAACCGAGCGCTTCAGGCGTTCTGGTGGGACGTCAGTTGGACGATCCTTGAGGCCGGTGGCTTGGGTTATGTGCTTGTAGAGAACGCACATCCAGCCGTCTGGGTATTTGTTGCTATTTGGGGATCGTCAGGTGGCATATCCGCCATTGGATCAGCGGTTTTTATGGGATCGCCGCTCGGTCTTAAGCGTGGCATTCGGCACCTCCGGGCGACCCAGGATCTTGGTCTCCCATTCGTCGGAGATTTTATGGCGTCAAGCGGTTCTGCCCAAGTTGTCTTATTCATCGTCGGTGCTCTCGTGGGACTTGCCGGCGCCGGTGCCTTGCGAGCCCTTCAGGCGCTATTTGGTCCGCTCGGCGTTGTCTATTCTGCCTCTCGCCTTTTCCTGCTGCCGCGGGTGCGGCGGTTTCTTCGCAATTGGGACGTATTCTCCGGCTATGTGCAGGCGTTAGCGCTGTGCTTACAGTTCTCACTCTTTCGCTAGTATTAACCGTGGAGGCCTTGCCGCCTCATGCAGTGGAAACTGTCTTCGGCCAGACATGGGTAACGGCCCGACCGCACTTGTGGCTTTATTCTGTAATACCAATCTCGGGTGCCATTGCAGCGGGCCCTATCGTCGGAATTCGTGGTCGAGGGATGGCTCGGGAGGGACTGACTCTGCAGATTGCATTGAGCCTGGGGTTGGTAGTATTCGCAGTGGTCGGTCTTGGCTTGGGCGGGTTCGAGGGTGGTTTGGTGGCCATCGGCATCGCTAGTGTTCTCTCTGCCGTCGCTCGGTGGAGTCTGCTCCTCACCGGCCAAGCGAAGAGTCATAGCCAACTGCCGAGTGCGGTTGGATCTACACCTTCGTAAGCGCGCCGCGGCGTATCGAAGGGCGACCCGACAAGCTCGCGACCCATCCAAGTACCTCGGTCGCCGACCGGTCTCATGGTCTCCGAGCCACCGACGCCCCGGAGGACGGCGATCTCGCGAGTGGGGACTCCCCTTTATCTTATAGATGAACCCGAGGTCATCCATCACCCGAGGAGGCCGTGCGCGCAAGATCTGCGGTTCGAGTCTTCCGGCCGAGGTTGGTGCTGGATATGCGCCGATTGCACCCCTCGTTCGTGGCAGGGGAGGTCCTCAGATGGCAATGGCTGGCGCATCAACATGTCGGAATCCTGCGTACCCATTACGGCAGGCGCGGTCCTCACAAATCAGGACGTAGGTCGAGTCTGCCTGGAGTCGCTCGTAACTGTGTCGGTTCTTAAATGTGAGGATGTCGTCGAGTAAAATGTATTTCGCCCCGTATACTTGATCGAGTTCCACGAAACCGGTGAACTCAGATCCATCGATAAGTACGAGGTCGAAAGTATTAACCTCTGCCAAGGACCTGGCGGCGGCGATTCCGCTCTGAGCTTCGGGATACCGCCCGACATAATCTAAGTCTTGGCGGAGCCAACGCTTGACCTTCTTCCGGGAGTGTCTGTGCATTGGGGAATCCGGATAGCGATCATAGAAGGCATCGATGGAATCCGGGGATGGAAAGTCAGTCGAAGCGATGGAACTCATGTTGAGGCAATGAACCCACGAATTCACGGCATACCGTTCCTGAAGCTGCTCGAAACGAGGGATAGAAAGCTCCAAACAGTAGAGGTGTTGTCCGGTCTTGCCGTCGAGACCTTTGACAAGCGAGGCCGTGCTCCCTGCCCCGTTCGAGGACCCGATTTCGAGCGCCGTTCTCACGGCGGGAGTGGCGGCAACCGCCGCGATCAGCTCGGAGAGCCCATCGTTGGCGACCTCAGGGGGGATCACATGATCGAGCTGGGACCGGCCGGGGATCAGCCCGAAGACCTTAACCCCGAGCCTCGATATAAGAGTCACGCGTACCTCGCTTCTCGCCTCCGGACACGAGCGTACCCGTAGAGAACGGCAATGTTGTGCAATCCGAACCCGCGCCCATCGGTAACCGTTCCGCACTGGCGGCTCGTCGCACGGGTCAAAGTTTCGGCAATACGCGGCGCCAACCACGCGGCGGCTAAGGCTGGGCACTGCGCGGGCTGGCGGCACTTCGGCCAATCGGTGCCGGCGGATAGCCGGTGTGCCGGCGCGCCCTCTGCCCATCGAGTGGTCTTCTACCTGGGCTGCTTTACGGTCCCGATGTGGCGCTTCGCAAGGGCTCGCACTCAGTGACGTGTTGTATCCCGGCATCCAGCGAACCCCTGGGTTTTGAAGGTGGCAGCATTCTTTACACGCCCTGGCGTCGGGTCGAGTAGCTAGGCTGGCGCAGTGAGCGGGCTGGTGACGGCATCTACAGCAGCCCGCCCCCGGTCGGTCTCGACGACGCTGCGACGGCACACGCCTGCCCATCGGGTGCTGTTCTACCTGGGATGTCTCACACTGCCGATGCTGGCGATCCGCAAGGGCCTGGCGATCAGTGACGCGCTATTCGGATTGTCGGCGATCGCTCAGGCGCTCACCGCTCGGTCTCGCGTCCGGCGAGTTCCCGGAGCTTGGAAGGTGGCGGCGTTCCTGATCCTCCTGGGGGCGGCGCTGGCAGCGCTCCGGGCCGATTCGATCGGAGGGAACTATGCCGTCGGGTTACGTCTCGGGTACGTATTGCTCGTGTGGCCGTGGACGGCGTTCGCGTCCCTTACAAACGGAGAGCGGTTGCTCAGGGCGATGCGCCTGTTCGTAATCGGCGCCGGCATCTCCGGATTCGTCGGCCTTCTACAGCTGCACGGCCTGCATGTTCATGGGGCGCCGTTGCAGGGTGGCCGTGCATCCGGACTCACCCAGCATGTCAACGACCAGGGGGCACTCCTTGGGGCGGCGGCTCCTATTGCCTTCGGCCTGTGGCTGCGAAGACCACGGGGCACTTCCGACTGGACGATGCTGCTGTCACTGGCCGCAATCCTGATCGGCCTGGTGTCATCAGGAAGTGTCTCCGGGATGTTCGCTGCAACAGCCGGTGTGGCAGTCCTACTCGCCCGGGGCAGGTCCATAAGGACCGTCATCAAGTCGGTGGTCGTCATCGTCGTGGCCTACTACGTCGGCGTGCGCCTTCTCGGCCATTCGGGGCTGTCGCCGCTCGGACGGCTCCGGTTGACGACCAACAACGCGGCATTGAACGGCCAGGACACCTCCGCGTCTCGGATTGAGACCTGGCATCTCGCCTGGCACCAGGTCGTTCACAATCCGCTGGTTGGCCGCGGCCTGGACATTCGCTCTGGTCTCTTTCAGTTGCCCTCAGTCGATGGGGTGACCACCACCACATTGCAGGCCCACAACTTCCTCCTGTTGGCCTGGTATCAGGGCGGCATGTTGACTCTTGTCGGAGTAGTAACGGCTGTCGTCTATGCGTTCCGGCAATGCTGGCGCCGCACAAACAATCTGCTTGCCGAGGTCGCCTTCGGTCGTTCGCCGCCGCGTTCGTGTTGCTCTGACCGCGCCGGTTTTGTTCGACCGTTTCTTCTGGTTCCCGGCGATGCTGCTGCTGGTCGTCTCTGCGCTACCGGGGGTTGACCAGACGATCCGGCGGATGCGCGACGTACGGAGTTACGTCGGGCGTCGAGTCGTCATCAGTCCATCCCGACGCTGGTAATGCCAATCAGCTTTGGCCCCTGCGCCTCCTCGACGACCTGAGCCAGTTCAGCCTTAGCCGCGAGGACAGCCGCGATCTCTCCGTCATCGGAGGCGACGCTGATCTCTGGCTGTGGAACAGTGTCTGGAGTTAGCAGCAGGATTTGGAGGATTACGAGGCGGGTTCTAATCGCGTGAGTTGCTGAGTCGCTACAAAATATTGGTAAGCATCGAGCGGGTTTGCTTTTTGGGTGCTGCCGCGGCGGAGGCTCGTTCGCATTATCGGGCCAGGGCGTCCAAGAACTGATCGGCGATCTTGACCCACACGTAGGAGGCGGGGTCGTCGTTCCAGGTGTTCGATCCAGTCACGGATGTCGGCCTCGAGCACCATTCCAGCGCCCGCAAGTCACCGATCCGAATCCGATGCCTACGCGCCCTCATGGGCTGTTTACTCCGGTGCCGCAGAGAACCGCCTGCCCCACGAACACGGCATCCCGATAGATGGCCTGAGAATCGGTGGTAGCAGGCCCATGTGGCAGATCGAACATGCGACGGGCACCGGTCGGCCCTTCCCTCTGAGTTGCGACTATATTGGCGACGGTGCCCATTGCTAGCGATCCAGCGGGAGAGCTGTCAGGAAACGTGTCGAACGACCACCTCGCGACGATGCATGATCGACTCCAAACTCGACGACGCCTGCGAACCTAGCGGGAACGTCACGGCCGCGCGGGGCTGCCCGAGGGTCTCGTGCGAGTCGTGCACGGCAGCGCCGAGGCCGGCGTGGCGCTCGACGCAGCGCGCCGGTCGACAAGGTCCTGTTCACCGGCTCGCCGGCGGTCGGGCGGGCGGTGGCGCGCGCTTGCGTATCGCACGAGAAAGAGGTGACGGTCGAGCTTGGCGGCAAGGACGCGATGCTCGTGCTCGCCGACGCCCAACCTGCCGTGGGCGGTGGCCGGCGCGCTGTCGGCGGGCTGCGCCGGGAGCGGGCCAGGCGCGCGGCTCGGTCGAGCGCGTATATGTTGGCGCGCGAGGCTGCACGAGCGCTTCGTCGGCGCGCTCGTCGACGGCGCGCGGGCGCTGCGCGTCGGCGAACCCGGCGGACCCCGGCACGCAGGTCGGTCCGCTGGCCTCGCCGCGGCGCGTGGCCCACGTGCAGAGAGCTCGTCGCCGCACGCGGTCGCGCACGGCGCGCAGCTGCGCTGCGGCGGACCGCTGCAGCCCGCCCGGCTGTGGCTCGGTCGTTCTACGCACCCGGCCGTGGTCAGCGGCGCGACGCACGAGATGCGCCTGCTGCGCGAGCCGATCGACGGACCGGTGCTCGCCGTCGTCGCCGTCGACTCGGTCGGCGAGGCGATCGCGCTCGCCAACGACTGGCGACTACGGGCTCGGCGCGTCGTCTGGACGCCGACCGCTACCGCGCGATGCGCATCGCGCGCGAGCTGCACGCCGGAATGGTGTAGCTCAACGACCACCTCCCCGCGCCCGACGCTCTCGCGCGGGCCCGTGGGGAGCCGCCGCCGGAAGCGGGCTGGGGCGCACGCTCGGCGAGGCCGGGCTGCGCGCCTGCGGCCAGGAGAAGCTGATCGCCTGGAGCCCGCCGCAGCTGCGCGGCCTGTGGTGGGGCCCGTATGACGAAGCTGCTCGCGCGCGCGGCGCACACGGTCGCCCAAGCTGCGCTCGGCGCGCGACGTCGACCGCCGCCAGGCGCGCCGCCGCGGCGCCGCGGCGCTCGCGCGTGCGGGTGCGCGCGCGCTCGGCCGGGGCTGCCGCGATAGCGGCGCAGGCGCCCTCGCAATCCTCCCCCATCCCATCCACGACGGGCGGCGGCGGGCGGCGGCTACCCTTTTGAGCATGCCCGCCCAGGCCTACGCAGGCAAGGAGTGCGTCTGCCAGCTGCACAGGGGCATCTGCGACCAGAGCTGCGTGCAGGGGATGCTCGACACGCCCTTTTACATCGCCTGCCTGAAACTGAGCGGGCCGCAGTTGCGTGGTCGTCGGTGGTGGCGACGTAGGGCTGGAGAAGGTCGAGGGGCTGCTGGCGTGCGGCGGCGACGGTGACGCTGATCGCGCCCGACGCCGTGCCGGAGCTGCGCGCGCTTCGCCGCGGGGCTCGATCGAACTGGCAGCGGCGCGAGTACGGCGGCGCGCCGGACCTCGAGGGTGTCTTCATGGTTATCGCGGCGACCGACGACACCGACGTCAACATCGCCGTCTATGAGCACGCCGAGCGGCGCGCGATGCTCGTCAACGTGGTCGACGTGCCGCCGCTGTGCAACTTCATCCTGCCGGCGATCGCGCGCAGCGGGCCGCTGGCGATCGCGATCTCGACCGCCGGCGCGTCGCCCGCGCTGGCCAAGCGCATGAAGCGCGAGATCGCGGCTCAGTACGGCGAGCCCTACGCGCGCCTGGCGGTGCTGCTCAACGAGGCGCGCGGCTGGGCCAAGCGCACGCTTGCCCACCTATCAGGAGCGCAAGGAGTTCTTCGAGTCGATCGTCAACGGCGAGCCCGACCCGATCGAGCTGCTGCGCGACAGCGACCGCGAGGCGGGCGAGCGGGGCAGTCCGCGAGCTGATCGCAGGCGCGCAGGCCGAGCGCGGCCGCGCGCATGGCGCCCGAGCTCGCCCGCAGCGATGGCCGCGGCGCGAACGACGGGCGCGAGGCGGCGCTCGAGATCGGCTCGTGCGCGCTACGGCGAACGCGAGGCGCTTCGCGGCGTGTCGCTGAAGCTCGCGCAGGGACAGACGCTGGCCGTGCTCGGGCCCAACGGGGCCGGCAAGACGACGCTGCTGCGCGTGCTCGCCACGCTGCTGCGCCCGCACGCCGGCGCCGTCCGCGTGTTCGGCGAGTCGCTGCCCGGCGAGGCGTGGCGAGCCCGCGGGCGAATCGGGCTGCTCGGGCACGAGCCGCTGCTCTACCGCGAGCTGAGCGCGCGCGAGAACCTGCGCTTCCACGCGCGCCTGCACGGCGTCGCGAGCGGCGCGCATCGAGCGAGCTCGTGGACGCGCTGAGCGCTGCGCGGCGCGCGCCGACGAGCCGCTGCGCGGCTCTCGCGCGGCATGGTCCAGCGCGTGGCGATCGCGCGCGCCGTGCTGCACCGAGCCCTGAGCTGCTGCTGCTCGACGAGCCCTACGCCAACCTCGACCCGGCCGCGGTCGCGCTGGCCGAGCCGCTGATCGGAGCCGGCGCCGGCGCGCGCGCGCGTGTCTGCAGCCACGACCCAAGCGGCGCGCTCGTCGAGGCCGACCTCGTGCTCGGGCTGCGCGCCGGCGCCCGGCTGCTCGGCGCGCCCTCGGCGATCGACCCCGATCAGATCACGAGCTGTACCGGTGAGCCAGGCCGCGCCGAGGCGCGCCGCGCCCGCCGACGCCGGCGCGCGCCGCAGCGGCTGGCGAGCGAGGCGCAGGGCGGCGAGAGCGAGCGGCGCGGGAACGCTCGCGACGGTCGCCGCGGTGCTGCGCAAGGAGCTGCTCGTCGAGCTGCGCACGCTCGAGTCGGTGCCGGGCCATGTCGCTGTTCGCCGTGACGACGTTCGTCGTCTTTCACTTCGCGCTGAACCGCAACACTGTCGACGGCGACCTGGCGGCGGGCATCCTGTGGGTGACGCTGCTGTTCGCCGCGATGCTCGGCGTCAACCGGCTGTTCGTCGCCGACGCCGACCAGGGCGGCCTGGACGCGTTCCTGCTCGCGCCGGTGGACCGCAGCGCGCTGCTGGTCGGCGAAGGCGCTCGCGCTGCTCGCGTACCTGGCGGCGCTCGAGCTGGTCGCGGTGCCGGCCTTCGCGCTGCTGCTGCTCGGACCGTCGCTGTGGCACGGCGATGCCCGGGCTGCTGGCGGTGCTCGCGCTCGGCGACCTCGGCGTGGCTGCGATCGGCACGCTGGTCGCGGCGCTGGCGGTGCGCACGCGCGCGCGCGACCTGCTCGGCCCGCTGCTCGCGCTCCCGCTGCTCGTTCCCGATGTGATCGGCGCGGCGCGCGCGAGCGCCCCGCTGCTCGTCCTTCGGCCCCGCGCGGCGGCCCGGCAGCGCGCTGGCTGGCGCTGCTGGGGCTCTATGATCTGGTGTTCGGGCTGATCGCCTATGCGGTGTTCGATTTCCTGCTCGAGGACTAGATGTTGACGACGTCGCCCGCCACAACCCTCAAGCGCCGCGCGGCCGCGGCGCGCGCGCAGCGCCCTGAGATGCGCGCCGCCGGCTGCGCACGCTGAGCCTGGCGACCGTCGCCGTGATGGCCGCGGCGCTCGCGCTCGTCTTCTTCTACGCGCCGCTGGAAGCCGAAGAAGGCTTCCTGCAGAAGATTTTCTACGTGCACGTGCCGCTTGCGATCGTCGCGCTGTGCGGCTTCATCGCGGGCGGCGTGATGGCGATCGCGCACCTGCGCACGCGCGATCCGCGCTGGGACATGCGCTCCTACGTGGCGATCCACATGAGCCTGATCTTCGCGCCTCGGCGCCCTGATCACGGGCTCGATCTGGGCGCCGCGGCTCGTGGGGCCACTGGTGGGTGTGGAGCGAGCCGACGCTCGTCTCGTTCCTGATCGTCTTCCTGCTCTACGCGACCTACCAGCCGCTGCGCTTCGCGATCGAAGACCCCGAGCGCCAGGCACGCTACGCGTCGGTGTTCGCGATCACCGCCGGCGCGTTCGTGCCGCTGAACTTCCTCGCCGTGCGCATGTCGACCGCCTACCTGCACCCGCGCGTGCTCGGTAGCGCCTCCAACCTGCCCGCGCCGATGGCGCTCGCGTTCCTGGTGTCGCTGCTGGCGATCGCGCTGCTCTGGCTGACGCTCTTCTCCTACGAGCTGACCGCCAAGCGCGCACGCGCCCAGCTGCGCGCGCTGCGCCGCCAGCGGGCCGGCGAAGGCACGCTGCCGACTCCGCGCCGCGCGCGCAGCGCGGCGCCGACGATGCTCGCCGCCGGGCAGCGGAGCGCGTGATGTCCGCCGCGCTGCTCGCGCAGACCCCCGGCCCTGCCGCTGCACCAGGCGGGGAAGTACGTCGCCGGCGCCTACGTCGTGCTGTTCGCGCTCGTGCTCATCTACGTCGCGATCATGGCGGTGCGCCTGAACCGCGTGGAGCGCGAGCTGGACGAGCTGCTCGAGCAGGCGCAGGCCGCCGGCGAGCACGGGCCGCTGCGCCCGAGGAGCTGGCGGCGCGCGCCGCGACGCCCGGCCAGGATGCGGCCCAGCTGCAGAGCGCTCCGGAGTCCACGCCGGTATGAGCGAGCTGCTGGCGCTCGGCATCTCGCACAAGACGGCGCCGGTTGCGCTGCGCGAGCGTCTGGCGTTCAGCGAGCCCGCCGCCGCCGAGCTCGCCAGCGAGGCGATCGCCACCGCCGAGGTGCGCGAGGCGGTCGTGCTGTCGACCTGCAACCGCACCGAGGTCTACCTCGTGGTCGGCGACCCGGTGCGCGCCGAGTCCGACGTGCTCGGCCTGCTGGCCGGCCGCGCCGGCATCCGCCCGACCGAGCTGGCCGAGGCGATCTACGCGCCGCGCAACTGCGACGCGGCGCGCCAGCTGTACCGCGTGACGGCGGGCCTGGAGTCGATGATCGTCGGCGAGGCCGAGATCCAGGGGCAGGTCAAGCGCGCCCACGAGGCCGCGCTCGCCGAGGGCTCCACCGGACCGCTGTCAAACCGCCTGTTCGCCGCCGCGCTGACGACCGGCAAGCGCGTGCGCTCGGAGACGGGATCGGCTCCAGCCGCGTGAGCGTCCCCTCGGTGGCCGTCGAGCACGCGCTGAGCGTGCTCGGCTCGCTGCAGGACCGCCACGTGGTGATCGTCGGCGCCGGCGAGACGAGCGAGCTGACCGCGCGCGCGCTCGCCGACCAGGGCGCGGGGACCGTGTTCGTCGCCAACCGCCACGCCGACCGGGCGCGCAGCCTCGCCGAGCGCTTCGGCGGCTCGGTCGTCGGGCTGGAGCGCCTGCCCGACCAGCTGCTGGCGGCCGACATCGTGCTCGCGTCGACCTCCTCGCCGGCGCCGATCGTCGAGCGCGAGGAGCTCGAGCTCGTGATGCGCGAGCGCGACGGCCGCGCGCTGCTGCTGATCGACATCGCGGTTCCGCGCGACATCGAAGCCGGCTGCGGTGAGCTGGACGGCGTGAGCCTGTACGACATCGACGACCTCCAGGCGGTCATCGCGCGCAACCTCGACACGCGCGCGAGCGAGGTCCCGCGCGCCAGGAGATCGTCGAGGAGGAGATCCACCGCTTCGCGCGCTGGATGGGCCAGCTCGACGCGCTGCCGACGGTCGCCGCGCTGCGCGAGCACGGCAACGAGCTCGTCGACCGTGTGCTGGCCGAGAACGACGGGCAGTGGGAGTCGGCCTCGCCGCGCGACATGGCTCGCGTGGAGGCGATCGCGCGGGCGGTCATGAGCCGGCTGCTGCACGAGCCCACGCTGCGTCTGCGCAGCCTGTCCGAGGCGCGCGGCCACGCGAGCATCGAGCTCGTGCGCGAGCTGTTCGGGCTGCGCGAGGACGAGGCCCGCGCGAACACGCACGAGGGCGAGGCGGGGGACGAGGCGCCCGACAACGTGCGGGCCTTCCCGCGCCGCACGAGCGCGGGCGGCTCAGGCTCCCCCTGAGCGCGGCGCATGGCGCACCTGCGCATCGGTAGCCGCGGCAGCGCGCTGGCGCGCGCTCAGGCCGAGCAGGTGATCGCGCTCCTGCGCGCGCACGCCGTCGACTGCGCGCCCGAGCCCGTGATCCTGCGCGTCAGCGGGGATGCCGCGCCCGGCGGCGGCGAGCCGGGCGCAGAGCACGTGCCGCAGGACAAGAGCCGCTGGGTCGACGCGATCGAGCGCGCGCTGCGCGACGAAGGGATCGACCTGGCCGTACACTCGGCCAAGGACGTCCCGCAGGAGCCGGCGGACGGGCTGGCGCTCGTGGGCGCGCCGGCTCGCGCGGGCGCCGAGGACGTGCTGTGCGGCGCGTCCAGTCTCGCGTCGCTGGCCCCCGGGGCGCGGGTGGGCACGAGCAGCGTGCGCCGTGCGGCCCAGCTGCGCTCGGTGCGCGACGACCTCGACCTCGTCGAGCTCGCGGGCAACGTCGACACGCGCTTGCGCAGACTGGCCGCCGCGGCAGACGACGGCGGAGCGCGCGAGCTGGACGCGATCGTGCTCGCGCGCGCCGGCCTGCAGCGACTGGGACGCGAGCGCGAGATCGGGGCGCTGCTGGACCCGGCGACGTTCGTGCCGGCCCCCGGCCAGGGCGTGCTCGCGCTGCAGGCGCGCGCAGACGACCGGCGCGCGCGCGACGCCGCCGAGGCGATCACGGACGCCGCCACGCTCGCCTGCCTGCAGGCCGAGCGAGCGCTCGCGCAGGCGCTGCAGGCGAGCTGTCAGACACCGCTCGGCGCGCATGCGCGGCCGGCCGGATGCGGCTGCCTGCAGCTGCGCGCCTGGGTCGGCCTGCCCGACGGCTCGGCCTGGGTCGTCGACGAGCTGCTCGGCGGCTTCTACGACCCCAGCGCAGCTCGGGCGCGACGTGGCGCGGCGCATGGAGACGTCCGGCGCCGGGGAGCTGCTCGCGCGTGTCGCCTAGCGAGCCGCGCGGCCGGGTCTACCTGGTCGGCGCCGGGCCGGGCGATCCGGGCCTGCTCACCGCCCGGGCGCTGGAGCTGATCGCGGGCGCCGACGTGATCCTGTATGACCGGCTGATCCCGGCGGCGGCGCTGGATGGCGCGCGCGCGGACGCCGAGCTGCTGTTCGTCGGCAAGCAGGCGGCGGGCGCGTCGGTCCCCCAGGAGCAGACCGAGGAGCTGATGGTCGCGCGCGCGCGGGCGGGGAGCACCGTCGTGCGCCTGAAGGGCGGCGACCCGTTCGTGTTCGGCCGCGGCGGCGAGGAGGCGCTCGCGCTGCGCGCCGCGTCGATCCCGTACGAGGTCGTGCCCGGGGTCAGCGCCGGCGTGGCGGCGCCGGCCTACGCCGGCATCCCGGTCACCCATCGCGGCAGCGCGAGCGCGGTCGCGCTCGTCACCGGGCACGAGGACCCCGACAAGCGCGAGACCGCGATCGACTGGCCGGCGCTGGCCGCCTTCCCGGGAACGCTCGTCTTCTATATGGGCGCGCGGCGCCTGCCCGAGATCACGCAGGCGCTCGCCGCGGCGGGGCGCGACGCGTCAGAGCCGGCCGCCGTGATCGAAGCCGGCACGCTGCCCGGCCAGCGCACGATCGTCGGCACGCTGGCGACGATCGCCGAGCTCGCCGCCGCGCAGCAAGTGCGCGCGCCGGCGATCACGGTCATCGGCGCGGTCGCCGCGCTGGCCGGCGAGCTCTCGTGGCTGCCCGCGCGCCCGCTGAGCGGCCTGAGCGTCGCGGTCACGCGCGCGCGGGCGCAGTCCAGCGTGCTCGCCGCACGGCTGGCGCAGCTCGGCGCGCGCACCGTGCAGGCGCCGGTCATCGAGACGCTGGCGCTGCCCGGCGACGCGCCGGCGCTGGACGGCTATGACCTCGATCTGCCTCACCAGCCCGGTCGGGTGGCGGAGCTGTTCGAGCGTCTGCTGGCGAGCGGGCGCGACGCGCGGGCCCTCGCGGGCAGCGCGCGTGGCGGCGATCGGCCCCGGCACCGCGAGCGCCCTGCGCGCGCGCGGGGTGCTCGCCGACGTCCTGCCCGAGCGCGCGGTCGCCGAGGCGCCTCGTCGCAGGAGCTCGCGTCGATCGCACCGCCGGTGCGGCGCGCGCTGATCGCGCGCGGGAGCGCGGGCGCGCGATCTGCTCCCCGACGCGCTGCGCGCGCGCGGCGCCGACGTCGACGTGCTCGCGCTGTATGAGACGGTGGCCGCAGCCGCTGTCGGCGCGCGCTCGCCGCCGCGCGCGCCGCCGACTACATCACCTTCACCTCGTCCTCGACCGTGCGCTTCTTCCTGCAGGCGGCCGGCGGCGACGCGGCGCTCTCGCCCGCCACGCGCATCGCCTCGATCGGTCCGGTCACCAGCGCGACGCTGCGCGAGCACGGCCTGGCGCCCGATCTGGAGGCGCAGCGCCACGACATCGAGGGACTGCTCGACGCGCTGCTCGCGGACGTGCGCGCGCGGCGCTCGGCGGCGTGAGCGCTCACGGCCCCGGCGGCGGCGCATGCCCCGCGACCGCCTCCCGCGCTCCCGGCGCTCGGGCGCCCGCGGCTTCACCTGCGCGCCACCGACTCCACCAACGCGCGCGCCCGCGCGCTCGCGATCGCCGGGGCGCCGCACGGCGCGCTCGTCACCGCGCTCGTTTCAGACGCCGGCCGCGGGCGCCAGGGACGCCGCTGGTCGGCGCCGCCGGGCAGCTCGGTGCTCGCGTCGCTGGTCCTGCGCTCCCCGCCGCCGCTGCTGCCCCTGATCGCCGCGGTCGCCGTCTGCGACTCGCGCCGGCGCGGCGCGCTGATCAAGTGGCCGAACGACGTCGTGCTCGCCGCGACGCGGCCGCAGGCGCCGCGCGACGGCCCGCGCCCGCGGCTGCGCCGCGCTGGCCAAGCTCGCCGGCATCCTGATCGAGGGCCGGCCCCAGGAAGACTGGGCGGTGCTCGGGATCGGCCTGAACGTGGCCGTGCGGCTCGAGGAGCTGCCCGCGCGCTGCGCGCACCGCCGCGACGCTCGGGCGCGCGCCGCAGGAGCTCGAGCCGACGCTGAGCGCGCTGCTGGCGCGCGCTCGCGCGACCGGCTGCACGAGCCGGCCGCCGAGACGCTGCGTCGCGTGGCGCGCGCGCGACGCGCTGCGCGGCCGCGAGATCGCGTGGACGCCGGCGGCTCGCGGGTTGCTGATGCATGGCCGCGGCGTCGGGATCGACGGCGAGGGGCGCCTGGTCGTCTCGCTGGCAGACGGCGGGGCGGCGACGCTCGGCGGCCGGCGAGGTGCACCTGCGCGCGGGTAGCGGCTACTCCTCGGCGCCGGGTCGAGCGGGAGACCTCGTCGTCGCCCGGCTGGGGCCTCGCGTCAGCGTCGGCTCGGCGCCGTCGAGCGCGCTTCGGCCCGCCGACCGCGCCCTCGCGTCGCGAGCGCGGGGGCGCCGCCTTCACTGCGGCGCGCCGTCGTCGGCTGCCCCGCCGCGCCACGGTTCCCTCGCTCGCGGCGCCGTCCGCCGCGCGCTCGGCGATCAGCTCCTCGACACGCCGGTCGCGGCCGGTCACGCCGGCGCCATCGGCCGAGCGCTTGAGCGACTCGTCGACGACGCGCGTCAGCTCGCCCTCGGGGGCCTTCCGGCGCCGTCTCGCCTCGCCGGAGGTGGCTCCCGATTCCCTCGCCGCCGCGCCGGCGGCGGCCTTGCGCGCCCGACGCTTGGGGAAGTTGCGCAGCAGCTCGCGCGCCAGCGCGGGGGGCTTGCGCGCCATCCGCGTGCGCGCCCCGCGCAGTGCCTCTTCGGCCTCGGGCGTGTGGGCGAGCGCGGCCGCCAGCAAAGCGGCCGCGAGGCGGCGGTCCTGCTTGCGCGAGGCGTGGATCAACCGCCGCGCGTTGCGCGCGTGGGCGCCGCCGGAGGAGTTCACGAGCAGCCCCAGCAGGCGCTTGGTCTCCGGCCAGCGTTGCACCGCGTACTCCTCGTGCAGATCGCGCGTGTACTCCGCCAGGCGCCAGATCCACGCGCTGGCCTGGTCGCGGCGGCCGATGCGCCGCTCGACGAGGGCGCGCAGCATGATCTTCGAGGACTCGCGGCGCTCCTCGCGCGACCATGTCCCGATCATGTCGATCGCGGTATCGAACGCGTCGGGGTCGCGGCCGCGGCGATGTCGGCGAGCGCGCGCAGCCGCAGCTGCGGGTTCGGGTTGCGTTGCACGGCGGTGATCAGGAACCGGCTCTTCAGCTCGCCGGCGCGGTCGAAGTGCAGCATCGCGCGCGCGCGGCGCCACCCGGTGGCGCGACGCGCGCCCCGGCGAGCGCCGCCCACACGTGCTGCTCGCCGTAGTCGAGGTGCTCCACGGCGATCCTCCACAGCTCGCGCTCGAACACCGCAAACCGCCGCTCCTCCTCCGCGCACACCGGCAGCACCCGGCGCTCCACGCGCACCCGCCGCCCGCGCCCGCGGCGCACCGGGCCGACGACGATCGCCCCGCCGCGGTACACGTCGCGGTCCAGCAGCGAGTGCAGCGTCACGACCGGGTCGTCGTGCTTGGTCGCGGGGTGCACGAAGTCGACGACGAGCCCCGCCTCCTTGCCGGGGTGGCGGCGCGTCACGCGCCCCACGCGCTGCTGGTAGATGCGCTTCGAGGCCGTCGGCGCGAGGTGCACGCAGACCGTCGCGCGCGGCGAGTTCCAGCCCTCCGCCAGCAGCTGCGCGTTGATCAGCACGTCGATGTCGCCGCGCTCGTAGCGCGCGAGGATCGAGGCGAGCTCGCGCTTGGGCGTCTCGCCCGAGACCGCCTGCGCCTTGATCCCCTCGTCGCGGAACGCCACCGCGAGGTTGTAGGCGTGGCGCACGCCGGCCGCGTAGACGACCCCGGGCACGCCGTTGAAGCGCGTCTTGTAAAGGTTCGCGACCGCCAGGTTGAACGGCGGCTGGTCGAGCAGCTCGGCCAGCATCTCCTGGTCGAACTCGGTGTCGACCTCGCCGCGGCGCAGCGGCACCTTGGCGATCGTGCGCACGCCCGGCCCGGGCGGATCCGCACGCAGCGCAGCGGCGAGATCACGCCGCGCCGCGCCGCC
This sequence comes from uncultured Acidimicrobiaceae bacterium, assembly GCA_963702305.1. Lineage (GTDB taxonomy): Bacteria > Actinomycetota > Acidimicrobiia > Acidimicrobiales > Palsa-688 > PALSA-693. The sequence continues at coordinate 687 of CAVPBX010000010.1, read as the reverse complement.
TGAGCCAGGTCGAAGCGCGAGGTCTGCGTCGGGAAGAGTCGGTCACGTGGCGCGCGATCAGCGCGCCCGTCGCGGTCATGCCGATGAAGATCGGCCCGGTCCACTCGCGGATCGCGGCGCTCGTCTTCTCGCCGAGCGCGGTGTGCGCCTCGTCGCAGATGACGATCGTGTAGGCGCTCGAGATTTGCCCGCGTTGCGCACGAACCACTGGTAGGTCTCGACGGTGACCGGCCCGTTCGGGCGGTCCTCGCCTCGAGCAGCGGCCGGCGCGATCCGCTTCTTGTAGCCGCGGTCGCGCAGCTCGCCGAGGAACTGGTCGACGAGGTTGCGCCGGTGGGTCAGGATCAGGACGCCGCCGGTCCGCGAGGCCTCGACGAAGCCGAGCGCGGCGACGGTCTTGCCGGCGCCGGTGGCGTGCTCGAACCAGAAGCGCTTGGCGGCGTTGGGGTCCTCGGGCTGCTCGGCGAGCTGCTCCTCATCCTGGGGCCGCTCGACGTCGTCGTCCTCGTCCCAGTCGGCGAGCGGCGCCTCGGCCTCGGCGCGGTCAGCTCGGCCTCGAGCTCGGCCGCCACGTCCTCGACGTCGAGTCCTCGTCCTCGTCCTCCTCCGCGGCGCGCGCGACCGAAGTCCTCGCTCGTCGTGGTCCTCCTGTCGAGCGCCGGCTCCGTCCTCGAAGTCCTCGTCCTC
>CAVPBX010000009.1:0-91300 GCA_963702305.1 uncultured Acidimicrobiaceae bacterium | reverse complement strand
AGCTCTCGCTGAGCGGCACCCGCGGAGTCTGGCGGGGGTTGACCGATTAGGGTCGAACGCCTGCCTGCTTGGCGACGGAATGGAATCAATGGGTAACGTTGTGCGTACTCGATTGCGTGGTGGACCGACAGGGCTCGCACTGCTGCTGGCGACGCTCATCTCGCTGAGCGCCTGCTCGTCGGGCTCTCGTTCCCCTTCTGCGGGGTCGAGCCCCTCATCGGGCCAGCCATCGCCGACCACCTCGACGTCCACAGGCAGCACGCCGACCTCAGCTGACGCACCTGTCGTAGGCAAGACCGGGGTCACCGTGGCCGGAGCGTTCAACACCAAACCGACGATGACCTTCCCGGCCGGCCAGCCCCCCAAGCAACTCATCGAGCAGACCCTTGTCGCTGGTAGCGGCACCCCCGTGGCCTCCGGCGACACTGTGATCATCAACGACGTCGGCGAGATCTGGCCGACCAAGGTCGGCAGCCAGCCCAAGGTCTTCGACAGCTCGTTCTCCCGCGGCGCTCCGTCCGGGTTCGTGATCGGTACCGGCGCAGTGATACCCGGCTTCGACAAGACCCTCATCGGCAAACGGCTCGAGACGCGAATGCTACTGAGCATCCCGCCGGCCGACGGGTACGGATCATCGGGCAACTCCCAGGCGGGCATATCGGGCACCGACACCCTCGTGTTCGTGGTCGACCTGCTCGCCGACTACAAACCGAACGCATCGGCACCTGGCACCGCCGACAGCCAGTTGCCCGCCACCGGCTGGCCGAAGATCACCAGCACGCCCGGCCACGAGCCCCGAGTGACCAGCGTGGCGGGGGTGAAGGCCCCCACCTCACCGACCTCGAAGCTGCTGGTCAAAGGCAGCGGTGCCAAGATCGATCCGAGCAAGACCCTCGTGCTGCAACTCGTCCAGACCGACATCGCCACCGGCACCCAGACCCAATCCTCATGGGGCAAGCAGCCGCAACTGCTCACCGCACAGAACGTCCTGTCCGTGGCCACCGTCCTCAGGGGTCAGAACATCGGTGCCCGCGCCGTCGCTCTGCTGCCGGCCACCCCCGCCCAACCGGCGACCGCCACCGCCGCGTCGCAACCGGCCGCACCGGCCCAGGTCGTTGTCATTGACGTCGTGGGGCAGTTCTGACAACGCACTCTGCGGCGCCGTACCGCGACGAAAATCCCTAGCGGCGTCGGGGAAAAAGCCCGGCTCTCACTAGGGTCGCGTCACCACAGAAGCCCCAGGAGAGCCACCGGAGCTCACGGCCGCGGTCGGCCAGCCCGGCGGCAGGGCCCGGCGGGCCGCGAGTCTTTGGTACATCTGGACTCTTCGGGACATCTGCGACACGGTATGTCGCAGATGTACCGGAGAGTCAGAAATGGTCAAAGAAATACCCCCCGGCTCCGGCGCGCCGGCCCGCCGGCCCCGCCCCTCATGCGGCGGCCGGAACTCGATGGTGCGGTGGGCCAGTGCGCGGGCGAGCTCCTCCGGAGTCATGGCCGGAGCGTCCAGCGTCGCCGGGTGGCCGGTCATGGCCGCGAAGACCGACGCCATCAGCAGGCGCTGGGTCTGGGTGAGGCCGCCCGCGGGCGCCACCGCCGAGGCCACCCCGCGGCTCAGGGCGAAGACCTCGCCGGCGTCCGGCGGGGTGAGGTTGGCTTGGCGCGGGCTGGCAAGGGCGACGGGCACGGGCGGCTACTCGGCGACGGACGCCTGGGCGATGCCGGCACGCAGAAAGTCGATACAGGCTTGGGTCCGGGCCGGTGGGTCCGCCGTCACGTCCACGTCGCCGGCGCGCAGCACCGCACCGAACGGGGCGTTCCAGAAGGCCGGATCGCCTGGCCGCTCCGGGCCCCAGGGTCCGACGTAAACGTAGGGCTCGGGCTGGTAGCCGTCGCCGGGCGAGAAGCCCAGGTTGAGCCGCGACCCGAGCGGCAGGCCCACGTTGGTGCCGGCGTCGAAATGCTCGGGCCACAGCTGGATGGTGGCCGGCTCGGCCTCCGGCGGCAGGGCGGTGAGCACCGCGTCGAGGGCGAGCCAGCCGAGGGTGTACCAATCGGCCAGCCGGCGGGCGTCCTCGGGTGCGAGGTCGAGGGCCTCGTCGGGGTCGCCGATGGCCGGCGCGTCCGCGCCGCTGGAGAACGGGGCATCGATGTCGGTCCCCGCGAAGGCGGCCAACTGGCGCAAGGTCGATCCCCGGAGCGGGCAACTGGCGCTGGTCCCTCCTACCTCGCGGACCAAGGAAACGCCGGCGACGCGGACGGTCTCCGCCGGCTCGCCAAACGTCGGGGTGGCGAAACCGCCCGGACTGGCCCGTAACCCGAACCTGCCGGTGACCTCGTAGCGTCGCCGAGCCAGCACGTGAGCAGCCACCCGGTGCATGGCCGACCGGGTGGCCGCCCCGATGGTCACCGTGGTCGTCACTCCGCCGGCGCCACCACGGCATCGCCGACGTCGGCCGCCGGTTCGGGCGCCGGGGCCGGCTGCAGAGGTCGGGACCGGGGGATGGCGATGGCGGCCACGAAGGCCACCAAGGTCACCACGGCCGCCACCACGAAGGCCCGGTCGAACCCCGAGGTGAGGGCCTGCTTCTGCGAGATGGTGTGGGCCACCTGCTTGGTTCGGGCCGTGGCCAGGGTGGCCAGGGCGGCCAGGCCGATGGAGCCCCCCACCTGCCGGGAGGTGTTGAGCAACCCCGACGCCAGGCCAGCCATCTGCATGGGCACGCCGCTGGTGGCGGCCTGGGCCAGGGGGGTAAACGACAGGCCCACCCCCGCCGACGTCAGCAGGGTGCCGGGCAGCACCCCGGACAGATAGCTGCTCGACGCCTGGACCTGCGCCAACCACAGAAAACCGCCGACGCCGAGCCCCAGGCCGATCAACAGGACGCGGCCCGGGCCCAGCAAACCGATCAGGCGGATGCTGAGTTGGGCCCCGACGATGATGGCGAGCGCCATGGGCAGGAACAGCAAGCCGGCCTTGAGCGGCCCGTAACCGTGGACCTCCTGTAGGTACAGGGTCAGGAAGTACCACATGGAGAAGAAGCCGGCCCCTAGCAGGGTCATGGTGATATTGGCGACTGTCAAGAGGCGCGAATGGAACAGCGACAGCGGCATCAGCGGCGCCGACGCGAACTTGGCCTGGATCAGTACGAACACCCCGAGCAGCGCGACCGCCGCCGCCAGCAGCCCCAGGGTGCGCGCCGATCCCCACGGGTGGGTGTCGGTGCTGACGATGGCGTATACCAGCAGGGCCAACCCGCCGGTCGCCGTCAGGGCGCCGGCCACGTCCAGGCGGCCCGGGGACGGCCGGCGGGCCTCGGTCAACAGCATCAGGGCCAAGGCGATGGCGGCCGCCCCGATCGGCACGTTGACGAAGAGCACCCACCGCCAGGAGAAGTAGCCGGTCAGTATCCCGCCGAACACCGCCCCGGTGGCCCCACCCGCCCCGGCGACCGAGCTCCAGATCCCCAAGGCCCGGGTTCGGCTGACCCCGTCGGTGAAGGTGGTGGTGATGATGGTCAGCGTCGCCGGCGACAGGATGGCTCCGCCGAGGCCCTGGGCGGCCCGGGCCGCGGTGAGCTGGGTCGACGACTGGGCGAAGCCGCCGACCAGGCTGGCCACCGAGAACACCGCCAGCCCGAGGATGAACACCTTGCGTCGCCCGAACAGATCGGCCGCCCGCCCGCCGAGGAGGAGGAAGCCGGCGAACGTCAGGACGTAGGCGTTGACCACCCACTGCAGCCCCACGGTCGAGTAGTGCAGCTGCCGGCCGATCTGGGGCAGGGCCACGTTGACGATTGATACGTCGAGCACGACCATGAACTGCGCCACGCAGGCCAGGGCCAGCACCGCCCCTTGGGTCGCCCCGCGTGTCCGCAGACCCCCGACGAGATTCATACGGGCGAAGATACGTCGCCGGACTCCCGAAGCGGCGACCAGTTTTCTGGCCCGATCTCGTTGCCGCTACTTCGCGGCGAGGGTGGGGCGGTCGCCGGATCCGTCGCGTGGGATGCCCCTTCCGCTGGCCTGACGGCCAGCGGCTACCGCCCCGCCGCAAGCGGGGGGTTGGTGTCACTGCCGATGCTCCAGCCACCGCGGTCTCGTACCACCAGCCAGGATCTCGGCGCAACTCATCGATCTCGGCGTGGAATCCGTCGCCATCCGACGTCGTCATTGACGCCGAGATCCATCGATTACGCCGAATATCTTGATGGGTATAGCATGAGACAACATGAAACCACCGATCGCGGCAGACGTCGATGTCTGCCGGGACCCGCGGCAGCCCGTCGCACCCGGTCCATAGCCTCTCGGCGTGGACGTGGACATGTACACCGAAGCCGAGCGCTTGCTGCGACGACTGACCGGACGGGAGGATTCAACCTTTCGGCCCGGCCAATGGGAGGCGATCCAACGGCTCGTCGCCGAACGAGCCCGGGTGCTCGTCGTCCAGCGGACCGGGTGGGGGAAGAGCGGGGTGTACTTCATCGCGACGCGCCTCCTTCGGGACCGAGGATCAGGACCGACGCTGTTGGTCTCGCCCCTTCTCGCCCTGATGCGAAATCAGCTCGAGATGGCCCGTCGGTCGGGAGTACGGGCCGAGACGATCCATAGCGACAACCGGGCCGACTGGGTTGAGATCGAGGCTCGCGCCCGTCGCAACGATGTCGATCTGCTCCTGGTGTCCCCGGAGCGGTTCAACAACCTGCATTTTCGGTACGAGGTCCTCCCTGCCCTGACGAAGTCGGTGGGCTTGCTCGTCGTGGACGAGGCGCACTGCATCAGCGACTGGGGTCACGATTTCCGACCTGACTATCGTCGCATCCAGCGGGTCGTCGAGCTGTTGCCCGACGGAGTACCTGTGCTGTGCACGACTGCCACCGCCAACGATCGCGTGGTCGCGGACATCGTCGCCCAGCTCGGAGAGGACCTCCTGGTGGAGCGAGGACCGCTCGGGAGGGAAGGCTTGGCACTCGCGGTCGTCGATCTCCCCGAGCCCGCCCGGCGGCTGGCTTGGTTGGCCGACCAACTTGCGGTCATGCCGGGTTCTGGCATCGTGTACTGCCTAACCGTTCGTGACGCCGAGCGAGTTGGGGCATGGCTTCGCCATCGAGGCATCGACGCCCGCTCCTACACGGGCGAAGCTGACTCTGGCGATCGGATCTCGATCGAGCAGCAGTTGCTGGCCAACGAAGTCAAAGTGGTCGTCGCCACATCGGCGTTGGGTATGGGGTTCGACAAGCCGGATCTGACCTTCGTGGTCCACTTCCAGAGTCCAGGTTCGCCGATCGCCTACTACCAGCAAGTGGGTCGAGCCGGCCGGGCCGTGGACGCGTCGATGGGCGTCCTCCTCGCCGGACGTGAGGATGCCGAGATACAGGATTGGTTCATCCGCACCGCCTTTCCCTCGCGACCGCAAGCCGAGGAGGTCGTCAGTGTGCTGGAGACAGCGGCACGCCCGCTGTCGCTGCGGGCCATCGAGGCCGAGGTCAATGTCCGCCACACCCGACTCGAGGTGATGCTGAAGGTCCTCGAAGTGGAAGGCGCAGTCGAGCGTGTCGGTGGCGGGTGGTCGCGCACCAAGCGAGCCTGGGCATACGACGGCGAGCGTGTCGACCGGGTGACTTCCGCTCGTCGAGCCGAGCAGGCGGCGATGCGCGGCTACGCCTCGACGGCGGACTGTCGAATGGAGTTCTTGCGCACCCAGCTCGACGACCCGGAAGCCCGACCTTGTGGGCTATGCGATCGTTGTCGTTCTTGGTCGCTCGACGTTCCGCTGGACGCTCGGCTGGTTGCCGATGCTGCGGCCTTTCTCAGAGACCGGCCCATCGAGTTGGAACCCCGCAAGCAGTGGCCCGGCGTCGATGCGGCCCGAGGCAACATTCCCGACGGCATGCGCAACCGCGTCGGTCGGGCGGTGAGCGCCTATAACGACGGCGGATGGGGGACCGCGGTGCGGGAGGCCAGAGAGGGCGCCGCCGCGGTACTTGACGCGCTGGTGGAGGCGGCCGCGGAGCTGGTGCGCCGGTGGCAGCCGGACCCGGCGCCAGAGTGGATCGCCTATGTGCCGTCCCTCGAACGGGCCGTGGTGCCCGATTTCGCCGGACGGCTCGCAGCTCAACTCGGAATACCCGCCGTCGACGTGATGCGTCGGATCCGCGAAGGTCGACCACAAAAGGAGATGGAGAACTCGGCGCAACAGTTCCGGAACGTCCACGGCGCGTTCACCGTGGTGGGACCGGTGCCCGAACGCCCGGTCCTGCTCATCGATGACCTCATCGACTCGGGGTGGACCCTCACCGTGGTCGGCGCCGAGCTCCGCAAGGCTGGTAGCGGTCCGGTCCATCCGCTCGTCCTCGCTCAGGCGACCGGCTCCTGACGGTCATCCGTGGCGTCGCAGATGGTCCTCGGCCTCTGATCCGCTCCACCGCAGCACTTAGTTGATACGTCATCTAAACGGCTATATTGTTGACACGTCACCAAAGTTGGTGGCGCTCGCGCTGAGGAGTTGATCACCATGCCCGCCATCACTGTCGACAACACGCTGGTGCTGCCCCGTATCTCCCGACCCGATCCCACCGTGTCGATCCCGCGACCGATCGCCCAGGTCGTGACGGCCCACCGGCAGGCCGAGGGCGGCGGACTCATCGTGCGCCGACCGTTCCCGGGCGGCTTGGCGATGTCGACGGCCGACCCGTTCCTGCTCCTGGACCACGTGGGCCCGCAGTTCAACGGCCCCAACGAGTCCAAGGGGGCGCCGTGGCATCCGCATCGCGGCTTCGAGACCGTCTCTTACATTCTCGACGGCGAGATCGCCCACCACGACACCAACGGCGGCGGCGGCGTCATCGCCGAGGGTGACACCCAGTGGATGACCGCGGGTGGCGGCATCCTGCACGACGAGTTGCCGACCGAGAAGATGTACCGCCGCGGCGGTCCGTCGCACGCGGTGCAGCTGTGGGTCAACCTGCCCCCGGCGCTCAAGATGACCTCGCCGCGGTACCAGTCGATCACCGGCGACGCCCTGCGCCTGGTGACCTCCGACGACGGCGGAGCCCTCATCCGCCTCATCGCCGGCGACCTGGCCGGGTTCACCGGACCCGGCGTCACCCACACCCCGATCACCTATGCCCACGCCACCCTCGCCCCCGGTGCGGAGATCGCCGTCCCGTGGGATCCGACCTTCTCCGCCTTCGCCTACGTGCTGACCGGGCACGGCGCCGCCGGGCCCGAAGGCCGCCCGGTGGAGGACGGCCAACTGGTCGTCTTCGGCCCCGGCGACCACCTCACCATGCGAGCCGTCGGCGGGCGGGCCGACCCCCTCGACGTGCTGCTGCTGGGCGGGCTGCCCATCCGAGCCCCGATCGCCCACTACGGCCCGTTCGTCATGAACACCCGCGCCGAGCTCCAGCAAGCCGTCGACGACTATCAGGCCGGCCGGCTGGGCATCATCCCGGCGGACCAACTCGCGCCCCGAAATTTCGCCTAGCGCTCTTGACTTAGAGCGTGCTCGAAGTCTTAGGGTGGTTGGCGTGAGCGCCATCGCCATCCAGGACCCGACCTTCACCATCGCGGAGGTGGCCGATCGGACCGGCGTGACCGCCCACACCCTGCGCTACTACGAGCGGATCGGTCTGCTCGACGTGGGCCGCCGGGCCAGCGGCCACCGCCGGTTCACCGAGCACGACGTCGGCCGGGTGGTGTTCATCGGTCGCCTCCGGGCGACGGCGATGCCCATCCGGGAGATCCAGCGCTACTTCGAGCTGGTGGCTGCAGGTCCGGAAACCGAAGACGAGCGCCTGGCTCTGCTGCAGGCCCACCGGGTCGCCGTCCGGGCCCGGCTCCGGGAACTGGAGGCGGCGCTCGACGCCATCGAGCACAAGATCGCCTACTACGGCGGGTCCTGCGCTCCGTAACCCCGAACATGATCTGAAAGGACGGTGCCCCATGCCGGTCACCACGCGCACCCTCGGCCATCCCCGCGGCCTCACTGTCTCGGCCATGGGCCTCGGCTGCATGGGCATGAGCGATTTCTACGGGGCGACGCCGGATGACGACCCCGAGTCGATCGCCACCATCCACCGGGCCCTCGAACTGGGCGTGACCTTCCTCGACACCGCCGACATGTACGGCGTCGGCGCCAACGAGGAGCTGGTCGGCCAGGCCATCGCCAAGTCCCGCGATCGGGTCCAGCTGGCCACCAAGTTCGGCATCGTGCGGCGCGCCGACGACCCGACCGTCCGGGCCATTAGTGGCCGGCCGGAGTACGTCCACCAGGCGTGCGAGGCGTCGCTCAAGCGGCTCGCCGTCGACCACATCGACTTGTACTACCAGCACCGCGTCGATCCTGAGGTGCCGATCGAGGAGACCGTCGGCGCCATGGCCGAGCTCGTTGCCGAGGGCAAGGTCCGCCATCTGGGCCTGTCGGAAGCCTCGGCGAGCACCATCCGCCGGGCCGTCGCCGTCCACCCCATCACCGCCCTGCAGACCGAGTGGTCATTGTTCGCCCGGCAGATCGAGGCCGAGATCCTCCCCACCTGCCGGGAGCTGGGCGTCGGCCTGGTCCCCTACAGCCCGCTGGGCCGGGGTCTGCTGACCGGCACCATCACCGCGACCACCGGCCTGGCCCCGGACGACTTCCGCCGCCAGGCCCAGCCCCGCTTCCAGGGGGACAACCTCGAGCACAATCTGCAGCTGGTCGCGGTGGTCAAAGAGGTCGCGGATCGGTATGGCTGCACCCCGGGCCAGGTGGCCTTGGCCTGGGTGCTGGCCCAAGGAGAGGACGTGGTGCCGATCCCCGGCACCCGCCGCCGGCGGTACCTGGAGGAGAACATCGCCGCCACCGACGTCACCCTCGACGCCGACGACCTCGCTCGCCTCGGTGCCCTCGAAGCGGCCGGCGACCGCTACCCGGACATGGCCGCAGTGCGCGGCGAAACCCCCGCCGCGCAGCTGTCGTGACCCGGACCTGGCTCGTCACGGGCAGCTCTCGAGGTTTCGGGCGGGAGGTGGTGAAGGCGGCCCTGGAGGGTGGCGACCGGGTGGTGGCGACCGCCCGCCGGCCTGAGGAGCTCGACGACCTGGTGCAGGAATACGGCGACCGGGTCCGGGCGGCGGCGCTCGACGTGACCGACGCGGCGGCGGCGCGGGCCGTCGTCCAGCTGGCGCTCGACGAGTTCGGCCATCTCGACGTGGTGGTCAACAACGCCGGCTACGCCAACTCCTCGCCCATCGAGGAAACGCCGGACGACGACTTCCGGGCCCAGATCGAGACCAACCTGTTCGGCGTCGTCAACGTGACCAAGGCCGCCCTGCCGGTGCTGCGCGCCCAGCGGTCCGGTCATTTCATCCAGTTCTCTTCCATCGGCGGACGCGTCGGCGGCACTCCCGGCATGGGCGCCTACCAGACCGCCAAGTGGGCCGTCGAGGGCTTCTCCGAGGTCTTGGCCAACGAGGTCAAGCCGCTCGGCATCAAGGTCACCATCATCGAGCCGGGCGCCTTCCGCACCGACTGGGGCGGCTCCTCGATGGAGGCCGCCGCGGTGGGCGAGGACTACGACCAGACCGTCGGCGAGATGAACCGGTACCGGGCCGCGACCGTCGCCACCTGGCCCGGCGACCCCGCCCGCGCCGCCAAGATCATCACCGAGATCGTCGGGCTCGACGACCCACCCCGGCGCCTCCTGCTCGGGGCCGGCGCAGTCGCATCGGCGCAGACTGCCGCCGAGGCGCGGGCGGCCGAAGCCGAGAAGTGGGCGGACCTCAGCAGATCCGCCGATTTCGGCGCCGTCGCGGCGGTCGCGCCGGGCGGGTCGCCGCCACCCGGGTAAGGGATCGGCTGGCGCGAACCCCGAAGCCGGGTTACGGCAGCGCCGCCAAGGCGGAGCAACAGGTCTCCACTATGAGCCGGGTCACCACGTACGGGTCCATGTTGGCGTTGGGCCGTCGGTCCTCGAGCCAACCCTTCTTGGCCTTCTCTACCGCCCACGGGATGCGGACCGACGCGCCCCGGTCGGAGGCGCCCCAGCTGAACGAGTCCCAACTAGCGGTTTCGTGGGCGCCGGTCAGGCGGTCCTTGATCCCCGGGCCGTAGTGCTCGATGTGCTCGAGGGCCCGATCGCCGAGCGCCTCCGCGGCGGCCACGATGGCGTCGTAGCCCTCGCGCATGGCGGTGGTGGAGAAGTTGGTGTGCGCCCCGGCGCCGTTCCAATCGCCCGGCATCGGCTTGGCGTCGAGCGACACATCGATCTTGTAGGGCTCGGCGATCCGATAGAGGAGCCACCGAGCCATCCACACCTCGTCGGCGATGCGGGGCGGCGGGAGCACCCCGATCTGGAACTCCCACTGGCCCATCATGACCTCCGCGTTGGTGCCCTCAATCGAGAGCCCGGCGTCCATGCAGGCCAGGGTGTGCGCTTCGATGACCTCCCGGCCGACCATCTTGGCGCCGCCCACCCCGCAGTAGTAGGGGCCCTGGGGAGCCGGGTAGCCCTGCTCGGGCCAACCGAGCGGCGCCCCGTTGCGGAAGAACGTGTATTCCTGCTCTATGCCGAACATCGGCGCCTGGTCGGCGTAGCGCTCGGCGGCGAGCACGCACGCGGCTCGCGTGTTGGTCGTATGGGGCGAGCCGTCGGGCAGTTCGACCTCGCACAGCACCAAGATGTTGTCGCCGCCGCGGATCGGGTCCGGGCAGGTGAAGACCGGCTGGAGGACGCAGTCCGAATTGTGACCCGGAGCCTGGTTGGTGCTCGACCCGTCGAAGCCCCAGATCCCGGGCTCCTTGCCCGCCCCGACGATCCGGGTCTTGCATCGCATCAACGGCGTCGGCTCGGTCCCGTCAATCCAAATGTATTCGGCCTGATAACTCACCGTTCACCCCACGATACGTCGACCCCGGCCCCTAGTGACCAGTGTTGCCAACCTAGGTGCCAGCCGTTTCGGCGAGGTTTTCACCGCATTAATCGGGGGTTACGCGTCCGCCCTTTGCGCGCAACCCAGCTCGTGCATCTGCTCAGCGCGCGGAGGGCCGCTAGGCGGGGGCGTCGGCGGCTGCCTGCCGAGCGGCGGCATCTGACTTTTCTGCCCGGATCTTGGCGACGACGTCGTTGTGCTGAGCGGTCATGGACTGAATGTTGTCATTTAGTCCCTTTATGGCACTCGAGAGCTCCGGCGCTTGCACATGATGCTGTTCATAGTTGTCGACGAGGTCGACCGCCTCCAGTGTCGACTGGACGGCTTGCGTCAGCAGGTCCAGCACCCGATTGAGGGCGCTTTCCAGTTTTTCGAGTTGCTCGAGCGGCTCACTCACGAGCTCACCTCCGTCTCGGTCCCGAACGTCGGCAGGATCGTAACGGTCTCCGGCTGAGGGGCTGTCAGAAGTGGTCGCATTTTGCACTTTGGTACAGGTCCGATCCTCCCGTGCCTACTGCCCGTGGGCGTCGTCGTCGAGGATCTCGCGGACCATGCGGCCGGCGATCTCGACCAATACCGGGTTCGTCTCTGCGTAGTAAGGGATGATCTGTAGGGCAATCGACAAGGCCCACCCTCGGCCGCGGGCCCAGGTCGCGTCGTCGACGTGGACCCCGGAGCGGAAGACGTTCCGCTCGTCCGCATCGAAGACGGCCCAAGCGGGGATCATGTCGGCCGCGGGATCGCCCACACCGGCTAGCCCAAAGTCAATGACCGCGCGGAGGCGGCCGTCTTCGAGCAGGAGGTTCGGAGGCAGGAGGTCGCCGTGGATCCAGACAACCGGTCGATCCCAGGCCGGCGTTCGGCGCGAGGCTTCCCACACCGCGGTCACCGAGTCGGTGGGGATGGTGCCGGCCAGGTCCTGGATGGCCTTGCGGGTCGGCACGTCCTGGGTCTGCAGCGGGGCCCCGCGCCGCGAGGCCGGGGCGCCCGCGATCCCGACCTGGTGCAGGGCTTCTACGAACCCGGCCAGGGCCGCGGCGGCTTCGTGCGGATCTGCAACCCGTTCGGTCGCCCACGGCTCGCCAGGTAGCCATCGGTAGATCGCCCAACGGAACGGGTAGTCGGCCGCGGGGGATCCGATCCCGAGCGGTGCAGGAACCGCGAGCGGCAGGATCGGCGCCAGTGTCGGCAGCCAAGCGACTTCCGCGTCGAGGTCGCGTGCCCACTCCTCGACGCGGGGTACTCGCACGGCCATGTCGGCGCCCAGGCGGTAGATGGCATTTACGGTGCCAGCGGAATGGACGGCCTCGAGGGGCAGTTGAGCCCACTGCGGGAACTGGGCGGCCAGGAGCCGCTTGACCAGGCGGGGTCCGGTCTCGACCTCGTGGTGGTGCATCTTGCTCTCGGACATGGCTAGGCGTCATACCAGCGCAGCCAGTTGACGACGTCCAGCCAGTTCCGACGGCGTGACCGGCGGTGGTCGGAAACTACCGGCCGAGTTGCTCGGCGAGCTCGAGGGCCTGTCGGGCCCAGCGGGCGTTGAACAGGAGGGCGCGGCTGCGTTCGCGGAACTTGAAGGTGGCGTCGATCTCGCCGGCGCCTCCGTAGCGGTACTGCCGGGCGGATCCGACCTGGGCCAGGGTAAAAGGGGTGAGCCAGTCGTATTTCACCGCCGCGGACCACATGCCGAGCTGGACCAGTCGTGGATCGTCGGACCATCCGGCGGCCCGGAGGCCGCGGAGGTACCCGTCGAAGACGACCTGCTCGAGGCGGGGTAGGTCATCGGCGGAGAGGAAATGGTCGAACGCGGAGTCGGGAACCAGGTTGCCGATGTCCTCGCCGACCGCCCCGTCGCCGAGGAAGCTCCAGTCGATGACGGTGATCTCGCAGCCGAGTCGTCCGAACAGGTTCTTGGGCCACACGTCGAGGTGACACAGGGAGCGGGGCAGGGCTTCGCTGATCTGGTACAAGCGTTCCCGATTGCGGTGGAGGAGCGTCGCGGCGTGGCGCAGCTCAGAAGGAAAGGTCTCGCGCACCACGGGGTGGTTCCAGGCGGCGTCGTCGTCGAGCAAGTCCCACTCCACCGGCTTTTCGGCGCTGTACTGGCGCAAGAAATTCTGGCTCAGCCAGGAGACGGCCGGGAGAGGTCGTCCGCCGAAATACGAACCCTGCGCCCGACCGAGGGCCTCGGCCATCGGTCCATAGGCGGGCACGGGCCATGACTCGCCCGGGTCGTCATCAACCCACTCCAATAGCAGCACCGCTTCTCGGTCATCGACTTCCGCACCCAGGGCTCGCGGCGCGGTGATGCCACTCCGGCGTACTCGTCGACGAGGCCGTCACGATAGGCGAGAGCTTCCCGGCACCAGTAGGTCCAGCGGTGGGGTTGGCGATCGAGCGCCGTCCAATGCGCATCCCACGGTGTCTCGCCCCGGCTGCGCTCCGCGGTCGTGTATTTGAGCACCGCTCGGAACTCCGACCCTCGGCGGATGTGCCACGCCCCTGACGTCAACCAACGATTGTGCGGCAGTTCTTCGGTTTCGACTCCGACCGCATCGACCCCAAGGCGCGCCAGCAGGTCCTGCGGGCTCGGACGCACGCCTTTACTCTCGCACCCGCGACCACCGGCAATCGACCGGGGCCGGCTCTACCTGGCGGATTTCACCGTCTGGCCGCTCGCCAGCGGTAGGCGAACGACGAAGCGTGCGCCGCCGAGCTCGGCGGAATCGGATACGGCGACCGTGCCGCCGTGCGCCTCCACCAGCTCCTTCACCAGGGCCAGGCCCAGTCCGCTCCCGCCGGCGGATCGCGATCGGTGAGTTTCGAGTCGTACGAAGCGACCCCAGATACGCTCCCGCTCTACGAGGGGGATGCCGGGGCCGTCGTCCGCCACGCTCAGGACCGCATGAGTCGGCTCGCGGACCAGGGCGACTTCGACGGCGCGGGAGGCGTGGCGAACGGCGTTGTCGATGAGATTGGCGGCGATCCGCGCCAGCTGACTTTCTTCGCCCTCGACGACGCTCGGCTGGATGGTTGCCACGCCGAGCTGCACACCCCCCGGGACCGGTCGTCGTACCGCGTCGGTGACGACCCCGGCGAGGTCGATGGGACGGCGCCGCCGGGGTGCGTTTCCATCCAGTCCGGCCAGTTCGAGCAGGTCATTCACGAGCAGGGCGAGACGCTGTTGCCCAGCGGCGAGTTCGGCGATCCACTGGTCGCGCTCGACCGTCTCGGGGTGGTGGATGGCGACGTCGAGCGTGGTGCCGATGCCGGAGAGGGGGGTGCGCAGTTCGTGGGCGGCGTCGGCGATGAAGCGCCGTTGACGATCCGCGGCGTCAGCCATCGTCGCGAGCATGTGATTGAGCGTCGTACCCAGCTCGGCCAGCTCGTCCGTCCCGGCGTCCACGACGCGTTGGGTGAGGTCGCCGTTGGCCGTGATCGTCGACACCTCAGCTCGCATTCGTTCGACGCGTCGAAGGGTCCGGCCGGTCGTGAGCCAGGCGACGGCGGCCACGGTGGTCAGCGAGATGGCGGCGAGCGCCAGGCTCAATCCCAGCGCCTGGTTGATCTTGGTATCGGCGGCATCCAGGGAGGCGGCGACGACGATCGTCAATGGCCCGGTGGGGCTGGTCGTCTGTACGGCCACGACCGCGGCCCGCTTGGCTGGCAGATTCGCGGGGTTGGCGACGTCTGCAACATGGCCGGGCGCCCCGTGGGTGAATGCCGTCATGGGCGGGGCGTTGACGCTGGCCGGGTCGCCGGTGACCACCCGGCCCGCGGCATCGAGGATCTGGATCCGCGGGACCCCGGCCGCAACCGGCATCGGGATCGGCACCGGCAGGGGGCCCCGCTGGGCTGCGGCCGCCACGGCCTGGGCCGAGCTGCGGACCGCTTGCTGCACGCCGGAGATCAGGTTGTGGCGGTAGAGGGCGAGAGCGATCGCACCGCCGCCGGCAAAGGTCATGCCGGCGAGGAGCGTCGCGACGGTGGCGTAGCGCAGCCGGATGCTGGATCGCCATCGCCGCCTCGGCGCTCGCATCGGGGAACCTACCCGCCAGTCCGCGCGCCCCGAACCCAGGAGACTGCTACGAGCGGCCATGGGCCAATCGGTACCCGACCCCGCGGACGGTCTCGAGGAATGACGGTTGGCCGGCTTCGTCGATTTTGCGGCGGAGGGCGCTTACGTAGACCTGGACGATGTTGTAGTCGGCTTTGCCCGGCTCGCTCCAGATGTGGTCGAGCAGGTCTTGCTTGGAGTGGGTGAGGTCCGGATGAGCGAGCAGATAGCGAAGCAGGGCGAACTCCCGCGGCGTGAGGTCCAGCTTCGCGCCGTTGAGGGTGCACAGGTGGCGGCCCGGGTCGAGCGCCACGGGTCCGTGGATGAGCACCGGCGGAAGGCGGCTCGGGCCCCGGCGCAGCAGCGCTCGCAGCCGGGCCAGGAGGGCCGGGTACTGGAAGGGCTTGACCACGTAGTCGTCGGCACCGGTGTCGAGTCCCTCCGCTTCGTCCCAGGTCCCTCCCTTGGCGGTGAGCATCAAGACGGGGAGGTCAGCGCCGGCGGCCCGCAGCTCGGCGCAGACCCGGTAGCCGTTCATGCCGGGGAGGAGCACGTCGAGGATCATCGCGTCGTAGCCGTTCTCGCGGGCCAGGTACAGGCCCTCCGCGCCATCCACGGCCACATCGACGGTGTAACCGTCGGCTGCGAGCCCCCTGGCCAAGGAGCGACCGAGCAGCTCGTCGTCTTCGACGACCAGGATGCGCACGACGGCGATTGTGGCACCCGAGGTTGAAGGGTTCCTGAAGGCGCGGCCTGGGGATTGGGTGGATTCAAGGATTCTTCAAGCCCCATCCTTCATCCTCACCGACATGCCAGATACCGCTTCTTCCAGCCCCGACCAGAGCCTCCTCCCATCAGACGGTCCAGCCCGGCCGCGGTTGATCAACTGGCGCCTGCGGGGCCGGGGATTCGCCGTCGCCGCGGTCGTCGTGGCGGCAGCTACCGGCGCAGGGTTCGTGGTGGGCCGGGGCAGCGCTTCCAGTTCGACCACCTCGCCCCCTCAGGCGGGCGGAGCGGCAAGGGCGAGCAACGGCACCGTCCCGACCTCCACCAACAGTCCCTCTACAGCCACGGGGTCGCATGCCTCCTCCGGCTGCCCGGGCGCGCTACCGACGCCGGCGATGAACATGAACTCACCCGATGCCTCGTTGGGCATGCTCATCGGCCGCGAGGCCGGCACCGCCCTCGCCGGCAACGCCCCGCTCACGGTCACCACCGCCCAGGTCGGGACCCTCGGCGACCAGGTCCCGTCAGGAGCGAACGCCGATAGCTGCCACGACCGGATCTCGTTTACGTCGGCGTCGGTGTCGCTGGTCGTCGAAGCGGTGCCGCCCGGCAACCCGGATATGACGTTTCGCATCGCGGGGCTGGTCAACCCCACGGTGGTCGTGCCCCTCGACGCTCACGTCGACATCGAGTTCGTCAACGCCGACAGCGACGAGGCCCACGCCTTCGAGATCACCGTCGCGGCGCCTCCATTCGCCTTGCGCCCGGCTGCCGGGCCCGCCTTCGCCGGGGCCGCCGCCGGCGTGATCGGCGATCCCACCCCGGCCGGACACGGCGCCCGCCAGATTTCGTTTGTCGCCAACGCGGTGGGGACGTACCACTACCTGTGCCCGATGCCCGGCCACGCCGAGATGGGCATGGTCGGCACCTTCGTCGTCCAATGAGACGTCGGACGGTTCGAGGGACCTGTCGGCTTACTCGGGTGCACGGCAACGCCATGGATGACAGGATGACGGCGATGGGAGCGTTCACCCTTGGCAGCCTGTCGAGCGTGCCCGCGTCGCGTCGTCCCGACCTGCTCGGGGAGCCGACCCGGGGATGGCTGACTCGGTCCGGTTGGCTCGATTCGGTGGGGGTGGTCGAGATCGATCCGGCCTTGTCGGACACCACTGCCACCCAACAGGCTTACGGTCTGCAGGCCGAGATGCTTGCCAACTGCGTCGTGGTCGGCGGCAAACGCGAGGGAAGCGAGCGCATCGCCGCCTGCGTGGTGCTCGCCACCACCCGGGCCGATGTCAATGGAGCCGTGAAGCGCTATCTCGATGTTCGCAAGGCCTCGTTCCTGCCGACGGAGCGCGCCACCTCGCTGACGGGAATGGAGTACGGCGGGGTGACGCCGATCGGGCTGCCAGCGGACTGGCCTGTTCTCGTCGATCGTCGGGTTGTCACTACCGAGGTGGTCGTCATCGGGTCCGGAGTGCGTCGCTCCAAGATCCTGCTTCCTGGCCTGTTGCTGGCCAAGCTGCCAGCCGCGGAGATCATCGACGGGCTCGGAGTGTGAGATCGCCAGCGCACCAGGCTGACGCGTCGCCCGGCGGTCGAGAATTCGGATTCCTCAGAGGGCGGCGTAGAGGTCCACACCGACTCCGTCGGGATCGCGCAGCTGGGCGTATCGCTGTCCCCAGAAGGCATCCCAGGGATCCTTGTCGCCCTGGTAGCCGGCACTGATCATGTCGGCGTAGACCTGATCGACCTGGGCTGCACTCTCGCACTCGAAGGCGAGGGCAAACTGGTTGCCCGGCTCGCGGACCCAGTTGGGCCGGAACTTTCTGATCTCCTGTTCCGAGTCGACCATCAGGCGCAGGCCGTTGGAGGCGGAGATGTTGACGTGCCCCTCATCGGGGGTGTGCGGGACGTCCAAGCCGAGTCGGCGGTAGAAGTCCAACGACCGGGCCATGTCGGAGGCCACGATGCCGACCGCGTTGAGCAACGGAGTCATGGGTTTCCTTTCGTGCGTTGCCCAACGGTTCTATGGGGATGGAGCCGCTCGGTCTAGAACGTTTCGGACCTGGCGCGCGCCGTCCGCAGCTCGGTCGGGGTGAGGCCAGCCAGCGCTCGAGTTTCCCTGCCCAAGTGGGCTTGGTCGGCGTATCCGGCCTCGATGGCCAACTCGGCCAAGCCCGGGGTGGCGTCGCCGCACGCGGCCAGGAAGGCCTGGAAGCGCAGCACGCGTTGGAGCAGCTTGGGGCCGTATCCGACGGCGGCCACGAATCGGCGGTGAAGGTGCCGCTCGGTGATCCCGGCCCGCTCGGCCAACCGGGACGTGGCCGCGGTGGCGGTGCCGCGGCTCCACAGGCCGACGGCAGTCTCCACCAGCGGATCGGGCGCCTCGACTCCCGGGACGCGGCGGAGGACCCATTGCTCGAGGGAGGCGGCAGCCTGGCGAAGGGTGGAGGACGTGGCCAGTTCGTCGGAGGCCTCGCCGGCGTGGGCCCACAGCAGGTCAAGGTCGACGCGCTGATCACGCAGCGCATGGGCGGGCACCCCCAGGAACAGCGGCCCCATGCCCGGCCGAAAGCGCACCCCGACCGCAAAGGGTCCTTGGGTCGCGGCCCAGTTCGGTGCCGTGTCGGGGCCGGCGACAAACAGGCGAGCGCCGTCCCAGACGATGTCCATGCAGCCGTCCGGGAGAACCGGCTCGACCGACCGGACCTGCGGCTGCAGGCCCCCGGTCCAGCTACAGGCCAGGTAGCGGCGCAGGGGCGCAGCCACTGTCCATTCCAGATAGCCGGCCGGCCCGCTGATCGCTGGCACCATCAAGCCAGTCTTACTCCCGACCGTCGTCGACGGCCACCTCTGCCCGCGCCACTGGACGGAAGACGTCGGCACGGTTGGCAGCCCCGGGGTGTCCACCGACAGAATGGCGTCCGTGAGCGGGCTACCGATAAAGCTGGGGGTGCTGGCCGACTTCCCAGGCGGCGACGGCGGTCGGGCCTTCGAGTGGGCCGTGCGCTTGGGCCTGGAGGAAGTCGGGACCCGCCTGCCGGGTCCGGTGGAGTTCGTCCGCGAGGCCGCCGACGGCCTACCTTTGCCAGGCGGGTCGGAGGCGTCGGTGCGAGCCGCCTTCACCCGCCTGGACCACGCCGGGGTGTTGGCCATTCTCGGACCCGCCATCAGCGACAACGCCATCGTCGTCCGACCGATGGCCGATCGGGCCGGCATTGCCACCCTCAACTACACGGGCGGCGAGCAGACGCGGAGCCACGCCGGCTTTCACTACCAGATAGGAAGCCTCGAGGACGAGCCTGCCTTTCTGGCCGCCCATCTGCTCGAGCGGGGCCTCCGCCGGGTGGCCCTCATGCACGACACCACCTTCGTCGGCCGCCGGATGGCCGACTTCTTCGACGACGCCGCGGCTGCCGCCGGCCTGGAACTGGTGGTGCGCTCGACGCTGAGCGCGGCGGGCGCCGGAGCCGACCGAGCGCTGGCGACCGCCCGGGCGGCCGAGCCGGACGTGGTGGTGTCCCTCGGGTTGTGGGATCTGCCCCGCGCCCTCAGTCAGGAGATGGCGGCGCTGGGGTGGGAGGTGCCGGCGTGTGCCAACTCGGCCCTGATCTACGGGCATCACCGCCCGGAATGGGCCAAGGGCTGGGAAGGATGGACGTATTGCGACACCTTCTCGGAGGGTAACCGGCGGTATGCGACGCTCACCGCGGCGGCTGCCACGGCCGGTCAGCGCGCGGGTCCGGGAGCGGCTGGCGCCTTCGACATGGGCCGGCTGATCGGTGAGGGTCTGGCGTTGGCCCACCCGTTGACCAGGGCAGGCGTTGTGAGCGGGTTGGAACGGGTGAAGTCGCTCGCGGCCGCTTCGGGCCACGAAGGCACTCTGATGGGTTTCGGCCACTTCGATCGAGGGGCGCTGAAAGGTCGGTTCATCGTCGTCCGGCAGTGGCGGCAGGCCGAATCTGTAGCTTGGGCCGAATGAGCAAACCTGAGCGCCCGGATCTGACCGGTCAGGTGGCCATCGTCACCGGGGCGTCGCGGGGGATCGGCAAGGGGTTGGCCCGCGGCCTGGCCCGAGCCGGGGCAGCCGTCGTCTGCGCGGCCCGGACGGTCCAAGAAACGCCGGACGGCCTCCCGGGCACCATCCACGCCACGGTCGCCGAGATAGCGCGGGAAGGGGGCTCGGCGTTTGCCGTGCGGTGTGACATCGGGATCGTCTCGGACGTCGAAGCGATGGTCAAGGCTGCGGTCGAGCGGTTCGGTCGCCTGGACGTCCTGGTCAACAACGCCATGGCGCCGACCCGTGGCCTCTTCGACGAGACCACTCTCGACATGTGGGACGAGTCCATGATCACCAATGTCCGCAGTCTGTTCACCACCACCAAGGCGGTGGTGCCGCACATGGCCGCCTCCGGCGGTGGCAGCATCATCAACGTGTCCTCAGGGGCGGCGGACCACGGCGCCAGTGCCGGACTGCCGCCTGGCTTCGCGGTCTATGCGGTGGCCAAAGCCGCGCTGGAGCGGTTCTCCACCTCGATGGCGGTGGAGCTGACGCCCAAGGGTATTGCTGTCAACGCCCTCCGCCCCGGGGCGGTCAAGACCGAAATGGCGACGAAGGAGCTCGGGGAGGACTACGACTGGAGCGGCTGGAAGACGCCAGAGGCGGTCGTTCCGGCCGTCACCTGGCTGGCCGGGCAGCGAGGCGACGGCTTTACCGGGCAGGTGACCGATTCGACGACCTTCGGCACCGCCTGGCCGTAGCGTCTCGCCGGGGGCGGATCGACGGTCCCCCAAATGCCGCCCTACTGCCAGGCCGGGTCCCTCAGGTCCTGGCCCCTGCCGATGGCCGAGAGATGGTGGAGGGCTCGGCGGTAGGACCCGACCAGACTGTCCTCGCAGTACGGCAGGTCGTGCTCGACGCAGAAGGCCCATACGAAGCTCTGCGCTCGGACCAGGTTAGGGCGGGGCATGGTCGGAAAGAGGTGGTGTTCGATCTGGTAGTTGAGGCCGCCGAACAGGAAGGCGATAAACCACCCGCCCCTGACGTTACGGGCGGTGATGACCTGGCGGGTGACGAAGCTCATGTCGACGTCCCGGTCGAGTATGGGCATGCCTTTGTGGTTCGGGGCGAAACTGCATCCCAGGTACAGCCCGAAGAGGCCCTGCTGCACGGCCATGAAGGCGAGGGCGCGCACCGGCGAGAGCACCCAGAACACCGCGGTCAGGTACAGGGCGGCGTGACCGGCGATCAGCAGCAGCTCGGTGGCCGCCCGCCGATCCCGCCGCCGGATGAGGGCATCGACACTCGTGACGTGCAGGCCCGCACCCTCGATGAGGAGGAGGGGGACGAACAGCCACGCCTGCCAGCGGGTCAGAAACGCCGCGAAGCCGCGGCGGTCGCAGGCGACGTCGGCGCTAAAGGTGAAGGCGACGACGCCCGCGCCGATGTCCGGATCCCGGTCCAGTTGGTTGGGGTGAGCGTGGTGGGCGTTGTGTTTGGGCACCCACCAGCCGAAACTCACCCCGCTCAGCGCGTTGGCGACCGTCAGGCCCACCAGCCGATTCATTCGGTGCGAATTCGCGATCTGCAAGTGCCCGGCGTCGTGACCGATAAAGACCACTTGGGTGAAGATCACGGCCAGGGCCGCGGCCACGCCGAGCGTCGCCCACGAGTCGCCGACCACGAAGAACGCCGCCCATCCACCGGCGAGAACTGCCACCGTCACCGCGATCCGCAGGGCGTAGTGGCCCGGCCGACGATCCAGCAGGCCGGCCTCACGGATCTGTTCAGCCAAAACCCGGTAGTCCGCAGGCGAACACTGTGCGGGCCCAGCCGTCGCGGTCCCAGTCGTCACGGACTCACTTTCCTCGTGGCATCGTCGAGCAACGCCACCGAGGACTGGAGCAACGCCGAGCGTCTCCGCGCTCTTTTGCGCAGGATAGCAAGCGGCCGGGGGCAGCACAGCGCGGCTTGGCCGGCTTTCGATGGTCCGAGCCGAAGGTCGAGCCGTCAGCCGACCAGGCCTTCGATCAGGTCAGGGACTTGGCAAACCAGTGCTCGGCATACGGTTCCGCGTTGAAGGCGGGCACCTCGCGAAACCCCGACCGTACGTAGAGGTGCCGAGCTTCGACCAGATCATCTCGCGTGTCCAGTTCGAGCCGGGCGAATCCGAGGCGACGGGCGATCCCTTCGACCTCGGAGAGCAGGGCCCTCCCGACCCCGCGGCGGCGCTCCAGCTCGACGACGAACATCCTGGTGACCTCACCTACCCGATCCGGTCGGAAGCGAAGGCCTACGCAGCCGACGGGATCGGAGTGTCGGTAGGCGATGAGGAACACGCCGCTGGCCCCGAAGAGGTCATCACTCGGATCTTCGACCATCGCTCCCCGGACCTCGTCCGGGGTTGCCGGCCGGTGCTGATAGCGCCTGACCATCTCGTCGAAGTACTCGCACAAGAGCGCGTTTCCCTCCGGGAGTCTTGGATCCGTCGGGACCAGGGTCAGCTCGAGTCGTTCGGCCACGAGTTGGCATCCTGGACTGGGGACGTCGCCAGCGCCACCGATTTTTCTGGAGGCCGGCGTGGCGCCCGGGGAGCCGGTCCCCGGAGCCCGCCCTGCCGCGAGGTCAGCCGTTTGTCACTGCGGTGCGACAACATAGGAGCGATGTCGGACCTGCTGAGCGATCTCGACGAGGAGCAGCGGGCCGCCGCGTTGGCGGTGACCGGCCCGGTGTGCATCATCGCCGGGGCCGGGACGGGCAAAACCCGGACGGTCACCTACCGCCTGGCGCACGGGATCGCGTCTCATGCGGTCGACCCGAATCGGGCGTTGGCCATCACCCATTCCAAGAAGGCGGCGGCCGAGCTGGCGGAGCGGCTCCACGCCCTTGGGGTCGGAACCGTCGACGCCCGGACCTTTCACGCCGCCGGGCTGCGGGTGGCCGCCCGATTCTGGCCGCGCACCGGGCGACCCGAGTCGGCCCCCAGCGTCTTGTCGGACCGCGAGTCGTGGCGGCTGTGGCGCGACAGCCTGCGCGCCGTCACCGGGAGCGACCCTGACCCCGCCACCCTCCGGGACGTGATGGACGAAGCGGCGTGGGCCCGCAGCCGACTGGTTGAGCCGGAGACGTATGCGGCGGCGGCCGGCCTCGCCGATCGCCACCCCGGTGTCGACCCGGCGACCGTGCTGGCCTGCTGGCAGCGCCTCGAGCACACCAAGGCCAGGCTGGGGCGAGTCGACTTCGCCGACCTGCTCGCCATCTCCGCCCATCTCCTCGACACCGATCCGGAGGTCGCCGAGGCGGTCCGTCGCCGCTGGGCGCACGTGACCGTGGACGAGTACCAGGACACCGACCCGGCGCAGCAGCGCCTCCTCGACGCCATCGTCGGCGACCGCCAGGACCTGTGCGTGGTCGGCGACCCCCGCCAGGCCATCTACTCCTGGAAGGGCGCCGACCCGACCTATCTCACCCGGTTTACCAAGCGATATCCCGACGCTCGGCTCTTCGACCTCACCCGCAACTACCGGTCCAGTCCGCAGATCCTGGCCTGGGCCAACCGGCTGGCCCGCCAACCCGGCACCAAGCCGCTCACCGCGACCCGGCCGGGCGGGCAGCCCCCGAGAATTCACCAATCGGACAACGAAATAGGCGAGGCCGCCTGGGTGGCCGGCGCGGCCCGCAGGGCCATCGCGGCCGGCACCGCCCCCTCGGAGATCGCCATCCTGTACCGGTATAACGCCAGCCAGGCCCGCTTCGAGGCGGCGCTCGCCCGGGCCGATATCGCCACGGTCGTCGCCGACGACGTCACCTTCTTCGAGCGGGACGAGATCCGCTCGATCCTGGTGCCCTTCGGCCAGACCACCCGCGCCCAACCCGAGGCCAACGGTCTCGACGTCCTGACCGCCATACTGACCCGAGCCGGTTTCGACCGGGACTCGCCACCCGCCGGTCTGGGCGCGGCCCGGAGCCGCTGGGAGTCCCAACAGGCCCTGCTGGAGCTGGTGGAAGGGCTACCCGACGCACCCGGGCGCGATGCCGGCTGGATGCTCGCCGAGATCAACGGGCTGGCCCGCCGAACCGGCGGCCAGCACACCGATGGCGTCACCCTCGCCACCCTGCACCGGGCGAAAGGCCTCGAGTGGGACGTGGTGTTCGTGGTCGGTGTCACCGACGGCGCCATCCCCTCCAGCTACGCCAACACCGCGGCCGAACGCGCCGAGGAGGAACGACTCCTGCACGTCGGCGTGACCCGGGCCCGCCGGGAGCTCCACCTGACCTGGGCCGCCACCAACGCCCGAGGATGGACCAACCGGCCCAGCCCTTTCCTCGACCTCCTCCCGACCAGAACCAGCGCCCCGCAGAAGGTGGCGGCCCGCGGCCCGAGCCGGACCCGGGGCCGGGCGCGGGCGGACTGGGTGGACACCTCGAAAGGGGGCGCCGGTTGCGGCCACTGCGCCACCCCGCTCAAAGGAGCGGCGGCCCGTCGTCTGGGCGTCTGTGGCGATTGTGCCCTCACCGCCCCCGGTGACCTGGGCCGACGAGCCCGAGCCGTCGCCCAGATCGCCACCGACGCCGCCCACCAGACGGCCGACGATCCGCAGCAGCTCATCAGCGCCGACGGACTGCTCCGGCTGTTGGACCGGCGACCCGACTCGGGGGGCAACGTCTCGGCGACCCCCGGGGTACGGCTCACTGGCAAATGGGCCAGGGCCGTCGCCGACACCCTGAAGAGCTGATCCAGCGTCACACCGGTCTCGGGGTCGAACCGACGTCGGTCAGGTTGGCGGGCCGGCCCAATCGGAGTGGGGGTCGGAGGCCGGGAACGACTCGTCTTCCTGCTCGTCGAGGTCGTCGTTGGCTGCCGTCCCGGCGGTGTCCGACGCCCGTTCGGGCTCGAGAGGAATGGTCTCGACCGGCTCGTTGCTTGGTGTCGGATCGACCACAGGCCTTCCTCGTGGATCGGCTGGCATGACAAACGTACGGCTCAAGGTTACCAACGGCCGATCTCGACGGTCGACGAGCATGGGCGACGGCTACGGGACCACGACGACGGGGAATCGGTCGTCTCGTTCCAGGCTCATCGACACCGAGCCAAACACGCGGTGAAATTTGTGGGCGGAGCCTCCGACGATCATGACGATGCGGGCCTCGCGGCCGTGCAGTCGGCGCAGTTCGTCGGCGACTGCGGTGAGCTCATGAGCCACCATGCCGTCCCGACGTTGAAAGTGCCAGCGAGGCTCCGTGCTGCCGAGCCGAGCGCGCACTTCGTTGGAGAGGCGGCGCTCCAGGTCGTCAAACCCAGTCCGTATCTCGACCATGGCCTCAGCCGACAGCGTCGCGCCGGTCGGCGCGTGGGCCACGTACACGACCTCCATGGCGCCGTCGCGGTTTCGGAGCAGTTGGGTGGCGCTATCGAGGGCCCTTTCGGCGGGCTCGGTCCCATCGAAGCCCACGATGACGAAGAGCGGACCGCTCGGTCGACCGCGGCTTTCTCCTGCCGTAGGTTCGGCCCGCTCGAATGTGCCGGCGGGACGCTGGACCGCTAGAGATTGCTTCACTGCGGGCTCCTCACTCGAGTGGCGCGGGTACCCAACCAGCGAGTCCGAGCCGCACCCGGCTCGGACTCGATTGGGGGGCTCTCCGCGGTTGGTTCGTCAGGCTGCTACTGCTGCGGGGCGGCTCGACTCGGCGTCCTGCCCGCCGCGGGATGTCCCCTGGACCGGAGTGGCCACCTGCGCCTGTCGGGTCAAACGCACCTGGTTGATGGTCAACCCGAACAGCGCGAGCAGCACGAATCCAGCACCCTCGGCAAAGGACAGCCACCTCACCACCTGACCCGAGAAGGCCACACTGGCGACGATCGTCCACACCGCCAGCAGACCGCTGACGGCATCGACCGCCAGACCCGCGACCGTGCGGTCACCGAAAAGAATCGGAACGGCCGTCAACACCAACAGGCCGATGCCGAACGCAAACGCCAGCCACGCGGTGGTCCCAGACACGAAGGCCTGCGACGCCGTCACTACGAAACCGCCGGCCAAACCGGTAACGACCGCGGCGACAAATCGAGCATGCATGACACGAACTCCTTCGACTTCAACGGAGGATGGCAACACTGCGGTTGTCAGGAGGGCTCGTCTTGGGCTCTTCACCTAAGAAGAACCTGAACGCAATCCTTGGTATTCCTACCATCGGTCAACTCGAGAGACCACTCCGCGACCCCCCGACTGATGGCCCCCGCCTTGAAGCCGCGGGCCCGGAGCATCGCTGTGGCCGCAGTGTTCTCCACCAGGCACGCCGCCCCCGCCACACGATGTCCGCGCCTGCGGGCCAGGTCGATCAGACGGTCGAGAAGACATGATCCGATGCCTTGGAACTGCCACGCGTCGACCACCACCACCGCAACGTCGACC
Source organism: uncultured Acidimicrobiaceae bacterium (assembly GCA_963702305.1). Taxonomy (GTDB): domain Bacteria; phylum Actinomycetota; class Acidimicrobiia; order Acidimicrobiales; family Palsa-688; genus PALSA-693. The sequence goes on along the minus strand of CAVPBX010000009.1, from coordinate 65,193 downwards.
ACGTCGCCCTCACTGTGCTCTGGCGCGAACCGGGCCACGCCCACGATCTCGGCGGTATCGCAACTGACGGCGACGAGAGCTTCACGCCCATCGTGGCCGACGTCCAAGAACCGCTCTACCTGAGCATCGCTGATCTTGCTGATCGGGCTCAAGAACCTGAGATGGAGCGTCCGGCGCGAAAGGGACTCGGCCGCGATGAGGTAGCGCCGACGATCCGAGCGTTGCAACCCGTCGATGCGGATCATCCGGCCGTTCTCGAGCTCGACCAAGTCAGGAGCAGCGGCATCGTCGATGGGGAACTGAGTGGACATCTACGGCCTGGTCGTTCTAGGCCTCGACGCCGAGGGCGCCGGCATCGAGGGCCTCGGCTTCGAGGGCCTCGCCTCCGACAGCGGACCGTCGGATACGGATGATCGGAAGTAGGACGACGAGGATTCCTGCGGCCGCAACCGGGATGAGGATCTCGAGGGCCGGTCGGATGGCGTGGAGTATCCCGTGCGCCTGCTGGGCGCCGGCCGCACCGGTGTGACTGCTGATCACGGCGCTGACGACCGCGACCGCGATGGCACCGCCGATCTGGAAGCTGGTGTTGAACAGGCCCGCGGCCAAGCCCTGTTCGGCGTTGGCGACCCCGGTGGTCGCCTGCACGTTGAGGGCGGGAAATCCGAGGCCCCAGCCGATACCTATCACGAGCATGGACGGGAGCAGCATTGTCGTGTAGGAGAGATGCGGAGAGTCCTCGCGAAGGAACAGGGCATAGCCGATGGCGAAGCAAGCCAGCCCGGCGGCGATGAGCCGGGTGGTGCCGAACCGGCCGATCAACCGGGCGGCCTGAGAGCCCAGGAGGGGCAGAAACACCCCGGAAGGCAGGAACGCCAAGGCGGTGCCGAGGGGAGTCCAGCCGGCGACGTACTGCACGTAAAGGGTGGCGAGGAATTGAAAGCCGAGGTAGGACCCGAAGTAGAGCAGGGCGGCCATGTCGGCGGTCACCAGAGAGCGTATGCGCAGGATTCCGAGGCGTACCAGCGGGTGTGGGGAGCGGTTCTCCACCACGACGAACGCGCCCAGCAGTGCGACACTGAGCACCAGTCCGCCGATGGTGCGGCCATCGGACCAGCCGCGTGATGGCGCCTCTACAACCGAATAGACCAGCGCGACCATCGAGCCGGTCACGGTCATGGCCCCGAGCAGGTCGAAGTGCCGATGCCCGAGCGAGGGCTCGTTGCCACGGTCGAGAACCCGGATGGCTGCGATGACGATGAGGACGGTGAACGGCGCCGGCACCAGGAACACCCATCTCCAGCTGAGCTCGGACAGCAGCCCTCCGATCACCAGGCCGAGGGAGAACCCTCCGGCCGCGGTGGCGGCGTACGCACCGAGCGCCCGGTTTCGGGCTGCGCCCTCGGAGAAGGTCGTCGTCAGGATGGATAGGCCGGCGGGGACGGTGAATGCCGCGGCCACCCCCTTGATGAGCCGCGAGGCCACCAAGAGACCGGCGACGTTGGAGACTCCGCCGAGGACCGACGCCGCGGCGAAGACGCTCAGCGCCACGAGGAACACCCTTCGGCGCCCCAGCAGGTCAGCGGCCCGGCCTCCGAGTAGCAGGAATCCGCCGTAGCCGAGTACATAGCCCGAGACGATCCACTGCAGAGACGATGAGGACATCCGTAGGTGGGACCCAATGGTCGGAAGCGCGACGTTCACGCTCGACACGTCCATGGCGTCGAGGAACAGGGCGCCGCACAGAACGGCGATAATTCCCCATTGTCGTGGGCCCCACTCTTCTAGTCGACGCCGAAGTCGGGTCCGTCGCGTTGGTATCTGAGGGTCGCATCTACCTTGCCGCTCCTGTTTGGTCGTGGGCGCCGACGGGGCCGGCGTCTTTGTATGCGGAGCAGTACAATAACCGCAGTGCTATGATTTGTGTGCGAGATGGTAGAAAAATCTAGGCAGCGGGGACGGCCCCGCTCGTACGATCCCGAAGCAGCCCTGGACCGCGCCGCCCAGCTGTTCTGGGCCAAGGGTTATGCCGACACCAGCTTGGACGAGTTGGGCGCCGCCATGGGTATGGGCCGTCCCAGCATCTACCACGCGTTCGGCGACAAGGAGGCTCTGTTCCTACGGGCCTTGGAGCGGTACCGAGAGACGGTCGGCTTTGCCCCCCTGCGGGCGATGCAGGCCGAAGAGTCGGTCCGCGACGGTCTCGACGCCTTCTTCGGTCAAATCGTCGAGTACACGACTGCCGATCGCTCCCACCTTGGGTGCCTGCTCGGCGGCACCGCCGCCGTCACCGATCTGGCCGGCGTACAGGCCTACCTGAAGGCCAACTTCGAGGCCTACCAGACTGAGATAGTTGCGTACCTGTCCGCTGCCGTTCGGCGCGGCCAGCTGCCCTCTGGCTATCCCGCCGCGCAAGGTGCTCGCCGGGCCGTCAACGCCATGCTGTCGCTGAGCGCTCGAGCCCGGCTCGGCACACCCCGCGACCAGCTGCTCGCCGACGCCGCCGACGCCACCTCACAGGTCCTCGACCTCGGGTCGCCCACGCGACGCGCGCCTCGAGCCAAACGAACCCAGCGAGAACCCGGCGCCGCGATCAGCTGAGCGGTCGGTGTCGCATCGCTCTGACGGCGCGGAACAGCAGCGGCCCGCCGCCGAACGACCTGGGGTTGCCGGGCGCGTCGTGGACGGGCTTGGCGCCGGTGATCAGTCGCTCCCGATCGAAGATGGCGGAGACGACGCGCCACGCCAGCACGTCGATGGCGAGGAGGCCGGCCGCCATCCCCACGGTGAGGCCGAACATCGGAGTGATCACTCCGAAGGACATGAGCGAGGTGAGGCCGAGGACCGGAAGGCTGGCGAGGGTGCCCAACTGCTGGGCGACGCGGACGTCGCTGGACCGGGCCGAAACCGCCATGCCCACCCAGATGGCCCACCCGGCCAACAGGGGGGTGAAGAGGACCTGGGCGAGCAGCACCGGACCCTGGCGGAAGACGGCGGTGGCGACGGCGGACTTGGCGAACAGCTCCACGCAGGCCAGGAAGATCCCGAACGCGGCGTAGGCGATCGCCACCGAGGGGAGCAGGGCCGCGGCCGCCTTGCCGATCAGGAGTTCTTCTTGGCGAATCGGGGTGGTGAGCAGTGGTTCGAGGGTCCCTTGATCGCGCTCGCCGATCACCGCGTAGCCGGAGATCGTCGCCGGCACCAGGACCGGGATCAGGAGCAGGTACAGCAGGGACACCCCGAGCAGCTTGTCCAACCTGCCGTTCGACGCGGACGCGGGGAACAGGAAGATGTCGACGATCGGAAGGGCGAGGAAGATGGCGGGCATGACGGCCATCGTCACCACGATGAACCGATTGCGCCGGTAGTCGCGCAATTCCTTGCGGATGACGGCGCGGATCCGGGTGACGTCGACTCGCATCATCGGGCCCGGGCCTCGACATCCTCGTCGATGAGTTCGAGGTAGACGTCCTCCAACGAGTGCCGCGATTCGCTGATCGCGAGCACGTCGGCGCCGGCCGCCACCAGCCGGCGCGTCACCTCCGGGGTGGCGATGGTGGGATCGGACACCGAGAGCAGGTAGCCGCCGGTGCTGTCGCGTTGCCAGCTGTCGACGGCCGGGATGGACCCGAAGACCTGATCGGGGTCGGTCAGGGGAGCCACGGTCTTGACGACGATCCCTCGATGGAACAATTGCTCTCGGAGCTCGTCGGGCCGGCCCACGGTCCGCAGGGTGGTGTTCATGATGGCGACCCGGTCGCAGAGCCGTTCGGCCTCGTCCAGCCGGTGGGTGGTGAGAAAGATGGTCACACCCTTCTGACGCAGGCCATTGATCAGGTCATGCACCTCGTGCGCGGCCAGGGGGTCGAGCCCGGACGTGGGCTCGTCGAGGAACATGATGGCCGGGTCACTGAGTAGCGCCCGGGCCAAGCCGACCCGCTGACGCAGTCCCTTCGACAGGCTGCCGCACAGATCGGCCGCCCGGTCGGCGAGGTTGACCGCCGCCAGGGCGTCCTCGATCCGTGGTCCAGGCCGCGGCAGGCCGTAGAGACCGGCGAAGTACTCGAGGTTCTCGGTCACGGTCAGGCGCAGGTACAGGCCCGGCGACTCGGGCATCACCGATATGCGCTGACGGATCGCCACCCCGTTCTCGGGTAGGAGCGGGATCCCCGCCACCGTCGCCGAGCCGGACGTGGGCGCGATCAGGGTGGCGAGGGTCCGGACGGTCGTCGTCTTGCCGGCTCCGTTGGGACCGAGAAAGCCGAATACCTCGCCGTAGGCGACCTCGAAGGACACCTCGGAGAAGGCCAGGCGCGTACCGAAGCGTTTGGTCAGCTGGTTGACGACGAGGGCGGGTTGAGCCTTCGTAGGGTCGAGATCCGCTGCGGCCGGCAGGGCTTCGCCGCCGTGCTCTACGGCGGCGGGATCGGTCCCGGCCGCCGTCGAGCCACCCCGTGTCACGGAAAAGTATTAGCACCATCGAGTCGGCCGCGACCCCCCACGTCACCCAGAGGCGAGGCGCCGGCGTTGGGGGACGACGGTGTAGCGGGGATCGGCGGTCGAGATGCGGCCCGCCTCGAAGATGGCGAACCGGGTGAATGCCGACCCGCCGAGCAGGGCCGCGCCGGCCAGGGCACTGGCCGCGCGGCTGCGCCGGCCCGCGGCGGCGGCCGTGATCCCGATCCCCGTCAGGATCTGGCTGGCTCGGTGGTACCTCTTGGCCCGGCCCGCCTCGAAGGCCTCCGCCGGAATGCCCATGGCGGCCCGCATCCGCCGGTCGGTGACCAGCTCGGTGGTGCCGGCCAGCACCGCCAGCCGCCGGACGGGTGCAGTCTCGCCCAGCGGGGCCCCGACCAACCCCACGCCGGCGGCGGCACTGGCCGCCGAGGCGGCGAAGACGAAGGGGAGGTAGCGGTGGCCGGCGTGCCACGCCGGCACCGCGGTGTCGCCGATCAGGGCGCCGGTGTAGGTCGCCACCCCGGGCCCGGTGATGGCCGCGGCCACGGTGGCGGCGGTGCCCATCGCGGGGGCGATGCCGGTGAGATCGCTCAAGGCGGCGCCGATGGCGGCCGGAGCGTAGGCCGACAAGAGCCAGGAGCCCACGCTCATCGGCGAGGTCCACTTGAAAGTGCGCAGCATGTTGAGGAAGCGGGCTGGGCGCCCGAGATCGTGCACCAGGGCGGTCAACGACAATACCGCCGCGGTCAGGGCTGCCGTCTTGGTGGCCCGGGCCAGGGCCGGTCGTCCGGTGGCCTGGGCCCCGGCCCCCACCACCGAGCTGGCGCCGGCCAACCCGCCGAGAAAGAGGTAGCCGGCGATGTCGAGGGGGGCCCAGGTCGGGGCCTTGAGGATGGGTTTGCCGTAGTACGACTGGAACTCGGCGGCCGGGACCATGGCCACCTCCCCGCCCCGGCGGCGGGCGACGCCGGTCACCGGCGGGGCCCGGCGAAGGTGGCGGTGATGGTGCCGGCCAGCGCCACCGCGGCGATGGCGACCCGTCGCCACATGGCCGGCAGGTCGCGGGTGGTGACCACCGGGTCCGGGGGCAGGCCGTAGACCTCGGGTTCGTCGAGGAGCAGGAAGAAGGCGCCGTCGCCGCCCACCCCGTTCTCCGGGTCGCGGCCGTACAGGCGGGCGCCGGCCGTGCCGCGGCGCTGGAGCTCGGCCAGCCGGCGGTCGGCCCGGACCCGCAGCTCGTCCAACGGGCCGAACTGGATGGATTGGGTGGGGCAGGCGTGGGCGCAGGCGGGCTCGGCGCCGGCCCCCAGACGGTCGTAGCACAGGGTGCACTTCCACGCCCGCCCGTCGTCGCGGCGGCGATCGATGACGCCGTAGGGGCAGGCCGAGACGCAGTAGCCGCAGCCGTTGCAGATGTCCTCCTGGACCACCACGGTGCCGAACTCGGTGCGAAAGAGGGCGCCGGTCGGGCACACGTCCAGGCAGGCCGCGTGGGTGCAGTGCTTGCACACGTCCGACGACATCAGCCAGCGGACGCCGCCGGGGCCACCGTCGTCTGGGCTGGCACCGTCGTCTGGGCTGGCACCGTCGGCCGGGCTGGCACCGTCGGCCGGGCTGGCGGGCCGGGCCTGCTCGATGAACGCCACGTGCCGCCAGGTGTCGGCTCCCAACCCTCCGGTGTTGTCGTAGGACATGCCGGTAAAGGTCAGGCCGTCCTCGGGGACGTGGTTCCACTCCTTGCAGGCCACCTCGCAGGCCTTGCACCCGATGCACACCGACGTGTCGGTAAAGAAGCCCACCCGGGGCGGGTGGTCCGGGTAGCCGCTCGCCGTGGCCGGATCGGCGCCGTCGAGCAGGGAGCGGAACGGCTCAATAGGCATCAGGTAACTCCCATCCCGGTCTCGTCGGTGATCCCCGCCCGGCGGATGTAGTCCTCGACCAGCGCGGTGGCGGCGGGACCCCGCGGCCGGCGCCCGGGTCGGATGTCACCGGTGAAGGCCTTGACCTCCTGGATATGGACGTTGGGGTCGAGGGCGATCGCCGCCAGTTCGTTGGCCGCGTCGCCCGTCGAGTAGCCGTTCGGGCCCCAGTGGTAGGGCAGCCCGATCTGGTGCACCGTCCGGCCCTGGACGGTCAGCGGCGTCATGCGCTCCGTGACCAGCACCCGGGCCTCGATGACCCCGCGGGCGGTGACGACGGTGGCCCACCCCTGGTGCTCGAGGCCGCGCTCGGCGGCCAGCGCCGGCGACACCTCACAGAACATCTCCGGCTGCAGTTCGGACAGGTAGGGGAGCCACCGGGACATCCCGCCCGCGGTGTGGTGCTCGGTCAGCCGGTAGGTGGTGAGGACGTAGGGGAACACGCCTGCGCCAGGTTGCGTCGGGTCGGGGTGGTACCGGTTGTGCCGCCGGGAGAACACCTCGCGTACCGGGTTGCGCTGCTGGCCGTAGAGCGTGTTCGGGAACGGCGAGTCCTGCGGTTCGTAGTGCGCCGGCAGCGGTCCGTCGACCAGGCCGGCCGGCGCGAAGAGCCAACCCTTCCCGTCGGCCTGCATGACGAACGGATCGTCGCCGGCCAGCGCCTCGGCCGCGCAGCGCTCCGCCGGCGGCCGGTACCAGGGGGCTTTGGTGGCTTCGAAGTCGGGGATGTCGTGGCCGGTCCATTTGGACTGGGCCTGGTCCCACCAGATCAACGCCTTGCGGTCGCTCCACGGGCGGCCGTCGGGGTCGGCGGAGGCCCGGTTGTACAGGATGCGGCGATTGGCCGGCCACGCCCACGCCCACTCGGCCGCCACCCAGTCCTGCTCGCGACCCGGCTTGCGGCGGGCGGCCTGGTTGACCCCGTCCGCGTACACGCCGCAGTAGATCCAGCACCCGCAGGCGGTGGAGCCGTCGTCGGCGAGCTGGGTGTAGGCATGCAGCGGGGTGCCATCCCGGTCCCGCCCGTTGATCTCGGCCAGGACCGCCTCCGCGCTGGGTTCCGCCTGTTCGCCCTGGGTGGGGTAGTCCCAGGTCAGATCCAGGACGGGGCGGTCCATCTCGTCGGTGGACCCCGCCAGCTTCTCCCGGATGCGGCGGCCCAGGTGGTAGTAAAACCAGAGATCACTGCGGGCGTCTCCCGCCGGTTCGACCGCCAGATGGTGCCACTGCAACATCCGCTGGGTATTCGTGAAGCTCCCGTTTTTTTCCGTGTGGGCGGCCGCCGGAAAGAAGAACACCTCCGTGGCGATTTCCTCCGTGCGCAGTTCGCCGGTTTCGATCTCGGGGCCGTCCTTCCACCAGGTCGCGCTCTCGATGAGCGAGAAGTCCCGGACCACCAGCCAGTCCAGGTTGGCCAGGCCCAGGCGCTGCATCTTGGCGTTGGCCGACCCGACGGCCGGGTTCTCGCCCACGATGAAGTAGCCCTTGCACTTGCCGTCGATCTGCGCCATCACCGTTTCGTACGAACTGGCGCTGCCCGTCAGCCGGGGCAGGTAGTCGAAGCAGTAGTCGTTCGCCGCGGTGGCGGCCTCGCCCCACCAGGCCTTGAGCAGGCTGACGACATAGGAGCGCATCTCCCCCCAGAACCCCTTGTCGGTCATGGAGGCCTCGATAAACCGGTCCAGATCCTCGTCCTGGTGGGCGTGCGGCATCGGGATGTAGCCGGGGAGCAGATCGAAGAGGGTGGGGATGTCGGTCGACCCCTGGATGCTGGCGTGGCCCCGCAGGGCCAGGATCCCCCCGCCGGGGCGGCCGACGTTGCCGAGCAGCAGCTGCAGGATGGCCGCGGTGCGGATGTACTGCACGCCGACGGTGTGCTGGGTCCAGCCGAGCGCGTACACCAGGGCGGTGGTGCGCTCCCGGCCGGAGTTGGCGACCAAGGCCTCGCACACCTTCCGGAACAGCTCGGGGGGGACCCCGCAGATCTCCTCGACTTTCTCCGGCGTGTAGCGGGCGAAGTGGCGTTTGACGATCTGAAACACGCAGCGGGGGTCCTGCAAGGTCTCGTCCCGTTCTGCCCCCTGCGGCACGGGCGCCCCGCCGGAGCCGTGGGCCTCGCCCCGGCCGGCGCCCCGCAGCGCCGCGCTGGGCCCCGCCCCCGACGGGCGGTCCCGGTGTTCGGGGTCACGCTCACCCGACGCGGCCCGGACCTCACCGCCCTCGTACTCCCAGGTGCGGAAGTCGTAGGTCCTCTCGGCCTCGTCCAGTCCGGAGAACACGCCGTCCAGGTCCTCGGTGTCGCGGAACTGGTCGTTGATGAGCGTCGGCGCGTTGGTGTACGCCGTCACGTACTCGCGGAAGTAGCGGTCCTCACTGATGACGTAATTGATGAGCCCGCCCAGGAAGGCGATGTCCGAACCGGCCCGCAACGGCACGTGGATGTCCGCCAGCGCGCTGGTCCGGGTGAAGCGGGGGTCGACGTGGATGATGGTGGCGCCGCGCGCCTTGGCTTCCATCACCCACTGGAACCCCACCGGGTGGCACTCGGCCATGTTGGACCCGTCGATGAAGATGCAATCGGCGTTCTGCAGGTCCTGCTGGAAGGTGGTCGCCCCGCCCCGACCAAACGAAGTCCCCAAACTGGGGACGGTGGACGAGTGTCATATGCGGGCCTGGTTTTCGATCTGGATGGCGCCCAGGGCGGTGTACAGCTTCTTCATCAGATAGTTCTCTTCGTTGTCGAGCGTGGCCCCGCCCAGGCTGGCGATGCCCATGGTGCGCCGGACCCGTTTGCCGCCGTCCTCCCACTGCCAGCCCTCCCGGCGGGCGCGGATGACCCGGTCGGCGACCATGTCCATGGCGGTGTCCAGGTCGATCCGCTCCCAGTCCGTGCCGTGCGGGCGGCGGTACAGCACGTCGTAGCGCCGCTGGGGCCCGGTGGTGAGCTGGAGGCTGGCCGACCCCTTCGGGCACAACCGGCCCCGGCTGACCGGGGAATCCGGGTCACCTTCGATGTGCACGACCCGGCGATCCTTGACGAACACGTTCTGGCCGCACCCCACCGCGCAGTACGGGCACACCGACTTGACCACCTGGTCGGCGTCCGCAGTGCGGGCCCGGAGGTGGGCCGATCTCGCCGACTTGACCGCGGCGCCTCGCCCGGACGGGTCGGTCCCGCGCAGCTGCCGGAGGACCGGCCAGTCCCGGAGCCGCATCAGGCCGGCACCGTCATCCCGTCCAGCTGCTTGGCCATTGCGCTTCCTCCTCCGGCACCGGCGCCCTGTGGGCGTTCTACCCGCCATGGCCCCAGCCCAACAGGGGAAGCCGCGGGCGACAGGACGCGCTCCTACACTTCCCCGGCATGAGCGGCACGGCGACTGCGGTCCGGGCCGCCGGGGCGCGCTACCTTCGACCGCCCAACCCCGTCGAGTGGCGCCACGACCTGGCCAGCCGATGGTCCGAGGCCGCCGCCTACCGAGCGGTCCGGGCCGCGGTGGTCATGCCCGGGTTGTTCGCCCTCAGCTACCAGGTCGTCGGCAATCTGCAGATGGCGACCTTCGCCGCCTTCGGCGGGTTTTCCACCCTGGTGCTGGCGGGGTTCGGCGGCACCCGCCGCGACAAGCTGGTCGCCCACCTGGGGCTGGCCGTGACCGGCAGCGTCCTGCTGACCATCGGCACCGCGGTCAACTCGTCCACCGCGGTGGCCGCCGTGGTCACCCTGGCGGTGACGTTCGCGGTGCTGTTCTTCGGGGTCGTGGGCCCCAACGCGGCCTCGGGTGCCACCGCCGCGCTCCTGGCCTACGTGCTTCCCGCCGCGTCGCCGGGCACCATCTCGATGGTCCCCGACCGGCTGGCGGGATGGTGGCTGGCCTCGGTGGGGGGCACGTTGGCGGTGTTGCTGTTCTCGCCCAAGCCGCCCGCCGACCGCCTGCGGGCTGGGATCGGCGGCCTGGCCGGGGCCCTGGCCGAGGAGCTCGACGCCGCCGCCAGCGGCAGCTCCGACCCGGCCCGCCGGGAGGCGACGCTGACCGCCAAAGAAGCGCTCCGGGGCACCTTCACGGCGACCCCCTTCCGGCCCACCGGCCTGGCCACCCCGGATCAGGCCATGAGCAACGTCGTGGAGCTCCTCGAATGGGCCGTGGTCCTGGTGGGCGACACCGTCGGCCACGGCGCCGCGCTGGCCGCCATGGAACCGGGCGACCGGGAGCTGCTGCGCCGCGCGGCCGAGACGTTGCGGGCGGTCGACCGGCTGGTGACTCGCGGGGACGGCGACGTGGACCTGGCGCGTCTGGACGACCTGCGTCTCGCTCGCAACGCCGCGCTCTACCAGCTGCCGCCCGATACGCCCGACTTCGAGAACGTGGTGCACGGCGCCTTCCACGCCCGGACGGTCGCCATCGCGGTCCGCACCGCCGGCGCCGACACCCTCATCGCCGCCCGGCGGGCGGGCCCGGACATCGTCGCGGAGCAGCGCCTGCGCTGGCTCGGCATCGAGGCCGGTGACGACGACGACGGGCTCGAACGTTGGGCGGCGCCACGCGCAGCGCGGCGCTGCTGGTCGGGCGGCACGCCAGCCTGCGCTCGGTGTGGCTGCGCAACAGCGCCCGGGGGGCCTTGGCCCTGGCCGCGGCCGTCGCGGTGGCCGACCTGAGCAACGTGCAGCACGGCTTCTGGGTGGTGTTGGGAACGCTGTCGGTCCTGCGCACCAATGCCACCGCCACTGGGGCCACCGCCCTGCGGGCCGTGCTCGGCACGACCATCGGATTCGTCATCGGCGCCGCCCTCGTCGTCGGGGTGGGTACCGACAGCACCGTCCTGTGGGCCCTCCTGCCCGTCGCGGTGCTGGTGGCGTCGTACGCGCCCGGCGTGGCCTCCTTCGTGACCGGCCAAGCGGCCTTCACCGTGGTGGTGTCGATCCTCTACAACCTGCTGATCCCCGTCGGCTGGAAGGTCGGTGTGACCCGGATCGAGGACGTCGCCGTGGGGTGCGCCGTCAGCGTGGTGGTGGGGCTGCTGCTGTGGCCCAGAGGGGCGTCGGCGGTAGTGGCCACGGACCTCCACGATGTCTTCACGGCCGGCGCCGGGTACCTGGACCAGGCGGTCGGCTGGGCGCTCGGCACCCGGTCCGGACCGCCGGAAGGGGGCGTGGGGGCGGTCGCGCGGCCGTCCGCCTCGACGACGCCCTGCGCGGCTACCTGACTGAACAAGGTTCGAAGCGGGTGTCCAAGGACGACCTGTGGCACCTCGTCGGCGCCGCCCTGCGCCTTCGCCTCACGGCCGCCTCGCTTGCCGGCCTGGTCCCGCCGGCGACGGTGACCCCCACCGGCAGACGGCTCGATGGTGAGGCGGCTGCCCTCACGGCCTGGTACCGGACGGTGGCGACCCATATCGCCTGGGCCGAACCGCCCCACCTGAGCGCCCTGACCGGGTCCGAGGTAGGAGTGGGAAAAGACGGAGCCGGTGACGCTCACGCCCATCGTTGCCTTCTGGACGTCGCCTACCACCTCGGTCACCTCCGCGCCCATAACGACGCCATCATCGAACCGGCAGGACGGCTCGCCCGCTTGCGGCACCGACCGTGGTGGCGGTAGCCCTCAGCGGGTAGATACCTGCCATGCCAAGGGCGATCTGGTCAGGGTCCATCAGCTTCGGGCTCGTCAACGTTCCGGTGAAGGTGTACGCCGCGGTCCGCGAGCACACCGTGCACTTTCACCAGGTCGACAAAGCGAGCGGCTCGCGGATCCGCTACGAGAAGGTGGCCGAGAAAACCGGCAAGGAAGTGGCCGGCGACGACATCGAGCTGGGTTACGAGATGGACAAGGGCACGTTGGTTGTCGTCGACCCCGACCAGCTGGCCGAGCTCCGGCCCCGGACGACCCGGACCATCGACATCAGTGACTTCGTCCAGCTGGCCCAGATCGATCCGGTCTTCTACGCCCGCACCTACTGGCTGGCACCCGACGGCGAGGGCGCGGCGCGGGCGTACCGGCTGCTGGTGGCGGCCATGGAGGACCGCGGCAAGGTCGGGATCGGGATGGTCGTCATGCGCAACAAGCAGTATCTGGCCGCGGTCCGGCCCCGCGAGCACGCCCTCGCCTTGTCGACGATGCACTTCGCCGACGAAGTGATCCCCCGGTCGTCGCTCGACGCCTTGCCCGCCCCCGGCGCCAAGCCGGCGGCCAAGGAGTTGCGGCTGGCGACCGAGATCATCGATTCCATGAGCGCGGACTGGAAGCCAGAGGCCTACCGCGACACCTATACCGAAGACGTCCAGGCCCTCATCACGCGCCAGGCCCGAGGCCAGGAGGTGATCGTGGAGGAGGCCCCGGCCGCCAAGACCAAGGTGGTGGACCTGATGGCGGCCCTGGAGGCCAGCCTCGACGCCGCCCGCAAGCCCACGCGGGGAACGGCGGCCAAGAAGCCGAAGCCGGCCAAGAAGGCGGCCGCCCGCAAGAGCGCCTGAGCGGCCGGCCGGTTGTGCTCAGCCGTCGGCCCAGGACGGGGTGGGCTCGTTGTGGATGATGATCAGCCCCACGATCCGGTCGTCTCGGACACTGAAGTAGTGGCTCAGGATGAGCGGGTCGGGCAGGCCGGTCTTGTCGTACTCGCCATCCATGACGGCTTGCACCACCACGTCGCCGCGATGGTCGCTGGCGGCGACGACGTCCATGGTCACCTTGTCCCCGATGACTTCACGGTCCAGCCAGCGCCTGATGGCGGCGGTCCCCCAGAACTCGCGGCGGGCGTCGTTGACAACGGCATCCTCCGCGAACCAGCCGATCAGGGTGTCGGCGTCGAAGGCGTTGCTGGAGGTGATGTAGCCCTGGACGGGGGCCGGGAGTGCGTCGAACGTCATGGGACCTCCTTGGGTAGGTAGCACCTCCACCCTGGAGGCTCCCTCGGAGGGAGAGTCAAGCGGTGGTTCGACCTATCCGGGGTGGCCTTGACTCTCCCCCGCAGGGAGGGTTCACACTGGAAGGGTGGCGGCGACGTTGACCATCGGGGCCTTCTCGCAGATCACGCACCTCAGCATCAAGACCTTGCGCCGCTACCACGAGGCGGGCCTGCTCGAGCCGGCCGCGGTCGACCCCCAGACCGGCTACCGGTACTACGCCGTCGACCAGGTGCCGGCAGCCCAAGTGATCCACCGGTTCCGTGAGCTCGGCATGCCGGTTCGAGAGGTCGCCGACGTGCTCAGCACCACGGACCCCCAGGCCCGCGCCGACCTCATCACCCACCATCTGGCCCGCCTCGAAGATCAGCTGGACCAGACCCGCGCGGCCGTTTCGGCCCTCCGGCGGCTGCTCCGACCCGATCCGCCCCCGATCCAGGTGGAACACCGCCGAGTGGCGGCGACCACGGTGGCCGCCGTGCGAGCCGTGGTCGATCTGCGCCAAGTCCTGGGCTGGTACGACGGGGCGACCGCGGAGCTGGACCAGACCGTCGCCGCGCTCGGGCTGCGGGTGACCGGGCCCCTGGCGGGCCTGTACGACAACGAGTTGTTCACCGAGGAACGCGGCAACGTGGCCGTCTACCTCCCAGTGGCCGACCCCCCCAGTCATGGTCGGGTGCAGCCGCTGGTCGTCCCGGCGGGCGAGCTGGCGGTCACCGTCCACCGCGGCGCCCACGACGACATCGATGTCTCCTATGGGGCACTCGGCACCTACGTCGCCCAACATGCTCTCGCGGTGGCCGGACCGGTCCACGAGACCTACCTGGTCGGGCCGCGCGACACCGACGACAGCCGGGAGTGGCGCACGGAGATCGGTTGGCCGGTGTTCCGAACGACTGCCGGCTAGGGCCGCCGCGGCGCCAGGCGGACTCGCGCCGAGACGTCGGCCAGGTCGTCGCACAGCCGGTCCAAGGTGGCGTGGCCGACCCGAAAATACCGGCTGGAGGTGTGGATGCGCACCCGCGGCGTCATGGTCACGATGGTGAAGTCGTCCAGCGTCGGCCACAGCTCCAGCGTGACGGGCACCCAGTGCAGTGTCGTCAGCCGGCGCAGACGGCCGCGCAGCGTCCAGCCCACGGACGCGTCCCCCTCCGGCGCTTCGAGCCGCAGCCGGCGCTGCACGATGACCGCACCGGTCTTGGCCTCCGCCGCCCACCAGGCGTCCAGGGCGGCCGCCAGCCCGTCGCGGGGGAGGGGGACCATCCGGGCGAAGACGGGGGACACCATCGGGGTGCGGCCGCCGAAGGGCACCGGCGGGCTGCCTGGAGGCCGGGGCGCCGGCGCCCGCGGCGCCGCGGTGACGGCCTGCCGCACTCTCAGAAAGCCGTCGAGCAGCTGGCGGAAATCCCATCCCGTGGTCGAAGGCGGTTCGGTCAGATACGGGGGCAGGTCCTCATTGGAGACGATGTCCGGCCGGGATGGGGCCATTACCCCCGATCATGGCACCCTCGATCGTGGGTCTGCCGGCGGACCCGCACCGGGGCCGTCGCCGAGAACGGGGAGCACCGCCTCCAACCACCGGCGGTGGGCATCCCGGTCGCGGGTCTGCGGAGCCAGGGCCAGGTCGGTCACCCCCACGGCGGCGTAGGCGCCCACCCGGTCGCGCCAGGCACCCGGATCGAGATCGGCCGGGTCGACGTGGAGCCGGACCTGCACCGGGAACCCCGCCGCGCTCCGCCCGCCCGCGGCGAGCTCGTCGGCCAGTTGGCGGCGCACCCGTTCGGCGTCGCCCGGTTCGGTCCCGGTGCCCTGCCAGCCGTCCCCGCGGACGGCCGCCCGGCGCAGGGCGCGTGAGCCGTTGCCGCCGACCAGGATCGGCAGCCCGCCGGCCCGGTAGGGGCCGGGGTAGGCCTCCACGTCTGCAAACGAGAAGAACTCCCCGTGGAAGTCGCTCTTCCCGGGGGACCACAGCAGCTTCATGACGTCGATGAACTCGTCGGCGTACCGGCCCCGATCCGCGAACGGCACCACCTTGGTGGCGTCGAACTCGGCTTGCAGTCCGCCGACGCCGACCCCGACGTCGACCCGGCCGTGGCTGAGCCAGTCGATGGTGGCCAGCTGTTTGGCGGTGACGAAGGGATTGAGGTAGCCGAGGACCAGGACGCTGGTCCCGAGGCGGACCCGGCGGGTGGCCATGGCGGCCGCGGTGAGAGAGATGAGCGGGTCGTAGTAGTTGCCCGTGCCGAGCCGCGCGGCCACGAAATCGGTGTGGATGACGTGATGGCTGACCCAGAGCGAGTCGGCGCCGAGTTGCTCGGCCCGGACGGCGAGTTCGACGTCGTCGCGGGGATCGGCGAGACCCCAGCTGTTGGGCAGGACGTAGCCGATGCGCACGGCCGTCGATTATGCCTCCGATTTCGTTGTCCAATTCCGGGAGTGGCTGCGTCGTACCAGTAACCGACCGCGGTTGGCGCGGCCGGTGTGACGGAGGAGGCGTGATGCCCAACTACATGCTGTTGCTGTACGCCGACGAGCCGGGCCCCGAGGCCATGACGGCCCGCGAGGCCGAGATGCCGGTGTGGATGGAGCTGCACGAGCGGCTGCAGGAAGCCGGATCGCTGGTCGCCACCGGTCGCCTGCACCCGTCGGCTTCGGCCACCACGGTGCGGGTACGCCACGACGAGACCGAGCTCACCGACGGTCCTTTCGCGGTGACCAAGGAGGTGCTCGCGGGCTTCTACCTGCTGGAGTGCCGGGACCTCGACGAGGCGCTGCAGGAGGCGGCGCGGGTGCCGCTGGCCCGGTACGGGTCGGTCGAGGTCCGGCCCTTGATGGACCTGGGCGCCCTGGCCGCGTCCGACGCGGCGGTGGCATCGCAGCCATGATGCGGCGCGGCGGCCGGGTACCCGCGGGGCGGACCCGGTCGCGGCGGCCGTCACCGGGGCGTTCCGCGACGAGCGGGCCAGCGTGCTGGCGACGTTGATCCGGCAGGTCGGCGACTTCCAGTTGGCGGAGGACGTCGTCCAGGACGCGTTCGCGTCGGCGGTCACGTCGTGGCGGCGCGACGGTGTGCCCGCCAGCCCGGGGGCGTGGATCACCGTCGCGGCCCGCCGGCGGGCGATCGATCGCCTGCGCCGGGATCAGTCCCTGGCGGACCGCACCGCACGACTGGCCAACCTGATGCGGCTCGACGAGCAGGGACACCCGGACCGGCCCGAGGCCAGCGCCATCGTCGACGACCGGCTCCGGCTGATCTTCACCTGCTGCCACCCCGCCCTCGCCCTGCCGGCCCGGGTGGCCCTGACGCTGCGGACCCTCGGCGGGTTGACCACGGGCGAGATCGCCCGGGCCTTTCTGGTCACCGAGCCGACGATGGGCAAGCGGATCGTGCGGGCCAAGCGCAAGATCGCGTCCGCCCACATTCCCTACGCCGTGCCGGCCGGCGAGGACCTCCCGGACCGGCTGCGCGGGGTGCTGAAGGTCGTCTACCTGATCTTCAACGAGGGCTACGCGGCCAGCGAGGGGGATCGGCTGGTGCGTGAGGAACTGTGCCTGGAGGCCATCCGCCTGCAGCGCACCCTCGGCCAGATGATGCCCGGTGACGCCGAGGTGTGGGGGTTGCTGGCCTTGATGCTGTTGCACGATGCCCGTCGCACCGCCCGGGTCGACGACGCCGGGCGGTACATGACGCTGCCGGAGCAGGACCGGACGCTCTGGGACCGGGCCCGCATCCGCGAGGGGCTGGAGGCGCTGGAGCGGGCCCTGGAGCTGCGGCGACCGGGGCCGTACCAGCTGCAGGCCGCCATCACCGCCCTGCACATCCAGGCCTCGGACGCGGATGCCACCGACTGGACCCAGATCGCCCAGCTGTACGGCGCCCTGTCCCAGGTCAGCCCGTCGCCCGTCGTCGAGGTCAACCGGGCCGCGGCGGTGGGCTTTGCCGACGGCTCCGAGGCCGGGCTGGCGTTGCTGGAGCCATTGCTCGGCGATCCCGCCCTGGAGCGCTACCAGCCGCTGCACGCCGCCCACGCGGACCTGCTGCGCCGGGCGGGCAACTTGACCGGCGCGGCCGGCGCCTACCGCCGGGCCATCGCCCTCAGCGCCAACGAGGTGGAGCGGGCCGAGCTGGAGCGGCGACTGCGGGCGCTCGGCGCCCACTGAGGTGAGCGCGGGCGGGTTAGCGCGGCGGCGCGGATCGAGCCGGCAGGCGGGGCCTTGGTAATTCGGCATCCACCTGCTCGACCAGCTCGCAGGGGCTCTGGGGCGGGTCGATGGTGTCGAGCCGGGTGGCCAGCAGCCGGACCTGGGCGCGGAAGTCCTGGCAGCGCGTCCTCCTGGAGGGGGGCGAGCAGCTGGGCCTCGGCGGCTCGCAGGCGGTGGTCGAGGGTGGCCAGCAGGTCGGTGCCGCGGGCGGTGGCGACGATCTGTCGGGCCCGCCGGTCGGCGGGATCCGGACGCCGCTGGATCAGGCCGGCGGCCTCGAGATCGTCGAGGAGGTAGGTCATGACCGTGCGGTCGACGCCGAGGTGATGGGCGAGGGCCAGCTGGCTGCTCACCCTGCCGTGGGCCGCAGCGGAGAGGACCTGGTAGCCGCGGGGACCGCCGGGCAGATCGGCCACCGCGGCGTGGGCGGCGCTGACATAGGCCCGGAAGACCATACCGAGCCCCCAACCCAGATCCTCCGCCAGGGCGTCCGCGCAGCTCGGGCCGGTGGCTTCGTTTGGATGGCCGGCGGTCTGGCGCACGCCACTCATCTTAGGCGCTCGTCGCCGGAGACGTGTGATCTCACAGATACTATGTGGACAAGATGATCTGTCTGCTATAGGGTTTTATCCAGGTGGCACGAGCCACTCCGAGACCGAGCAGGAGACGAGATGACGATGCACCGAGAGACAGCCAGGCCGACCGTGGCGGTCGTCGGCGGCGGCTACGGCGGTACGGCCGTGGCCAAGGCCCTGGACGAGACGAGCGACGTCGTCCTGGTGGAGGAGAAGGACGCGTTCATACACAACGTGGCGGCCCTGCGGGCGCTGGTCGACCCAACCTGGCTGCCGCGCATCTTCTTCCCCTACAACGGGTTGCTGCGGCACGGCCGGGTGGTGCGGGACCGGGCCGTCCTGGTCGAGCCGGACCGGGTGGTCACCGCTTCGGGCGAGGAGATCCGTGCCGACTACATCGTGCTGGCCACCGGGTCCCGGTATCCCTTCCCGGCCAAGTCCGACCTGGTCGACACCGAGCACGCCTACGAGCAGATCCGCAGGACGCATCGGGCGCTGGCCCAGGCCGACCGGGTCCTGTTGGTCGGTGCCGGCCCGGTCGGCATCGAGCTCGCCGGCGAGATCCGGCACGTGTGGCCCGAGAAGTCGATCGTCCTGCTGGACGTGGCGGACGAGATCCTGGGCGGCCCCTACCACTCCGAGCTGAAGGCCGAGTTGCGTCGTCAGCTGGACGAGTTCCGCGTCAAGGTGGTGCTCGGCAGCCCGCTGCGCCACTCACCGCCCAGCGAGCCCGGGGAGCTGGCGACCTTCACCGTCACTACCAAGGGCGGCGAGGAGATCACCGTGGACATCTGGTTCCGCTGCTACGGCGTCATACCCGCTAGCGACTACCTCGGCGCCGACCTGGCGGCCGCTCGCCGCCCCGACGGTTTCGTCGAGGTCGGTCCGACCCTGCAGGTGACGGGTCAGACCACGGTCTTCGCGTTAGGGGACCTTTCGACCGCGGACGCCAAGATGGCCGCCTTCGCCGGACGGCAGGCCGCGCTGGTCGCCGACAACATCAACGCCCTGGCGGCCGGCCGGACCGACCTCGCCCCGTACCAGTCGATGGGCGTGGGCATCGCGATTCCGATCGGTCCCACGGGCGGGGCCGGGCAGTTCCCCGGCCAGAACGGCGTCATCGGACGCGAGACCATCGCCGAGCTCAAAGGCCGGGACATGATGGTCGACCACTTCGCCGACCGGTTTGGACTGGCGGCCGCCGCCACCGACTGACGAGGCGGGGCCTTCGCTGGGCGCGCGCGAAGCAAACGCGCCGAGGACGGTCCAAATCTCCGGGACGCGGCGTCGGTTGAGGTGCGGCCGCCAAGTCCGGCGGCGCCGTCACCAGGAGACCACGTCATGTCTAAGGCAGTGCTCGCTCCCCGCCGGCCCGGATCGGCGGACCAGCAACCCCACCAAACGTGGACTGTCGTCCTCGCGTCGCTCGGCGTCTTCATGACCGCCCTCGACACGCTCGTCGTCACCACCTCGTTACCTGTCCTGCGCGTCGATCTCCACTCCAGCCTGTCCGGCCTGGAGTGGACGGTCAACGCCTACAACCTGGCCTTCGCCTGCCTGCTGCTGACCGGCGCCGCCCTCGGTGATCGCTTCGGCCGACGGCGCCTGTTTACCCTCGGCATCGGGGTCTTTACCGTGGCGTCGGCCGCGGCCGCCCTGGCGCCCGGCGTGGGGGTCCTGGTCGCGGCTCGCGCCGTGCAAGGCGCCGGCGCTGCGGTGGTGTTCCCCCTCACCCTGACCCTGATCAGTGAGGCGTTCCCCCTGGAGAAGCGGGGCGCCGCCATCGGCCTGTGGGGCGGTATCACCGGGTTGGCCGTCGCCGCCGGGCCGGTGGTCGGCGGCGCGGTGGTGAGCGGGATCAGCTGGCACTGGATCTTCTGGCTCAACGTGCCGGTCGGCGTGGCCCTGATCCCCCTGGCCGCCACCCGCCTGACCGAGAGCTTCGGGCCGCGGCCGCAACTCGACGTCGTCGGCCTGGCCCTGGCCGGCGCCGGCGCCTTCGGCATCACCTGGGGCCTGGTGCGGGCCAGCGCCGTCGGCTGGGGGAGCGCCGAGGTGGTCGGCACCCTGCTGGCCGGGGCGGCGGTGATCGGCGGGTTCCTGGCCTGGGAACGCCGCAGCGATCACCCCATGCTGCCGTTGGAATTCTTCCGGCAGCGCACCTTCGCCAGCACCAACGCGGTCAGCTTCTTCATGTACGCGGGGCTGTTCGGCGCCCTGTTCCTGATGTCGCAGTTCCTGCAGTCCTGCCTCGGCTACTCGCCCCTCGCCGCCGGGCTCCGCCTGCTCCCTTGGGCGGCGCCGCCGATGATCATCGCCCCCGTCGCCGGCGCGCTGGCGGACCGTTACGGCAACCGCCCCTTCATGGCCCTCGGCCTGGCCTTGCAAGCCGCCGGGCTGGGCGTGGGTGGCGCTGATCGCGGCCCCCGGCGTCAGCTACCCCCAGGTGGCCGTGGCGCTCACCATCGCCGGTATCGGCACCTCGTGCTGCTTCCCGACCGTGGCCAACGCGGTGATGGGCTCGGTCCCGCTCCGCGAAGCCGGGGTGGCATCCGGCACCAACAGCATGATCCGCGAGCTGGGTGGAGTCTTCGGCGTGGCCGTCTTGGCCAGCGTGTTCGCCCGCCCCGGTGTCTATACCTCCCGGCACGCGTTCATCGCCGGCTTCACTCCGGCGCTGTGGGTCGCGGTGGCCTTCTCGGGTCTCGGCGCCCTGGCCGCCCTGCTCACCGCCGCCCGCCCGACCAGCGACGCCGGATCGGACGTGCTGCCGAGCCTGGTCCTGGCGGGGGAGGCGGCATGACCCCGACCATCCGACCACCCCGCCCCTGACTCGCCGGTGACCTGGTTGTGGCCCGGACCGAGCACCCCTTCGAGAATCGACAGCGAGCGGCGTAGGTCCGCAAGACCAAACCCCGCTCGGCCAGCGGAATCCCCTCCGCCCAATCACCGCGGGCGTGGGCCAGACCACCCAGATGGTGCAGCAGCGCGGCCTTGGCGGCCGCTAACCAACCGCGCCCTGGCCTAACGACGTGGAGACCGGAGACCGGCCTTATCACCGGGGTGGTGCGGGCGACAGCGTTGACGCCTAGCCGGCTGCGGGCATGCAGGTCGGCACGAACGCCTTCGGCACGGCCTCGAACGTCTGACCCACCCACCGGTAGAGGAAGATGCATTCGTTCTGCGGGTTGGGCTTGGTGCCGTCGCTCAGCGTGACCGGAACGGTGAGGCCTCCGAGGGTCTCTTTGTTGAACATCGACAAGCCGCGGATCACGTCGTCGTTGGTCGCGGTCGCGCTGGCGGCGATATTCGCGTTCTCGATCGCCTTGATGAAGCCCTCTCCACCCACCCAAGCCGAGCACAACCCGTCGGCCACCGTGTCGTATTGGCTACCGCCCGGAGCCAGATTGGGAGCGTACTGCTTGACGGCGTTGGCGAAATCCTCACTGAAAGGAACGCTCGGCGAGGGGGGCGCGAGGCAGGTGAAATTCGGTGTCGAGCCGACCGTGTTGCCGAGCAGGGGATTAGATTTGATCAATGACAGCGTCGGGCCCAATGACGAGTTGATATAGATGGGCTTCAGGCCCTGACGGGCGCAGTCCCGGGCGAACCCGGCCGCGTTCGTCACGAACGCAGCCACCGCCTGAACCGCGGCCTCCTTCAGCTGCAAGCACTGCGGCGTGTAGCTCGGAGCCAGATCCGACGCCAGCGTGTTCACCGCCGGGTCCAGCCCGACCGCTTGGGCGTCCGCCTTGAACAGCGGCTGCGCCTGGGCGCAGGCAGCGACATCAGTGCACAACACGATGCCGACCTTCTTGGCCCCCGCCACCGCCGCCGCCTTCATCTGACCCCAGATGTTCGTCACCACCGTCCCGCCCAGCGGGTAGAACATCGGGTTCGTGAACCACAAGGCGTCGATCAGGCTGCTGTTGATCACCGGGATGCGCTTCTGCAGCACATACGTAGCCCAGTTCTGTTCCGTGGTGGAGTTCGAGCCCACGATGGCGATGATGTGCTTGTTGACCACCAGGTCCTTTACCGCCGCCACCCCCGTCGCCGGATCACTCTTGTCGTCGACGAAGTAATCCACCACCGGGTGTCCCGCGATCCCGCCGTGGGCGTTCGTCCACTTCACCCAGGCGTTCACGATCTCCTGGCCCTGGTTGGACGTCCCCAGGGCGGCCGTGGTCTCCGAGACGACGCTCCCGATGACGAGCGGAGTTCCCGTCGGCGCCGCGCCAGTCCCCCCCGTCGTTGCTCCACTGGTGCCCGGCCCGGCGCTGCTGGCATGCTTGGTGCTACCGCATGCCGTCGTCCCCAGACCGACGAGCAGCGCGATTACCACGGCGAGATGTAGCCGTTTACCCCACATAAATTGCTCCCCCCATCAGGCGGCGTTACAGCTTGTAGATGCGGGTGACGTTGCCCGAAGCGATCATTTCGACGTCGTCTCGCGCCATTCCCTTGAAATGCTCTGCGAGCACGTCCTGGCTGCGCGGCCAAGTGCTGTCCGGATGCGGGTAGTCGGTGGCCCACATGAGGTTCTCCATCCCGATCAGGTCGAGCAACCGCATGCCCGTGTTGTCCTGCTCGAAGGTCGCCGCCATGTTGCGGTGCCAGTAGAAGCTCGGCTTCTCCTTGATGGCGTGGTCCGGATAGGTCTCCCACCCATGGTTGGTGACCATGGTGTCGAGCCGCTCAAGGTAGTACGGGATCCATCCGACACCGGCTTCGACGAGCACTACGCGCAGGTCCGGCCAGCGCTCGAGCACGCCGCTCACGGTCCAGTCGGCGACGCATTCGGCCATGAATATCGGCGGCAGCGACTGGAAGATGCCCTTGTAAGGAGTCGGGTCTTCGTTCATGACGTCCTGCATGAGATATCGGGAGGCGCCCACGTGCTGGCTGATAGGGACGCCGGTGTCGCTCAGGACCTCCCAGAGCGGGTCGTAGGCGGTGTCCCAGTACGGCAACGCACCCACTTCTCTCGGCACCAGAGGTATCTGGACGGCTTTGCCGTGCTCGGCGACGACGCGCTCGACCTCCTTGACGCACGCGCCAATGTCCTCGACCGGGAGGATGTACACAGGCATGAGGCGCTTCGGGTCGACGGAGGCCCACTCGATCGCGGCCGAGTTGAGAGCGCGGGTGGCCTCGACCCGCTCCTTGGGTAGGAGCGATCCGAATGACGCGCCGCCAGAGCCCACATAGAGAATCTCCGCCTCCACCCCATCGATGTCCATGTCATTGAGGCGCTCCGCCGGGTCGTGTTCCCCCGCTCGACCGGCCGCAGGCCACGGTGCTCCCTTTCCCATGTTCGGCATGCCGGTTGCGGCCCGACCTGCCCTGAGCTCCGCCTGCTTGGCTTTCTGGGGCTTGGCGGCGAGCATCTGGGCTGCGTAGGCGGCCTCGGCTCCTTCTACCTTGGCCCGCAGCTTCGCCGGCAAATGGGAATATGTCCGCTCCTTCGGAATCGTAACGTGGGAGTCGGCGGAGACGATGCGGATGGGATCACTCATGAAAACGTCTTCCCTTCTGGTTCCCTACTGATCCGGAATATGACTGACGCTACTCCTTCATGTGCTGGATGGGCATGGACGACGAGGTGCCCAGCTGGGCCGACGCGCTGTTCGAAGGTCAGGCCGCTTCGCCGGCGTAGAGCGCGAACAGACGCCCCTCGTCGAGCTCGGACGACGGCCCGTCGTAGACGACTTCGCCCTTGTGCAGCACGTATACGGAGTCAGAGATCGGGAGCACCCGGCTCACGTACTGTTCGACGATCAGGAGGGACACACCGTCCTTGCTCAGCCGGTCGAGGAAGTCGAAGATGGCGTCGACGATGAGGGGGGCCAACCCGAGCGACGCCTCGTCCACCAGGACGACCTTCGGGCTGGAGACGTAGGCCCGGGCCAGGGCGAGCATCTGTTGCTCGCCACCGCTCAACGTTCCGGCCAGCTGTTTACGGCGCTGGCCGAGGATCGGGAACGTTTCGGCTGCCATCTCGAACGACTCGGTGTCCTTGCCCTTCGGCCCGAAGAGGACCAGGTTCTCCTTGACCGACAGAGACGGGAACACGCCCCGCCCTTCGATCAAATGGCAGATGCCGCGTTGGTTGCGCTGCGCCGAACCCATCTTGGTGATGTCGGTGCCGTCTAGGACGACGCTCCCCTCCCGGGGCCGAATGATGCCCGAGGCCGTCTTGAGGGTGGTCGACTTGCCGGCCCCGTTCGGCCCGATCAGGGCCACCACGGAGGAGTCCGGAACTTGGATCGAGACGTCCCGCAGAACGGTAACGCCGCCGTACCCGCCCGTTATGGATCGCAACTCAAGCATGAAGGCTCCCGCTCCTCATCGTTCCGAGCCCGGTGCGGGGCTGGCTATCAGGGCCGCGCCGGCAGGACCGACGTCCGCCAGCACATCCGGAGTGAGCGCGAACGTGCACCTCCTCGGATCCGAGATAGGCGGCCCGCACGACTTCGCTCGCCGCCACCTCGGTCGGGTCCCCTCGAAGATCTTCTGGCCGAAGTCCATCACGTAGATGTAGCCACAGATGCTCATGACCAGACCCATATCGTGCTCGACGATGAGGATGCCCGTCCCTCGTTCACGAACGACGCGTTGGAGCACCTCGCCGAAGCGCACCGTCTCGGCCTTGTCCAGACCCGACGACGGCTCGTCGAGGAGCAGCATCTCGAACGGGCCGGCCAGCACCCGGGCCAGCTCCACCAACCGGCGCTGGCCGCTGGACAAATCTCCGACGCGTCTGGCCGGCGATCTCGGTGACGCCGGCGATCTCCATGGCCTCCTGGGCGGCCAGAAGGGTTCGGCGACGCTCCCGCCGATTGGCGGCCACCTGCCTGAGGTAGCTTCCGCCGGCCACCGGGGCCTCGTAGCCGAGCGCGACGTTCTCCGCCACTGACAGCGTGTCCCAGAGCTCGGCCTGTTGGAAGGTGCGACCGATGCCCAGGCGGGCTCTCGAGGCGGGCGCCAGTCGGGTGATTTCGTCGCCTTGGTACATCACCCGCCCGGTACTCGGGCGCACCAGGCCCGAGCAGCTGTTGAACGTAGTGGTCTTGCCCGCTCCGTTGGGCCCGATCAGGCCAGTGATACGGGCGAAGGGGGCGTCGAGGCTCAGGAGACTCACGGCCGTGACGCCGCCGAAGCGCACGGTGACCGCCTCAACCGCCAGCCCGGTCCCTTCCGGGTGGACACGAGTCTCGGCCGGGCCGATAAGGGACCGGACGGCGCGGAAGCGCTCGCAGAAGTTCCGGATGAAGGTGGGCGCGGTAGGCAGCCGATCGGCGGTGAGGGCGACCCCGACCGCTCCTCCTCCAAACAGCAGCGACGTCCAGGTTCCGACGTTCAGGTTCGGCCACCAGCGGCCGATGTAGGCGGGGAAGACCTGGAGGGCCAGCCCGGCCTGGACCGCGTACCACGGCGTCCCGCCCGCAACCAGCATGATGACGGCGAACAGCTGCAGCGACTGCTCCGGCTGGTAGAACGGTGTGTCGAGGCCGATCCCTTGCAGGAATCCGCCATACAGAGCCCCGGCGATACCGGCGAAGAAGGCCGAGATGGCGAAGACGATGACCCGCGTGGCGTTGACCGACGTCCCCATGGTGTTGAGCGCGAGGGGCGAGTCGGCCAGCGCTCGCAAGAGGCGCCCGAGCCGCCCGAGCTTGATCGACAGCATCACTATCGCCGACACCACCGCGGCCACGAGCAACAGGTAGTAGAAGGCATTGTCCGACTCCGCGAACGACGGTCGGGGAATATGCGGGAGGCCGTCCACTGACTTCGTGAACATGATGGCGGTCGGATAGAACAGGTTCTGCAGGATCAGCCCGAACCCGAGAGTGGACAGGGCCAGGAACACGCCCGAGACCCGGATGGCGGGAATGGCCACGATCATGCCGACCACCGCGGCGATGAGTCCCGAGAAGAGTAGGGCGATGAAGAACGGAAATCCCCATTGGGCCGCTGAGTGGGCGAAGGCGACGCCCCCGATGGCGGCGAAGCCGGCCTGAGCAAGGGAGACCTGACCGGAGTCCTTCACCAAGAGGCCGAGGGACAGCAGCAGGATGGTGTAGATCAACCCCGTTCCCCAGATCGACACGTCATTGGGTAGCCACGTCGGGATGAGGGCCAGCGGGATGAGCACGAGCGCGCCGACGCCCAGGCGGGGTTTCCACGGTGCGTAGTAGCTGGCCGCCAGGGGCCGGGGCCGCGTCACCCGGGTGTCGCGCAGCTTCGACGGAGGCAGCACGATCAGAACGACGAACAAGACGATGAACGGCAGGGCTGGGTTGACTCCCGACAACCACTGGATGTTCCCCTCGTACTTGGTCGTGAGCGATCCGATCACGCCGATCAGGAGGCCGCCACCGAAGGTCAGCGGCAGCGAGCGGAAGGCGCCCAGGGCGGCCGCCCCGAAGGAGGCGATGACGATGATGAAGAAGCCGCCGGCGTTCAGGGCGTTGACGACTGGACCGAGCAGGATGCCGGAGATCGCGGCGAAGGTCGCTCCTATCAGCCAGGCGTAGCGGCGGACGGTCACCGCGCTCGTTCCGGTCAGCGACATGAGGTCGGGGTTGTCCACCACGGCTCGCATGGCCATGCCCATCCGGGTGTGCCGGAAATAGTAGAAGAGGGCGCCCACGGCGGCCACCGACACCACGAACAGGGTCAGCTGGTCCCAGCCCACGTTGGTGCCGAGGAGAGAGAAGGTGCTCGTCGGCAGGAACGAGTTGAAGGTCACCCCGGACGAGTGTTGGTAGAACAGGCCCAGGAACCCGATCACTCCGAGCACCATCCCGACCGTGGCCAGGACTTGGAGCGAGGTGGCTACGTTGGCCAGGCCCCGGGCGATCCGTTCCATGCCGAGACCCATCAAGGGGCCGGCGACGAAGACCGCGATCGCAGCCGCCACCGGCCAGGGGAGCCTGACATTCAGGTAGGTCGTGTCCTGATGCAGGAAGAAAAAGACGTAGGCGGCCACCGCGGCGAGGGCCGGATGGGCGAAGTTGAAGATCCCCGATGTCTTGTAGGTGATTACCAGGCCGGTGCCCGCCAGGCCATATACGGCGCCCGCTACCAGGCCGGCCACGATGAACGGTAGGAATGTGCTCACGTGGTCGAGCCGGCCCTCGGTCGACAACAGCCGATACGGTCGGAGCCGATCGAGCTCGTTCTACGGCGTTCAGTCAGGCCGGGCTCGACGGCACCAGCGCCGTCGAGCGAACCAGCCGGAGCGCGGTGACCTCGCGGTCGGACTCCCATACCAAGACCCCCCTACAAATTCGCGCAGACCAAGACGGCCCTTCAAGTAATCGCAACTGACGTCGAGTGTATTGACCGGCGCACCTGGACTCCAGCAGAAACTTTGCCAAGACCAAATCTGCCGAGAAGCGCCGGCAACCGTCGTCCGGTGGCCCGTGCCTCAGCATCAGGATCCGGTTAGCCGGCTGCGGGCATGCAGGTCGGCACGAACATCGCCGGCACGGCCTCGAACGTCTGACCCACCCACCGGTAGAGGAAGATGCATTCGTTCTGCGGGTTGGGCTTGGTGCCGTCGCTCAGCGTGACCGGAACGGTGAGGCCTCCGAGGGTCTCTTTGTTGAACATCGACAAGCCCCGGATCACGTCGTCGTTGGTCGCGGTCGCGCTGGCGGCGATATTCGCGTTCTCGATCGCCTTGATGAAGCCCTCTCC
Source organism: uncultured Acidimicrobiaceae bacterium (assembly GCA_963702305.1). Taxonomy (GTDB): domain Bacteria; phylum Actinomycetota; class Acidimicrobiia; order Acidimicrobiales; family Palsa-688; genus PALSA-693. The sequence continues at coordinate 37,435 of CAVPBX010000009.1, read as the reverse complement.
ACCCACCCAAGCCGAGCAGACGAAGTCGCTGATGGTGGGGTAGTCATGGCCGCCGGGGGCGAGCGAGGATGCGTACTGCTTTATGGCATTGACGAAGTCTTCGCTGGCCGGAACGCTTGGGCTGGCTGGGCCGAGGCACGGATAGTTCGGTGTCGAGCCGACCGTGTTGCCGAGCAGGGGATTAGATTTGATCAATGACAGCGTGGGGCCCATACCGGAGTTGATGTAGATGGGCTTCAAGCCCTGACGGGCGCAGTCCCGGGCGAACCCGGCCGCGTTCGTCACGAACGCAGCCACCGCCTGAACCGCGGCCTCCTTCAGCTGCAAGCACTGCGGCGTGTAGCTCGGAGCCAGATCCGACGCCAGCGTGTTCACCGCCGGGTCCAGCCCGACCGCTTGGGCGTCCGCCTTGAACAGCGGCTGCGCCTGGGCGCAGGCAGCGACATCAGTGCACAACACGATGCCGACCTTCTTGGCCCCCGCCACCGCCGCCGCCTTCATCTGACCCCAGATGTTCGTCACCACCGTCCCGCCCAGCGGGTAGAACATCGGGTTCGTGAACCACAAGGCGTCGATCAGCTCGCTGTTGATCACCGGGATGCGCTTCTGCAGCACATACGTAGCCCAGTTCTGTTCCGTGGTGGAGTTCGAGCCCACGATGGCGATGATGTGCTTGTTGACCACCAGGTCCTTTACCGCCGCCACCCCCGTCGCCGGATCACTCTTGTCGTCGACGAAGTAATCCACCACCGGGTGTCCCGCGATCCCGCCGTGGGCGTTCGTCCACTTCACCCAGGCGTTCACCGTCTCCGAACCGACGGTGGTGGAGCCCGCAGGGGTGGTCTGGGAGATGACCGTCCCAATGACCAGCGGCGTACCCGTCGCGGGTGCCGAGGTTGCCGACGTCCCACCAGAGGTACCCGCCGTCGAAGCGGTGGCGCTCCCGGTCGGTTTGGAACTGCTCCCGCACGCCGTGGCGCCTACGGCAATGAGCAACCCGAACGCGGCTGCCATCGCCCCAACTCGCTTAATCCTCACTGAACAAAGACCCCCCTGTGGACGCTCCCGGTCCGGGGAGCTGCGCGTAAACACGACGACCTGCATTGAAGCCTTCCGGCCTTGACGGCCCTTTTGAACGCGGTCGAAATCTTAACCGGCGCCACAACCGGCGCATTGTACGACTGGGGAACCGCCCCACTTGGACGCGCCCAGCGATCGACAATCGCCGCTTCGTCCACCTCCGGCTCCGCCTAAACTATGTTGAAGGAAGGCGGCACGGAGACAACAAGCAGCCTTCGAGATCGCGCCATGGGCGTCCAAGCCTCGGCTGCGGTCCGGTCTCCTAGGTTGGCTTCAGATGTTCCAAATAGGCAAGAACTTCCATATCATCCACATGACCGACGACCTCGGCGCGCTCGACGCCTGGTACGACGATGTGTTCGCTGTCGAGCGGTTCATGGACCACCAATTCTCGGACATCTTGAAGCGCTACGGGTCCCTGGTACTGATTGGTGACCTGTGCGTCGAGCCGATGGCCCCGTCCTTCGACGTGGCCGGCTGGGAGGAAGTCGCCATCGGACGGTTTTGGAGGCGCTTCGGCCGGGCTTGGCACTCGATCGCGTGGTACACCGAGGATCCAGGCGACATTGCCGAGCTGTACGACCAGCTCGTTGCGGACGGCGTGCGGATCTACTCCGGTACGGGCGTCCGCTCGCAAGAGGAAATGCCGACGGGCGCGCTCTTCACCCACCCGCACGACACCATCACCCAACTCGAGTTCATCGGACCACCACGTCCCGGCTCGCCGCTTCGCGATCCCCGCTTCGGTCTGGACTTCGACCCGAGCCCGTGGGCCATGGACCACCCCCTCCACGTCTTGAAGTCGTCACATACGACCCTGGTCGTGGCCGACCTGGCTCAAGCCCGGGACGTCTATGTCAAGACGCTGGGCGGAACGTTGATCCACGAAGGCCAGATGGCGTTGCAGCGTACCCACAGCGCCTTCGTCTCGGTCGGGACAGACCTGGTGATCGAGCTGGCCCAGCCGCTCGACGACACTTCGCCGATGAGCGCGGCGTTAGCCATGCTGGGGCCGAGCCTGTATTCGGTCTCGCTGCGCGTTCGTGACCTCGGGGAGGCCGAGACCTACCTGATGTCGAAGGGGTTCCGTTTCGCGACACGCGACGACCACTTCCTCTTTAGCGACCCCGACTCCAGTCAGGGTGTCGTCTTCGGCTTCACCACCTGGGACGTTCCAGGCGACTTCCGGCCCGGGTGGGGATGAGGTCCCAGCGGGCGTTATCGGCGAGGCGGCTCAAGGACCGGCGATTACTCTGTCGGCCGTGAGGGCCTCGATCCGCTCCTCGTCGTAGCCAAGCCAACGCATCAGCTCGGCCGTGTGCTCGCCCGGACGGGGGGGTGTGCGCAGAACGGTGCTCGGCGTGTCGCTAAACCGGATCAGACTGCCGACCTGACGCAACCGTCCCATCTCGGGGTGCTGGGTTTCGGCGACGAGTCCCAACCTGACGTTGTCCTCGTCGAAGAGGACCATCTCCCCGTCTACGGTGTTGACCGAGATCTCGACCGGTATCCCGGCATCGTCGAGACACCGGCGCCACTGGATCGCTGTCTGGGTGAGGAACACCTCCTCCAGGATCGCTTCCAGGACGGCCCGATTGGCCCGCCGGTCCTCTGGGGTGGCGAACCGCTCGTCGTGCTCGAGGTCGGCCCGGCCCACCGCCACTACCAGGGCGGACCACTGTTCGGGTCGTACCGCCGCGACCTGAATCCAGCCCTCCTGGGTCTCGTACAGCCGGTACAGGGCGCCCAACCCGGTCTGGCTCTTGTTGAGCTTGGGCGGGTCCGACGTGCCGTCTTGGGGTCAGATACACGTCCGAGTTGAGGTACACGGCCGCGTTCAGCAGAGAAGTCCACACCGCCTGCCCCTCCCCCGTGCGGTCCCGGTGTGCCAACGCGGTCAGGACGCCTACCACCGACGCCAGGGCGTTGGTGGTGTCGGTGTGCCCGAACCGGTAATAGAGGGGCGGGTTACCCTCCTCGGCCGGACCGGATTCGTATTCGAGACCGCTCAAGGCCTGGGCGAGCGAGTCGTTGCCGCCCAGGTGCGACAACGGTCCGTCGGGCCCGTACATGTAGGTGTTGCAGTAGATGATGTCGGGCTTGATCCGGCGCAGCGACTCGTAGTCGATCCCGAGTCGTTCGGCGACGCCCTTGGTGAGGTTGTGATGGACGATGTCGGAGCGCTCGATCAATCGTCGGAGCACCTCGCGCCCTTCCGGCGCTTTCACGTCCACCCGGATGGCGCGCTTGCCCTGCTCGCAGCCGAGGAGGACGCTGCTCGAACGCATCATGCTGTCCATCGGACTGTCTGCGGTGGTCGCCACGTGTATGACGTCGGCTCCGAGCCCAGCCAGCACCATCCCGGCGTAGGGGCCGGCCAGCATCCGACCGAAGTCGAGGACCCGGATGCCGTCGAGGGGATAGCGGGGACGATCCCCGTCCGGAAGTTGGCGAGATGGCGCCCGTCGGGTGTGGGTCTCCGACAACACCTCGGCGTTGTGCTCTCCCACCCTCGGTCGGGGCCGGGGGGCCCTCGGCGGGCTCTGTGACAGCCGGAACGGCATTCCGACCTGGATGGTGGGCCCGACCTCGGGGTCGTCCACGGTGACGGTCATGTCGTTGGCGATGATCTGCGGGTGGCGCAGCACCTCACGAGTCGGGAGAATCTCCGCCACCTGGTAGAGATCCTCGTGCATCCGGTCGACCACATCCTGACGCTTGTGGTCCCGGATGAGCGTGGCGACGGCCTTGTAAATGTCGGCCGGTGGGGTGTCGGGGGGGACGTCGAAGATCTGGTGGATGCTCGCGCCCTTCTTCTGGGTCGACCCCGGCAGGACCTGGATCCAGCCGTCCGCGCACTCCATCACCTCGGCCTGGTGCACCCCGGGCGGGTAGGTCTTGGTCATCACGGTCTGGGCGCGACTCTGAAGGTGTTCGGCGTGCACCCACAGCATGGTGGTGAAGGCAAGGACCCCCTGGTACAGCGATGTCTCCACCCGCTGACCCCGACCGGTGCCTTCGCGTGCGTGCAGGGCGGCCAGGATGGCGGTCGGTACCAGGTACAAGGCGCCGATGCTCGGAAGGGGGCTGGCCAGGAAGGTCGGGCCGGGACGCCATCCGGGCTGCTCGTACTGCTGGCCCGAACGGGCCTGGACCAGAGCATCCCATCCTGGTCGGGTGGCGTTGCGGCTGTCGGACGGATAAGCCGGAATCGACAGGTAAATCACCTGCGGGAAGCGGTCCGCCAATGACTCGTAGTCGAGACCGAGCGCCGCCATGGCGCCGGGGCGGAAACTCTCGGCCAGCACGTCGGCCGTGCCCAGCAGCTCGAGGAATTGCTCCTTGCCCTCGGGCGACTTGAGATCGAGGGCAACCGAACGTCGGCTCCGATTCCACGCCCGGTACCCGGGGTAATTCCGGTACGGATCGCCCCCGGGTGGCTCTACCTTCACGACATCGGCGCCGTGCTCGGCCAGCAATAAGATTCCGGCCGGTCCGGCGATCCCCCGAGTCAGGTCCAAGATCCTGATACCCGCCAACGCGTCCAAGTGCGATTCCCTCCCCTTCGGTGCGTACCCACAACGGCAGTCCGCCGGCTGTCCACTTACTGTGACCAGCGCTCGGTTGATACTCGCCGCGGCGGCGCGGCAGCGGCCCACCTTAGACTTGTGGGGTGTCCAGCACCTCTGGGATCCAGGAATCCAACGTGGTTGAAACGGTGAACCGGCGGAGCTAGGTTCGGCACAACTGACGCTCCCGAGGTCAGCCCCCGACGTGCATCAGCCGGCTGATGGTGCCCCCCATGATCAGGGCCTGGTCTTCGGGGGACAGGTCGGCGACGACGTCCGAATAGGCAAGCGGATCGGCCATGCCCTCGGGGTGGGGGAAGTCCGACCCGAACATCAGATGGTCGGCTCTGAGCCCGAGGTCGATGAGGCCCTTGGGGTCCGGCTCGTGGAAGGCGTGGATGTACATCGACCGCTGGAACGTGACAAAGGGATCCTCGTCGAAGAGCACCGGAGAGCGCTCGTAGGTGCGCCGCAGCTTGGCCACGAACGGTCGGATCCAGGTACTCCCGTACTCGACCGGAAGGAACTTGAGGTCCGGGAAGCGGATGGCGAGCCCGTGGCCGATGATCGACGCCAGGGCGTCGATGAGCGCGTCCTTCTCCGACATCAGGGCGATGAAGGCCGGGGTGCCGATGCTCCCGAAGCTGGCCTCCCGGTTGACCCCTTCCCACTCGTTGATGTACTTGGTGTAGCCCGGATCGCCGGAGTGCATGCCGACCAGGAGCCCGAGTTCCTGAACCCGCGCCCAGAACGGGTCGAACTCCGCCAGGGCGAACGAGCGCTGGCCCTTCCACGTCGGGACCGGCGCCACCCGAATGAGAAAGAGGCGAGCGCCGCGAGCCGCGATGTATTCGAGCTCGGCCAACGCCGAGTCCAGCTTGGCCAAGCTGATGATCGGCGTCGGGTAAAGGGCGTCCTCGTAGTTGAACGTCCAGTGCTCGTGCATCCATTGGTTGAGGGCGTGGATGACGACACAGACCGCGTCCGGATCGCTCGCCAGGCGCTCCTCCACCGCGCTGGCCAGAGTGGGCCACAGGAGGGTCCGGTCGATCCCCATGTCGCGCATCAGCGCCAAGCGCGGCTCCGGGTCGAAGAAGGCGTCGAGACCGGGCATGGCCCGGACCCGCTCGCCGCTGGTGCGGAAATCGCCGCCCGCCCGTTTGCCCGTCTGCGACACGTCGAGGCCGTACCCGCCGGGCACGGCCACCTTGGCGAAGGTCGGGTTCGGGATGTAGTTGGTGATCTGGTCATTGATGGCGAGCTTCGTCCGACCGTTGATGTCGACGTACTTGACAATCCCCTCGTAGCCGGGCGGCAGGAACTTTGTCAGTGCGTCGCGGTTCTCGTACATGTGGTTGTCGGCGTCGAAAACCGGATACGGCAGCTTGCGGTCCCGGATATACATGAGGGTGTCGTCGGTTTGCATGGTGTCCTCCCGATGTGTCGTCTCGCTCTATGTCAGCGGGCGCGGCCTTTCGGGGCGTCCCGGTAGCTGACGTCCCGGTCGGCCGCCCGCTCCCGGGGCATGCCCAGCACCCGCTCGCTGATGACGTTGCGGGCCATCTCGGTGGTGCCGCCGCCGATCTGGGCGGCCTGGCGGACGAGAAAGGACATTCCCCGGCGACCCAGGTCCTCCTCGTTGGCGTCCCAGACCGCGCCGCTCGGACCCGCTATCTCGAAGGCGACCGTGCTCTGACGACTGGCGTTGACCCCTGAGAGCAGGCGGGACAGGGCGGCGCCCTGGTCGTTGAGGTGGCCGGTGCGTATCGCCTGGGTGATACGCCTCGTCGCCTCGGCGGCCACCAGGGAGTTAGCTCTGACCTCGCCGATCATGTCCCGGGCGATGGGGTCGTCGAGGCGGCCGGCCTGCGCGGGCCAGGCGGATGAGCTCTTCGTCGGGAGTGCCGAAGGCGTCGCCGCCGTCGGCCCGGATGATGTATGGCGACAAGGCGAAGCTGCGCTCGTGAAACAGCCAGCGGATCCCGACGGTCCAACCGTCGTCGACCTCCCCGATGCGGTCGGCGTCGGGGATCCGGACGTCGGTGAAGAACTCCTGGCAGAACTCCCGGCCTCCGCCCAGCATCTCGATGCGGTGCAGCTCGAGACCATCGGAGTGGACCGGGACCAGGAAGACAGTCAAACCCCGGTGCTTCTCCACGTCCCAATTGGTTCGCGCCAGGCACAGCCCGTAGTCGGCCCGCCACGCCCCCGACGACCAGATCTTGGAGCCGTTGAGGATCCACTCCTCGCCGTCGCGCGTGGCCGTCGTCTGAGCCCCGGCCGCGTCCGACGCGCTCGACGGCTCGGAGAGGAACTGCACGAAGACGTGCTCACCTTTGAGGATCGGGGGGATGTGGCCGAGTTTCTGCTCGTGCGTGCCGAACTCCAGGATCACCGCCATGCAAGGGGTGAAGTTCGGGACCTGGAGCATGGTCGGGGCGTCGTAGCCGGCCATCTCCTCGTTGAACACCCGGGCGTGCGCCGGGGTCAGGCCCGCTCCCCCGTACTCCTTCGGCACCACGATGCCGGCGAAACCGGCGTCGAAAAGCTGGCGCTGCAGCCCCCGCTGCCGGGCCATCTCCTGCAGCTCCTGCTCGTCGCTCATCTCGGCGAACATCCACCGCGACTGCGTGGGGGCGAGGTTGTCCCGGATAAACGCTCGGGCGCGAACGCGGAAGCTCTCGACGTCTTCGATCGCCGCGTCGTTGATTGGTTGGGTCGTGGTCATGATGCTCTTTGCTCCAGTTGGTCCGTCAGGCGGGCGCGGTGCTCGGCCACCGTCCCGTACAGGGCGGATCCGAGCACCACCCGGCGCAGATACAGATGCAGATCGTGATCGAAGGTCACCCCGATGCCCCCGTGGAGCTGCACGCAATCGTGGACCAACTCGACGCCGTAGTGGCCCACGTACGCCTTGCCTGCGGACAACAGGTCCCATGAGTTCGGGGCGTCGTCCTCGACCGCTCGAACGGCAGCGTCCGAGATGGCGTGACTGGCCTCCAACCACAGCTTCATGTCGGCGAAGCGGTGCTTCAGCTCCTGGTAGGAGGCCAGGGGCCGCCCGAAGGAGTAACGGTCGAACGCCCACTCGATGGTCATCTCGAGCGCTTTGTCCATGGCCCCGGTCATCTGCGTCACCTCGAGCGCCACGGCTATCCGCGCCTGGCGGTCGACCTCCCGGTCGGCCTTTCCGGGCTCGCCTACCACCGCGCTGGTCGGAACCTCGACGCCCTCGAAGGCCACGGTCGCGAACCGGCGGGTCAGATCCACGCCGTGCATGGGCGAGACGGTGACGCCGGGCGCGCCGGCCTCCACGAGCACTTGCGTCAAGCCCTCGCCGCCCGACACGGCCGCGGTCACGAGGAACTGGTCGGCGCTGACGCCGCCCTCGACCGGCCGCTTCACCCCCGAGATCGTGACCGTGTCCCCTGACGAGGTCGCTGAGACCGCCACCTCGCCCAGGCGGTCGTGCGGGCGCGGTTCGCCGTAGCACCAGGTACCGATCACCTCGCCGGAGAGCAACCCGGGAAGCACGTCGGCGCGCTGCGCCGCGGATCCAGCTGCGGACAGCGCGCCGGCCACGATGTTGGACGAGACCAAAGGTCCGGGGGCGGCATGGCGGCCGAACACGAACGCCAGGAGGGCCAGATCGCCGAGCGGGCGTCCCGACAGGCTGCCTCCGCCGTGGTCCTCGTTCACGAGGAGCGACGTCCAGCCCAGCTCGGCCCCCTGGAGCCAATAGTCTCGGTTGAACCCGGTCGGGTCGTCACGCAGGGCTCGTAGCTCCGTCACCGGGGCCCGAGCCGACAGATATTTCTCCGTCGTCTCGACGAAGAACTCCTGTTCCGAGTTGATCTCCAGCTCCACTAAACCTCCCACCCGTCGACCGATCGAGCGACCGGGCTGCTTCCAGCAGAGTTCATACTTGCACCCGACCGCCCTGGACACCCGGCCCGGCCGATCCTCGCCCGAACAGCTTGGCGCCCTACAGCCCGATCAATCCGACAGCTGGCGCTGACGCCGGTAGACGAACCGAACCTACCGGGCGTCGACCTGGGCCCGCAGAAACTCGAGCTTGGTCGGGTCGGCGATGACGTGGATCTTGGTGATCCGGTCGCCGCCCATCGTCAGCAGCAGGACCGCGGCGAGTTGGCGGTCCCGGAAGGCCAGCAGCGCCGGCTGCTGGCCCACCGGCTGCGATACGAAGGTCACCCGCCCAGCCCAGAAGCGCAGGATGTTGCTCGCCACTCGTCGGGCGCCGACCACCGGCCCCCGGATCCGGGTGTCGACGTCGCCGGACACGTCCGGGTCGAGCACTTCGAGCAATCCCTCCAGGTTCCCGTTGGCGCAGGCGGCGATAAAGCGCTCGGTGACGGCCTGGTGGAGGGCCGTCCCCACGTCGAGTCCGGCGCGGCCCTCGTCCTCCTCCACCTTCTTGCGGGCCCGTCGGGCCAGTTGCCGGCAGGCTGGCGAGGACCGCCCGACGGTCTCGGCGATGGCGTCGAACGGCAGCTGGAAGATGTCGTGCAGGACGAAGACGACCCGTTCGGCCGGGCTGAGTCGTTCGAGGACGACGAGCAGCGCCAGGCGCACGTTGTCGTCCAGGGTGACCCGGTCGGCTGGATCGGCCAAGGGGCGAGTGGGGCCTCGACCGGGGCCGTGGAGGCCGGAGTCGTCGGCGCCGACGTCGGTGGCGCGTTCGCGGCGGGACCGGGCCGACCGGATCTGGTCCAGGCACAGGCGGCTGGTGACGACCGTGAGCCAGCCCCGCTCGTCTTCGATCTGCTCGGTGCGGGCCCGGAGCAGCCGGGAGAACGCCTCCTGGACCACGTCCTCCGCGTCGCCGATGTTGCCGAGCATGCGGAAGGCCAGGTCGACGAGGTGGGGGCGATGTCGCTTCCAGGCCTCGGCGAACTGGTCGGGTGTGGCTGTCGATGTCATCTGATCGCATCCCTCGACGAGCGTGGTGGGGGCGGCTGCCCTCGGGCCCATTCGACCCGTCAGATAGGACGAGACAGCCCCGAGGAATGTGACATGTCACTTTTCCGGGCCGCGTCTCGTCCTCTACCCAGTGAACCCCGCCGGCGTACCGGCCGATTGCAAGAGGAGACCACGCCCATGGAGCTGGTGCAGAGCCGCATCGTGACCGACGACGTCCAAGCCATGGCGAGCTTCTACGCCCAGCTCGTCGGTGTCGCCGTCACCCTCAACGACTTCTACGTCGAAGTCCCGACCGGCGCCATGTCGGTGGGCTTCTCGAAATGCCGCTTCACCGAAGACCACCGCCGTGAGACCTCGTGCACCGCGAGCCTGGGGGCGCAAGCGGGGGAGACCATCCTCGACTTCGTCGTCGACGACGTCGACGCCGAGTACGAGCGCATCGCCGCCCTCGGGGTGGAGTGGGTCCTCCCGCCGACCACCCAGCCGTGGGGGCGGCGATCGATGCTCTTCCGGGACCCAGAGGGGCATCTCGTCAACGTGCTCTCCCGCGACGAGGTGACCGACCGATGAACGTCTCCTCTGCCGCCGTCGACGCCCAGGATCTGGTCAAGACCTACCCGGGTGAGGTGCAGGCCGTCAAGGGCATCAGCTTCACCGTGGAAGCCGGCGAGGCGTTCGGCCTACTCGGGCCCAACGGGGCCGGGAAGACCACCACCATCGGCATGCTCAACAGCACCGTCACGCCGACGTCGGGTCGGGCCCTGCTTGGCGGGCGGGACGTGGCCCGAGACCCCATCGGCACCCGGGCTGTCAGCAGCGTCGTGTTCCAGGACGCCGTGGTCGACCAGCCGCTCACCGGCCTGCAGAACCTCGAGCTGCACCTGAAGCTGTGGGGCGTCGACCCCCACGAGGGCCGCCGCCGGCTGGCCGACCTGACCGACGCCGTCGGCATCACCGACATCCTGCACCGGCCGGTCGCCACCTACAGCGGCGGGCAGCGCCGTCGGCTCGAGATCATCCGGGCCTTGCTGTCGGCGCCGGAGGTGCTGTTCCTGGACGAGCCGACCGTGGGGCTCGACACCCGCATCCGCCACGATCTGTTCGATGTCATCGGCACCCTGCGGGACAAGACCAGGGTGACCATCATCATGACCACCCACTACCTCGACGAGGCCGAGCGACTCTGCGATCGCCTGGCCATCATCGATTCGGGAACCATCGTCGCCTGCGACACGCCCGCCAATCTGCTGGCGTCGATCGGCGACGAGGTGGTCGAGGTGCGCGTCGACGACGCCGACCGGACCGCCGAGGTGCTGCGCCACGCCGGCATCGACGCGGAGGACGTGGTGGTCATCGGCTCCACGGTGACCGCCTCTCTGCGCTCCCTCAACGCCGCCCGAGTTCTGCAGGTGCTGGACGAGCACGCCATTCCCGTCCGTTCCACCACGGTGCGGCGCACCACTCTCGACGACGTCTACCTCCGGCTGACCGGCGACCGCATCGTCGCCGCGGCCGACTGAGCTCAAGGAGCCCCCATGACAATTACTGCGACCGCCCCGACCGCCCTACCCGTCTCCGCTCGGCCTTCCTCGCCGAGAGTGCGGGCCGTCCCCGCCCTGGCGGCCCGCCGCCTGGCCCTGTCGGTGCGCAGCCCCCGCTCCCTCATCATCCCGGTGATGAACCCGGTCCTGTTCGCCCTGGTGCTGGCGCCGGCCCTGGCCAACACGGTGGCCACTCCCTCCGGGCGGAACGCCTACATGACCTTCCTGGCCCTGGCCACGGTGGGGCTGCTGATCCCACTCAACGCCCTGTTCTCCGGCATCGGCGTGGTCGTCGACCGCCAGCACGGGGCCATGCGAGAGCTGTTGGTGGCGCCCATCCGGCGGTCCTCGATCATCTTGGGCAATCTGGTGGCCGCCCTGGCCATCACCGCCCTGCAGATCGTGGTGCTGATCGCCCTGTCGGCGGTGCGCGGTGCGACCTACGTGACGGGTACGCGGCTGCTGTGGTTCGTCGGCACCGCCCTGGTGTTCTCGACCCTGATGTACAGCGTGGCCGAGATCCTGGCCACCCGGCTGCCCAGCGCCGAGGCCTATACCGGCGCCTTGCCGGTCGTCGCCATCATCCCGTTCTTCTTCGCCGGCTCGCTCTTCCCGATCACGGCCCTGCCCGGTTGGCTGGACGCCGTCGCCAAGGTGCTGCCGCTCACCCACGCCCTGGCGCTGTTCCGCTACGGCCTGACATCCAGCAGTGGTAGCAAGGCCCTCCACAACATCTGGGGCATGCACAGCGTGACTGCCATGGCCTTCCTCTCCTTTGCGGTGATCGCCGCCTATACGGTCTTGGCGTTCACTGCCGCCGTCCGGCTCTTTACCAAGGCCGGCACCAGTTGAAAGTGAGGCAGCAACGATGGCCGACCTGTCCGTCGTGAGCGACGTCGCCGCCGCCGCCAATTACCTGGCCGTGATCGCCACCTCCCGCGCCGACGGCAGCGTCCACGCCTCCCTCGTCAAGGCCGGCGTGCTCAACGACCCGTCGACCGGCCAGGCCAGTGTGGGCGTGGTGGTCGCCGGCCAGGCAAGGAAACTCGACCATCTCCGCCGCTCCGGGCAGGCCACGGTGGTCTTCACCCACATCGGCCGGTGGGTTGCGGTCGAAGGGCCGGTCCGGATCGAAGGTCCCGACGACCCGTCCGGGCGGCCAGTGGCGCCGTTGTTGCGGGAGGTGTTCGTGGCCGCCGGCGGGACCCACGACGACTGGGACGAATTCGACCGGGTCATGGCCGCGGAGCGGCGCTGCGCGGTCTTCGTCCGGGCCGAGCGGCTCCTCGGGAACGGCTGAAGGGGGCCGGCGGGGGCCGGCGGGGGCCGGCGGGGGCGGGCCGGCGGGCGGCAGTCGCCGTGCAATCAGTGGTGCAGTTTGTATCCATGGTGCACTTATGTCTATGAGATGCACATAAATGCACCATGGATACAAACCGCACCAGCCGCGGTCGGACAGTCCGCCGCTCGACCTGGTCCGCCGGCGCGGGCGGAGCCGAGCCCGGGCCCTATTCGGTGCCGGTCACCGCCAGGGTGACGCAGCCGGGGGTGCCGTCCTGGCATACCTTGACCAGTTCGCTCAGGCGAGCTCGTCGGGCGCGCAGGCGCCGGAGCTGCTCGTCCAGTTCGTCGAGCTTGGCCAGGGCGGCGCGCCGGACGTCCTCGGCGCAGCGGGTGCCGTCGGGGCCGAGCAGCTCGCCGATCTCCTTCAGGGTGAATCCGAGCGACTTCGCCCGTCGGATGAGCCCGAGGCGGGCCAGGTCGCCGTCCTCGTACTGCCGGTAGCCGGCGGCGCGCCGGGCCGGCTGCTCCAGCAGGCCTTGCCGCTCGTAGAACCGGATGGTCTCGACGTTGACCTGCGCGGCCCGGGCCAGGGTGCCGATCGTGAAGTGGCTCACGGCCGCACGCTACCGGCCGTACTGCGGTACGGAGTCAAACGCACCATCACCCCTTGACTCTGGACCGTGGTACGGGCCGTACCTTCATCCCACCGACGTTCCTTCTTCAAAGGAGAAAGCGAATATGACCGTACGCCACATCGACAGCGCCACCTTCGACGAGCTCATCGGGGCGGCCGAGCTGCCCGTCCTCGTGGAGTTCACCGCCGACTGGTGCCCGCCCTGTCACGCCCTGGCGCCGATCCTCGCCGAGCTGGCCGCGGAGGAGCAGGACCGGCTCGTCGTGGCCGCCATCGACGTCGACGCCCACCCGGACGTCGCCCGCCGCCACGGGGTGATGGCCATGCCGACCCTCATCCTCTTCATTGGCGGCGAGGCGCAACGGCGGGTGGTCGGGGCGCGCAGCAAGGCGCAGCTCTGGAAAGAGCTCGAGTTGACGCCAGTGAGATAACGGCGGGCGGCTCGCCGTTCGGGGGCCGCCGGCGACGGAACTACCCTTGGTCTGGTGCCGATCGTCCGGGCGATCGTTGGCTTCGCCGTGTGCGGCGGCGTGCTGTGGCTGCACGGCGTCTGGGTGCGGTACTGCGAGCGACACCCCGAGGTCGCCGCCCGCCTGTTGCCGCCGGAGCCCAACTGGCTTGGGGACGAGGCCGAGGAGTGGCTGCGCGCGCAGGACCGGCCGAGCAACCAGGACGGGTGATCCCGGCCCGACGCGGGGTCACATCACGTTGGTGGAATCCATGCCCATGGCATCGGGTGGTTTGGCGAAATCCCGGATCATGGCCTGCAACGAGTACGACGCCACCAGCCGGCCGCCCTGGCTGAAGATCCGGCCGTCGCCTTGCGCCAGGCCTCGGCCGGACCAGATGGCCTCCGTGGCGTAGAGGAGCCATTCGTCGACGGGAACGTCGTCGTGGAAGGCGATGGCGATGGACATGACGCCCGTCGACAGGGTGACATGAGCGTTCGCCTCACCAAACCCGGGGTGGGGGCGCATGGCCGCGGCGATGGTCCAGTGGGTGGCGGCCTGGGCCACCAGCGCGCTGCGCAGGTACGCCTCGGTTGGGTTGTCGCGAAACCGGAGCCAGGCGTAGATCAGCGGCGGACCGACGCGATCGGGGTCACCCGAGTAGGCGCCGTCCACGATCCGCAGGTCCCGCCCGGTGACCCGCATGTCGAACGGTTCCGAGTCATAGGGGCCGGGGATGTCGGGCAGGGGCGTGACGCCCCGAATGAGGTCCGGGGCGCCGGAATCCATCATCACCTGGCCGGGGCTGACCAGCGCCCCGTTCTGCTCGGCCCGGATGGCCAGGGTGGAGAAGGTGCGCCCGCGGCGCAGCGGGTCGACGACGATGTCGATCGGGTCGTCAAAGGACGCCGCTTTGGCGAACGTCATATAGGCCGACGTGACCCGCTGGTCGGGGATCGCCTTCGACGCGGCCACGATGGCCTGGCCCAGCAGTTGGCCACCTTCGACCACGTTCCGGCTGCGCTCGTGGTATCCGGGGGCGACGAACCGGTTGGCACCGGCGCCGCTCGGTTGGGCGTCGATGAGCGTCAGCAGATCGGACTGGTCACCCCACACCGGGAACCGGTTGGTCGTCTGCGCCCTCGGGTCGTCGGGCCACCGGGATTCCAGTTCGACCCGGACCTTCTCGTGATACACGCCGAGGTGGCCGCGCAGCCCGCCGACCTGGTCGAAAGGGTCCCGGTAGGTCCAGAACACATTCTCGACCGGCGGGTCCGACGCGGTGAGCGACCAGTAGTCTGCCTCGCCCTTGAACGGACAGATGGAGTGGTGCTGGTTCGCCTCGAACAGTTCCAGCCGGACGTCCGCGATCGGGAAATACAGCCGCTCGACGTGATCCGTCTCGATGACCCGCAGGGCCGCCGCGCTCTCGGCCAGCAGCAGGTCGCCGTGCCACGCCCGGGCCAGACCCGGATGGGGGACCAGGTCGATGCGGTAGCCCGGATGGCTCTCCCACGCGGACTCGATCACTGCCATCGGATTTCCTCCCACTCGCGTCGTTGCGTCATCAGGCGGAGGTTAACCCTTGCCCCTCACGACCTGCCCATCACGACCTGCCCATCACGACCTGCCCATCATGACCTGGGAGCGCCAAGGCTCCCAGGTCATGACGGTTCCAACCGGCGAGGTCAGTTGACGACGATGCCGAAGGGGGCCGAGCCGGCCGGAAGCGAGGTGGGCGACGAGGGCAGTTCGGTCAGGTTGCCGCCGTTGACTGCGAAGGCGCTGACGGCGTGGGCCCCGGTGTCGACGACCCATAGGGTGTTGCCGCCAGGCCCGAGGCGGGCGTCCTCGGGACCCAGCGCGGTCGGGTGGCTGAAGGGCGTGCTGCCGAGCAGGGTGAGGGAGCCGTCGTGGGCGATGGCGTACCGGGAGATGCTGGGAACGGCGGTGTTGACGGTGAACAGGAACTTGCCGTCGTGGCTGATCTCGACCCAGCAGGGGGCCGTTTGCAGGTCGGGGAACGGCGATGACCCGATCGAGGTCAGGGTGCCGTTCGCGGCGTCGTGGAACGCGGAGACCGAGCCCTTGTTGGCGCCACCGTGGGCGTTGGAGACGAACAGCTGCGTCGGGTTCGTCGGACGGAACTCGCTGCCGAACGGCCCGACGCCCTGGGCCGCGAACGGCGAATCAGGGGCGGCGGTGAGGCGGCCGTCCCGTCCGACCCTGAAGCTGTCGATGACCGAGGTGTTCACGCGGGTGCCGACCAGATGCGACCCATCGCCGCTGAACAGGACATCGCCGGGTTGCGAACCGTCGGGCAGGGAAACGGTGGAGCCGGCCAGGTGGCGGAGTTGACCGGAGCGGGTGAGGGTGAAGCCGGTGTAGTCGCTGCCGCCGTTGCCAGCGTTGGCCACGTACACCAGGTCCTCGCCGTCCCCCTCGGCCTCCCGAGAGTCGATCGAGTGCACGGCGATGCTCACCGGCTCGATTCCCCGAGAGGAGATGGGCGTGTCCTCGACCTGGCGCAGACCACCGTCGGACTTGATGCGCAGCACCGAGATCTGGTTGCTGCCGGCGTCCACCGCCAGCAGGTATCGGCCGTCGCTGCTCACCTGCAGCGCCCCCTGCGACCCGATGCCGCTCCCGGTCCCCGCGCCGCCCGCGGCGAACGGGGAACCCGGAACGGCCGTGAGGCTGCCGTCGGCGTGGCGGTCAAAGGCCGCAATGGTGTTGGTGCCGGCGGTGTTGTCGTTGACGTAGAGATGGCCGACGACGTCGGGCTGCGCGGCTGCGACGCTGGCCCCAATGGCGGAGCCTCCTGCGGTCAGGGCGAGCAGGCTACCTGCGGCCAGAATACGTGAAAGTAAGCGCATAGTCGTGTCTCCTTTAGAGGTAATGGTCCCCGTGATTTCCGAGCTCCCGCGGCGACGAGCCGTTGCAAAAAGGGGCCTCCCCAAGAACTCGAGATCCGTTCTACTGGTTCCCGGCCGCGGACATCTCTCGAAGTGATAACGATCTACTGAACACTTATTACAGAGTTAGGTGGCGCCCTGAATCACCGTTTGTGCCGAAGCATTCAGCCGGGCGATATATCGGCCGAATTTGACGAACTGGGCGGGCCGCCAACGGCGCGAGGAATAAGCCGGCTCCCGCGGCCGGTTCCTAGTGTCATGGTCGCCACTGTTGTCGCCACCGCCTTCGGCGGACCCGAGGTGCTGGCGGTCATCGACCAGCCGGTGGGCGAGCTCGGCCCGGAGCAGGTCCGGCTCGAGGTGCGCGCGGCCGGCGTCAATCCCGTCGACTACAAGGGCTATAGCGGCCTCATGGGCCGCAACCCTGGCCAGCTGCCGATGCGCCTGGGCCTGGAGGCCGCCGGCATCGTCCGCGCCGTCGGCGCCGGCGCAGAGGGACCCGCCGGCGAGATCAGTGCAGGCGACGAGGTCGTCGCCTTCCGGATCCAGGGCGGCTACGCGGCCGAGGTGCTGGTGCCGGCGTCCTCGGTCGTGCCCAAGCCGGTCGAGCTGTCGTTCGAGGAGGCCGGCGGTCTGCTGCTGACCGGGGCCACGGCCATACACACCCTGACCGCCACCGGGGTCGGCGCCGGCGACACCGTGCTGATTCACGGCGCCGCCGGGGGGGTGGGGCTCATGGCCGTACAGCTGGCCGTCAATGCCGGCGCCCGGGTGATCGGCACCGCCAGCCCCGGCAGTCACGTCTACCTGCGCCAGCTCGGCGCCGAACCGGTGACCTACGGCGGCGACGGCCTGGCCCAGCGAGTCCGGGCCCTGGCCCCGGACGGTGTTACCGCGGCCATTGACACCGTGGGCAGCGACGAGGCCATCGACACATCAGTGGAATTGGTCAACGACCGGAGCCGGATCGCCACCGTCGCCAACCCGCGGCGAGGCTTCGAACTCGGTCTGAAGGTGCTCGGCGGCGCGCCGGGCGCCGATCCCGGCACCGAGATCCGGGCCGCGGCCCGACTGGAGCTGGTGCAGCTGGTCGCCGCCGGCCGCCTCCACGTCCAGGTCGCCGGCACCTACCCGCTCGCCGAGGTGGCCGCCGCCCATCGGGACCTGGCCCTGGGCCACACCCACGGCAAGATCGTGCTCATCCCCTGAGCGCAACGAGGTAGGAGACCCACCCCACCACGGCGAACTGACGGGAATGGGCATTGGCGCGCGCCGGCTCGTCGCCGCGGGGACGGCCACCGCGCTGGCGGTGGCGCTGCCGCTCTCAGCCCTGGCCAGCGGCATTCCGGTGGCGCCGGCGAGCGGCCTCCCCGCCGCTCCGCCAGTGACGCCGC
This sequence comes from uncultured Acidimicrobiaceae bacterium, assembly GCA_963702305.1. Lineage (GTDB taxonomy): Bacteria > Actinomycetota > Acidimicrobiia > Acidimicrobiales > Palsa-688 > PALSA-693. The sequence continues at coordinate 19,628 of CAVPBX010000009.1, read as the reverse complement.
CCAGCCTGGTGGCGCCGCAGCCGCTGGGAAACCTGGATCCGGCCCGGCCGGTCGTGGCCTTCTCGGGCAGCCTGGGGTCGGCGCCCATCGTGGACAACCCGGTGCCCCTGGTCTGTGCCGTCGGCTGCTACGAGTACACGTTCCGGGTGCCGGCGGCCGGACCGAAGCCCCTCGCCCCGTTCCTGGTCGCGGTGAAGAGCACGGTGACCGGACCGGGCGGGACGTTCAACGCCGATGAGGGATTCGACCTGTACGTGTACGGACCGGATCGACGACTGGCAGCCGCCGCCAACGGGCTCGGCGCCAACGGCCAGTCCACCGCGGTGACCGCGCCGGTGGCCGGCGCGTACACCGTCGTGGTGACCTATACCTATGCCTACGACCCGAACGCCGGGTTCAACGGCGAAGTGCGGCTCATGGCCGGGTCGTCGTGGGCGCCGCTGGCGCCGACGTGCGGGCTCACCGTGTCCGGGGTGACAGGCTGCTTCGAGCTGCCCCGGTTGCGGGCCCAGCCGGCCTACGCCCTCACCACCGGCGGCATCCCGCCCATCGCGTCCAGCCCCCTCGGCTTCCCGGTCCCGGTCACCCTGCCCTTGCCGACGTCCTGCTACGCCGACGAGACGATCGGGCTGGACAACCTCAACGTGACCGGGCTGTCCGACCCCACCCTGCGGTGCCTGCGCTTCACCACCGACATCATGAACATCGGCGCCGGCCCGCTCACCGCCGAGATCCCGGCCCTGGCGACCGGCGCCAACGGCCAACTCCAGGTGGGGTACCTGCCCGGCGAGTGCCAGGCCACCCAGCTGGTCACCCGGGCCGACGGCAAAGTGGTCGGTCGGCCCGCCGGCGGCTGCGAATTTCACCTGGAGCACGCCCACTACCACTACGGCGACCTGCTGGCCTACTCCCTGTACCGGGCCGGGCCCGGCCTGACCCTCGGGCCGGTGGTGGCCAGCTCGCACAAGGAGTCGTTCTGCCTGTCGGACGACGACTACTTCGGTTTCGGCGCCGCCACCGTCAACGGACCCCGCCGCAACGTCGGCCAGCCCGACTGCAACCTGCCCCGGGAGCTCAGCGTACCGGTGCCCGGCCAGCCCGGGACCGGGACCTCTGTCGAGGAGGGGGTGACGCCGGGCTGGGGCGACGTGTACACGTGGGACACTCCCGACCAGTACATCGACGTCACCCACGTCCCGAGCGGCACCTACGACCTGGTGGAGGAGACCAATCCGTCGGGCCAGTTGCTGGTGGCCGGGCCGGCCCGGACGTGCGCCCTGACGGAGTTGCGGCTGACGGCGGGTCTGTTGAGCGACACCGTCGAGGCGCTCGCCGAGCGCGGCGTCGATTCCCTGCCCTTAGAAGCGGGCCAGCTCGCCGGTCGGGCCCATGACGATGGCCGGCGCCGCCGCCGGGTCGAGCCAGCGCAGCAGCTGGTCCAGGTCGCCGAGGGGGAGGCTGACGCATCCGGCGGTGGCCCGGCCGATGTCGGCGTGGACGAAGATGGCCGAGCCGGCGCCGGCTACGACGGGATGGTCGTTGTACTCGACCACCGCGAAGCTGGGGTAGGCGACGGTTTCGGTCCACAGGGCCTCGCTGTCGCCGGCGAAGGGCGGCTGCTGTCCGCACGCCAGGGGCTGGAAGGTGTTGTAGGCCGCCGACGCCGGGTCCTCGTCCCACCAGTCGCCGCACCCCAGTTGGCGATAGGCGCCCCGCACGCCGGGGTTGGGCGCGTTGCCGTAGACCACCGGCCCGATCCGGTACAGCCCGGTCGGGGTGGTGTCGTCGCCCTCGCGGTGATGGTCGGAGAAGCCGTTCGCCCCGATGCGGCCGGTCCAGGGGCCGGCGACCGCCGTCCAGCACCGCCCGCGGCGTTGCCACAGCTCGACGGTGGCGACGGTGGCCGAGGCGGCGGGGGCCTCGACGATGATGAGCTGGGTGGCGCCGCCGGTGGTGGCCAGGACGCCCGGCAGGCTGGCCGTACACGGGGCGGTGGAGGTCGGTGCCGGCGGGCGCGTGGCGACGGTGGTGGCCGGCAGGGTGGTCGCCGGCAGGGTGGTGGTGACCGGGAGAGCGGTGGTGGTGGTGGCCGGGAGAGGGGTGGCCGGTTGGGTCGGGGCGGGGATGGCCGCCGCCCGGGGGGCTGCGTGTCCGCAGCCGGCGGCCAGCACCGCCACGCCGAGGAAGGCGAATGCGGTCGTCCTAATGTGGTCGGTCATCGCGGTCATGCGGCACCAGTTCGGAACGTCACGGTACCGGTTGGCGTGGGCGATCGCGGTCGCGGCCGTGGTCCTGGCCGGATGTGGGACCGCGGCGCACCCGCAGGCCTCGCCGGCCACCTCCTCGACGTCCTCCACGTCCCTCACCACCTCCACCTCTTCCGCCCCGACGACGGCGCCCCCTGCTCCCACCACCACCCCCACCACCACCCCCACCACCACCACCACTGCGACGACCGTCCCCGGACCGCTGCCGTTCGCGGCCACGGTCGCCACGGTCACCGCGGCCGACGTCCCCCGCACCTGGCGGCCCGGCTGCCCGATCGGCCCGGACCAGTTGCGCCTGTTGCACCTGACCTACTGGGGGTTCGACGGCCGGTCGCACACCGGGGCCATGGTCGTCAACGCCGTGGTGGTCAATGACGTGGTCACCATCTTCCGCACCCTGTATGGCGAGCGGTTCCCGATCCAGGAGATGGTCCCGCAGGACGCCTACGGCGGCAACGACAACGCCGCCGCGGCCGCCAACGACACCTCCGGTTTCAACTGCCGTTACGCGGTCGCCCCCGGCCCGCCGTCCTGGTCGGTGCACGCCTTCGGGGAGGCCATCGACGTCAACGACGTTGAAAATCCGTACATGGAGGGGTCGACGGTCATCCCCCCGGCGGGTGCGGCGTACCTCGATCGCCAGGACGTGCGCCCGGGAATGGCGGTCCCGGGCGGCGAGTTGGTGCGGGCTTTCGCGTCCGTAGGCTGGCAGTGGGGCGGGCGCTGGACGGCGTCACCGGATTACCAGCACTTTTCGCTGACCGGGGGTTGACCGGTAAAAATACCGGCCCATGCGCTACTCAGGGTCCACCGCGGTCATCACCGGAGCCGCATCGGGCATCGGCCGAGCCCTCGCCGTCGACCTGGCCGCCCGGGGCGCCCACCTGGCGGTCTCCGACGTCGACGACGCCGGCCTGGAAGAGACGGTGGCGCGCTGCGCCGCGGTGCCGGGCCCGGGCCGCACCCGGAGTTACCACCTCGACGTCGCCGACCGGAAGGCCGTGCTCGACCACGCCGACGAGGTCATGCGGGACTTCGGGACCGTCAACCTGGTCGTCAACAACGCCGGCGTGGCCGTGGGCGCCACCGTCGAGGAGATGCCCTGGGAGGACATCGACTGGCTGATGGGCATCAACTTCTGGGGGGTGGTCCACGGCACCAAAGCCTTCCTGCCGCACCTGATCGCCTCGGGCGACGGCCACCTGGTCAACATCTCCAGCGTCTTCGGGCTCATCGGCGTGCCGTCGCAGAGCGCCTACAACGCCGCCAAGTTCGCGGTCCGGGGATTCACCGAGGCCCTCCGCCAGGAGATGCTCATCGACCGCAAGCCGGTCGTGGTGAGTTGTGTGCACCCCGGCGGGATCCGCACCAACATCGCCCGCAGCGGCCGCCTCGGCGCCGACCAGGACCGCCACGTGGCCCACTTCGACAAGATCGCCCGGACCACGCCGGAGAAGGCGGCAAGCATCATCCTGCGCGGTGTGGACCAGGAAAAAGCCCGCATCCTGGTGGGACCGGACGCCTATCTCATCGCCGCGGTGCCCCGGCTGCTGGGCGCCAGTTACGAGGGCATCGCGGCCCGGGCCGGCCGCCGCTTCGGCTCCCGTCTCGGGCTGTAGGGCCGCCCGCGGACACTCAGACGGCACGGAAGCGTACGGAATGTCCTCAGCGTCGGCAGGCCCCGTAGGGCGGCTCGCCGGCGGCGCGCCAGATGGTCGCACCTCCTGCGTACCATCAGAGGGTGGTCCAATCCGCGGAGCGATCGACGCCGGCCGTCCGGCTGCTGTCGCCTGAGCGCGCCAGCGGCCAGGGGGCGGTCGACTTCCACCCCGCGGTGGCGGAGTGGTTTCGGCGGCGGTTCCCCGACGGTCCCACCGCGCCGCAGTCCCAGGGCTGGCCGCTCATCGCGTCCGGCCAGGACACTCTGATCGCGGCGCCCACCGGGTCGGGCAAGACGCTGGCCGGCTTCCTGGTGGCCATCGACTCCCTGTATCGGGCCCATGAGGCCGGCGAGGACGTGGAGGTGGGGGCCCGGGTGGTCTACGTGTCCCCCCTCCGGGCCCTGGCGGTCGACATCGCCGAAAACCTGGAGCGCCCGCTGGGCGAGATCGCCGCGGTGGCGGCCGAGTTGGGCCTCACGGCACCCAAGATCCGGGTGGCGGTCCGGACCGGCGACACCCCGAGCGGTGAGCGCACGTTGATGGTGCGCCGGCCGCCCAGCTTCGTGGTCACCACCCCCGAATCGCTGTACCTGCTGGTCACCAGCGAACGGGGTCGAGAGGCGCTGCGTACGGTCGAGACGGTGATCGTCGACGAGATCCACGCCGTGGCGCGCGACAAGCGGGGCGCCCATCTGGCCGTGACCCTCGAGCGGTTGGAGGCCCTCTGCCACCGGCGGCCCCTCCGCATCGGGTTGTCCGCCACCCAGCGGCCCATCGAGACGATCGGCCGGCTGCTCGTCGGCGACCGGCCCCTGCCGGCGGTGGTCGACGTCGGGCACCGAGCGCGGCATCGACCTGGCCATCGAGTTGCCCGACGGCGAGTTGGAGGCGGTGGCGTCGGCGGAGCAGATGGCGGACGTCCTCGACCGCATCGCGGTGCTCGTCGCCGAGCACCGCACCACCCTGGTGTTCGTCAACACCCGCCGGCTGGCCGAACGGCTGGCCCATCAGCTGGGCGAGCGTCTGGGCGAGGACGTGGTGGCGGCCCACCACGGCAGCCTGTCCAAGGAGCGGCGCTACCGGGTGGAGTCGCGCCTCCGCGCAGGTGACCTCCGGGCCCTGGTCGCCACCGCCTCGCTGGAGCTGGGCATCGACATCGGCCCGGTGGAGCTGGTGTGCCAGATCGGCTCGCCCCGCAGCATCGCCACCTTCCTGCAGCGCGTCGGGCGGTCCAACCACAGCCGGGCCGGCACCCCGAAGGGCCGGTTGTACCCCCTGACCCGGGACGAGCTGGTGGAGTGCAGCGCCCTGCTGGCCGCGGTGCGGGCCGGCCGGTTGGACGTCATCGAGCTGGCCCGCCTCCCGCTCGACATCCTGGCCCAGCAGGTGGTGGCCGAGGTGGCGGCCCAGGAGTGGGGGACCGACGGCCTGTTCGACCTCATGCGGCGGGCCGCCCCGTACCACCAGCTCACCCGGGCCCAGTTCGACGAGACCGTCGACCTGGTGAGCAACGGCATCGAGACCGGGCGGGGCCGGCGGGGTGCCTACCTCCATCACGACGAGATCAACGGCGAGCTGCGGCCGCGCAAGGGCGCCCGGCTGTCGGCCGTCACCTCGGGTGGGGCGATCCCCGAGACCGGCGACTACCGGGTGGTGGCCGACCCGGACGACACCTTCGTCGGCACCGTCAACGAGGACTGGGCGGTCGAGTCGCAGGCCGGCGACATCTTCCTTCTCGGCAGCCACTCCTGGCAGATCCGCCGGGTCGAGGCGGGGGTCGTTCGGGTCCGGGACGCCGGCGACACTCCGCCGACGGTGCCGTTCTGGCTCGGTGAGGCGCCAGCCCGGACCGCCGAGCTGTCCCAGGAGGTGTCGCGACTGCGCGGCCGGGTCGACGAGTACCTGGCCGCCGGCGACCCCGACGGGGCCCAGCAGTGGCTGATCGACACCTGTGGCATCGCCAGCGAGGCGGCCATCATGATGGTCGACTACCTGGCGGTGGGCCGGGCCGCCCTGGGCGCCATGCCGACCCAGGAGTGCCTGGTCCTGGAGCGCTTCTTCGACGACACCGGCGGCATGCAGCTGGTGCTGCACTCGCCGTTCGGCGGCCGCATCAACCGCGGTCTCGGGCTGGCCCTGCGCAAGAAATTCTGCCGGACGCTTCAACTTCGAGTTGCAGGCGGCCGCCACCGACGACGCCATCGTGCTGTCGCTCGGGCCCCACCACAGCTTCCCCCTCGAGGAGGTGCCCCGCTACGTGTCCAGCCGCACCGTGCGCGACACCCTGGAACACGCCATCCTCGACTCGCCCATGTTCCAGGCCCGCTGGCGCTGGAACCTCAACCGATCGCTGATGGTGCTGCGCTTCCGCGGCGGCCGGCGCAACCCGCCGCCCATCCAGCGCATGGAGTCCGACGACCTGCTGGCCGCGGTGTTCCCCCAGGCCGCCGCCTGCCAGGACAATGCCACCGGCCCTGTCGACATCCCCGACCACCTCCTGGTGCGCCAGACGATCGACGACACCTTGCACGAGGCCCTCGACATCGACGGTCTGGCTGCCCTGCTGGAGCGCATCGAGGCCGGCCAGGTGCGGGTCCACTGCCGTCGACACCACCGAGGCGTCGGTGCTGGCGCACGAGATCGTCACCGCCCGCCCCTACGCCTTTCTCGACGACGAGGAGTTCCAGAACCGCCGCACCAACGCCGTCCGGCTCCGCCGCGGCCTCAGCGTCGACCTGGCCTCCATCGGGGCCCTCGATCCGGAGGCCATCGAGCAGGTGCACGCCGAGATCGTCCCCGAGCCCGAGTCGGCGGACGACCTGCACGATCTGCTGTCGTCGCTCGTCGCCGTGCCGGCCCGGACCGAGTGGCGGCCGCTGTGGGACGCAGCTCGCCGACCGGGGCCGGGGCCAGACGCATCGTCCGCGACGGCGCCGAGCTGTGGTGCACGACCGAGGCGGCCGATGAGCGCGCGCCTGGCCTTCGCCGGCGACGACGACGCCGCGGTCCGCATGGTGCGCGGCCACCTGGAGCTGAGCGGCATCACCACCGCGGCGCAGCTGGCGGCCGGCACCGCCCTCCCGCCGGCGCGGGTCGCCTTCGCCCTGGCCGCCCTGCAGCAGGAGGGCTTCGTCCTGCAAGGTCGCTACATCGCCCGGCGCCACCGAAACCGATGGGTGGCCCGCCGGCTGCTGGCCCGCATGCACAGCTACTCCCGCCGGTCCCGCCGCGAGTCGGTGCGAGCCGGCCACCGCCCAGGACTTCATGCGCTTCCTGCTGCGCTGGCAGCACGTCGCGCCCGGCACCCAGCTGGCCGGCGACGCCGGCTTGTCGCCGGTCATCGAGCAGTTGCAGGGCTACGAAGCGGCGGCCGTGGCCTGGGAGCCCGAGCTGCTGGCCCGCCGACTGCGCCACTACAGCCCGGCCTGGCTGGACCGGCTGTGCCACGACGGCGAGGTGGCCTGGCTGCGCCTCGCTCCCCCGGCCCCGGACCGACGCCGACGGCCCGGTGGGCGCCCCGTCCAAGGCCACGCCGATCGCGGTGGTGTTCCGGGCCGATCTGCCGTGGCTGCTGGACGCGGCCGCGGGGCCGGCCGCCGCCGCTGGAGCCGACTGTCGGCGCTACCGCCGAGATCATCGACACCCTCCGCCAGCGGGGCGCGTCCTTCGCCTCCGACCTGGCCGGCGCCACCCGCCGGCTGGCGGACGACATCGAGCGGGGCCTGTGGGAGGGGGTGGCCCGGGGCCTGGTCATGTGCGACGGCTTCGGCGCCATCCGGGCCCGGGTGGCCGCCGACCGCAGCCGGCCGGTGCCGCGGCGCCTGTCGCCGCCTGGGCCGGGCCGCCCGCACCCCGGGCGGCCGGGCTCGGCCGGCCGGTGGGCCCTCGTCCCCTCCGCCAGCAGCGACACCGACCGCGAGGAGCTGGCCGAGGCCGTCGCCGAACAACTCCTCAACCGCTGGGGCGTGGTCTTTCGGGACCTGGCCGGGCAGGACTCGCTGCGGCTGCCGTGGCGGGACCTGCAGTGGGCCTTGCGCCGGCTGGAGGACCGGGGCCTGGTGCGGGGCGGCCGCTTCGTCACCGGCTTCAGCGGCGAGCAGTACGCCCTGCCGGCCGCCGCCGAGCAGCTGGCGCACGTGCGCAAGACGCCGCGTACCGGGGAGCGGGTTGTCGTCAACGCCACCGACCCGCTCAATCTGGTCGGCCTGATCGTCCCGGGTGACGCGGTGCCGGCGGTGCGCACCAACCGGGTGGTGTACGTCGACGGACTCCCGGAGCAGGCCGCCCCCTCCGACGTCGCGCCCCGCCGCCCGGTCGCCCAGCCGGTCTGAGCTCCGTCCCACGCCGCGGCCCGGACGCGGAGGGGCTACGGTCGCGGCATGACTGGCAACCATCCCACCCGGGACGAGGTGGCCGAGGCGACCGCGACCGCGGAAGCGACCATGCGGCCCCAGTCCGTTCCGGTCAACGTCTACGAGACCCCGGGGGCGCTGGTGGTGCTGGCCCCGGTGCCGGCGGTCACGGCCACGGACGTGACCATCGAGGTCCGACCGGGCGCGCTGCGCTTCTGGGCCCGGCTCCGCAGCGCCGGCCCGCGCGACTTCCTGATCCACGAGTGGGAGTACGGCTGCTACGAACGGGAGATCGACCTGCCGGACGGCTACGGCCGGGCGGTCGAGGCCACCCTGGCCAACGGGCAGCTGGCCATTCGCGTCCTGCGAGGCGACTTCACCGAGGCTCTGAGCGTCCAACCTGTCGCCATCTGAGCCATGCCGCGGTCGCTAGAAGAGGCGCCGTTCCTCAATCTGTTCGACCCCGCCTTCCTGGCCGACCCCACCGCGGCCGTCTCGGCCCTGCGCCGGCAGTCACCGGTGATCCGCACGCCGATCGGCGCTCTGATCGTGGACCGGGCCCGGGTCCACGAGCTGCTGCGGGACCGCAGCCTGCACAGCTCGCTCCTGCACCTCGTCCGCCTGCAGGGGGTCGATGCCGGCCCGGTCTACGAGATGGCCGCCTCCTCCCTGCTGGCGCAGGAGGGTGAGGATCACACCCGGATCCGGCGCCTGGTGGCCCGGTCTTTCACCCCCCGCGCGGCCGACGGGCACCGCGAGTTCATGCGCCAGCTGGTCACCGAGCTGGTCGGCGGGTTTGCCCCGGCCGGCAAGTGCGAGTTCATGGCCGACTTCGCCGACCACTACCCGGTGCAGGTCATCGCCCACCTCATGGGGGTGCCCCGCCAGGACCATCCCCTGTTCGCCCGCTGGGGCGATTCGCTCACCCACCTGCTGTCCTTCGAGCTGTCGATGCACCGGGGCGAGGTCGAAGCGGCCCAGGCGGCCATGTCGGAGTACCTCCGGGATCTGGTGGCGGACCGCCGGCGCCAACCTCGCGACGACCTGGTGTCCGAGCTCATCGCGGCTCGCGACGGGCATGACCGGCTGAGCGACCAGGAGCTCCTCTCCCTCCTCGGCGGCCTGCTCTTCGCCGGATACGACACCACCCGCAACCAGCTGGCCGTGGCCATGGTCATCTTCTCCGCGCACCCGGGCGAATGGGAGCGGCTCGCCGACCGTCCCGACCTGGCGCCCACCGTGGTCGAGGAGGTCATGCGGGTTGGGGGGGTGGTGGCGGTCGTGCCTCGGGTCACCACGCGCGAGTTGGAGGTCGATGGCTGGGTGATCCCGGCGCGACAGCCTGGTGTCGTTGTCGCTCGCCGGCGCCAATCACGACCCGGGCGTCTTCCCCGATCCCGACCGCTTCGACGTCGACGCCCACCGGCCCGACGGCCAGCTGGGCTTCGGCGGCGGGGCCCATCACTGCCTCGGCGCCAGCCTGGCCCGGGCCGAGATGCAGGAGGCCCTTCCCATCCTGGCCCGCAACCTCCGGGACCTGAAGGTGGTCGGCGCGCCCGAATGGCGTTCGCCGCTGGGCGGGATCTCGGGGCCGCTGCGCCTCGATCTCACGTTCGAGCCGGCGTCGCGCGTGCGGGCGCCGGGCGAGCGGGCCGCCGGCTGATACCCGCCCGGCGCGAGATTCGAGACCCTGGCTTCGTCATGGAGGGTGGCAGTACTCGCCTTCCCGAAAAGGAGCCTCTCATGGCCAGTCCCGTGGTGCATTTCGAAATCCGCTCTACCGACCCCGACGCGTCCCGCGCCTTCTACGGCAAGTTGTTTGGCTGGACGTTCCCCGAAGGGGGCATGCCCGGCTACACCTACGTCGAGACCGGCGTGGAGGGGGCCATACCCGGTGGGATCAGTCCCTTGCAGGGTGGCGGGGCCCTGGTCACGTTCTTCGTCGGGGTCCCCGACGTGGTAGCCACCCTCGACGCCGCGGCGGGCGCCGGCGGGAAGATCGTCCAACCGGCGACCGACGTGCCGGGGGTGCGGTTCGGTTTGTTCGCCGACCCCCTCGGGCAGATCGTCGGTGTCGCCACGCCCACTTCTTGACGGCCGCGGCCCGTCTGCGACGATGACCCGGTGGTAATGGAGCCCCTCGACGTCGACGCGGTCCTGGCGCGCGCCCGCACGGGTGACGAAGGCGCGTTCGCGGCGCTGGTCGCGCCGCACGAACGATCGTTGTTCCGCCATTGCTACCGCATGCTCGGCGCCGGACCCGACGCCGAGGACGCCCTCCAAGACACCCTGCTGCGCGCCTGGCGGCGACTCGAGACTTTCGACGCCGCCGGTGCGCTCGGCGGGTGGCTGTACCGCATCGCCACGAATGTCTGCCTCGACGCCCTGCGATCAACTCGCACCCGCATCGACCCCACCGGCTTCGGCCCCCCGACTGTTCCGGGGACGATGCCATCCCCACCCGACCCGGAGCTGGTCTGGGTGGAGCCGGTGGGCGCCGGACGCATCGACCCCGAGGACGCCGTCATCCAGCGCGAGGACATCAGCCTGGCGTTCGTCGCCGCCCTGCAACGACTCCCGCCCCGCCAGCGCGCCTGCCTCCTCCTCCACGACGTCCTCGGCTTCAGCCAGGCCGAAGTCGCCGAGGCGCTCGAGATCAGCGGCGCCGGCGTCAACAGCCTGCTCTTCCGCGCCCGCCAAGCCGCCCGCCCCCGCCACGACACGCCGCTCGTCGCCCCGTCCGACCCCCGCCTGCAGCGGTTGCTCCAGCGCTACGTCGAGGCCTGGCAGCTGGCCGACATCGGCGAATTCATCCAGCTGGTCGCCGACGACATCCGCTTCTCCATGCCGCCGCTCAGTGCTTGGTTCGAAGGTCGTGACGCCGTCGGCGCCTTCGTGGACAACGCCGTGTTCGCCGGGGCTCGCCCATTTGGGATCCCCCTGCGAGCCGGCTGGTGCAACGGACAGCCGGCCTTCGCCACCTACGAACCCGGCCCGGACGGTCGCCTGGTGGCCGGCGGACTGCAGATCCTCGAGGTCCGGGAACACGGTGGCGCCCTCGAGGTGACGGACATCGTGTCCTACCGGGACGGTGCCCTCGCCATCCGGTGCGGCTTCCCGGCCGAGCTCGACTGAGACCCCGGGGGCGACACCGTCACACCCCCGTCGTAGCCTTTCGATGCATGGTGATGACCGCGACCCACGCAGAGACGGACCAGGCCGGTCTGCCGGACCTGATCGCGGCGCTGGCGCGGACAGTCCAGTCGCTCGACATCGATCGCTATTCGGGCGAGGACGCGGCCCGCCTGACGGCCCTCTTCGCTCAGGGTGAAAAGTTGTGCGGTGTGGGCAAGAGCTTGGCCGCCAAACGGGCCGCCGAGTGCTCTGAGTGGTCCCGGGCCGGCGCCCGATCGCCGGAAGAGTGGCTCGCCCGCGTGTCGGGTAGCGGGTTGGGTCAGGCTCGCGCCGCCCTGGACGTCGCGGCGCGGCATCGAAGAGCAGCCCGAGCTCGCGGATGCCTGCCGGGCGGGCGAGTTGTCGCTGGTGCAGGCGGAGGAGATCTCCTCCGCGGCCGGTCCGGATGCGGCGGCCGCCAGCCGGCTCCTCGAGCAGGCGCGCACCCGGAGTCTGCGCGGCCTCAAGGAGGCCTGCCAGGCCACCCGCGCCGCTCGCGACCGTTCCGAAAGCGACGATCAGGCTCGCTACCGGGAGATCCATCGCAACCGGTACCTCCGTTCCTGGACCGACCGCGACGGAGCGGGACGGCTGGACGCCCGACTCCCACCCGACAAATTTCGCAGCCTTGCTCGCGTCCCTCAAGCCGTTCCAGGACAAGGCCTTTGACGCGGCCCGGAGCGGGTCGCAACGCGAGCGGTCAGAGTGCTACGCCGCAGACGGCCTGGTGGCGATGGCCGCCGCTGCGTCGGGTGCACCGGCGGATGACCGTGGCCCCGCGGTTCCGGCCACGGTGATCGCCCTGATCGATCACGCCGCCCTGGTCCGGGGCTACGTCGAGGGCGATGAATGCTCCGTTATCGACGGCGTCGGGCCGGTCCCGGTGACGACGGTGCGGGACATGATGACCGACGCGTTCCTGGCCGCGGTCGTCAGGGATGGGGTCGACATTCGTTCGGTCGTCCATCTGGGTCGCCAGGTCACGGCGCGCCAGCGCACCGCCCTGATCGCTCGAGACCGGACCTGCGTCATACCGGGGTGCGACGTGACCCACGGGCTCGAGATCGACCACGTCGAGGGCTGGGCCGTGACGCGCGTGACCACCCTCGATCAGGTGGCCAGGGAGTGCGCCCACCACCACTACCAAAAGACCTACGAGGGCTGGGCGCTGACCGGGCGACCGGGCGCCTGGCAATGGCACCCACCTCCGCCCGGCCCGTTTGATGATGACGGCCTCGACCTGGTGCCGCCACCGAGCGGGCTGCCTCCGCCGGCGCTGCCGCCGCCGGCGTAGGGACCGGCGGCCCGCACCACCGGGCCCGCGCCCGCACCACCGGGCCCGCGCCCGCACCACCGGGCCCGCGCCCGCACCACCGGGCCCGCGCCCGCACCACCGGGCCCGCGCCCGCACCACCGGGCCCGCGCCCGCACCACCGGGCCCGCGCCCGCACCACTGGCGCGCCCGCCGTCTCGAAGACCTCGGCCAGCTCAGGTCATTCGCCGGCGGACCCACCAGACGCAGAAACCGGCGAGGAGGAGGGCGAGACCACCGAAGACGGCGGTCTCGTACCACTGGAAGGTCCAGTAGCGGCCGGCGGGCTCATAGGTGACGATGGCCCGATAGTGGGCCAGGCACGACTGAACGGCCGCCTGGGTGCCATCCAGCGCGCCCCGGCTGACGGGCCCGCCGGCGCCAACGGCCGCGCCCGATCCCCGCGACTGGCACGGCACGGTGTTGACGACGTGACCGGCGGAGTCGATGAGGGTGTTGGACCACACCCAGTCGCCCGGTTTGGCGGCAAAGCCGGGCGCGCCCTTCGGCGACGCGTAGGCTTGGATGACCTTGATCGGGGCCGCGAAGTGCGGTCGCAGCCAGGTCTGGACCGCGATACGGGCCACCAGGAAGGTGACGAGGGTGGTCGCCATGGCCGGCACGGTGCGGCGGATGAGGACGCCGGCCGTGACGCCGAGGGCGAATCCGAAGGCGGCATATCCCATAGGGGCGATGCCGCGCTCGCCGAACATGGCGGGAGTGAGCCGGCCCTGATTGACCGCCGGGCTCGACCACGCGGTCAGCATGAGGGTGAACGCCCCGGTCGTCGCCACGCTGGCCAAGCCGATCAGACCGACTTTGGTGGTGAGCCAGCGGGTGCGGGTGATGCTCTGGGACCAGGCCAGGCGCCAGGTACCGGTCTCCAGCTCGCGGGCGACGAGCGGCGCCCCCCAGAACGCCCCGAGCAGCGCGGGAATCGCGACCGACGCGGTACTCGAGGAATTTCAGCAGGTGGTCGTGGGACAAGAAAGTCGTGGTGGCGGCGGCGTGCTGGGCGTCGGTGACCCCCAGGACGACCGCGACCGCGCCCAGGGCCACGACCGCGACCGCAGCCGACGACCGAAACTGCCGCCAGGTCAGCCAGATCACCGTCGCACCCCCAACGTCGTCGAGCCCGTCGGACTGGCAGTCGGGCTGGAAGCAGGCTTCTGGCCTGCAGCCTGGCGCATGTAGGCCAGCACCACGTCCTCCATACCCACGTCTTCCACCGTCCAGGCCGGATCGTGGATCGGGCCATCACTGCGCACCAGCAGGGTGCTTTGGCGGTCCGTGTGGCTGGCCTCGATCACGGCCTGGTCGGCGGGCATCCGATCGGGGTCGCGGCGCGGCCCGGTGAGCCGGTGATGCGACGCCAGCAGCTCGTCGATCTCGCCCGCCAACTGCACCCGCGAGGCGATGAGAACGATCAGGTAGTCGCAGACCCGTTCCAGGTCAGCGACCAAATGCGAGGAGAGCAGCACGCTGACCCCCTCCTCGGCCACGAACCCCATCAGGCTTTGCAGGAACTCCCGCCGGGCCAGGGGATCCAGACTGGCGACCGGCTCGTCGAGGAGCAGCAACTCCGGCCGTTTCGCCATCGCCAGCGTGAGCGCCAGCTGGGCCCGCTGGCCCCCTGACAAGCTCCCCGTCCGCTGGCGCGGGTCCAGCCCGAGCAGGTCGATGCGGTCCTGGGCCAGGCGCCCGTCCCAACCGGGGTTGAGCCGGGCGCCGAGACGGAGGTGATCGGCCACGCTGAGGTTGGCGTAGGTGGGGCTGTCCTGGGCCACGAAACCGATCCGGCTCAGCAAGGCCGGGTCGCCGGTGACCGTCGCCCCCAGTACCTCGATGGAGCCCACGGTGGGGGAGAGGAGACCGACGGCCAGGTGCAGCAAAGTGGTCTTGCCCGCGCCGTTGGGGCCGACCAGCGCCGCCACGTGCCCGGCGGGCACGGCCAGGTCGCAGTCCGACAGGGCTCGGCGCCGGCCGTAGCGTTTGCCCAGGCCCCGGGCTTCTACGACCGCGGTCACGCTACGCCCTCCGTAGCGGTGGACCGAAAGGAATTCCGGAACAGGGCCTCGATGCTCTCGTCGTCCAGGCCGGCCCGGCGGGCCTTGGCCAGCCAGCGCGCCAACTCCTGGCGCAGCGGCCCGTGGGCGGCGAGGGAGGCGTCGGACAATGTCTTGATCACGAACGTCCCCACCCCGGGCCGGGCCGCCACCAGCCCGTCGTGCTCCAGTTCCCGGTAGGCCTTGAGCACGGTGTTGGGGTTGATGGCCAGGCGCGCCACCACGTCCTTGACCGTCGGGAGCTGGTCACCCTCTTCGAGCAACCCCAACCGCAGGGCCTGTCGCACCTGCTGGACCACTTGTAGATACGGCGACACGCCCGAACGGGAGTCGAGATGGAACTCGATCACTCTGCCCTACCCTCTATCTCTATTCATCTAGGTTGCTAGATAAATATGCTCCTATCGAGTCGTGCTGTCAAGTCGCCGGCCGTAATCTCGTGGTGATGGTCACCAGCAGCGACTTCGCGGTGATCGGCGCCGGCGTCATGGGATCGGCAGCCGCCCAGTGGCTGGCGAGCACCGTGCCCGAGTCGTCCTGATGGATCAGTACCCGCGCGGCCACACCCGGGGCGGCTCCCACGGCGACTCCCGCATCTTCCGACTGGCCTACGCGGAGCCGGATTACGCCCGGTTGGCCTTGGAGAGCCTGGCGGGCTGGCGCCAGCTGGAAGAGGAATGCGGTCAAGCGGTGTTGGCGACCACCGGTGGGGTGGACCACGGGCCGGGAGTGGTCGACGCCATCGGTGGCGTGCTCGGCCGCCTCGGCCTGCCGTTCGAGGTGCTCGGTGCCGAGGCGGCCATGGCCCGTTGGCCGGGCATGCGCTTCGAAGGCGACGTGGTGTACCAGCCGGACGCCGGCCGGCTGCACGCCGATCGGGCGGTGGCGGCGCAATATCCCTCCGCCTCCATAATTGGCAACGACCTCTCTCCGATCCAACCTTCCTTCGTCCCATCCAACGTGAGTCATGAGAAATTAAATGAGAAACAATTAGCAAGAGAAAATCCGGGTTTCTGGAGTTTTATTGACAAAAGCGCTCCAGGTCCAATTCGAAATCGATGATTTCTGCGCCCCATGGACATACACGCCCTCGACCTTCGATATGATCCACGGGCGCCAGCTCTTCGGGTCCGTGATCGATTACCAGAAACTCTACGCCGAAGTGCTGAGGGCACTCAAGCCTGGCGGGTGGTATGAGCAGGTCGAAATCGACCCTGTGGCGCAGAGCGAAGACGGTAGCATCGCGGGCACGGGGTTTGAGCAGTGGGGGCCCTTGACGCTCGAGGCAGCGGAGAAATTTGGCAGGTCATTCCGGGTGATCAACCATATGAGGCAAGATATGACAGAAGCCGGATTTGAGGAGATCAGGGAGGTGCGATTTAAATGGCCGATGGGCGGGTGGCCCAAGGATAAGAAAATGAAGGAGATTGGCAGGTATAATGCTGCGTCTTGGGACCAGGGAATGGAAGGTTGGGTGCTGTATCTGTTTACTGAACACTTGGGTGTATGTTCTCCTCTACCCCTCTTCCCCCTCTTTCTGATTTCTCCCCATCTCCTTTCTCTCTTTCCCTTACTACTTGACGACTTAGTTCCTGAATTTTTTGGGGAATTGAATGGTGCATCATTCAGGTCGCTAAACAAAAGGAAGTGTAAGAGCGAACATGCGTGAATTGAGACTAATTTTTCCCTTCTGTAGTGGACTCCAGAGGAAGTGAAGGTCCTGTGTGCCAACATAAGAAAAGCGATGAGAGATAAGAGCGTGCATGCCTACCAAGATATGTAAGTTTTCCCACCATCCCCCCGAATCTTTGCGGCAGGAAAAGGAAACCGGTTATTGAGATTTTTGGTCTTCAAGCGCATTTTGCTACGGGCGAAAACCTCTGCGAAGGCCCGAGGTTGAAGACCCAGCGACCGCTACGACGCTCATACCCACGGCAAGTGAAGAACCGGCAGAATAGAGCGGGGCGTTTTTGACGCTTTTGATGATTTGTATGATAATGATAATGATCCTACCTTTCTCCGCGACTGGTGGGAGGGAGGGAGGGAAGAGGGGACCGCGGAGATGAATGTTGCATGTGCAGTGCTTCTTCTGCGCGGCGGTTGTGGCGGGAGAAATGATGGACAAGCACAGAAGAGGATTAGCAAAGAATTAGGGACGGCATTTTTGGATGATGATGACGAGGATGACGATAGTGAAAGCTTTGTTGAATATATGCACGTTATAGATTTTCCTAGTTACGGATTTTCAGAAGAAATAAGGGGAAAGCAGTCCCTTTTACATATTTTCCCCGAAATTTGATGAACGAGGATTTCTTCGTTGCTTCTTCACCAAAAAGGGCGGTTACAGAGGAAAAGGAGAAGATAATTCGAAAACATTTAGAAACCTTGCGAGCAATGTTTGAGATTGCGATGAAACTCGCTAGCAAGCAATTGGGACACAATAGACCTTTCCTTTTCCTTCCACTCCAGGCGCTCTCGCCATTCATGAACTTCTTCGATGGTCATGAGACTTTCCCAGTTTCAAACCTCAACATGCCTCACATGCGCCCTCAAATGCGGGCCGTAGAAGAAGGGCAAAAAGGCCTCTCGCCGGGGCAGTGTCTCCGTCCTCGGGCTGTATGTGTATGTGTCGTGCGTGCGTCAGAAAGAGACCTTAGAACTAGATGCCCCCCAAAGTGCCGTCACCTCGTAGCGACTATGGAGCCTGGAGACAATGGGACATTTGCCTATCTTCTTACGAGTTAATGTTGAATTTCCGAGCTACATACGCTACGTTCGGCTGTAATTGCGCTCTAACCAGGTTGAAACCGGAAAGAGAGAGGGGGGCAAGTCAGTTTTGTTCTGCCCTCTCCGCAAACTTACATAGGTAGGGATTTTTCTTCACACCAAGACAGGACCTGAGCCTCCTGGAGAACGGAACGAACAAACTTGTTGAGCTCGGTCGCGGAAGGACCAAGCCAGTACGACGGGTCGAAAGTCTCGGGCAAGGAGAAGAGGGGTGGGGCTGTGGTGGATGAGGTATGACGATGAAGATGCGATCTTCTGAAAGAGAAAAAAAATACGTAATGGCGCGGATTAGCTATCGAGGGAGCTATAGTTTTGGGAAGACAGGCGAAATATTGTCCTTCCTTCCGCCTTTAGGGATTCGTTGGCCACTTATCTCTGCTTCACCGGCTGGAACGACTCAGGGAGACGGGCCGGACATCTTGAGGCTCATGCGGAAGGATTCTTGAAGGATGGCTTGAAGAAACTCTCCTGCAAGATCTTCGTGTTCTGAGATTCCTTCTTCGCTTTCGAATCCAGTAGAAGATGGAATATCGTCTTCGAGTGGGTGAGATGATCATGACTACTAGGATTGTTGGTATGGTCTTCGATCGACGCCATCAGAAGCAAGTTCAGGACGTCAACGGCGTGGATGTTCTTGCAGACCCAGAGGTCTGGTCATGACGCCCATGGCCAAACAACGGAATGCGAAGAACAGGTCCGAAGGCTTGCCGGCGGTTTTCTAGCCGGGGAGCGTTTTGCGGCGCATGGTGACCTAGTCAGATTAGCTTATCCCGCACCGACCACAACTGCGTCTGCTCAATGGCTTGGGCAGAGACCATGCGGTTGAGGCATCCTTTCGTTCTTTGGCTTCGCAATAATGGAGGTATCCAATAGAGGATTGCTCCTCGCCAAAGGAGTTGTAGAGAGTAGGCTCTTTCAACTAACGGCTCCGGTTGTTATAGATTTCGCTATGGACTTTAGGACTGGAGAAATGGAGCTGGGATGTACAACGCCCACCTCGCCGGATTGTTAGCTGAACTTTCCAAAAAGCCACGTGCTAGCTGATCCAGGTACTGATTATGGAGTCAACGAGCAATCGTTGTTACGCGATTCGCTATATTAGACTTTCACCAGGCCCTGAGTGGCACACGCTAGCAATCGGACGAGGTGGATAGTGTAAGGATGAGCCGCAAGAAATAGTTCCCTGAAGTTAGAGGTGCTGACTTCGCTCAGACTAATGCGGACAACGTCACCCGTCGGGGACGCCATCAGGGGATTGTTCTGACGAGAAAAAAGAACAGAAATCTGCCCGGAGCTCACTTGGCAACTCACCTATGCGGCGCTGCTTCACCAGGACCTACTCGCGAGCGTGGGTGAGTACAAGATGACCGAAGGTGAGTCGTAAGATTGAGTCGACCGGTGGAGCCTGCCTCACACTTTACGCCCCCATCGCTTAGTGCCTAAACTGGCCTTCCTCGATCGGTTAAACTGGGCTCCCTTTATCACCTTTGGCGGCCTTAGCGGACGGCCATTTTGTTGCGTGAAGCGCTATGGTTGAAAGCTCTCCGTACCAGACCTCCTATCTAGACCCGCCGCATCTGTAATTCGTCTAGTTTGACGCGTGACAGCAGACTGCCTAACAAAGCTTCGAAAAGCACGCCCTGGGATTGCTGTAGCTACATGCGTAAGTCCAGGGGAAGTGCCTCACAACGGGCTAAGCTCCAGACCCGGGCCCAGGCGTCGGTGCAGGGGTCGCACAGAAGCCTTGAGTAACCGTCGTGTGCGCGGGGCTGGGCGGCAGGCCAAAAATTATGTTGACATTTTCACCAGTGCCTCCTCTATAGGTCACAGAACTCGGAATCCCGGTCAAGACCGTAAGTGGGTTTGTCACCGTGTAAGCGACAGTCCCGGCGGCGCCCGGTGCAATCGATCCTTGTCCGTCGCCCACCTCTCCTCCGATACTGAACTGAAGAGCCACGATAGGTGCCGTGTCTGCAGCAGCCAATGGTGCACACCGGTGAGGAGGCGAT
>CAVPBX010000008.1:0-323925 GCA_963702305.1 uncultured Acidimicrobiaceae bacterium | reverse complement strand
GGAGGAGCGCACCCGCCTGTTCCTGTCGCGGATCCTGTAGCACCGGAAGGCCGGATCAGCTCAGCCGTGGCGGGCCCGCTCGTGGCGGAGGAGGTCGCCCAGCTCCCGCTCGTAGGCGGCGTAGGCGTCCCGCAGACGGCCGCCCGGCCACCGGGCCGGCAGCAGGGACGGCGGCAGCAACGGGTCGGTCTGCAGATGCCGGACCATGCCGGCGGCCACCACGAAGCGGCGGGCCGGTCCCGCCGCGCCCGCCAGCGCCTCGAGCAGGGCCCGGGCCCGAGCGGCCCACCCGTCCAGGTCCCACAGCGAGGCGGCCAGGGCGCGGCTGTCGGGGTCGCCGGCCGGGGACTTGGCTTCGAAGCGCCACACCCGGCCATCCAGCCCGGGCGGCCAGGCGCGGCGCAAGTTGGCCGGGCGGGCCCAGATGCCGCTGCGGATCTCGGCCAGGCCCAGCCGGGTCAGCTCCGCGCCCACCGGGCCCCGCTCGACGGCGCTGCGGATGTCCGGGCTGGCGACGGCCAACTCCCAGGTCCCTCGCCACGGGCGGGTGACCGGGCGGCGGGCGTCGTCCTGGCGGCGCTGCCGGGCCGCCAGGCGGTCGCTGAGCCGGTAGCGGGCTCCCTCCGCCACCACGTCGCCCTCGGCCGTCAGGCGGGACAGGGCGACCCTCGTGGTCCCTTCGGAGATGTCGAACAACTCGGCGGTGCGCACCAGGGAGTGCACCGGCAGGAGCGGCGGATGGGTGCCCAGCAGGACCGACAGGACCACCGACCGAGCGGTGAGCGGGCGCAGGCCGAGGGCGTCCTCGCCGGCCCCCTCGCTCACGGGTGCTGGCGCCGGCCGCGGAAGTGGCCCAGGCGGTAACCGGCCCAGCCCGCCACCGCGGCCACGACCAGCAGTTCGAGCACGTGCAGGAGGGCGAAGACCACCCCGGCGACGAGCCACGCCACCGCGCCGATGGCGATCACTCCGACGACGATCAGGGCCAGGTGGCCGCCAAGCGAGCGGGGTGGACGGCGCTCCGGCGGGTAGACCGCGTCGGGCTTCGCCACGGACCGGGACGCCGGTGCCCCGGGGCCACGGTCCCGCTCGCGACGGCCCCGAGCCCGGCCTCCAGTATCAACCTGTACTTGAGGTTGAGACCCGAGGGTGCGGCAGATGAGGCACTCCTCAGGGGAGAACCCATGGGGGCAGGTGGTGGTGCTCATCTCGGTGCTCCCGGCCTCATTTGGCCGGTACCAGCGCCGGCGGGTTGCGCTGATCCTCTTCCCAGGAGAGAGCACAGGCGGTGGAGCAGAACCGTTGCACGCTGCCGTCCGGCCCGAATCTGGTGTCGAGGCCGGTGACCGCCGGCAGCACCAGGCCGCAGCACGGATCGGTGACCATGTCGTCCCCGGCACCGACCGCCAGCACGCTGGCCTCGAGCGGCCGGTCGAAGCCCTGGGCGGTGTAGGGGCAGGACTCGGCCACCGCAACCCAGCGGGGCGAGTGGCTGACCACCTCCCGGGTGGCCAGCACCTGCCCGGGCGTGGCGGCGTCGCACAACCGGGACGCCACGTTGGTAGCGCGGCCGATGTAGTCGTCGCCCTCGAACATGATGACCGGGCCTCGGGCCAGGCCGGCCCGAATCTCGAGGGGAATAGCTTCGGGGAGCTCGAACCCAATTCGAGCACCATGGCGACGACGGCCGGAGTATCCACCGAGCTCAGCATGGCCCCGTCGCCGAGCCATTTGGTCACCCGGACGCCTCTGCGGGCCGCGATCTCGCGCACCCGGGTACGGAAGCTGGCGAGCACGACCACGGTGCGCTCGTCGCCGAAGTGCTCGGTGAAGGCGGTGAATCCGCACAGATCCACGAAGGCGAAGCACCGCTCTACTCGCATGGCACCATGGTGGGCGACCGGCCGGGACTACACAAGCCGGTGCCGGCCGGCGCGGAACGGTTGGGGGTTACGCGACCCGGCTGGCGAGCACGAACCAGGAGCCCATCGGCACCACGTGCACGGTCGCCCCGGTGTAGGGGGCTTCGACGATGTTGCCGCCGCCGACGTACATGGCCACGTGCTGGCCCGGGTCGGACGGGAAGACCAGGTCGCCGGGCTGCAGGTCCGCCATGGAGATGTGGGTGGTGTCGGCGTACTGGGCGCCGCTGAAGTGGGGGAGCGAGATGCCGACCTGGGCGTACGCCCACATCACCAGGCCCGAGCAGTCGAAGGCGTCCGGCCCGGCGGCCCCCCACACGTACGGGGCCCCCACCCGGCTTTCGGCTGCGGCCACCGCACCCGACGCCCCGCTCCCGACGGGCGGCGCCGGGCTCAAGGTCAAGGACGCGCTCGGCGCGGGGAGGTTGACGGTGCCGTTGCCGTTCGATGCCGGTGCGGACACCTGGCGGGCGGCGGCTGCTGCTGCCGCGGCCTGCGCCTGCGCCTGCTGCTGGGCGAGTTGCTCGGCCTGCAACTTGGCCTGGGCCGCGGCGGCCGCGGCCCTCGCCTCGGCTGCTTGCTGCTGGGCCACCAGCACCGCGATCTGGCCAGTGTCCTGGTTGAGTGCGGCTTGCAGCTGGCTGGCGGCGTCCTGGGTGGCCTGTCGGTCCCGGCCTACTTGTTGGACCTCGGCCTGGGCTGCCGAGGTCTGCTGCTGCAGGTTGGCCTTGGCCGTCTGGTCTTGCACCGCGGCCAACCGGTACTGATCGATGGCGTCGCTCTGGTTGGTGGCCAGGCTGTTGACGTACTCGGCTCGCAGCAGGCTGTTGGTGGCGTCGGTGACGGCATTGCCGCCGGAGGTCAGCGGGTTGTTGCCGCCGTGTACGTAGGCGTTGATGGCGTCGGCCTGCAGCGCGGTACGGGCCTTGGTTGCGTGAGAGTCTGCAGCCGCCAGTTGGTTTTGGGCTTGGCCGACCTTTGTCTGCAGGGCCTGCACGGCCAGCCGGTCGGCGTCGTACTGCTCGCTGAGGGCGGATTCCTGGCGGCCGAGGGTCTGGATTCGCGACGCGAGGGCGCTCGCCTGAGCCCTGAGATCAGAAATCTGATCGGCAGAAGCGCGGGGGACGACGAGAGCGGAGGTCAGCGCGACAGAAGCAGCCACGGCCAGGACCCGACCCGCGTGCCGACGGAAATTCCACGTGCACGTAGTCACAACGGGCGCTTACCCTAGGCGAAGCGATCCCCTCAGATCAAGGCTTTGCCGCGGCCGGGGCGCCCCGGGCCCTCGCCGATGTCAGCTGAGCCGCTCGACGATCATGGCCATTCCCTGGCCGCCGCCGACGCACATCGACTCCAGCCCGATGGTCTTGTCCTCCGTCTGCAACCCGTTGATCAGGGTGGTCATGATCCGCGCCCCGGTCATCCCAAACGGGTGACCGAGGGCGATGGCGCCCCCGTGCACGTTGAGCTTGTCCTCTTCGATGCCGAGCAAACGAGCCGAGGGCACCACCTGGGCCGCGAACGCCTCGTTGATCTCCACCAGGTCGACATCGTCGATGGTCATGTCGGCCCGGCGCAGGGCCTGACGGCACGCCTCCACCGGTCCGAGGCCCATGATCTCGGGGTCGAGGGCGGTGACCCCGGACGAGATCACCCGGGCCAGGGGGGCGATGCCCAATTCCCTGGCCTTGCTGTCGCTCATGACGATGACCGCCGCGGCCCCGTCGTTGAGCGGACAGCTGTTGCCGGCCGTGACTTCACCGTCGGGCCGGAACGCCGGCTTGAGCTCGGCCAACTTCTCCACCGTGGTCCCGGGGCGCGGACCGTCGTCGGTGCGCACCTCCGTGCCGTCGGAGAGGGTCAGTGGGCTGATCTCCCGCTCGAAGAACCCGTTCTCCTGCGAGGCGACGGCGCGCTGCTGGGAGCGGGCCGCGAAGGCGTCCATGTCGTGGCGGCTGACTTTTTCCAACTCCCGCACGTTCTCGGCCGTCTGACCCATGGCGATGTAGATGTCCGACAACCCCGACGCCGGCCGCCACGGCTCGCCGGCGCCGAGCGACCGGGCCGCGCTGCGTTCCTCGGCTTCCTTGAACAGGGAGTTGTGAGTGTCGGCGATGCCGTCCGCCATCCCCTGGGCGAAGCGGCTCACGGCCTCCACGCCGGCGGCGATGAACACGTCGCCCTCGCCGGCCTTGATGGCGTGGGCCGCCATGCGGATCGTCTGGAGGGACGAGGAGCAATACCGGTTGACCGTCGTCCCCGGGACGGTCGGCAGCCCGGCGAGCAGGGCCACCACCCGGGCCATGTTGTAGCCGGCCTCGCCGGCGGGCTGGGCGTTGCCGAGCAGCAGGTCCTCGACCAGGGCGGGGTCGAGGGCGGGCACCCGGGCCAACACGGCTTTGACCATCTGGGCCGCCATGTCGTCGGGGCGCAGGCTGACCAGGGAGCCTTTGAACGCTCGCCCGATCGGGCTGCGAGCAGTGGCGACGATGACGGCCTCAGGCATGGTTCCTCCTCGGTTGGAGCGGCGACCGCGGACGAGGTCCGGGCCTGGCCCCAGTAGTACCCGAAGATCGGCGCCCGGCGCTAGGCAGGTACCCTGCGAACGATGACTGATCTCACGGTGTCTCCGGTCCACAGCGACCCGATGCTCGACGGCGACCATGAGCGCATGGCCCACATCGTGCTGGAGGGCTTCAAGCCCGAGGAGGGCGATTTTGTGTCCACCGGGCCCTCGGTGGTGGAAGGCCTCGTCAACGGGACGGCCGTCAAGGCCTTGTGCGGCAAGATCTGGGTGCCCGGTCGGGACCCGAAGAAGTACCCGTTGTGCCCCACGTGCAAGGACATCGCCGAGTCGCAGGGCTGGAAGCTGCCGGCCACCTAGCGCGCAGCAGGTCGCCGCGGCTACTCCGGCGGCGGGAAGGGGGCCCCGGCCGCGATCAGGCGCTGCAGGGCCATCACCCGAGCCGGGCGTCGGACACCCAGGGCCGCCACCAGCCGCCCGTCCCGGCCGTAGGCGGCCACGAACCGTTCTTCCTCGGGGTCGCCTTCGATGACGGTGACCACGTCGCCGGCCCGGGTCTCGACCCACGAACTGGATCTTGGCCCCGTGCTGGTCGGACCAGAAGTACGGGGTCGGGGCGTACTCGGGTGCCTCGTCGCCGTCGAGTAGGGACCGGGCCGCGACCTCGGCCTGATCGGCCGCGTTCGTCCAGTGTTCGATGCGGACCGTCGCTTGGAACGACTCGTAACCCGGATGGGCCCACCTGGCCACGTCGCCGACGGCCACCACGTCCGGGTGGGGCCGGCCGCCGGCCAGCACCCGCAGCCGCGAGTCCGACAGGACCCCGTCCGCCAGGTCCACCCCCGATCCCTCCAGCCACCCGGTTGTGGGCGCCACCCCGATCCCGACCACGACCACGTCGGCGGGGATGACCCGCCCGTCGCTCAGCCGGACCCCTTCCACCCGGTCGGCGCCGACAGTTCCGTCGAAGCCGACGCCGAGCTCCAGCGTCACCCCGTGCCGGCGCTGCAGGGCCGCCACCACCGCACCCATTTCCGGACCGATGGCCCGTTCGAGCGGCACCGGGAGGGCTTCGACGACGGTCACCGCCACGCCGCGCTGATGGGCGCTGGCGGCCACCTCCAGCCCGATGAAACCGGCGCCGATCACCACGGCCCGGCCGGCGGTGGCGAGGTCGGCGCGCAACGCCAACGCATCGTCGACCGTCCGCAGGTAGTGCACCCCCCGACCCGGCTCGGCGCCGGGGAGGAGGCGCGGCTGGGCGCCGGTGGCGACCACCAGCCGATCGAACGGGAGGTCGTCGCCGCCCGCCAACCGAATCCGCCGGCGGGCCAGATCGAGCCCGACGGCGCGGGTGCCGAGGTGCCAGTCCGCCTCGAAGCCGTCCTCGACCGTGAGGAGCAGGTCGTCGGGTTCGGCCTTGCCGGTCAGAATCTGCTTCGACAGCGGCGGGCGGTCGTACGGCTGGTGGGCCTCGGCCCCCACCATGGCCAAGGGGCCGTCGTGGCCGGCCCGGCGCAGGGCTTCAGCCGCCCGCAAGCCGGCCAGCGAGGCCCCGACGACGACCGCTCTGGGTTGCACAGCCAGACCCTACTGACCTGGCGGGATTCCGACCGATATCGCCGACATGGGTCAGCCGCGCAGCCCCAGAAAATCGGTCATACCGGCTTTAGGCGCTGTCCAACACCTCCGAGACAACGGGCTGAGCGAAGGAGAACAGATCATGTTCCGTCGGCCCACGACCCCGGCCCCCCCGATAGAGATCATCAAGAAGCGAAACGCCCACACATCCGATGTGCAGAAGTCCGGCGTGCTGGTCGCGGCGACTGCCGTGGTCCTGGCCGGGCTGGTGGCGCTCTTGAGTGGGCCGGCGGGATCGGCAGGCCGGGTGGCGTCGGCCCCGGTCAGCCACCCCACCACCTCCCACGCCGCGCCCACGCCGTCGCTGTCCAAGCGCAACTCGGAGCAGCCGCTCCTCCGCGGGATGCAGGAGCAACCCAGCTCCGACCAGGCTGCCAGCACCATCTCCGCCAGCACCATCTCCGGCAGTGCGGTGGCCGCAGCTCCCACCCCCGATGGCCGGGGATTCTGGGTCGCGTGGTCCAACGGTGCCGTCACGGCCGAGGGGGACGCCCACTGGTACGGCGACGCCGCCGGGGTTCGGCTCAGCCGGCCCCTGGTCGGCATCGCGGCCACGCCGAGCGGGAAGGGCTACTGGCTCCTCGGTGGGGATGGCGGGGTGTTCAGCTTCGGCGACGCCGGCTTCCACGGCTCGACCGGGAACGTCGCGCTGCGCGCCCCCGCCCTGCAGATGGTGAGCACCCACGACGGCCGTGGCTACGACTTCGTGGCCGGCGACGGCGGAATCTTCTCCTTCGGGGATGCCCGGTTCTTCGGCTCCACCGGCAACATCGCCCTGGCCAAGCCGGTCGTCGGCATGGCGGCGACCCGGGACGGTCGGGGGTACTGGCTGGTGGCGTCGGACGGCGGGATCTTCGCCTTCGGCGATGCCGGCTTCCACGGCTCCACCGGCGGCCTGCAGCTGGCCCAACCGGTGGTCGGCATGGCTCGCACGCCCAGCGGGGCCGGCTACTGGTTGCTGGCTGCCGACGGCGGGATCTTCACCTTCGGCAACGCCGGCTACCACGGCTCGGGGGCGGGTCAGACCGCCGGCAGCCCGGCCATAGGGGTGGTGGCCACCGGGGACGGTGGCGGCTACTGGATCGTGCTCGCCGACGGGCGGGTGCTGGCCAAGGGCGACGCCCATCCCATGTCCGGTCCCACCACGGCCGCCGGGCCACCTCCGCCGAACGGGAACTACACCTTCGAGGTCACCAGCGGTTCCGGTGTCCCGGCTCGCTGGAATCCGTGCGAGGCCGTCCACTACG
The DNA here is from genome assembly GCA_963702305.1 of uncultured Acidimicrobiaceae bacterium. Taxonomy (GTDB): domain Bacteria; phylum Actinomycetota; class Acidimicrobiia; order Acidimicrobiales; family Palsa-688; genus PALSA-693. The sequence goes on along the minus strand of CAVPBX010000008.1, from coordinate 316,591 downwards.
CGGTGATCGTGCCCGGCGCCCCCTCCGGGTGGCAAGGGGACGTCAGCAACGCCATCGCCCAGGTCCAAGCGGCCACCGGGCTCTCCCTGGTCAACGCCGGCGCCTACAACTCGGCGGCGCAGGTGCCCGCCTCCGCCAAGCTGGTGATCAGCTGGGTGCCGGCGCTGTCCAGCGGTGACATGGTCGGACTGACGACCTACTGGTACTACAACACCGCCGGCTACACCCCCCAGATCGTCTCCGCCCAGGTCCAGTTGCTCTCGAGTCTCCGGGGCGGCGGGGGATCCGGCGAGCTCCCGGTGCTCCTGCACGAGCTGGGTCACGCCATGGGTCTCGGCCACACGGCGGGCGCCACCGAGGTCATGAACCCGATCGACCTCAACCTGTCGGGCTACCAGCTGGGCGACCGCAACGGCCTGTGGCGCCTGGGTGCCAACGGGGGCTGCGCCGGCTTCTACCAGTAGCCGAGCCGGCCGAGCCGCCTGCGACGGGCGCCGCCTCCCACCGGGGCGGCGCCCGCCGTGCCACCATGGCCGGGTGAGCGCCGGGATCCAGGACTGGTTCGCCACCCGGATCCCCGAGCCCTGGGGGATTCGGGGGCTGGAGGTCGTCGCCGACCAGGACGAGATCCTGGTGGTGGTGGACCTGCCCGGACCGGCGCCGGGCGGGAGTCACGGTCCGGCCCAGGAGGGCCTGACCATCATCCGCCGCTTCCGGGAAGCGACCCGTGACGACCGCATGGCCCTGGCGGGTGACGCCGAGGCCACGTTCCGCCGCAAGGTCTCCTGGGGGGCGCGCGCCGACGGCGTGTTGGTGGTGTTCACCACCGCCTCGGTGCCGGTCATGACCCGCCTGCGGTTACCGGAACGCCAGGTGCTCGACACCCTGATCGACGCCGGCGTGGCCCGCAGTCGCAGTGAGGCCCTGGCCTGGTGCGTGCGGCTGGTGGGCGACAACGAGAAGGAGTGGATCGGCGAACTGCGCAGCGCCTTCAAGGCGGTCGCGGCAGCCCGGGAGCACGGCCCCCGGTCGAGGCGGGATCGAGCCTCCGGCCACCCGAGCGGCGCCGGTGGCCCTGACGGCGCCGGTGAGGACCTGAGCTAGGCCGACGCCGGTTCGGACTCGAGGTGATCCAGGGCCTGGGCCAGGGTGTTCCACGACAGGGTGGCGCACTTGATCCGGACCGGAAACTTCACCACCCCCTGCAGGGCTTCCAGATCGCCGAGCGACACGACCGGATCGCCCTCCCCGGCCTCGCCGCCGCCCCCATCGCCGTCGCCGGGGCCGTCCAGGCGCTGCTCGTGGATGGACATCATGGACTTGAACGTCCGGATGGTGGCCCGGGTCTCGGCCAGACTCTTGCCCTTGACCGCGGTGGACATCATCGATGCCGACGACTGGCTGATCGAGCATCCCTGCCCGGTCAATTTCACGTCCGCCAGCCGGTCGTCCTCGACCTGGACGTACAAGGTGATCTCGTCGCCGCACAGCGGGTTGAAACCGGTCTCGGCGTACGCCGGCGGGGTCGGCAGCTCCCCCCGGTTGCGGGGGTTGCGGTAGTGATCGAGGATGATCTCTCGGTAGAGGTCTTCGAGACCGGGCATCGGTTGGTACCTGCCTATGCAGTAGAGGGTTTACGAAAAGAGCCGGTCGGCGGTGGCCAACGCGTCGACGAGGGCGTCCACGTCGGCCTCGTCGTTGTACACGGAAAACGACGCCCGGGCGGTGGCCCCCACCCCGAGGCAGCGCATGAGCGGCTTGGCGCAGTGGTGACCGGCCCGCACGCACACGCCGGCCTCGTCGAGGACCTGCGACAGGTCGTGGGGGTGGATGTCCTTGTAGTTGAAGGAGATGACCCCGCCCCGCTGCGCCGGGTCGAGGGGGCCGTGGATGACGAGGTCGGGGTAGCGGGACCGCAGAGCGCATCCAGTGCGTACGCCGTCAACGCCTGCTCGTGGGCGCGCACGTTGGTCATGCCGAGGGCCGTGAGGTATTCGACGGCGGCGGTCAGGCCCACCGCTTCGGCGATGGGCGGGGTGCCGGCCTCGAACTTCCAGGGCACGTCGTTGGTGGTGAAGCCGTCCAGCCGGACGTCACGGATCATCTCCCCGCCGCCGAGGAAGGGGGGCATGGCCTCCAGCAGCTCGGCCCGGGCCCAGAGGGCGCCGATCCCCGTCGGGCCCAGCATCTTGTGGCCGGTCAGCCCGAAGAAGTCGACCCCCAACGCCTTCACGTCGGTCGGCAGTTGCGGGGCCTGCTGGGCCCCGTCCACCAGGATCAGGGCGCCGGCGGCGTGGGCCGCCTCGGCCAGCTGCGCCACCGGGTTGATGGTGCCGAGCACATTGGACATCGCCGACACCCCCAGCAGCTTCGCCCCGTCGAGGGCGCTCGCCAGGTTCGACAGGTCGAGAAGTCCGTCGGCGGTGAGCGGCAGGTAACGCAGTTCGATGGCGCGCTCGGCCTTCAGCATGAGCCAGGGGACCAGGTTGGCGTGGTGCTCCATCTCGGTCAACACCACCACGTCGCCGGCCCGAAGGTTGGCCCGGCCCCAGGCGTAGGCCACCAGGTTGATGGCCTCGGTGACGTTCTTGGTGAACACCACCTCGTCGGTGCGGCCCCCGATGAACCGGGCCAGCGTCGACCGGCCGTGCTCGAACAGGCGGGTGGCCTCCTCGGCGATGGCGTAGACGCCGCGGTGGACATTGGCGTGAGTCGTCTCGTAGTAGTGGTCCATGGCCTCGATGACCGACACCGGCTTCTGCGATGACGACGCCGAGTCCAGGTACACCAGCCGCCGGCCGTGGACCTGCTGGTCCAGGATGGGGAAGTCCTTCTTGATGGTGGTGACGTCTAGCGCCATGCCTCGTATCCTTCTTCCTCCAGCTGCCGAGCCAGCTCGGGCCCGCCGCTGGTGACGATGCGCCCTTCGATCAGCAGATGCACGAAGTCGGGGTGCAGCTGGTCGAGGATCCGCTGGTAGTGGGTCACCACCAGCACCCCCAGCTCCGGCCGGGCCTGGCGCACCGCCTCCACGCCCCGAGCCACCACCCCGAGGGCGTCGATGTCGAGCCCCGAGTCCGTCTCGTCCAGGATCGCCAACTCCGGCTCCAGGATGGCCAGCTGCAGGATCTCGTTGCGCTTCTTCTCGCCGCCGGAGAACCCCTCGTTGAGGTAGCGGTCGGCAAAAGACGGGTCCATCCCCAGCTTCTTCATCCACTCCATGATCGCCACCCGCAACTCCAGCACGGACAGATCCATACCCCGCCGGGCGGACAGGGCCTGGCGCAGGAACTGGGCGACCGGCACGCCGGGGATCTCCTCGGGGTACTGGAAGGCCAGGAACATCCCGGCCTTCCCCCGCACGTCCGCCGGCCAGTCGGTGACGTCCTCCCCCTTGAAGCGCACGTGGCCGGCGGTCACCTGGTAGGCCGGGTTGCCGAGCAGGGCGTTGGCGAGCGTCGACTTGCCCGACCCGTTGGGGCCCATGAGGGCATGCACCTCGCCGGCGTCGACGACCAGGTCGACGCCTTTGAGGATCTCGGTGCCGTCTACGGCGACGTGGAGGTTCGCGACCTCGAACAACGGGGGAGCCACACCCCGATTGTATTACCACTACGGGGATAGGGGAAAATAGGGGCCGGGGCGCGCGGCGGGCCCTCTTTCTCCAAGTAGCCTGCCGCGTCGATGGCCGACCCGTGGACCTCGCATGGGAGCGTCTCACTGGGAGGACCGGGCGACCGGGTGACGATGGTCGAAGGGTCCGCCTTCATGATCTGCGCCCCGGGCGGGGACCTGTCGCCGGTTTCGGCCGAGGGGTTCTTCTTCCGGGACACCCGGTTCCTGTCCCGATGGACCTTCCAGATCAACGGTCAGGTCCCCGAAGCCCTCGCCCGCGCCGTCGCCGATCCCTATTCGGCGACCTTCGTGGCCCGCACCCGGCCCCGGCCCGGTCGGGCCGACTCCAACCTGATGGTGGAGCGGCGCCGCTACGTCGGGCCGCGGCATGCGGGAGGACCTGGTCATCCGCAACTTCAGCGAGGAGCCGACCTACTGCGCGGTGGAGCTGGTCTACGGAGCCGACTTCGCCGATCTGTTCGCGGTCAAGGAGGCCCGGGTGACGGGCAGCGGCGAACGCGACGTGGCCCACGAAGACGGCGCCCTGGTGTTCCGCCACCGCAACGGCTCGCATCGCCGCAGCCTCCGCATCTCCTTCTCCCAACCGGCCGTGCTCGACGGCAGCGCTGGCCCGGTGGGAGGTCATCATCGCCGTCCAAGGGGACCTGGTCGCTCTGCCAGCAGTTCACCTGCGGCATCGACGACGACGAGATCGAACCGCGGTGGCTGTGCGGCCAGCCCATCTCGCGGGCCAAGCCGGCCGAGCGGATGGCGGCCTGGCGGCGCAGCGTGCCGGTCCTCGACACCGATCACGAGGGCCTGCGGGCCGTGGTGGCCCGCAGCGCCGAGGACCTGGGGGCCCTCCGGATCTTCGACCCGGACTTCCCGGAGCGGACGGTGGTGGCGGCGGGGGCCCCGTGGTTTATGACCCTATTCGGGCGGGACTCGCTGATCAGCGCCTGGATGGCCCTGCTGGTCGACCCGGAGCTGGCCCTCGGCACGCTGCAGACGCTGGCCCGTTTCCAGGGCCAGGACGTCCGGCCCTACAACGAGGAGGAGCCGGGCCGCATCCTGCACGAGATGCGCTTCGGCGAGGCCTCTTCGCTGTCGCTCGGCGGCGGCACCATCTACTACGGGACTGCCGACGCCACCCCGCTGTTCGTGATGCTGCTGGGGGAGCTGCGCCGCTGGGGGCTGGCCCGAGAGGCGGTCGACGAGCTGCTGCCCCACGCCGACCGGGCCCTGGCGTGGATCACCGATTTCGGCGACCGCGACGGCGACGGGTACGTCGAGTACCAGCGGACCTCCGACCGGGGCCTGCGCAACCAGGGGTGGAAGGACTCGGCCGAGGCGGTCCGCTTCGCCGACGGCCGCATCGCCGATCCGCCGATCGCCCTGGCCGAGGTGCAGGGCTACACCTACGGCGCCTACCTGGCCCGGGCCTTCTTCGCCGCCGAGCAGGGCGACGCCGCCCTGTCCTCCGAGCTGCGGGCTCGCGCCGCGGCCCTGAAAACGGCGTTCAACCGGGACTTCTGGCTGGAGGAGAAGGGCTGGCTGGCCATGGGCCTCGACCGGGACAAGCAGCCCATCGACGCCCTGACGTCCAACATGGGCCACTGCTTGTGGACCGGGATCCTCGACGCCGACAAGGCCGACGCGGTGGCCCGCAAACTGCTCAGCCCCGATCTGTTCAGCGGGTGGGGGGTGCGCACCCTCGGGTCCTCCATGACCGGTTACAACCCGATCTCGCTACCACTGCGGGTCGGTGTGGCCGCACGACAACGCCATCGTGGCCGCCGGCCTGATGCGCTACGGCTACGTCCGGGAGGCCCAGCGGGTGATCATGGCCGTGCTGGACGCCGCGGTCGGCCAGGGCGGCCGGCTGCCGGAGCTCTTTAGCGGGCTGGAGCGCATGGAGCTCCCGCTCGTGGTGTCCTATCCCACGTCCTGCTCGCCCCAGGCCTGGGCCGCGGCCTCACCCCTGCTGATGCTGCGCACCCTGCTGCGCCTGGACCCGTGGGTGCCGCGCGGCAAGGTGTGGCTGCACCCGGCGCTACCCGAGCAGATCGGCCGCCTCCACGTGGGACGGATTCCCCTCGCCGGCGCCCGGGTCTCCGTCACGGTGGAGGGCGACAAGGTGGCCGTCGAGGGCCTGCCGGACGACCTGGAGCTGGTCGACGCCCCCCGGCACCCGTTGACCGGGTCGTAGGGCGCGCCGCCGGCGCCGGCCGGCTACCAGCCCCGGTCGATCCACTCCTGCAGGTGGGGAGTCTCCTCGCCGATGGTCGTATCCGTGCCGTGGCCCGGCAGCACCAGGGTGTCGGGATCGAGTTTGGCGAACAACCGGTCCTCGACCGAGCGGATGATCGTCGGGAAGTCCCCGCCGGGGAACTTGGTATTGCCCGGCCCGCCGGGGAACAGGGTGTCGCCGCTGAACAGGACCGGCGACCCCTCCAGCCGGAAGCACATGGATCCCGGCGTGTGGCCCGGGGTGGCGATGGTGTGCAGGCGGAGCCGGCCGACATCGATCACCGCGTCGTCCTCCAGGACGAAATCGTACGACGGGCAGCATCGATCGCGTCGGCGGCAGTGACACCGACTTCGTAGCCGGCGTCGCGCACGGCGGGGACCGCTTGGATGTGGTCCCAGTGGCCGTGGGTCTCCAGCACGTTGCGCACCCCCAGGGCTCGGCACAGGTCCGAGCAGCTTCTCGTGCTCGTTGGCCGCGTCGAGCAGGACGGCGTCGCCGGTCTGCTTGCAGCGCAGGACGTAGACGTTGTTGTCCATGGGCCCCACGACCACCTTGTGGATCTCAGCCTGGCTGTCCTCGTAGTGCATGGGCCACAGCCTATGGACTAGAAAGAGCGTCGACGATCGACCGTGCCCAAGGGGGACAGAGCCGCGTGAATTTCGCTTTCAGTGAAGAGCAGGAAGAACTCCGCAAGGCGGTCCGCCGCTTCCTCGAGGACAAGTCCCCCGAGACCGAGGTTCGCCGGCTCATGGAGACGACCGAGGGGTACGACCCGGCGGTGTGGAGCCAGATGGCCGAGCAGCTGGGCCTGCAGGGCCTGGCCATCCCGGAGGAGTTCGGCGGTTCGGGGTACACCTATGTGGAGCTGATCGTGGTGCTCGAGGAGATGGGCCGGGCGCTGCTGTGCGCCCCCTACTTCGCCAGCGTGGCCCTGGCGGCCAACCTGCTCCTGGTCTCCGGCGACGACGCGGCCAAGAAGGAATACCTACCCGGGATCGCCAGCGGGGCGACCATCGCCACGGTGGCGCTCGCCGAGGCGTCAGGGCGCTGGGACGAGGCGGGCGTCACCCTGGAGGCGACGGGATCTGGTGACAGCTGGACGCTCACCGGCGAGAAGCTGTACGTCCTCGACGGGCACACCGCCGATCTGATTCTTGTCGCGGCGCGCACTCCGGCCGGGGTATCGGTGTTCGCTGTCGACAAGGGCGCCGCCGGCCTCACCGTCACCCCGCTGTCCACCATGGATCAGACCCGCAAGCAGGCTCGCCTGGCCTTCGAGTCCACGCCGGCCAAGCTGGTCGGCACCGACGGGGAGGGCTGGGCCGCCATCTCCAAGATGCTCGATCTGGCCGCGGTGGCCCTGGCGGCCGAGCAGGTTGGGGGGGCCCAGAAGGTGCTCGAGATGGCGGTGGAGTACGCCAAGGTGCGGGTGCAGTTCGGCCGGCCCATCGGCAGCTTCCAGGCCATCAAGCACAAGTGCGCGGACATGCTGCTGGAGGTGGAGTCGGCCAAGTCGGCCGCGTACTACGCCGGCTGGGCGGCCGCCGAGGACAACGACGAGCTCCCCGTGGTTGCCAGCCTCGCCAAGTCCTATTGCTCGGAGGCGTACTTCCACGCCACCGCCGAGAACATCCAGATCCACGGCGGCATCGGCTTCACCTGGGAGCACCCGGCCCACCTGTACTTCAAGCGGGCCAAGAGCTCCGAGCTGCTGTTCGGTGACCCCACCTACCACCGCGAGCTGCTGGCCCAGCGCATCGGCATCTGATCGGGAGCTAGCCGATTCGGCGCAGCCCGTCGCGGTAGCGCTGGCAGTTGTCGACATAGACCTGCGCCATGAGCGGGATCAGCTCAGCGTGGGAGCGATCCGCTTTGATGGTGGCCGGCACGCCAACAGCCAGGGCTCGGGCCGGCACCCGCATGTCGTTCGTGACCACCGCGCCGGCCGCCACGGTGGCGCCGGTCTCGACCACCGCGCGGTGTAGGACGATCGACCCCACCCCGATCAGGGCCCGGTCCTCGATCGTCGCCCCTTCGATATGGGCCAAGTGCCCGATGACGACCCACGAGCCGATGACGGTGTCCAGTTCGGCGGTGGCGTGGATCACCGCCCCGTCCTGGATGGAGGTGGCGTCGCCGACGACGACGGCGCCGTAGTCACCCCGCAACACCGCGCTCGGCCACACGCTGCTGGTGGCGCCGAGCCGGACGTCGCCGATGATGGTGGCGTCGGGGTGGACGTAGGCGTCGGGGTGGATGGTGGGGACTCGTTCACCGAGGGCGTAGATCGGCACGGTCGAACGCTAATGCCTTGGACTTTGCGGCTGGTATGGGTACCATCGTGGTACCGAGGAAAGGAGGTGGTCCAGCTGAGCAGTCAACGACGTGGGACCTCGGAGGTGGCTGGTCGCTAGGCGGCCGCTGGACCACCTGGTCAATCCACACCAGTTACCAGGGACGCACCGGTCGGGAGCATTGGTCCCCCCCGATAACTAAACGGCGCTTCCCGAATCCAGTACGACGTTGTAGCGGGGTCGCCTCTGGGCGGCCCCGCTGCGCGAGAGTGGGTCCGTGAGCAAGGCCAAGCCCCCGCAACCCGCCGCCCCGGCGCCGGTAAGCCAGGCGCCGGCCGCGGGCGGATCGTTTTCCTTCCGGGCGGGCGACGTGACGCTGGCCGCCCACCTGGCTCGGCCCGCGCCGTCCGCGGCGAGCGGCGCCGGCCGGCACGGCCTGCTCCTCTGCCATGGCTTCCCGGTGGAGCCGAGTGACTCGGGTCACCCCGATCGGGGCTACCACGAGTTGGCCGACCGTCTGGCCGCGGACACCGGGTGGATGGTGCTGACCTTCAGCTTCCGGGGGACCGCGCAGTCGTCGGGCAACTTCTCGCTCGGCGGCTGGTTGACCGATCTCAAGGCCGCCACGGACGTGCTGCTCCAGACGCCCGGTGTCGACGCCGCGTGGATGTGCGGGTTCGCCGCCGGCGGGCGCCCTGGCGCTGTGCGCGGCCGGAGAAGACCCAAGAGTCCGCGGCGTGGCCGCCTTCTCCACCCCGGCCGACTTCGCGGAAAGAGCCGTGGACGCCCGCCGGTTCGTGGCCCAGGCCCGGGCCGCCGGGGTGATCCGGGATCCGGCCTTCCCCCCCGACCTGGACGCCTGGGCCCGCGAGCTGCGGGAGGTCCGGCCGCTCAGCCTCATCGGCAAGATCCCGCCCCGGCCCATCCTGCTGGTGCATGGGGCCAACGACGAGGTGGTGCCGGTGCTCGACGCCCGGGCCCTGGCCGACGCCGCCCACGGCGAGGTGGAGCTGCGGGTCCTACCCGGGGCCGCCCACCGGCTCCGTCACGACCCCCGGGCCATCGCCATCCTCATCGGCTGGCTGGACCGCCAGCAGGGTTGACGGGCGGTACCGCACCCCCCGCCGGCCTCACCCTCCGCCCGCCGCCTCGTCGATGGGACCTCGCAGCCGCCGGGCGGCCGCCTCGGGGTCGGCCGCCTCGGTGAGATAGCGCACCACCACGAATCGGCGGGCGCCGGCGGCCGCCATCTCCGGCACCGTCTCGGGCGTCACCCCGCCGGTGACGAACCACGGGATGGCGGCCCCGGCCGCGGACTCCGCCGCGTAGGACAGGTACTCGAGGCCGGTCCCCGGCCGTCCGGGCTTCGTCGGGGTCGGGCTCACCGGGCCGGCGGACAGGTAGTCGACGGGCGCGGCGGCCGCGGCGTCCCACTCCGCCGGGGCGTGCGTCGACAGGCCCACGATCCGCTGCGGGCCCAGGATGCGCCGGGCCACCTCGGGCGGAGTGTCGTCCTGCCCGACGTGCACGCCGGCGACGTCGCCGGCCAGGGCCAGGTCCGGCCGGTCGTTGAGGATCAATGGCACGCCGAAGTCGGCACACACCTCCGCCGCCACCTCCGCCCGGGCCAGCAGGGGCCGGGCCTCGAGGACCTTGTCCCGGAGCTGTACCAGGTCGACGCCGCCCCGCAGGCAGGCGGCCAGGAACGGGACCAGATCGGGCCGATCGGCGGTGCACAGGTACAGCCGGCGCCCCCGCAGCCCGTAGGGGTCAGCCACCGGCCACGGCCCGGACCAGCTCGATGCGATCGCCGTCGGCGAGGGCGGTGGCGGGCATGTCGGCGCGGTCGACGGCTTGGCCATTGCGTTCGGCGACCACCCATTTGGCACCCAGGCCCAGGGCCGCCAGCAGATCGGGGAGGCGGGCGCCGTCGGGGAGCGCCACCGGCGAGCCGTTGGCGATGACGACCACCGGCTCAGGTCTCGCTCTTGGCTGCCGCCTTCATCTGGGCCTTGTGGGCCCGGACCCGGGTGAGCGACTCGGCGTCGACGATGTCCGCCACGGAGAAATAGGTGCCCGCCGCGCCGAACTGGCCGGCCGCGTCCTGCCATCCGGGTGGCTGCACGCCGAGCTGCTTGCCGAGCAAGCCCACGAAGATGCGGGCCTTCTGCTCGCCGAACCCGGGCAGGGCCCGCACCCGGCGCAGCAGTTCGGCGCCGTCGGGCGCGTCGCTGCCAGATGCTGTCGGCCCGGCCGCCGTACTCGTCGACGATGATGCGGCACAGCTCCTGCACCCGCTTGGCGTTCGCCGCGGGGAAGCGGTGCAGGGCCGGCCGGGCGCTGAACACCTCGGCCAGTTTGTCGGGGTCCATGCCGGCGATCTCCTCCGCGTCGAGACGGCCGCCGAGCCGCGCTTTCAGATCGAACGGCGAGGTGAAGGCCCGTTCCAGCGGGACCTGCTGGTCGAGGACCATCCCGATGAGCAGGGCCAGCGGGTCCTCGGACAGGAGGCGGTCAGCGTCGGGGTTCTGGCTCAGATGGAGGGCAACCACGGACCCACGGTACCGCGCCGGCCGGCGCCGCTCAGCTGACGCGAGGGTCCGGGGCGTCGGCGTCGATGCCGTACCGCTCGACCGCTTTCTGCACCTCGGCCGCCTTGGCGTCGCCGGCGGCTCGCAGCCCGTCGAGGACCGCGACGACCACGTGGGCGGCGTCCGTCTCGAAGTGGCGGCGCAGGGCCTCCCGGGTGTCGCTGCGACCGAACCCGTCGGTGCCGAGCGGCACGAAATGGCCGGGCACCCAGCGGGCGACCTGGTCGGGGACGGCCTTCATGTAGTCGGTGACCGCCACGATGGGGCCGCCGGCGACGCCGAGGGCCTCGGTGACGTATGGGGTGCGGGGTTGGAGGCTGGGGTGCAGGCGGTTCCACCGCTCGACAGAGAGGGCGTCCTCCCGCAGGGCCTTGTAGCTGGTCGCGGACCACAGCTCGGCGGCCACGTCGTGTTCCGACGCCAGGAGCTGTTGGGCTTCCAGGGCGGCCTGGGAGGCGCTGCCGGAGAACAGGATGGTGGCCTGGCGGGTCGGGCCCTCGGGCGCGGCGGCGAAGCGGTACAGGCCCCGCAAGATCCCCTCCTCCACCCCGTCGGGTCGGGGCGGCATCTGGTAGTTCTCGTTGTAGAGGGTCAGGTAGTAGAAGATGTCTTCCGGCTGCGGCCCGTACATGCGGGTGATGCCGTCGGCGACGATGGCCGCCACCTCGTAGGCGAAGGCCGGGTCGTAGGCCTGCACGTTGGGGACGGTCGAGGCCAGCAGCAACGAGTGGCCGTCGTCGTGCTGCAACCCCTCGCCCAGGAGCGTCGTGCGGCCCGCGGTGCCGCCGAGCAGGAAGCCCCGGCCGCGCATGTCACCAAAGGACCAGATGAGGTCACCCACCCGCTGGAAGCCGAACATGGAGTAGAAGATGAAAAACGGGATCATGGGCTGGCCCCACGTGGCGTAGGCGGTTCCGGCGGCGGTGAAGTCGGCCATGCCGCCCGCCTCGCTGATGCCTTCCTCCAGGATCTGGCCGTCGCGTGCCTCGGAGTAGGTCAGCATCAGCTTGGAGTCGACCGGTTCGTACAGCTGGCCGAGCGGGGCGTAGATCTTGACTTCCTTGAACAGGCCGTCCATGCCGAAGGTCCGGGCTTCGTCGGGGATGATCGGGACGATCCGCTGCCCCAGGTTCTTGTCCCGCAGGAGGTTGCGCAGCATCACCGCGAAGGCCATCGTCGTCGACACCGCCCGTTTGCCGGAGCCGGTGTCGAACTCGGCCAGGGCCTTCTCGCCCGGGGCGGGCAGCGGCTTGGCGCGCACCACCCGGTGCGGGAGCGAGCCGTTGAGACCCTGGCGGCGTTCCATCATGTACTGGTACTCGACCGAGTCCGCCGGCGGGCAGTAGAAGGGCGGTTCGCCTTTCTCCAACGCCGCGTCGGAGATCTCGTCCTGCAGATAGAGCCGGTCCCGCAGCAGCTTGAGCTGGGCGGCGGTCATCTTCTTGATCTGGTGGGTGGAGTTGCGGGCCTCGATCTCGGGGCCGAGCGTCCAGCCCTTGACCGTCTTGGCCAGGATCACGGTGGGCTGGCCGGTGGTCTCGGTGGCCGCCTTGTACGCCGCGTACAGCTTGCGGTAGTCGTGGCCGCCGCGCGGCAGGTTGCGCAGGTCGTCGTCGGAGAGGTGCTCGACGAGGGCCCGCAGCCGCGGGTCGGGACCGAAGAAGTGCTCCCGGATGTAGGCGCCGTCCTCAGTGGCGTACTTCTGGAACTCGCCGTCGACGGTGGTGTTCATCTTGTTGAGCAGCACCCCGTCGACGTCGCGGGCCAACAGCTCGTCCCACTTGCCGCCCCACACCACCTTGATGACGTTCCAGCCCGCGCCGCGGAAGGTGGCCTCCAGCTCCTGGATGATCTTGCCGTTGCCGCGTACCGGTCCGTCCAGGCGCTGCAGGTTGCAGTTGACCACGAAGATGAGGTTGTCCAGCTGCTCCCGGCCGGCCAGCGACAGGGCGCCCAGGGTCTCGGGCTCGTCGCACTCGCCGTCGCCCAGGTAGCACCACACCCGGCTCTGTGAGGTGTCGGTGATGCGGCGGTGGTGGAGGTACCGGTTGAAGTGGGCCTGGTAGATGGCGTTCAGCGGGCCCAGCCCCATCGACACCGTCGGGAACTCCCAGAAGTCCGGCATCAGCCGCGGATGCGGGTACGACGACAGACCGCCGACCCCGGCCTGATGGCCCTGCAGCTCCAGGCGGAAGTACTTGAGCTGGTCCTCGCTGAGCCGGCCCTCCAGGAAGGCCCGGGCGTAGATGCCGGGTGCGGCGTGCCCCTGGAAGTACACCTGGTCGCCGGCGCCGCCGTTGGCCTTGCCCCGGAAGAAATGGTTGAAACCGACCTCGTAGAGGCTGGCCGAGCTGGCGTACGTGGCCAGGTGGCCGCCGATGCCCTCCGCCGCATGGTTGGCGCGCACCACCATGATGGCGGCGTTCCAGCGGATGTAGGCCCGGATGCGGCGTTCGATGTGCTCGTCGCCGGGGAACCACGGCTCCTGGTCGGGCGGGATGGTGTTGACATACGGAGTCGACACGGTGGCGGGGAAGCCGACCTGGTTGGCCCGGGCCCGCTCGAGCAGCTTCATGAGCAGGAACCGGGCCCGGGTCTTGCCCCTGGCGTCGAGTATGGCGTCAAACGAGTCGATCCACTCGGCCGTCTCCTCAGGGTCGATGTCCGGTAGCTGGTGCGAGAACCCGTCGAAAATCACCCCCCTATCGTCGCGCTCAATCCGGAGGGAGCGGTGCAAGACTTCCGAACCTCGCCTCCGACGAGGTGACGCCGCCGCCTGCGCCGTGACAGGATCGGAGCATGGCGCGCCCGGAACCCCTCGACGCCTGGTGACGCCGGCCGGGACCATCGTCTACACCGACGGCGCCTGCATCGGGAATCCCGGTCCCGGCGGATGGGCCTGGGCCGTCCCCGGCGGGCCCTACGCCAGCGGCCCCGCGGCCCGCACCACCAACCAGCGCATGGAGATCCAGGCCGCCCTGCAGGCGGTCACCGAGCTCACCGGCCCCCTCGAGGTGGTCAGCGACTCCACCTACGTCGTCAACTGCTTCCGGGACCGGTGGTGGGAGGGGTGGCTGGCCCGGGGCTGGACCAACAGCCAGAAGAAGCCGGTCGCCAACCGGGACCTGTGGGAGCCGCTCATCAACGCCTACCGGGTCGATCCCGGCCGGATCCGGTTCCGCTGGGTCAAGGGCCACAGCGGCGACCTCATGAACGACCTCGTCGACCGCCTCGCCGTCGACGCCGCCAGTACCCAACGCGGCCGGCAGGGCGAAGGCACCCCGGCCGGCCTGGGCCCGCCGGACCGCCCCGCCCGCCGCAGGTGAGCCCGGCGCGGGTCGGCGTCGACACCGGCGGGACCTTCACCGACGTCGTCACCGACGACGGCCGCGTCGTCAAGCTGGCGTCCGTCCCCGCCGACCCGACCCAGCCGATCGCGGCCGGAGTGCGCCGGGCCGGCGGCGCCGGCGTCCTGGCCCACGGCACCACGGTGGCGACGAACGCCCTCCTGGAGCGGCGGGGCGGCCGGGTGGCGCTCATCACCACCGAGGGCCACCGCGACGGGATCGAGATCGCCCGCCAGACCCGCCCCTCGCTGTACGACATCTGGGCCGACCGTCCCGAGCCGCTGGTGCCGCGCGCCCTCCGCTTCGAGGTGCCCGGCCGGCTCGATGCCTCGGGGAAAGAGGTGGCCCCCGTGGGGGTCATGCCCGATTTGCCCTCCGACCTGGACGCGGTGGCCGTCACCCTCCTCCACGCCGACCGCAACCCGCAACAGGAACGGGCGGTGGCCGCGGCCCTCGAGGAGCGAATCATGGTGGTGTGCTCCACCGACGTGTCGCCCGAATACCGCGACTACGAACGGACGGTGACGACCGTGGTCGACGCCTACCTGCGCCGGCCGTGCGCTGCCTACCTGGCGGGGTTGCGCCCCCTCGCACCCGAAGTGCTGGTGCTGACGTCCGCGGGCGGCCTCGTCCCTCTGGCGGACGCCGCCGCCCGGCCGGTGAGCCTGCTGTTGTCAGGTCCGGCCGGGGGGGTGCTCGCCGCGTCCCAGGCCGGGGCCGCGGCCGGCTTCGCGGCTTGCGTCACCTTCGACATGGGCGGGACCAGTACTGACGTGTGCCTCATCCGCGACGGCCGGCCCGAGCCGGCCGCCCAGCGGCGGGTAGCCGGATTGCCGATCCGTATGCCGTCATTGGACGTCCACACCATCGGCGCCGGCGGCGGGTCCATCGGGCGGGTCGACGCCGGCGGCGCCCTCGTCGTCGGCCCGCAGAGCGCCGGGGCCGAGCCCGGGCCGGCCTGCTATGGCCGGGGCGGCACCCAGCCGACGGTCACCGACGCCGACCTGGTGGCTGGGCGCATCCCGCCCGAGGGCATCGCCGGCCTGGGCCGCCTCGACACCGCCGCCGCCCGCCGGGCCCTGGCTTCGGCCGGCGTCACCGCCGAGGGGATGATCGCGGTCGTCGACAACGCCATGGTGCAGGCCGTGCGGGCCGTGTCGGTGCAGCGCGGGGTCGACCCTGGCGGGCTGGCGCTGGTCGCCTTCGGCGGCGCCGGGCCCCTGCACGCCTGCGCCCTGGCCGACTCGCTCGGCATGCCGGCCGTGGTGGTGCCACCCCGCGCCGGCGTGCTGTCCGCGGTCGGCATTCTGGGGGCGCCCCGGCAGATCGACCGCGGTCCGGTCCTGGCCGGACCCTGCGGATCACGCCGGCGCGGCGGTCGCCGCGGACCGATTGGGCGGGTCGTTGGGCGCAGGCGCCGACCTCGAGATCTGGCTGGACTGCCGCTACGCCGGCCAGAGCCACGAGCTGACGGTGCGGTCAGTCGACGCCTTCCCGGCCGAGCACCAACGGCGAAATGGGTTCGTCATGGCCGGGACGCCAGTGGAAGTGATCGCCATCCGCGCTTCGGCGCGCTGGCCTTCGCCGGTCGATACCGGCCGGCTGTCGCCCCCCGACCGCGCCGGTGTAGTGGCGGGTCCGGCGGTCATCGCCGAGCAGGACTGCAGCATCTGGGTGGGGGAGGGCTGGCGCGCCGAAGCCCACCCTTCGGGTTCGTGGCTGCTGACCAGAGTGGATTGACGTTGGACCCGGCCGCGTTGCAGGTGTTGATATCGCAGCTGACCGGAGTGGCGACCGAGATGGGCGAGGTGCTGCGGCGCTCGTCCTTTTCACCAAACATCAAGGAGCGCGCCGACTGTTCGGCCGCCGTCTTCACCGCCGCCGGCGAGCTGCTGGTCCAGGCCGAGCACATCCCGGTCCACCTGGGCAGCATGCCGGCGTCGGTCGCGGCCGCCATCGGGGCCGGGATCGAGCTGCGACCTGGTGATCAGATCTTGCTCAACGATCCGTTCGCGGGCGGGACCCACCTCAACGACCTGACCCTCGTCGCCCCCTGCCACGCCGAGGGCCGGCTCATTGGTTGGGTCGCCAATCGGGCCCATCACGCGGACGTGGGCGGCATGGTGCCCGGCTCCATCCCGCCCGCGGCGACCGAGATCTACCAGGAGGGGCTGCGCATCCCGCCGGTGTTGTTGACCGCGCAGGTGGCCGCCCTGCTGGAGGCCAACTCCCGGACCCCCTTCGAACGGCGAGGCGACCTCGACGCCCAGGTCGGCGCCAACCGGGTGGGGGCCCAGCGGCTGGCCGTCCTGGCCGGGCGGGCCGGCGACTTCGACCAGGTGCTGCGCTACGGCGAGCGGCGCATGCGGGCCGCGCTGGCCGACCTGCCGGACGGGACGTGGCGGGCGGAGGACCAGATGGACTCCACCGGCCCTGCCGGGGACCAGCAGCGCCCGGTCGCCATCCGGCTGGCGCTGACCATTGCCGGGTCCGCAGCCACGTTCGACTTCAGTGGCACAGAGTGGCAGCAGCCCGGCAACGTCAACGCCGTCTCGGCGGTAACCGCCAGCGCGGTGGCGTGGGCCCTGCGCAGCGTCGCCGACCCCAGCATCCCCGCCAACGGCGGCACCCAGCGCCCCGTCCGGCTCGTCATCCCCGACGGCTCGCTCGTCGGCGCCCGGCCGCCCGCCGCGGTGGGGGCTGGCAACGTCGAGGTCAGCCAGCGGGTCGCCGACGTGTGCCTCCGAGCGTTGGCGGCCGCGGCCCCCGATCGGGTCGGCGCGGCCGGTCAGGGCACCATGAACAACCTGATCCTCGGCGGCCGAACCGGTTGGGTGTACTACGAGACCATCGGCGGCGGGCAGGGCGGGCGGCCCGGCCGGGCCGGCATGTCCGGGGTCCACACCGGCATGACCAACACCATGGACACCCCGACCGAAGCCCTGGAACGCGCCCATCCGGTGCGGGTGCTGCGGTACCGGCTACGAGAAGGCAGCGGCGGGATCGGCCGGTGGCCCGGCGGCGACGGGATCGAGCGGGTCATCCAGGTCCTGGAGCCGGCGACCCTGTCGTTGATCACGGAGCGGCGGGTGAGTAGACCGTGGGGCCTGGCGGGCGGTGAGCCTGGAGCAGTTGGTGAGAACTGGCTGTGGCCCGAAGGACACGAGTCAGGCCGCGTCCCCCTCGGCGACAAGGTGACCGTGGAGTTGGCTGCCGGCGATGCGGTGCAGGTCCTCACTCCAGGAGGAGGGGGGTGGGGAGCTCCCCCTTAGTCCTGCCGCGGCTCCGGAGGGCCGGAATCGTGACGTTGGCATCCGTTTCTCACTCCGCCGCAGCCTTGGATTTCACGACTCGCAGCTGCTGGTTCAGGTCGGCGTTCAGCTCCACGACCATGCGGCGCACGTCACCGCCGCCAGCGGACTCCAGGGCCTCCAGGGACATCTGGTCTTTCGTGGCGTCCGTTTCGTTGCCCTTCTTTATCTTCAGCAGCTCGGCTGATAGTGGCTTCAGCACACCGGCTTGTTCCGGATCGTTCAGCGCGGTCGGGCCGATGTCTTTCTTGATCTGGCCGAGTATCGAACAGATCCGGTCCACGTACTTCGCCGACTTCCACAAGAAGCGGCCGTTGTTGCCGTGGGCGTTCTCGTGCTGTTCGATCACGAAGCCGGTCTGCTCGTTGATCGCTTGGAGATGCTGCTCGGCCACCTGCTTCATGGCGATGCCCATCTGCTGGCCAATGACGGTGCTCTCCACCGGACCGCTGGTGTGATAGGCCTCGTTGGCGAAGTACAGCGCGCTCGACTGCTTCTGGGTCCAGTCGGATATCGCTGGTCCCTGGAGGATCCCCTTATTCTCGGCCACGATGGCGCCGGCCTGCTCGAGGTACTCCTCGTAGAGGCGGTTGGACGCCTCGAGCTCCAGGTCGGCTTCGTCCTCGCCCCTGCCGCTCTCCTTCAGCTGCGCGATCCGGGTTCGAAGCTGCTTGTTCAGCATGACGAAGGTCGTGTCCGCCCGCTCCAGCACCGATGCGGCGGCTGCCCTCGCCGGCCCCTCCGGAAGCCCCTCGAAGAGCAACTCGCTGTACTCGCGCCACTCCGCGGTGGTCATGAACTTGCGGATCTTGACCAGCGACATCAGATCCTCTATCTCGAACACCTTTTGCTGCGACACCCGATCAGTGATGCGGGTCTTGCTGCGGTCGTCGATAGCGTCCTTGGCCATCTGCTCCCGTACTCGGGCAGCCGTCTTCGCCTGCAGCTCGAGCTTCGTCTTCAGAGCGGCCAGCTCGCCGCTTCCATCCCCCTCAGTCTCCATCTCCTTGGTCACCTTGTCGATACGACCCTTGATCGACTTCTCGACCCCAGCCGGAATGTTGCTCATGTCCGACGGCATGAAGCCCTGGGTGTAGACGTTGGTATCGAAGACGGTGCCCGCCTCTTTACCCCATTTGGCTCGGAACTTCTCGTTGAACAGCTTCACCGCGGTGGTGCCCACCCATGGTTTCTCCACGTTGTGGTCGAAGCTGACGTCATAGTCGGACGTCAGGTCAGTACTCCCCATCATGGCGAACTGGAGGTCGTTGAGCTGGAAGACCTCCTCCTTCGGGACCGACTTGTCCTTGTTGTAGGCGGTCCGCTTGGGTTCGTTGTCATTCCACATCTGGTCGATGACCTGCTTGTAGATGCGGCCGACCTCGTCGATGCGGTATTGCAGGATGAGGCGCATCGTCCCCTCGTCGCTCAAGTAGCGCTTCTTCACCTCTTTCCAGCTGGCCGCCGCCTGGACCATTTGCTCCGGCGCATCCATGCTGTCGCGGATCATCGAGGGTTTGAGGTTGCCGTCCTTCACCCCGGCGTACTTGGCCGCCTGGGCGATGGCGTCGCTCACCTTCTTGGCCTTGCCCATCTTGGTGTACTCGTCGACGGTGTCCTGGTCGATCGGGGGAGCGACGGGTGGCGGAGTCGGTGCCTCAGGCACCTGACCCGGCGACTCGTCGGACAACTGGGCTTCGGCCAGCTGGCGAATCCGGTCGTCGAACGCCTTTAGCTCGAACTGAACGGCCAGCTTCATGGCGACGGACAGGCTGCTGTCCTGCTGCTTCTTCAAGTAGAAGGCGGCGGACCGAACCTTCTCTTGGTCCTCGGTCGAGATCTTGAGATTGGGCATTTCTCTGTGCTCCTCGGCTGTTCTGGCGAAATGTCCTATGACGCAGCTGACGAGGCTGATGTATTACATGCCCCTTCAGGTGCCAAGAGAGATGCTCCCTCGGAGCCGTGGCCTTTACAAGCCAATAGGCCAAAGGTGCCCGAAAATCTGCATGAAGGGGCAAGTGCCGGACCGACATCCGTCGAGCTGCGCACGCCCGGCGGGGGCGGGTACGGGGAACCCCAGCCGGCTGCCGCGTCGTCCAAGGACGCGTGGACTGTTCGCCCCCCTCCCTAGCGCCGCGGTGGGTACCCTCGCGGCCATCGCGGTGCGACCCCACACCACCTCGGGCGACCACCCGCCCGGACACAACAGCGCACTCAGCGACGAGACGCTCGTGGGGCGGGCCAAGCAAGGCGACGGCGAGGCGTTGGACGTACTGCTGCGCCGCCACTATGACCGCATCCACGGCGTGTGCCGGCGGATGACCGGCAACGACACGGATGCCGCCGACGCCGCCCAGGACGCCCTGATCGTGGTGGCGTGGGGCCTGCCCCGTTTTGATGACCGCAGCCGCTTCTCGACCTGGGTGTACCGCATCGCGGTCAACACCTCGATCGACGAGCTGCGCCGGCGATCCCGACGACCGGCCGTGAGCCTCGACGAGGCGCCGCTGTCGCTGGTCGTCGACCCCGGCCGCGACGTTCCGGCGTTGGTGGCGGACCGGCTCGACATCGACGCGGCCCTGCGGCGCCTTCCCCCCGAGTTCCGGGCCGCGGTGGTCCTGCGTGACCTGTGTGGGCTCGACTACGCCGAGATCGCCGAGGCGCTGCAGGTGCCGCCCGGCACCGTGCGGTCTCGGATCGCACGCGGTCGGTCGGCGTTGGTCGGCCTGCTCGAGCCGTCGGAGAGCGAACTGTGAGCGCCGACCTGCATCTGGATGATGACCGGCTGTCAGCCGTGCTGGATGACGAAGGCACGGAGGCTGACGTCGCCCACGTGGCGGAATGTCCGGAGTGCGGGGGCCGGCTGGCGGCGTGGCGGGCGGCCACCCGTCTGGTTGCTGCCGCGCCGCCGCCGCCAACTGCCGGCCAGCGCGACGACGCGGTGGCGGCGGCACGGCAGGCCGCCGAGGCACCCCAGCTGCTGGCGATGGATACCAGCCGGCGGCGGGTGCCCAGCTCTCGCCAGGCCCGGGCGGGAGCCCTGGCGGCCGCCGCAGCCGCCGTCCTGGTGGTGGCCGGGGTGGCCCTGGCGGTCTCCCACGGCGGCGGCAACCAGGCCGCGAAGACCTCCGCAGCCGGGCCGGGAGGGGCGTCGTCGCCCACCTCCCGGCCCGCCGCGGCAGCCCCGGCTACCGGGGCGCCCGCCAGCAAGGCCGCATCCCCAGCCGCATCGCCCCCGATCGCCTACGCCACCCTGGGCTCGGTGGCCGACCAGGGCGCGCTGGTGACCGCGCTGCAGGGCGCCTTGCGGGCTACCGCCGGTACGGGCGCCCCGTCGACCCTGCCGGCGGAGGCCTTCCGGCCCTGCCTGGCCGCAGCGTCGGCCGAGGCCCAGGTCGCGTCGGGAGTGCCGCCCGTCCTGGAGGCGACCGTCACCGTGGCAGGGCAGCCGGCCCAGGCCATCGCGTTCGCGTCGGCCGGCCACCACGTGGCGGCGGTGGTCGGGGTGCCCGGATGCCGCCCGCTCGGCACCGTGACGTTCTGAGCTGGGTCCTGAGCGGCCGTCGGTCTAGCCCGCGTGGTCGGCGACCTCGGTCACCCGGGCCGCAGCCGCGGGTTCGTACACCAGGATGGGTTCGCTCCAGCCTCGGAGCTGCACCTCGTCGACGACGAGCCACGAGCCGGCCTCGATCTCGGCGCGGGCGATGGCGTCCTCTCCGGCCAGCACCCGGCTCATCCGATGCTTGGCCAGGTCGGTCAACCGAGCCGCCTCGTTGACGGGTGTGCCGATCACCGTGTACTCGAATCGCTGCTCGGCCCCGACATTGCCGGCCACCACTGAGCCGGCCGAGACGCCGATCGCGGCGTCCAACTCCAGGTGGAGGGCGCCCAACGCCAGTAACTCCCTGCGAATGGTGCGGGCGGCTCGCAACGCTCGCACCGCGTAGTCGTCGAGGGGGATCGGGGTCCCGAAGACGCACAGTGCCCCGTCACCCTCGAACTTGTTGACCCAGCCGCCTTCGGCCGCGACCACCCGGACGATCGTCCCGAAAAACTGGTTCAGCAGGGCCACGACTTGGTCAGGCGAGGTCCGCTGGGCCATCTGGGTGGAACCGATGAGGTCCACGAACAGCACGCCCACCTCCGTGCGTTCGCCACCGAGTTCGACGCCGCGTTGCAGGGCTTGACGCGCCACTTCCTCCCCGACGTGGCGGCCGAACAGGTCTCGGAGGGCGTCGCGCTCGCGGAGACCGACGACCATCCGGTTGAAGCCAGCCTGCAGCAGGCCGACCTCACCTCCGTCATCGACGGCGACGGCCACGTCCAGCTGGCCCTGTTCGACCCGGTCCACGGCCGTCCGCAGGTCCCGCAGAGGATTCGCCAGCGACCGCGACGCGACATGCACGACCAGCGTCCCGGCCGCCAGCCCGGCGGCCACGATAAACCAGATGGCGCCGGCGCTCGGCGGCTCGCTCGCCGGCCGGCCGAGGAAGGTCAGGCCGATCATCAGGAGGAACACGTCGGCGCCGATCGCCCAGGACGCGATCAGCCGGGTGCGCACGCCCGGCGCCACCCGCCGGCCCGGGACGCGAGCGGCCAGCACCAGGGCAACCAGCGGACGTTGGGCCCATTCGATCAACAGGTACGACAGGGCCGTCGTGGTCAGGCCGCCCAGCAGGATCGACACCGCGACGCGGACAACGTACGCCGCCGGGTGTGAAACCGCCGTGAGGAGGGTCCACAGCACCACCGCGCCAAGCCACCCGGTGAGGGCGAGCGCCGCCATCTCGAGGGGCAGGAGCAGCGTGGCCCGCTGGTCCGGCGCCGTCGGCTGCCGACCTTCGGCCAACCAGGCGGTCGCCGCCTTGTAGCGTCGTTCGCCCCAAACGCGGCCGAGCGGGAATGCCACCGCCAGATAGACGCCCAGGGTGATGGTGTCGACGACTCCGAAGTCGGGTTGTCCCTTGATGTTGGCCCCCGTCAAAGCACCGGAAGCCGCGGCCAGCAGCGCGCCGGTGACGTTGGCCACCGCGATGCGCGACCACGTCCGGTGTCCGACCCGGTCGCGCAGTACCTCGCCACGATCCGACTCCCCCATTTGGCAATCGTAAGGCCGCGCCCCGCCCCGCGGCTACATGACGTCGGGCACAACGGAATCCTGACCGGTGCTCAGCCGGCGCGCGCCAAGCGGCGCACCAGGCGGATTACCGGCCGCAGTTCCTTGATCCCGAGGACCTTCGCCAGCCCCAAGTAGACGACGGTGCCGAGGCCGACCTGCACCAGCAGGCGAGCGACCAGCATCGGGTCGCCAGCGCGGCGCGGGAAGGCCAGCCCGACGCCGACGACCACCCCCGCGGCGACGGCGGCCGCCGCGACGATGCGGAGGAGGGCCCGGGTGGTGTACATGCCGCCGAGCGAACCGACACGCCGACGTAGGTCGTACGCGGCGACCAACGATGCCACCGTGTAGGGGGCCACCCAGGCCAGGGCCAAGCCGGGCACCCCGAGAATGGGGTCGAGGACCAGGGCGGCCGCGACGGTGAGGGCGTTTTCCAGGACGTAGATCCAGAACATGACCCGGGCGTTCTGCATGGCCTGGTACAGGCGCATGAGCAGGAAGAAGGCCGCGAATCCGGGCAGGCCGGCCGCGAAGAAGGCCAGGCTGGTGCTGACCAGATGGGCACCCGACTGGGTGACGCGACCGTGGTGCACGGCCAACTGGATGAAGGGCTGCGCCACCGCCACATACGCCAAGCCGACCGGTACCAGCACGGCGAGGGTGACTCGGAGGCCCACGACAAATTGCCGCTCGAAACCGCGGCGATCGCCCCTCGCCCAACGCTCGGACAGATCGGGCATGAGGGCGGAAGCCACCGACACCGCAATCAGGGCGTACGGGAGCTGGAAAAACTGGTACGAGAATTGGTAGGCGGTCACGCCCCCCTGGACCTTGCCCGCCAGGATCATGACCAGCGCGAGCGACACCTGGTTGGCGACGACGACCCCGATGAGCCAGGTCGACAGCCGGGCCACGCGGCGGACGGCCGGATGGTGGAGATCCCAGACCGGGCGGAGCCGGAAGCCCGCCGCCCGCATGGCCGGAAGCTGGGCGAGGAATTGGACCAGATAGCCGGCAGTGGTGCCGATGCCGAGGACCCAGATGGCGTGTTGGTCGTGACCGAGCTGCTCGAGCACGCCACCTGGGGTGGCGGTCTTGGTGGTCAGGATTTTCGAGGCGATGGCCTTGGTGGCGAGGAGCGCCCCGATGGCGATCAGGTTGTTGAGTACCGGTGAGAAGGCCGCCGCCGTGAACCGCCGCCGGGCGTTGAGCAGCGCGGTGGAGACCACGATGGCGCCCAGCAAGAAGACCTGTGGGGCGAAGTAGTGCAACAGCCGGGTGGCCAGCGCTCGCTCAGCGGAACCGGTCGACGCCGGGTTGAGCAACAGGTAGAAGTCGATCACCCAGGGGGCCAGCAGCCAGAGAAGCGCGGTGATGGCGGCCAAGGCCACGGTGATGGCCGTCAGTACGGCGGAGATGGCCCGCATGTTCTCCGCCCGGTCCTCGCCCCGGAGTTGGTCCACGAAGACCGGGATCAAGGTGGCGGACAGGATGCCCCCCAGCACCAGGTCGTAGATGATGTTGGGGACGCCATTGGCGTAGTTGTAGGCGTCCGACAGCGACGTCACCCCCAGCACGTAGCCGATCGCCAACACCCGCAAGAAGCCCGTAAGCCGAGACGCCAGCGTGCCCGCCGCCAAGATGGCGGTGGCTCGACTGGTGGAGGGGGCGCGCTCGGCCGGGGGCCCCGGGTATCGGACGGGCCACGGGTGCCGGCGGGGGGTCGGCCGGCGGGTGGTCGACCGGCGGGGGCTGGGGCTCGGGTGGCGGGGGCTTGGGTAGCGGGGGGCTGGGTAGCGGAACGGCGAGCTGCGGTCGGCCTGGGCGCCTCGCCAGCGGGCTGCCCGTCGCGTCGGGGGGCAGCCGGCGGGGCGAGTGGCGCCGGTGGCGACGGCGGCGGGTCTGGTCTTCGAGCGCGTGCGGGAGCACCGGATGGCACGGACCGGGCGGCAGGAGCCGAAGCCGGAGCCGGGGCCGGGGGGCGCGGTGGGCCGGCCCGGGCCGCCAGGTCGCCAGGGCGGGAGGTGATCCGCACTGGGCCAGCGGGCGTCTGGGCTCGTTGCTCCTCCCGGGCCCGCCGGCGCCGGGCGTCACGTTCGCGCTCGAACTCCGACTCCCGCCGCCATTCCAGCTCGCGCTCCCGCTGACGGTCGAGGACCCGCTGCCGGCGGGCCTCGACGAAGGGTTCGGCATGGTTGGTCTCGACCCGGGAGTCCTGGTCGTAGAGCATGCCGCGCCCGGCGCGCTCAGGCGGCCGGGACGCGCCGGTGCCGAGCCGCGTCTGCATCCTGGTCGAAGAACTCTCCGGGCCGACCCACCCGGCCATGCTTGTCGAGGCCCCAGTCGACGTCCAGTATCCCGGCCGGCGGCGCGAAACCGTGGCCGCTGGGATAGCTTCCAACCATGCGTTACGTCGAGGTGGCTGGCGTCCGCCTGTCAGTGATCGGCCTGGGGACCTGGCAGTTCGGCTCCGCCGAATGGGGCTACGGCCGGGCCTTCGCCGAAGGGGAGGCGCTGCGGATCACGCAGCGGGCCCTGGACCTGGGGATCAACCTGATCGACACCGCCGAGATCTACGGATTCGGCCGGTCGGAGCGCGCCGTAGGGCAGGCGATCGCCGGCCGCCGGCAGGAGGCGTTCGTGGCCACCAAGGTGGCGCCGGCCGTGCCCTTCGACCCCATTGTCCATCAGCGGGCCCTGGGTAGTCGCCGCCGTCTGGGCATCGACCGCATCGACCTGTACCAGGCCCACTGGCCCAATCCGGTCTTCCCGCCCGGACCGCTCTTTCAGGCGCTCGCCCGCCTCCAGCGCGAAGAGGTGATCACCCACGTGGGGGTGAGCAACTACTCGCTGGCGGCCTGGGAGACGGCCGAGACCCTCCTCGGGGGCCCCGTGTTCTCCAATCAGGTGCAGTACAGCCTCGTCGACCGGCGCCCCGAGCAGGATCTGGTCGGGTGGGCCCAAACCCACGACCGGCTGATCATCGCCTACAGCCCGCTGGCCCAGGGCCTCCTGTCCGGCCGCTACTCCGCAACCACCCGCCCCGGCGGCATGCGGGCCATGCGCCCGCTGTTCCTGCCGCAAAACCTCGACCTCGCCGCCGAATTACTCGACGCCCTTCGCGAGGTCGCCGGCCGTCACGACGCCAAGCCGGCCCAGGTGGCCCTGGCGTGGCTGCTCCGCCGGCCCAACGTGGTCGTCATTCCGGGCGCCAGCAGCGTCGAGCAGCTCGAGTTCAACGCCGCCGCCGCCGACTTGCAGTTGACCGACGACGACGATCGCCAGCTCAGCGAGGCCAGCGATCGCTTCCAACCGCTCACCGGTCTGGGCGCCATACCGGCCATCCTGAAGACCCGGCTGCCGATCTAGGGGCCGGCCCCGGATTCTTCGGTAAAACTGCACTCTTCGGGACGTGCGCGACACTGGTTGTCGCGCCTGCTCCGAAGACGGAGAATGGCCCGAAGGCCCCCCTCGCCGAGTGGCCGAATGAGCCCGGCCCCCGCCGGCCCCGCCGGCCCCGCCCGCCGGCCGCGCCGGCCCGCCGGCCCGCCGGCCCGCCCGGCCCCCGCCGGCCCCGCCGGCCCGCCGGCCCGCCGGCCCCGCCCGCCGCCCCGCCCGCCGGCCCCGCCGGCCCCGCCGGCCCGCCGGCCCCCGCCGGCCCCCGCCCGGCCCCCCCGGCCGCGCCGGCCCGCCGGCCCCGCCGGCCCCGCCGGCCCCGCCGGCCCGCCGGCCCCGCACACGCCTCCCGCTACCATCGGCTAGGTGAGCGAACAGACCGGCCCGGGCGCCCTTTCCCCCCTCGACGGCCGTTACGCGGCGCAGGTGGAGCCGTTCGCCCGGGCCTTCTCCGAGGAGGCGCTGTTCCGCCAGCGCTTCACCGTGGAGGTCGAGTGGCTGCTGACCCTGGCGGCCGAGCCGGGGATCACGGAGCTGGCGCCCATCCCCGCCGGCACGGCCGCCACCTTGAAGGCCTGGGTGGCCGACTTCGGGCCCGCGGATGTGGCCCGGATCAAGGCCATCGAGGCTCGCATCAACCACGACGTCAAGGCGGTCGAGTACCACCTCAAGGAGAAGCTGGCCGCCATCGGCTTCGGACCGGGGACCGAGTTCGTGCACTTCGCCTGCACGTCGGAGGACATCAACAACATCGCCCACGCCCTCATGCTCCGCGAGGGTCTCGCCACCGGGTGGCTGCCCCTCGCCGACGCCCTGATCGGTGAAGTGTGGTCGCAGGCCGCCGCCTATGCCGACATGCCCATGCCGAGCCACACCCACGGCCAGCCGGCGTCGCCGACGACGCTGGGCAAGGAGTTGGCGGTGTTCGCGGCCCGCTGGCAGCGGCTCGCCGCCACCATCCGGGCGGTGCCGCTGCTCGCCAAGTTCAACGGCGCGGTCGGCACGTACGGGGCCCACGTGGCGGCCTACCCGGAGGTCGACTGGATCGAATTGTCCCGTCGCTTCGTGGAAGGGTTCGGGCTGACCTGGAATCCGCTGACCACCCAGATCGAGTCGCACGACGCCCTGGGGGAGGTGTTCCACGGGATCGTGCGTTTCAACGCCGTGCTGATCGATTTCTGCCGGGACCTGTGGGAGTACATCAGCCGCAACTACCTGCGGCAGCGGCCGGTCGAAGGGGAGGTGGGCTCGTCGACGATGCCGCACAAGGTCAATCCCATCGACTTCGAGAACGCCGAAGCCAACGCCGGCATCTCCACCGCGCTGCTGGAGCACCTGGCCACCAAGCTGATGATCTCCCGCATGCAACGCGACCTCTCCGACTCGTCCGCCATCCGCAACATGGGGACCGCCCTCGGTCATGCCGGGCTGGCGTTGACGGCCGCCCGCAAGGGGTTGTCCCGTGTCAGCCCGGACCCGGAGGTGATGGCCGCCGAGCTGGCCGGGCAGTGGGAGGTGCTGGCGGAGGCCATCCAGACGGTGATGCGCCGGTACGGGCGGCCGGAGCCGTACGAGCAGCTCAAGGCCCTGACTCGGGGGCAGGCGGTCACGGCCGAGGAGGTGCGCGAGTTCGTCCGCACCCTGCAGCTGCCGCCGGACGCCGAGGCCCGTCTGCTGGCGCTCACCCCGGGCGTGTACACCGGCCTCGCCGCGGACTTGGTGACGATCGGACGCCGGGGCGGAACTCGCCCGTGACCACCACCGTCCCGGAAGACGCCCGGGCGGACGGGGCGTTCCGGGTCGAGCAGCGCGGCATCGACTACATCCCCGAGGAGGACCGCTGGGCGACGCCGCGCGACCTGTTCGGCATGTGGGCGGGGGCCAGTGTGCAGTTCGAGTACCTGGTGTACGGCGCGGTGTTGATGACCTTCGGTTTCACCTTCGGCCAGGCGGTGCTGTTGATCCTGGTTGGCAATCTGTCGTACCTGTTGCTCGGGGTGTGCAGCCTGCAGGGACCGGAGGCCGGCACCACCGTCTTCACCATCAACCGGGCCAGCTTCGGCCCCAACGGGTCCCGGCTCATCGCGTTGTTCAACTGGGCCACCCAGGTCGGCTTCGAGACCGAAGGCCTGATCCTGGTGGTGTTCGGGGGGATCGCCCTGGCCGCCAAGGCCGGCTTCCACCCCGGCACCCCGCTGAAGGTCGTGCTCATCCTGGCCGCCGCCGCCATCCAGACCGTGGTGCCCTTCCTCGGCTACGCCACCGTGGTCAAGGTCCTGCGCGCCCTGGTGATCCCCTTCATCGCCCTGTACGTGATCCTGGCCTTCCTGACGATCGGAAAGGCCAACCCCGGGCAGCATCCACCACGGCGCCAACTGGCAGACGATGATGGGCGGCCTGGCGTTCTCCATCACCTTGACCGGACTGGGCTGGGTGGAGTCCGGCAACGACTTCTCCCGCTACCTGCCTCGCACGGCCAGCCGCAAGGGCATCGTGGGCTGGGTGTTCGTGGCCACGGCGATCCCGCAGGCGGCCCTGATGTTGCTGGGCGCGGCGGTGGCCACCTACGTCCAGATCGACAGCAAGGACCCTTTCAACAGCTTCCCGCACGCCTTTAGCAGCTGGTTCCTGGTGCCGTTCCTGGTCGTCGCCATCGTCCAGTTGTTCGCCATCAACAGCATGGACCTGTACTCCTCGGGCGTGACCCTGCAGGCCCTGGGCCTGCCCATCAAGCGCTGGAACGCCGTGCTCATCGACACCACGATCGGCTGCGGCATCACCGCCTACGCGGTGTTCTCGGCCGGCTTCTTCCACCTCCTCAACGACTTCGTCGCCGCGGTCATCGCCTGGATCGGCGCCCTGGATGGCCATCTTCCTCGTCGACTGGCTGCTGCGGCGCACCCGTTACGTGCCCGGCGAGCTGCAGCGCACCGACCCCGGCGGCCTGTACTGGCGACGGGGCGGGGTGCACTGGCCGGCCCTCGTCGCCCAGGCCCTGGGCACGGTGGCGTCCGTGCTGGCCTTCAGCCAGACGTTCTACGTGGGCCCGATCGCCCGGGCCTTCGGCGGCGGGGGTGCGGACTTCAGCGTCTTCACGGGCGTGGTGGTCGGTGGAGTCGCCTACTGGCTGCTGGCCGGGGCTAGTGTCCGCAAGGAAGCCGACGAACAGGATCGGCTGCTCGCTGTGGGGGAAGCAGGTTGAACGATGGCACCGATGCCGATCACCGACGCCATGTTCCTGTTGGCGGAGCGCCGACAGCAGCCGATGCACGTCGGCGGGCTGCAGCTGTTCCGCCTCCCGCCGGGCGCGGCCGCGGGCTGGACCCGGTCGATGTACGAGGAGATGATCGACGGGTCTGAGATCTCGACCCTGTTCCGGCGCCGGCCCCACCGGCCTCCGAGCAGCCTGGGGGCGTGGAGCTGGCAGCTCGACAACCACGTCGACCTGGAGCACCACGTCCGGCACTCCGCGCTGCCCCGGCCGGGGCGGGTGCGGGAGCTGCTGGCCCTGGCCTCCCGGCTGCACGGCACCCTGCTCGACCGCCAGCGGCCGCTGTGGGAAGCGCATCTGATCGAGGGCCTGCAGGGCCAACGCTTCGCCCTGTACACCAAGATCCACCACTCCCTCCTCGACGGCGTCTCGGCCCTGCGACTGCTCGGAGCACAGCCTGAGCCCGGATCCCGCCGCGCGCGACGTACGGATGCCGTGGTCGACGCCGCCGAGCGGCCCCACCGACGTCGTCGCGGGGGTCTGCTCGGCCTGCTAGGCGTGCCCCGCGTCGCCTGGCGGACCACGGCGGAGCTGGCCGGCCTCGGTCCCCTTGCCGCCAAGGCGGCGGTGCGGGCCTTGACCGAGCAGAGCTCGTACCTGCCGTCGATGGCGCCCAAGACCATGCTCAACGTGCCGATCACCGGCGCCCGCCGGTACGCCGCGCAGTCGTGGCCTTTGGCGACGATGCGGGCCATCGCCACCGCCACCGGCACCACCATCAACGACGTGGTCCTGACGGTCTGCGCCGCCGCCCTGCGCCGCTACCTCGACGCGCTGGGGGCCCTGCCCGACGCCCCGCTGGTCGCCATGACACCGGTGTCGTTGCGCCAGGCGGGCGGCGAGGTGGGCGGCAACGCGGTCGGCGCCATCCTGTGCAACCTGGCCACCGACGTGGTCGATCCGGCGGCCCGGCTGGCGGCGGTGCACGAATCCATGGAAGACGGCAAACGGTCGTTGCGCAGCATGAGCCCGGCCCAGGTGACGGTCGCCAGCGCGGTGGCGGTGCTGCCGATGCTGTTCAGCACCATGGCCGGGGTGCGACGGGTGGTATCGCCGCCCTACAACCTGGTCATCTCCAACATCCCCGGGCCGACGGGGCCGCTGTATTGGAATGGGGCCCAGCTGGAGGGCGTGTACCCCCTGTCGATCCCGATGGACGGGCAGGCCCTCAACATCACGGTCACCAGTTACGACGGCAACATGGAGTTCGGGCTGACCGGGTGCCGCCGGACGGTCCCCCACCTGCAGCGCCTGCTGACCCATCTCGACGAGTCGCTGGCGGAATTGCAGGCGGTGGCGGGCGTCTGACGGTTTACCAGTCCGGTAAAAGGGCGGCCGCCGAGCGGTGCTCGATCGCTCCGGTCCATACCCCGGTTTGGTAGGCCAGGTCGTCCACCAACTGGATGATCGACCCCGCCACCGGGCCCAACCCGGGCGGATGGTCGTGGATCCACGCCCACAACGGCGGGACGGACAGGGCCGCGACGAGCGTCACCAGGGGGGCCCGCCGGCCCGATCGGGCCGCCAACCCGGCGACCAGCGCCGCGGGTGGCAGCCATGCCCTACGTACCGCGTGGGCCAGGGCCCCGCCGGCGCGGACGTTGCCGGTGAGGGCCAGCCCGGCCAAGGTGCGGGCGGTGGCGCAGTCCCGCCCGGCCCGCCTGGCCAGGACGGCGCTGGTGGTGGCGACCAGCCCGGCGCCGGCGAGCGGATGCCCGGCCGCGACGAGCCCCCACGCCGCCGCGCTCCACCGTGATACCGCCACCGGCGTCACGGCGCGGCCGTGGCGGGCCGCCAGGGGAGCCGCCGATCGGCCGTAGTGGTGGCGCTGCCGCAGCCAGGTGGCGGCGTCGGGTCGGGCTGGGTGGGTGACGGTGGTGGCCGGCTGGTAGCGGACCCGCCACCCCCTTTCCCCCAATCGCCACACCAGGTCCACGTCCTCCCCGTAGCGAAGCGTCTCGTCGAAGCCGCCGGTCTCCTCCAGGGCCTGCCGGCGGACGGCCAGGGCCGCGGTGGGCACGTAGGGCACCCGGCTGCCGGGCCGGACAGGCGCCTCCCGGGGGCCGAGGTCCAGGGACGAGCGGTGCTGCTCGTAGGCGCCCAGCCGCGGCGCCAGGCCGGGGGTGAGCCGGCTCACCACCCGGGGCGCCACCGCCCCGACGGCCGGGTCGGCGAAGTGGGGGAGGAGGCCGGCCAGCCACCCCGGCGAGGGTTCGCAGTCCGCATCGAGGAAGACGATCACGTCGGCGCCAGTGGCCCGCCAGCCGGTATTGCGGGCGGCCGCCGGACCGCGCGGATGGGGGTGGCGGATGATCTCGGCGTCCGCGGCCGCCACCGGGACCACCGATCCGTCATCGACGACGATCACGGCCAGGGCGGGGCCGAGGGCGGCCAGGGTGATCGTCAGCCCCCCCGGTCGGTCGCGCACCGGGATCACCACCGCGACCGCGGCGGCGGCCGGGCCGGCCCCGGCCGGCGGTCTGGGGTGGGCGAGGCCGGCGTCGAGGAGGCGCCGGGCCAGCCGGCGCCCGCCCGGGCCGGCGCCGATCGGCTCACCCCGGGCCCAGGCGTCCAACCGGCGGGCGCCCTCGGGCTGCAGCCGGAGGACCCGGAGCGGGGAGCCGCCCACCAGCACGTCCGGATGCGGCCGGCGCACCGACTCGTCGAGCACCAAGCCGAAAGCGGCCGGCGCCAGGGTCGCGGTTCAGCGGGCGGTCATGCCGGCGTCCACCGGCAGCACCGCGCCGGTGATGCCGCTGCTGTCCGGTCCGCAGAGCCAGGCGATCATCGCCGCCGGCTCGTCAGGGGTGAGCAGTCGGGGCAGCAGGTGCTGCTGGGCGAAGTCGGCGGGGCTGTCCAGGCCGTACACCGCGGCGCTGGCTGTCGAGCATGGCGGTGGTGGTGGACCCCGGCGCCACCGCGTTGGCGGTGATCCCGTGGGGGCCCAGCTCCGCGGCCAGGCTCCGCACCAGGCCGATGACGCCGTGCTTGGCGGCGCTGTAGGCGGCGAGCAGGTAGATGCCCACGCTGCCCCCGGCCGACGCCACGGCGACGAACCGACCCTGTCGTGGTTCGGGCCGATCGAGCAGGGCCGGGACGGCGGCTTTGGCCAGTCGCCACGCCCCCTCCAGGTTGATGGCCAACAGCGTCGACCACAGCTCGTCGGAGGTGTTCCACGCCTCGATGCCGCCGCCGATGCACCCGGCGATGGCCA
Source organism: uncultured Acidimicrobiaceae bacterium (assembly GCA_963702305.1). Lineage (GTDB taxonomy): Bacteria > Actinomycetota > Acidimicrobiia > Acidimicrobiales > Palsa-688 > PALSA-693. Next base: position 284,182 of record CAVPBX010000008.1, on the reverse strand, counting down.
GCGCCGCGTCCAGGCCCCCGAAGCGTTCGACCGCCACGCGCACCGCCCCGTCCAGGGCCACCTGGTCTCGCACGTCGGCCACCACCCCCTCGGCGCGGGCCGGACCCCCGCAGGCGGCGACGGTGGCGTCGAGGTCGGCCTTGGTGGCCAACGGGTAGGCGAGGGCGGGGTCGTCGCGGCAGCGGTCGACGAGCACCAGCCGCCAACCCGTCGCCGCCAATCGGGCGGCGGTGGCCGCCCCGATGCCTCGGGCCGCCCCGGTGATGATGGCCACCCCCGGCGGGGCACGGTCGGTCATGGCCACGCCTCGACAGCGGCGAACAGGTCCTCGGTCCACGCCCCGAGCAGGCGTTGGCCGGCTTCGGCCGAGGCGCCCGTGGGATCGCCGAGCACCCCGTTGGGAGAGACGGCGGCGACGCCGCCGCGCACCAGCTCCGGCCACAGTTCCTGGAGGGGCTGGCGGACGCCTGGTTTGGCCTGTCCGGGCTGCACGGCACCGGGACGGACGGCCAGCAGGAGCGACGTCTCGGTGTGGCCGGCGTGGGTGTCGGTGGCGTCCGCCGGAGGCGGTGACCAGACCCGGACCGGGCGGCCTTCGGCGGTCAGCCGGTCAACTGCCCTCCGCACCGGGCCGGCGTTGCCGCCGTGGGCGGACACGATCAGGGTGCCCGCGAACACGCCCGCGGACCGCACCAGCTCCACCAGCATCAGCTCCAGCGCCTCTTGGCCGATCGACAGGGTGCCGGGGAAGCCGGCGTGCTCGCCGCTCGACCCGTACGGCATGGGCGGGGCGACGACCACGTCGGGCCGGAGCACCGTCAGCCGGCGGGCCAGGGCCAGCGCCACCTCGGTGTCGGTGCACAGCGGGAGGTGCGGGCCGTGCTGCTCGGTCGAGCCCACGGGGATGGCCAGGACCGTCGTCGGCGCCCGGGCGGCCACGTCCGGCCAGACGAGGTCACCCAGATCCGTCACCCGTGCGGATCCAGGGGCCGGGACCGCAGCCGGACGGGCACGGAATGGCCCGGACCGGCGTGACGGTGCCGAGCCGGCCGGGACCTGGCCCAGGAGGACCTCGCCGTGGCCCTTGACGCACTCGGGGTCCGGGCCGTCGAGCGGCAGCCCGGTGAAAAACTTGGCCGCCATGCACCCACCCTGGCAGGCGTCGTACGACCCGCAGGACGCGCACGCCCCAGCCGAGGCGGGCTGGCGCAGCTCCAGGAACAGGTCGGAGTGGCGCCACACCCGGGCGAAGCCGCCCGGGTCGCGGACGCTGCCGGCCCGGAACTCCGGGTGCAGCACGAAGGGGCAGGCGTACACGTCGCCGATGGGGTCGATCAGGCACACCACCCGGCCGGCCCCGCACAGGTTGAGGCCGGGCAGGGCCTCACCGAGCGCCGACAGATGGAAAAACGAGTCGCCCGTGAGGACGCCGGGGCGATCGATCAGCCAGTGGTACAGGTCGACCTGCTGCGCCTGGGTGGGGTGCAGGCGGGACCAGGAGTCGGCGCCCCGCCCCGACGGCCGCAGGCGGGTCAGGCGCAGCTGGGCCCCGTAGGCGGCCGCCAGCGTCTCGAAGGCGTCGAGCTGACCGGCGTTCTCCCGGGTCACCACCACGCTGATCTTGAACGGACCGAAGGCGGCGCCGGCGAGGTGGTCCATGGCCCGCCGGGCCGCCGCGTACGAACCCGCGCCGCGGACCGCGTCGTTGGTGGCCGCGTCGGCGCCGTCGATGGAGATCTGCACGTCCAGATAATCCGTGGCGGCCAGGCGGCGGGCTCGTTCGGCGGTGATGGTCGATCCGTTGGTGGAGAACTTGACGCCGACGCCACGGCCGACGGCGTACTCGACGAGGTCGTAGAAGTCGGCGCGGATGGTCGGTTCGCCGCCGCCGATGTTGACGTAGAAGACCTGCAGGTCGTGCAGCTCGTCGATGACGGCCCGGGCCTCGACGGTGGTGAGCTCCCGGGGGTCCCGCCGACCGGACGACGACAAACAGTGAATGCAGGCCAGGTTGCACCCGTAGGTGATCTCCCACGTCAGGCAGATGGGCGCGTCCAATCCCGCCTTGAGCTGGTCGGTCAGCCGGGTCCCCGGCGCCCGGGAGCCAGTACCAATCGGCGCGGTGCTAGCAAGCACGGATAAACCTCGAGTCGGCGAGGGAGGCCAGGGCCCGCAGGTAGGCGGGCCGGTCGACCTCGGGCACGGATGCATTGACGGCGGCGTGGACCGACTCGTGGTGCTCCAGGTCCCGGACCACGTCGGCTAGCTCCGCCGAGCGGAGGAAGGTGAGCCGCCGGCTGCCGTAGTGGTACGCCAACGCCCCGAACGGCTCAGGACGCAGGGCCACGTCAGGGTCCAAACGATAACGGACGGAGGGGTCGAACCCGCCGCCGACAGAGTCGGTCATAGCCCGGCGCGACTCAGTAGACGCCGCACATCCCGTCGATGGAGATCTCTTCCACCAGCAGGTCCTCGGCGACGAGCTCGTCGCTGTCGGCGTCGGGCTCGGTCAACGCGGGCGGGACGACCGCGGTCTCGGGGTTGTTCATGGGGGCCATGATAGGGAGGCCCACCCCCCGCGGGGCAATGCCGTAACCGGACCCGAGTAAAGGCTGGCGGCCCCTGATGCGTGTTATCAGTGTGGAAGTGCTCAGCTGGTACCAACCCATGGAGGTCCAGGTGGGAGCGTCCGCTCGCGAGCTTCGTAGCGTCGGCATCGCCCAGCCGGGCGAGCGGACGTCTGCGGACCGGGCCGGGTTCGAGCTCTTCTACCGCCAGGAGTACGCGCCAGTGGTGGCCCTGGCCTATGCCCTCTGCGGCCGGGGCGGGGCGGCGGAGGATCTGGCCCAGGAGGCGTTTCTCGCCACCTATCAGCGTTGGGCGAAGGTCGAGCATTACGACCGGCCGGGCGCGTTCGTCCGGCGGGTGGTGGCCAACATGGCCGTCTCCTACGGCCGGCGGCGCGCCGCAGAGGGTCGGGCCCTCGTCGGTCTGGCTCGCGGCGTCCGGTCGTCGGTTGACGACCTGGAGCCGGTGGACGCCGCCTTCTGGCAGCAGGTGAGGAGCTTGCCGCGGCGCCAAGCCCAGGCGGTGGCCCTCTTTTACCTGGAAGATCGCTCCGCCGAGGAGATCGCCGAGATCCTGCACTGCTCGGTCTCGACGGTGGGGGTCCACCTGCACCGGGGCCGGTTGACCTTGGAGGAGCGGCTGCGCCCCGGGAGGCAGCCATGAGCACCACTGACCGCATCGACCAGGTCGCCCGGGTGGCGGCCGCCGGTTTGCGCCGGGCGACCGAGGTCGAGCCCCCCGACCTCGGTGACCTGGTGACGGTCTCTCGCATCACCCGGATCGGGCGGGTCGCGCTGACCATCGCCGTGGTGGCGGCCCTGGGCGGGATCGCCTTCGCGGTGGCGGCCGTGGCCGCCCCGGCCGCGGTGCGTTGGGGGACCGCGGTGATCCTGCTGGTCCTGCTGGCTGCCACCGGCCTGCTGTGCGCCCACGCCGGCGGCCACGCCTGGTTCGTGCCCCTGCCCGCGTTCGTGCTCGGGGTGGTGTGGGCGATCACCGCCTCCGCCCGCTCGCCCGTGGCGGGGTGGTGGCTGGTGGCCTTGAGCGCCACCGCCAGCGGAGGCGGGGTGGTGGTCGCCAGCACCGCCCTACGGCAACGGCTGCGAGGGTCGCTCGCCGTCCTGCCGCCGCTGCGCGGCACGACCGGTGTGGCCCTGACCGACCTGACCCCCGTCGGGGTGGTGCGCGTCGCCGGTGAGACGTGGAGCGCCGAATCCGTCAGCGGGAATCTTCCCGCCAACGCCCCCGTGCACGTGCTGAGGGTCCGCGGGGTTCGCCTCGAGGTGTGGTCCGAGATGGGCACGGTCCCGGACGCCAGGGTGTTCGATATCCAGGAGGATCAGCCGTGATCGCAGTCATCGTCGCCGTCGCCGTCGTGGTGGTCGCTCTGCTGGCCGGGGCCGCGGCCGGCATCAAGATCGTGCGTGAGTACCAGCGGGTGGTGCTGTTCCGGCTGGGCCGGTCGGTGGGGCCCCGAGGTCCCGGCCTGGTCGTGATCAACCCGATCACCGATCGAGTCACCCTCGTCGACCTCCGCGAGCAGTTCCTGGAGGTCCCGCACCAGGTGGCCATCACCGAGGACAACGCCTCCATCGCCATCGACTTCATCATCTTCACCAAGGTGTTCGACCCGGTCATGTCCGTGCTGGCGGTCCGGGACTTCCGGGGGGCAGCCCTCAAGATCGCGGCCACCACCCTGCGAGCCGTGGTCGGCGACATGAGCCTCGACGAGGTGCTGTCCAAGCGGGAGGAGATGAACAACACCCTGCGCTTCAAGCTCGATGACGTCACCGAGCGGTGGGGCGTGAAGGTCACCAACGTGGAGGTCCGCGAGATCAACCCACCGCCCGCGGTGCTCGACGCCATGACCCGGCAGATGTCCGCCGAGCGCACCCGCCGAGCGGTGGTGACCGAGGCGGAAGGCACCAAGCAGGCCGCCATCACCGTGGCCGAGGGCCAGAAGCAGTCGACGATCCTGGCCGCCGAAGGCGACCGGCAGGCGGCGATCGTCCAGGCCGAGGGGTTCGCCCTGGCGCTGAAAGAGATCAGCTCGTCGGCGCACGGGTTGGATGCCAACACCATGACCCTCCAGTACTTCGAGGCGCTCAAACGGCTGGGCGCGTCGCCGGCGACCAAGTTCGTGGTGCCCATGGAGCTGTCCGGACTCCTGCGCGGGGTGGCCGGTTCGATCGGCCAGTCATTGCCCGACACGAACGGCGCAGACCGGACCTGAATTTCGGGGCGCGGGCCGCGTCTCGGGATGGTGCCGGTCGGCTGGATCTGATCAGATCGCGGCCATGACGGTCATCAAGATCAATGCCATCACCGTGCCCGAGGACGCCGGCGACGAGCTCGCCCGACGGTTCGCGGCGCGGGCCGGCGCCGTGGACGGCCAAGCCGGGTTCGAGGGATTCGAACTGCTCCGGCCCACCGACGACCGCCGGCAGTGGTTGGTGGTCACTCGCTGGCGGGACGAGGAGTCCTTCCAGGCGTGGGTTTCGTCGCCCGCCTTCGGGCACGGTCACGCCGGCGCCGATCGGCCCTCGCCGCACGGCGGCCCGGTGTCGGTCTCCTCGGAGCTGTGGTCCTACGAGGTCGCGGGCGGCTCGGCGCCTGACGCCTGACGCCTCAGGCGCGCTGCCAGTCCTTCCAGACCGGGTCGTAGCCGGCGGCCCGTAAGCCCGCGGCCACCTGGGCGGGGCTGCGCTCGTCCGAGATGGCGAACTGGGGTTCCGCGTCGCTCGCCTCGGCGTAGCCGCCGGGCTCGGTGTGCGAGCCGGCCGACATCGTCGTCACCCCAAGGGGGACCAGGGCGTCACGGAAGTCCGCCGGCTCGCGGGTCGACAGGCTGATGCCCACGTCGGGCAGCACGATCCGCAGGGCGCACAACAACTGGACGAACTCGCGGTCGTCGACCGGAACCGCCGGCTCGAACCCGCCGGCCGCGGGTCGCAGGCGGGGCAGGGCGATGCCCACTTCGCACCGCCACCAGCGCCGGACCAGGGCCTGGGCGTGGGCCGCCAGGGAAATGGCTTCGGAGCGCCAGTCCGGGTGCAGCCCGAGCAGGGCGCCGACCGCCAACCGGCGCATGCCCGCCTCGGCCGCCCGGTCGGGCGCGGCGAGGCGCCAGGCGTAGTTGCGCTTCTTGCCCTTGAGGTGGACCGCGGCGTAAGTGCCCGGGTCATAGGCCTCCTGGTAGACGGTGACGCCGTCGCAGCCGGCGGCCAGCAGGCGGCGGTAGGTGTCGGTGTCCCACACCTGCACCTCCATGCCGACCTGGGCGAACATCGGCGCCACGGCGCGGACGCACTCGACGAGATAGTCACGGTTGACGATGCGGGCGTGCTCGCCCGACACCAGCAGGAGATGGCGGAAACCCCGACGGTGGAGCTCGGCCGCCTCGCCGGCCACCTCGGCGGTCCCGAGGGTGCGACGGGCGATGTGGTTGCCGGCCGAAAATCCGCAGTACGTGCAGGTGGACACGCACTCGTTGGAAAGGTACAGCGGCGCGAAGAGGCGCACCGTCCGGCCGAAGCGAGCCCGCGTCAGCTGGTGGGCGGCCTGGGCCAGCTCCTCCAACCGGGCGGCGGCGGCGTCGGACAGCAGGACCGCCAGGTCGCCCAGCCCCGGGTGGGCCCGCCCCAGGGCCCGGTCGACGTCGGCATCCGTCGCCACCTCGACCCGGGCCCGCCACCCGGCGACGTCCGTGGCCACCACGACGGCCGCGGCCGTACCGTCCGGCACCCGATCCGGGCGGCTCTCCAACACCACCGGCGTGGCCGTCACGCCAGGAACCCGGTCAGCGGCGACGAGGCGGCCGCCTGGTCCCGGGTCGTGGCCAGGCCGGCGAGGCGCCCGGCCCGCCCGGCTTCCACCGCCAGGCGGAAGGCCCTGGCCATGGCGGCCGGGTCGCCGGCGGTGCCGATGGCGGTGTTGACGAGGACCGCGTCGGCGCCCAGCTCCATGGCCTCGGCCGCGTGGCTGGGGGCGCCGAGGCCGGCGTCGACGACCACCGGGACCGTCGCCTGCTCGACGATGATCTCCAGCGCGCCCCGGGTGCGGAGGCCCTGGTTGGATCCGATCCAGGACCCGAGCGGCATGACGGTGGCGCACCCGGCCTCCTCCAGGTGCTTGCACAACACCGGGTCGGCGGGACAGTACGGCAGCACGGTGAAGCCCTCCCGGACCAGCTCGCCGGCGGCCCGGAGCGTTTCGACCGGGTCGGGCAGCAGGTACCGGGGATCGGGGGTCACCTCCAGCTTGATCCACGGCGGCAGCCCGGCGGCCCGGGCCAGCCGGGCCAGGCGCACCGCTTCGCCGGCGTCGACCGCACCCGACGTGTTGGTCAACAGCAGCACCCCGTCGGGGATGGCGTCGAGGATGTCCTCGCCCGCGGTGGGATCGATGCGGCGCAGGGCCACGGTCACCAGCTGAGTGCCGCTGGTGTCGATGGCGGCCCGCAAGGCCTGGTTGGAGGGGAATTTCCCGGTGCCGAGGAACAGTCGTGACTGAAATTTCCGATCGGCGATCACCAGCTGCTCGGTCATGGCCATGTGCGCTCCCTGGCCCGCGTTACCGGGCCGGTCGAAGGTGAGGGTCGCCGGCCTGCAGCCGACCTCTCAGCCCGGTGTCGCCGAGCTCCCCTGCGTCTCGTTGTGGCCCCGAGCCTACTGGCCGCTCCGGCAGCGGTGAGGACCTAGATTGGGCGTCGCTCTCGAGGAGGTGGTCCCAACGGCCCAGCAGTTCGATGTGGTGATTGTCGGCGGAGGTCCGGCCGGGTATGCCGCGGCCCTGCGCGGCGGCCTGGCGGGTCTCAACATCGCGGTGGTGGAGAAGGAGAAGGTCGGCGGCACCTGCCTGCATCGAGGCTGCATCCCGGCCAAGGAGTTCCTCGAGACGGCAACGGTCTACCGCACGGTCACGGGGGCCAAGGAGTTCGGCATCGAGGTGGACCCGCCGACGATCGAGTTCGGACAGTCGCAGGCGCGCAAGCAGAAGGTCGTCGATCAGCTCTGGAAAGGGTTGCAGGGCTTGATGAAGAAGAGAAAGGTCACGACCTTCATCGGTACCGGCACCCTCGGTCCGGACCGCCTGGTGCGGGTTGACGACGGCACCGAGCTGGTGGGAACCCACGTCATCCTGGCCTCCGGGTCGGTGCCTCGCTCCATCCCCGGGTTCGACATCGACGGCGACCTGGTGATGACTTCCGACGAGGTCCTCGATCTCGAACGGCTGCCGTCGTCGGCCGTGGTGATCGGCGGCGGCGCCATCGGCTGCGAGTTCGCCTCGATGCTCTCCGACCTCGGGGCCGAGGTGACGGTGCTCGAAGCGCTCCCGAAGATCCTGCCCGGCTGCGACAAGGACGTGGCCGAGGTGGTCCTCCGTTCGTTCAAGAAGCGGGGCATCGTGGTGCGCACCGGCGTCACGGTCACCGGTCACACGCCGAGCGCCGACGGCACGTCGACGACCGTCAACTTCGGTGACGGCGAGCAGATCACCGTCGAGGCGGTGGTGGTGTCCGTGGGCCGGCGGCCGCTGTCGGACAACCTCGGGCTCGAGGGGACCAAGGTCCGGGTGGACCGGCGGGGCTTCGTCGAGGTCGACGAGTACATGCAGACCGGTGAGCCCGGCGTTTTCGCGGCCGGCGACCTGGTCGACACCCCGGCCCTGGCCCACGTGGGTTTCGCCGAGGCCGTGGTCATCATCGATCAGATCCTGGGTGACCCGGTCGTGCCCGTCGATTACGGCAAGGTGCCCTGGTGCATCTACTGCCACCCGGAGGTGGCCTTCGCCGGCCTGTCCGAAGATGCCGCCCGGGAGGCCGGCTTCGACGTGGTGACCAAGAAGGATCCCTACGGCGGCAACGGCCGGGCCCTCATCGTCGGCGAGCCCGAAGGCCTGGTCAAGGTGATCTGCGAGAAGCGTCTCGACGGCGGGGCCGGGCGCGTGCTCGGGGTCCACATGGTCGGCCCGTGGGTGACCGAGCAACTGGGGCAGGCGTACCTCTCGGTCAACTGGGAAGCCACCCCCGAGGAGGTCGCCCACTACATCCAGCCCCACCCCACCTTGTCGGAGACGTTCGGCGAGACCATGCTCGCCCTGACCGGAAGAGGCCTGCACGTTGGCTGACATCACCATGCCCCAACTCGGCGAGACGGTCACCGAGGGGACCATCACCAAGTGGATGAAGCAGATCGGCGACGCCGTCGCCGAGGACGAGGTGCTCTTCGAGGTCTCGACCGACAAGGTGGACTCCGAAGTGCCGTCGCCCGTGGCCGGCGTCATCACCGAGATCCTGGTGCCCGAGGGCGACACCGTCGATGTGGGCACCAAGCTGGCGGTGATCTCCGACTCGGGGGAGGCGCCGGCCGACCAGGCGCCCCCGGCCCAGGCCGAAGCCGCCGCCCCGCAACCTGAAGTCGAGCCCCAACCAGAACCCGAGCCCCAACCAGAACCCGACCCGGAGCCGGTCGCCGAGGTCGAATCCGCGCCGAAACCGGCGCCGGCGCGGGAGCCGGTGGCGGCCCGCACCGGCGGTGACGGCGGCGACGGCGGTCGGGTGCTCTCCCCGGTGGTGCGCCGCCTGATCGCCGAGCACGACCTGGACCCCGCCCAGATCGACGGGACCGGCGCGGGCGGGCGGATCACCCGCTCGGACGTGCTGGCCGTGATCGACCGCCGCAACGGCGGGGCCGCGCCGGCCCCCCGCCCCGCGGCCGCTTCCTCGGCCCCTGCCGCTGCGGCCGCGCTGGCGACCGCTCCGGCGGCGCCGGCCCGTCCGCAGACGCCCGCGCCGGTGGTGGCCACGGGGGGCGAGCGCGACACCATCGTGCCGTTTACCAACATCCGGCGCCGGACCGCCGAGCACATGGTCCGGTCCAAGCACACCTCCGCGCACACCATGGTGGCCATGGAGGTGGACTACTCCGGCGTGGAGAAGGTTCGCAGCGCCGAGAAGGCGCGCTTCCGGGACGCCGAGGGCTTCGGTCTCACCTACCTCCCGTTCGTCACCCGGGCCGTGGTCGACGCCCTGGCCGACTTCCCCAATGTCAACAGCTCCGTCGGCGACGACGCCCTGATCGTGCACCACGACCTCAACATCGGTATCGCCGTGGACCTCGACTTCGAAGGGCTGCTGGTCCCGGTGATCCACGAGGCGGACGGCAAGCGGTTGCGGGCGTTGGCGCGGGAGATCTCGGGCCTGGCCGCCAAAGCCCGGGCCAAGCGGCTGACCATGGATGACATCTCGGGCGGCACTTTCACCGTTACCAACGCCGGACCGTTCGGGACGTTCATCACCGTGCCGGTCATCAACCAGCCCCAGGTGGCCATCCTGTCCACGGACGGGGTGCGCAAGCGGCCGGTGGCGGTCGAGCTGCCGGACGGCTCCGATGGCATCGCCGTGCACCCCGTCGGCAACCTCGTCATGTCGTGGGATCACCGGGCGTTCGACGGGGCCTACGCCGCCGCCTTCGTCGCGGCCATCAAGACGATCATCGAGACCCGGGACTGGGCTGCGGAGCTGTGAGCGGGCTGCTGCGAGCGCGCTGGCTGGGCCGGGTCCGCTACCAGGACGGGCTGGCCCTCCAACGCGGCCTGTGGTCGAGTGGGGGTGACGACTGGTTGCTGTTGCTGGAGCACCGGCACGTGTACACCCTCGGCGTGCGGGCCAAGGCCGAGCACGTGCTGGTCGACCCCTCGACGGTCGGCGCCGAGCTGGTGCGAAGCGACCGCGGCGGCGACGTGACCTACCACGGTCCCGGCCAGCTGGTCGGGTATCCGATCCTGTCGGTCCCGATGGGGCCGAACGCTTCGCCGGCGCATGTGCACCGCATCGAGCAGTTGGTGATCGACGTGCTCACCGATCTGGGGCTGCCCGGTGCCAGCCGGCTCGACGGCTACCCCGGCGTCTGGGTCGGCGTGGGCGACGCCTCGCCCCGCAAGATCTGCGCCATCGGGGTGCGCGTGTCCCGGGGTCGTTCGATGCACGGCTTCGCCCTCAACGTGGCGCCGGACATGAGCTACTTCGACCACATCGTCCCCTGCGGCATCGCCGACAAGCCGGTGACTTCCCTGGCCGCCGAGGGCATCGACGTGCCCATGGCGCAGGTCGTCGACGCCATGGTGGCGCGGGCGGCGTCGGTGTGGGGGTACCCGCGCGTCGACCGCCAGGACGTGGCCTGGCGAGTGGCCGCCGAGGACCTGGCGCCCTTCACCCGCGGTGAGGGGCCGGGCTCGCCGATCGCCCCAGAAGCCGCGCCCGTGCCCGTCCGGATGCTCGATCGCCGGCTGGCCGAGGCCGGAGTGGACCCGGCCGGCGGGGTGGCGATCGATTCCCGCAAGCCGGAGTGGATGCGAGTCAAGGCCCGCATGGGCGACGAGTACCGGTCGTTGCGCCGGACGATGCGGCAACTGGAACTGGTGACAGTCTGCGAGGAAGCCGGCTGCCCCAACATCTACGAGTGCTGGGCGGATGGCACCGCCACCTTCATGATCAACGGCGACCGCTGCACCCGGGCGTGCGGCTTCTGCCTGGTCGACACCCGCAAGCCCCTGCCCCCTGATCCCGGTGAGCCCGAGCGGGTGGCCGAGGCCGTCGCCCGGCTGGGCCTCGCCCACGCGGTGGTGACCACGGTGGCCCGGGACGACCTGGTCGATGGCGGCGCCGGCGCCTTCGCGGCGACCGTGGCGGCCATCCGGCGGCGACTACCCGCCACCGCCGTCGAACTGCTGATCTCCGACTGCAAGGGCGATCCCGATGCGCTGGGCACCATCTTCGCCGCTCGGCCGGACGTGCTGGACCACAACATCGAGACCGTGCCCCGCCTCCAGCGCGCCGTTCGGCCTTCGGCCTCGTACGCCCGCAGCCTGGCCGTCCTGGCCCGGGCCAAGGCCGCCGGCCTGACGACGAAGTCCAGCCTGATGGTGGGGATGGGCGAGAGCTTTGGCGAGGTGGTGTCCACCCTGGCCGACCTGCACGGCGTGGGGGTGGACATCGTCACGGTGGGCCAGTACTTGCGGCCGACGTCGCACCATCTACCCGTGGTCCGTTGGTGGACTCCGGACGAGTTCGCGCAGGTCAAGGCGGCGGGGGAGGCCATGGGCATCCCCCACGTGGAAGCCTCCCCCCTGACCCGGTCGAGCTATCACGCCCGCCAGGCAGCTGCCGCCGCGTCAACTGCATCGGCGGGCGCCGACGCCGGGCTCACCGCGACACCGCCGGCCGAGGTCGGCTCGTTCGCATGACGACCCCGTCCCCCACCACCGCGTCCGGGGCCCGGGTGGCGCGTCTCGATCGGGTCCGCGGTCGCATGGCCGACCTCGGCGTCGACACCCTCCTCCTGTCGCTCGGCGCGGACCTCCCCTGGCTGACCGGCTACGAAGCCATGCCGCTCGAGCGGCTCACCATGCTGGTGGTGCCAGCCGATGACGCGGCGACCCTCGTCGTCCCCCGGCTGGAGGCGCCTCGCGTCAGCGCACACCCGGAAGTGTTCTCGGTCCGGCCCTGGGCGGAACAGGAGGACCCCATGGACATCGTGGCCGGACTGGTCGGCGGCCGCTCCCGGGTCGCTATCTCCGACCGGACCTGGGCCACGTTCGTGTTGGGCCTGCAACGCCGCTTGCCGGACGCCGAGTGGAGTGTGTCGTCCCGCGTCACCGGAGTGCTGCGCGCCGTCAAGGACGCCGCGGAGATCGAGGCGCTGGCGATGGCGTCGGCGGCCGCCGACCGGGTGGCGTCGCAACTGCTCGGGGGTGACATCCCGCTCATCGGGCGCACCGAGCGCGACGTCTCCCAGGAACTAGGCCGGCGCCTGGTCGCAGAGGGTCACCAGCGGGTCAACTTCGCCATCGTCGGGAGCGGCCCCAACTCGGCCAGTCCCCATCACGACGCCGGCCGTCGGGTCATCGAGGCCGGGGACCCGGTGGTCTGCGACTTCGGTGGCACCATGGACGGCTACTGCTCGGACATCACCCGGACGGTGTGGACCGGACCGCCCACTGGCGAGGCCAAAGAGTTGTACGACCTGCTGCAGCGGGCGCAAGCCGACGCGGTGGCCGCGGCCCGGGTCGGGACGACCTGCGAGGCTGTCGACGGGGCGGCGCGAACGGTCATCGCCGAGGGTGGGTATGGCGAGGCCTTCATCCACCGCACCGGGCACGGGATCGGCCTCGAGGAGCACGAGGACCCCTACATCGTCGCCGGCAACGACCTGCCGCTGGCTCCCGGTCACGCCTTCTCGGTCGAGCCGGGCATTTACCTGCAGGGACGATTCGGCGCCCGCATCGAGGACATCGTGATCGCCACCGAATCCGGTCCGCGGGCCCTCAACCATGTCAGCCACGACCTCACGGTGGTCGAGGCCTGAATGGACCTCGGTATCGCCGGCAAGGTGGCGCTGGTAACCGCATCCTCGAAGGGCCTGGGCCGAGCCACCGCCGAAGCACTCGCCGCCGAAGGGGTCCGGGTCGTCATCTGCGCCCGGGGCGAGGAGGCGTTGCGCGCCGCCGAGGGCGGCATCCGGGCGGCGGGTGGCGAGGTGCACGCGGTCGTGGCCGACGTCACGGATCCGGCGGTACCGGCCCGTCTCGTCGAGGCCGCCCGGGACCGTTTCGGCGCGCTGGACATCCTGGTCCCCAACGTGGGCGGTCCGCCCCCCAGCCGGGCGCTTGACGTCACCGACGAGCAGATTGCCGCGGCCGTAAACGCCAACCTCACCACCTCCATCCGGCTCATCCGGGAGGCGCGCCCCTTGTTGGAGGCAGGAGGGTGGGGCCGCATCTGTTGCCTTACCTCGTATTCCGTCAAACAGCCCATACCCGGTCTGGCCCTGTCCAATCTGGCCCGGACCGGTCTGTGGGCGTGGGCCAAGACGGCCGCGGCCGATCTGTTCGCTTCGGGCGTGACCCTCAATCTGGCCTGCCCGGGCCCACATGCCACCGACCGCATGCGCGAACTGGGCGGCGATCCGACCAGCATGGGCGATCCCGCTGACTTCGGCCGGGTCGTAGCCTTTCTCTGCTCGCAGCCGGCTGCGTACATCTCCGGGGCGGCCGTGATGGTCGACGGGGCCACCAGCGTCGGCCTCCTCTGACCAGCCGGGCCCCAGAGCAGCCGCGCCCTGCACCCTCATACAACCCTTACAAGCGGCTGACCCGTCCCGAACATCAGCGGACGATCCTTCGTGGTGTCCCGATCCTTTCGCCCCTACGGAGGAAACACCCATGCGCCGTTCTCGAAAAGCCCTCGCCGCCCTGCCTGCGGCCGCCGCCGCCGTCGCTGTCGCCGGTGTGGCCGGTGTGGCCGGCGTGGGCGCCAGCGCCGCGTCGGCGGCGACCACCACCGCCAGCACCAGCATCAACCCCATCGCTCGGACTCAAGCCGAGACCGCCATCAGCGTCCGCGGCACCGCCCTCAACGCCGCGGCCACCCTCGTGCAGCAGACCGGATGGTTCGTTGGCAGCGACCAGGCCGCGCTCGGCGAACATCATCACCGGCGATCTCAACGGCAACGGGCAGGCCCCCGGGCTCGACAGCTTGGCGACCACCATCCGCAACGAGACCGATCCGGCCAAGTTCAAAGCCGAGGTGGCGTCCATCTTCACCGACTACCGGGTATTCGCCCTGGTGGTGCCGCAGGTTCGCCTGGTGCGAGCAACGGACCGGCTGACGACCGACACCGTCCCAACGCTCAAGCAGCTCGACACGGATCTCGAGCAGGCGATCGCCCAGGAGGCGGCCGAGGGCAAGAACGTCCAGGCCGCCCAAGCCGCCACGCACGATCTGGAAGCGCAGATCGCCACCATCGGCCAGAAGACCGCCGGCGCCTCCGCGGCCCTGCTGGCCCTCACCCCGGCCCAGTGGAACGCCAATCACGGGGTGGTGACGCCGTACCGGAACGAGGTGAAGGCCTCGGCCGCGGCCGCCCGCCAAGGCGAGACTGACGTCCGCACCGCCCTCAAGGATCTGCAATGACCGGGATCCGGTCGGTCCGGTGGGGGAGCGCAGCTGTGGTGGTCGCCGCCACCCTCGCCCTTCTGACCGCCGGCTGCGGCCGGTCGACCCAGGTGTCGAGCACCCCGTCCCTGCCGGCTCCTGCGGCGGGGCCGGCGAACGGGTCCGCGGCTGGGACCGGCGCCACGCCGGCGGCCGGCTTGCCGCCGCAGGGTGCTGCTCCGGCCGGCGGGTCAGCGCGGACCGAGCCGGTGCCGGCGCCGGCGGTCCCGGCCCCTGCTGCGGCTGCGGCTGGGGGTGCGGCCACGAGTCCGGCGCCGGGCTCGACCTCGCCGGCCCTGGCCGACGCCCAAGCGCGACTGGGACAGCTCGACGCCGGCTTGACCCAGGTGAGCGACGACGTCGCCAGCGCTGATCAGGCCATCGCCAACGGCGGCTGAGCCCGCCGGCGCGCCAAACCTATTGGACCGCCCGCTCCCGCCCTTCCCAATAGGGGGCGCGGAGCTCGCGCTCGAGGACCTTCATGGCCCCGGAGAGCGGCAGGGCCTCGGTCCTGAACTCCACCACCTTTGGCACTTTGTAGCCGGCGATGCGCTCCCGTGACCAGGCTTTGATGTCCTCCTCGGTGAGCGAGACACCGTCCTTCGGGACGACGATGGCCAGTACCGCCTCCCCCCACTGCTCGGACGGGATGCCGATGACGGCCACCTGGGCCACCCCAGGATGACTGGCGACGGCGTTCTCGACCTCGGCGGAGTAGACGTTCTCGCCGCCGGTGACGATCATGTCTTTGACCCGGTCGACCAGGTAGAGGTACCCGCCCTCGTCGAGGTAGCCGGCGTCGCCGGTGTGGTACCAACCCCCGCGGAAGGCGGCCGTCGTCTCCTCCGGCCGGTTCCAGTACTCCTGCATATAGTTGCCGGCCCGGGCGCACACCTCGCCGCTCTGCCCTGCCGGCAGCAGGTTGCCGCCCTCGTCCTGGATGCTGAGCTCCGACCCGGGCATGGGCCGCCCCGCGGAACGGAGCAGGTTGCCGCCCCGGCGGTGCTCTTCAGGCCCGAGGCAGGTGAGCAGGCCGCAGTTCTCGGTCATGCCGTACCCCTGGAACAGGTCCATGTCCGGGAACATCGCCAGCACCCGTTCCACCAGGGCGGTCGGCATCGGTGACGCCCCATACGTCAGCACGCTCAGCGACGCCAGCCGCTCCGGCTTGAAGTCGGGATGGTCGAGCAGCATGGCCACCATCGTCGGCACCATCACCGTCATGGTGACCTGGTGGCGTTCGATCACGTCGAGCACCTGGGCCGGCTGGAACACCGGGACGAAGGTGGTCTGGCCGCCCACCGCCGGGACGGCCAGGATCCCCCCGAGGGAGGCGGCGTGAAACATCGGCGTCTGGTGCAGGTACACGAAGTTCTCGTCCATGCTCCAGCGGGTGGCGACCTTGTAGATGTCCAGCATCAGGGCCCGGTTGTCCAGCACGACCCCCTTGGGGAGTCCGGTGGTCCCGCCGGTGTACATCAGCACCGCCAGGTCGGTCTCGTCTGGCTCGGCCGGGACGGTAGGTTCGCCGGCGGCTACCACCTCCTCGAAGGCGATGTCGTGCGGTACGTCGCCGCCGCCGATCAGGACCACCTGGTCGAGACCGGCCTCGGCCCGGACCGTGTCGATCATGGGGGCGAAGAAGGCGTCCGTGAAACACACCCGGCTGCCGGAGTCCTTGATGATAAAGGCCAGCTCCTGCGGGGCCAGGCGCAGGTTGAGGGGGTTGATGACGCGGCCGCTCAGGAAGCTGGCGTGGTAGAGCTCGAGGAACTGGTGGCCGTTGAGGGCCATGACCGCGAAGCG
This sequence comes from uncultured Acidimicrobiaceae bacterium, assembly GCA_963702305.1. Taxonomy (GTDB): domain Bacteria; phylum Actinomycetota; class Acidimicrobiia; order Acidimicrobiales; family Palsa-688; genus PALSA-693. The sequence goes on along the minus strand of CAVPBX010000008.1, from coordinate 267,813 downwards.
ATCGCCCCGGTCGACGCCGAGGGCCTGGCCCATCCCGTCCGCCAGCCGGCACGTCCGATCCAGGTGGCTGGCGTAGGTCGCGGTGTAATCGCCCTCCAGGACGGCGTCCTTGTGCGCCAGCCGCTCGACCGTCGGAAGGAGGTACCGGTGGTACACGAGCTCTTTCACGCGCGGATCATACGGCACCCGGCCCCGCCTTGACGCCGGCGGTGGGACCTGGGTACCTTGGGTTAAATGTCGATGAACCTGGTTATATATAGGGGTAAGCTTGGAAAAAGACGGCTGGCGGGGTGCGCGGCAGTGGCCGCCCTCGCGCTGACCGCCGCGGCGTGTGGGTCCTCGTCCAAAGCCGGCTCGAGCCCCACCACCGGCGCCACCACGGGCTCGACCGCCGCCGCCAGCCAGAGCAAACCGGTCACCGTGCACCTGGGCTACTTCCCGAACCTCACCCACGCCCCGGCTCTCGTCGGCGTCGCTCAGGGGATCTTCGCCCGCGATCTCGGCTCCGACACCCTCTCCAGCCAGACGTTCGCGGCTGGCCCGGCCGAAAATCAGGCGCTGTTGTCCGGCTCCATCGACATCGCCTTCGAGGGTCCCAGCTCGGTGCTGTCGGCCTACTCCGCGTCGCACGGAGCCGTCACCATCATCGCCGGCGCCGCCTCCGGCGGGGCCGGTCTGGTCACCAAGGCGTCGATCACCAGCCCCGCCCAGCTGAAGGGCAAGACGCTGGCCACCCCGCAGCTGGCCAACACCCAGGACGTGGCCTTGCGCTACTGGCTCAAGACGCAGGGGTACACCACCACCTCCTCTGGCGGCGGCGACGTCTCCGTCCAGCCGTCCGCGACGGGCAACGGCACCATCGTCACCGAGTTCAAAGCCGGCGCCATCGCCGGCGCCTGGGTTCCCGAACCGTACGAAACCCAGATCATCCAGGCCGGCGGCCACCTCCTGGTGGACGAGGGCACGTTGTGGCCCGGTGGCAAGTGGGCCACCACCAACGTGGTGGTCCGGACCGCCTTCCTCCAGCAGCACCCGGCCACCGTGACGCGCTTCCTGCAGGGCCTGGTCGACACCATCAAGTACATCCAGTCCCAGCCGGCGGCGGCCCAGCATGCGTTCAACACCGAGCTGGCCTCCTTGCAGGGTGGTAAGTCCCTCTCGACCACCCTGCTCACCAAGGCCTGGGCGGACCTGAGCTTCACCCCGGATCCGCTGGCGTCGACGCTGCAGACGCAGGTGGCGCATGGAGTGGCGGTGGGGCTGCTCAAGCAGCCGGCCAACCTGGCGGCCATCTATGACCTCGCCCCGCTCAACCAGGTGCTGGCCGCGGCCGGCGAGCCGCAGGTCGCTGGGTTGTGACCGTCGTCGAATCGCACCGACCGGGCCGGGCGGCCGCCGACGCCACCCCAGCCCTCGTCCTCGACGGGGTGTCGAAGGTGTACGGGCGGGTGGGGGCCTCGGTCCCGGCCCTCGATCGAGTCTCGCTGGAGGTGGCCACCGGAGAGTTCGTGTGCCTCGTCGGGGCGTCCGGGTGCGGCAAGAGCACGTTGCTCAACCTGATCGCCGGGCTGGACCAGCCCACGGCCGGCCGGGTCGAGCGGCCTGGCGGCGACGCCACCCTCATGTTCCAGGACGCCGCCCTTTTCCCCTGGCTGACCGTGGCTCGGAACGTGGAGCTGGCCTTGCGGCTCCGGGGCGTCGACAAGCCCACCCGCCAAGCCCGGGCCGCGGCGCTCCTGCGCCTGGTGCGCCTGGACGGGTTCGCGGCCAAACGCCCCCACGAACTTTCGGGCGGCATGCGCCAACGGGTGGCTCTGGCCAGGGCTCTCGCCCAGGACCGGAGCATCCTCTTGATGGACGAGCCGTTCGGGGCGCTCGACGCCATGACCCGCGACCTCCTGCACGAGGAGCTCGACCGAGTGTGGCGCGAGGCTCACCTGACGGTGGTGTTCGTCACCCACAATGTGCGCGAAGCCGTCCGCTTGGCGGATCGGGTAGTGCTGCTGTCGAGCCGGCCCGGTCGGATCGTCGAGACCTACGGCGTGTCCATCCCTCGGCCCCGCCGGATCGAGTCGCCCGATGTGGCCGCCCTCGCGGCCACCATCACGGATCGGTTGCGGGAGGAGGTCGCCAGCCATGGCGGTCGTTGACCGGCTCGACCGCGAGTTGGAGGGGCTCGACCAACTGGAGCTCAGCCTGCCCCGAGCCCCGTCCCGCGGCCGCCTGGTTTGGGCGGCCACCTGGCCGAAAGTGGCGGCTCTCGCCATCGGGCTGGGGCTCTGGCAGCTGATCTTCTGGAGCGGATGGAAGTCCGCCTTCCTCCTCCCCGCGCCGGCGACCGTCTTCCATCATGTCTGGGAGGACCGCCACCCCCTCCTGAGCGGCACCGGCACCACCCTGCGCCGGGCCGTCGAGTACTACCTGGCGGCCCTCGGGCTGGGCACCCTGGCGGCCATCGGCATCACCCGGCTGCGAGCGGTGCGCACCGCGGTGACTCCGCTGGTGACCGGATTGCAGACCATGCCGTCGGTGGCTTGGGTGCCGATCGCCATCCTCCTGTACGGCACCCGCCCGGAGGCCATTCTGTTCGTGACCCTGGCCGGCAGCATTCCGGCGGTGATCGTCGGTACCGTCGCCGCCGTCGACGCGGTGCCGCCGCCACTGCTGCGGGCCGGGCAGATGCTCGGGGCCCGGGGCGTCGCCCGCTACCGGCATGTCATCCTGCCGGCCGCCCTGCCCGGCTACGTCGCGGGGATGCGCCAGGCCTGGGCGTTCGCGTGGCGTTCGTTGATGGCCGGAGAGCTGATTGTGCCGGCGCATGGCTCGTCGTCGCTCGGCCAGTTGCTCAACGCCTATCAGGATCAGAGCCTGGCCGCGGACGTGCTGGCCATCATGGTCGCCATCCTCGCCGTGGGCCTGCTTATGGACTCGCTGGTCTTCTCCCGCCTCGAGCGGACGGTGCTCGAGCGGCGGGGTCTTCTCGCCACCACCTAGCGCGTCCCTCTCCCAACGGTCCGCACTGAGTCGGCCCCATCTTCCAAATGACCGACGAGTTAACCGGGTCTTTTTGGGTACTTGGGTGGTGCCGGGAAAGTAGGAATCCGCTCCCGGTCCTTTGGCAAGAACAGGGAGAAAAGCGACATGGCCGCAGTGCTGTTAATCCTCTTACTGGCTATCATCCTCGGCGGACTGGGGTTCGCCGTTCATGTCCTCTGGTGGATCGCGCTCGCAGTGCTCGTGTTGTGGGTACTGGGTTGGGCGATCGGGGCCGGGGAGGCGGGTGGCCGGCGCCGCTGGTACGGCCGCTGGTAGATCCGACCCGAACAGCGAGGTCAGGCCCCGGTCCATTTCGACCGGGGCCTGCACCTCGCCGGGGTCAAGGAGGATCAGGCGGTCAAGGAGGGTCAGTTGTAGGCGGCGGCGAGGACGGCGATGTCATCGCCGGTGGAGTCGGTCAACGGAACGGTCTGGCGGCGCCCGATGACGTGATCAATCAGGTCCGCGGGCGTGCGACGGGCCGAACTCGTCACCGCCTCGACCAAACCTTTGAGACTGACATCAATCGGTTCATCGTGGCGCTCGATGAGACCGTCCGTATAGAAGAGCACCACATCACCGCGATCCAGGCGGTAACGGTTGATCGGCACCCGCTGCCGATATTGGACGCCGAGGGGCGGCGATTGCTCGCTGCTCAGCACCTCCACGTCGCCGCTGGCGCGGATCAGGAGGGGCGGGAGGTGGCCGGCCGACGCCCAGAACAGGCTGCCGGCGTGATCGAGGCGGGCGCAGATCGCGGTGGCGAAATACCCGAGTCCGGTGGCCAGCCGGTGCAGCACGGCCACCAGGTCATCCGGCGCGGACTGGACGAGGCGGAGGGCGGTGGTCGCGGTGCGGAGCTCACCCATGCGCGCCGCTGCCTCCACTCCGTGCCCGGCCACATCGCCGACGCTCAGGGCGAGGATCCCCTCATCGAGCATCTGGGCGTCGTACCAATCGCCGCCGATATCGAGCCCCGGCCCACCGGCGACATAGCGGCCGGCCAGTTCGAACCAGTCGCCGCTCGGCAGCGTGGTGGGGAGCAGCGATTCCTGCAGGGCGCGGGAGATCCGCAGCATGCGTTCATCGGCGTCCACCTTGGTCAGCACCGCCGCGGTCGCAGCCCCGATGCGTCGAAGGTCGTCGAGATCGGACGCGCTGGACGCGAAGTTCGGCCGGTCGACCGCCACGCTCAGCGCCCCTAGGGTGCGGGGCGAGGCGGCGGCCAGCGGGACGACCATCCACCGCACCGGCGATGCCGAACCAGCCTCGACGAGCCGCGGGCGCCGATCCCGGATCACCGCGGTCACCGCGCCGTCTTCGACCGGGGGCAGCCCGGTGAGGTCTGCTCGTGATCGCCGCACCACGGTGCGAGCCCCCTCCTCGTCGACCAGATCGATCTGGCAGGCCGCGCCGACGGTACTGACGATCAGTTCGGCGACGGATCCGGCCATCCAATAGCGGCTGCCGACCGCTTCGAGCGGCGCCAGTGCCTGGGCCAGCAGGGCAAAACCCCACGAACGCGATCCCAACGGCTCTTCCTCAGGTGGTCCCACGTGACTCCGCTCGGTAATGTTGCAGCTGTACGACAGTGCCACGGGGTCAGGGGGGCGAAAGCAGTCTAACGGACTGACCGGCCGCATGGCAGTTCGTCCCGGCGGGTACATCGGGGATGTGCATATCGAGGACGCGGTGCTGGAACGGGCCATCGGGCAGCTGGATGGGCGCGATCTGGCCAATTTGGAGGTCCGGGCGGCCCTGCTCGAGATCATTTCCGCCATGCCCGCCCTGTTCGACGTCGACGGGGCCGGCGTGCTCCTGGTCGATGAGAACCAGGTGCTCCGCTATGTCGCCTCTACCGACACCTCGGCGCAGCTGCTCGAAGCGGCGCAAGAGGCCAGCGGCACGGGGCCGTGCGTGGAGGCGCTCGTCGATAACGTCACGGTGGCGGTCGTCGATCTGCTCGATGACGGGCGATGGCGCGACCTGGCCGCCGTGCTCGTCCCCAACGGGATCCGCTCCGTCCTGGGTGTGCCGGTGCGTCTGGCGGGAACCCCGATCGGCAGCCTCAACGTCTACAAGGGCGAGGCGCACGTCTGGGACGACAGCGACCGGGGCGCCATCGCGGCCTTCGATCGCCTCGTCGAGCGCCTGGTGGCTGGTGCCGTCGCCACGGAGCGAAAGGACGCCCTCATCAGCCAGCTGCAGCATGCCTTGCAGGTTCGCGTCTCGATCGAGCGAGCCGTCGGGGTGCTGATCGCCACGGAGGACGTGAAGGCGCCGGCGGCGTTCGAGCGGCTCCGTCGTGCGGCGCGATCCTCCCGGCGATCGGTGCGCGACATTGCCGACGAGGTGGTCCTTGGCCGAGGACTGGCCTGACGGGCTGAGCTCGATCGCCGGCTTCACCGGCGGAGCTCGGCCCACACGACCTTGCCATCGCCGACGGCATCAGCCCCCCATTTGGTGGCGATGGAGGCGACGATCTCGAGCCCTCGGCCGCGGAAGGCGGTCAACGACGGATGCCGGGGTTGGGGCGGTATCGAGCTGGCGTCACGCACCGAAAGGACGACGCTCTCATCGGATTGCTGCACCGCGACGACAAGTTCGGACTGGGCGTGCACCACCGCGTTCGTGGCCAGCTCGGTGACGACGATGGCGGCGTCGTCCACCAGACGAAGTTCGCCCCAACGCCGGAGCGTTTCGATGACGAAGCGGCGGGCCCGTCGGGGCGCGTCACTGTCCGCGGCAAAGGATTGTTCGACTTTCATATGTCTGCCCACCAAGCCAGAAGTGAGAGGAGTCGGGGCCGAAGGGCCGATTACCGAGGTGTGCAGGTCGCACACCGCATCGAATGCTTCCTGGTGGCCTCCATCGGCTGTGCTGTGCCACGGATAGGCGCACAGCAAGGAGATCTGGAGCCGGTGGCACAGCTCGTTCCACAGCCCTTCGAGCTCGATCGCGGCGTTGACCCGACCCGCGTCCCCACAAGAGAGCCACCATCTCCCCGAAGGCGTGCACGGGCCGGTTCGCGCCGGCGCCGGAGTGGACCAACCTCCCGACGAGGTCTTCGAACTCGCCCCAGTCGGACCGGTCGCCAGCCAGAAAATCCTGGATGGTGGCCCTGGCGTCGAGCGCCACAAATGCCCGATGGGTATCAGGCGTGGCGAGATCCACGCCCAACGCCGAGAGTTGCGCTTCGATGTCGAGGCGGTGGGGCCGGGTGGCAAAGACGATCGCGGTCCCTCCCTGTCGAAGGGCCCCGGCGAGATACTCGCTGACGACCTCCGTCATCTCGTCGTCTCTCCGGTAGAAGCGCACGACGTGCGCTCCGGGGGAAACGAGGAGTTGACTACTGGGGGTCGGCACCCGTGCTCCATCCGTCGAGGCGGCGCTCGACTCGGTGAGATGATACCCAGCGGGGCGAGATCGGACACTGATCACCTGGCGCCTGTCGAATGCCGCGGTCAGCCACCCATCCACGCCCTCAGCTGCCCCTTCGTCCGGCTGAGGATTCTCGACACCTGCATCTGGCTGATGCCGATCTCTTCCGCCACTTGGCGCTGGGTCCATCCGTCGAGATAGAGCCGCTGCAGGATGAGTTGCTCGCGTTCGTCGAGCCGGGGCAGGAAATCCCGCAACTGCTCCCGATCGAGGGAACGATCGAAGGCGTCGTCCACCACCGCGATGTCGATGACCGGACCGTCTTCCGTGGCGATGTCGAGCGACGTCGGCCAGTAGCTGTCGCCGGCGTCCATCGCTTCGAGCAGCGCCTCCTCGCTGACCCCGAGGCGATCGGCGATCTGCGGGATCGTCGGGGTGGCGCCGAGCTGATGGCTCAGCTCCTCCCTGGCGTCCTTGATGGAGAGGTACAACTCCTGCAGTGAACGAGGCACTCGCAACATCCAGGTCTTGTCCCGGAAGTGGCGCTTGATCTCGCCCAAAATGCTCGCCGTCGCATAGGTGGCGAAGGCGCTCTCCCGGGTGGCGTCAAACCTGCGAGCGGCCTTGACGAGCGCCAGCAACGCCACTTGTTCGAGGTCGTCAGGCGGTTCGCCGTGATGGACGAAGCGTCTCGCCAACGAACGCGCCAAGCGCAGATGGCTCTCGACCAGGTCCGCCTCCAGCTGGCACCTCGCCAGCGTACGGGTCGGCCGATCCGAAATCTCCGATTCGAGGGCGCGGTGATCCACCGCGCCATCCGGCCCATCCATGCCCCCGGTGCTGCACTTACGGAACACCCGACCATCGCGCCCGATCGGCTGCAGTCCTGCGGGCGGGCGGAAGTCGACCGAGGGATCGACGAGGAGCAGTTGGCCACCGCTTCGCAGCCGATCGAGCGCGGCGGCGGGCAAGGCCCGATCCTGGACCGCTTGGGCCCGGACGGTGACCAAGTCCACTAGTCCCGCCGGCTCCGTCATCACGACCCGCTCGGCGATGGCCGCGTCGGGAACCCACCGCCGGTCCCGGCGGGAGAAACAGGCGGATCGGCTGCTCGCGGGCACGCACTTGATGTCGGCCAAGCCGAAGCTCATGCCGTCGATCTCGTGGGACGACTCGGAGGTAAAGACCCGAATCGAATCGGGGTCGCCGTGCCCTTGGGCGTGGTTGAAGGCCACGGCGACGGCTACCGCGTCGGCGGCAGAGCCGACGGACCAGACACTGGGCTGCCGCGAACGCTCGACCTCCACCAAGGGAGGAATGACCTCTTCCTGCAGCAGATTCCACTCGCGCATCAGCGGTGACAAAACTGCGGTCATGACCGGTCTCCTGTCGTCAGGCCCCTGGCCGAAGGCGAAATCAAAAGATGCCGGTCTCCAGTTCTACCCACCGCCGCTTCGACCAATCACCGCCTCGATCGGCGCAGGTACCGGAACGGCAGACGAATAACCTGGCCCGCGGCTGGAGAGGACCAAGTAGGAAGCGAAGCACCCGGCGCGTAAGCCGAGTACCGGCTGGGGGCCAGGACGGGAGGGCTTTATGGCAGAGGCCAGCCAGTTCGATCGAAAATTCAGCGGCGAGGGAGCAAAACCTCGGGTCCTGGTGACCAACGACGACGGGGTCGACAGCGCGGGTATCGCGGTGCTGGCCGACGCGGCCGCGGCGCACGGGCTCAGCGTACAGATTGTCGCCCCGTGCCGGAATAGCAGCGGAGCCAGCGCGTCCCTGACTGCCGTCTCTGACGCCGGACGGATCTCCATCGAGCGCGGCCACATCGGTTCACTGCCTTGGGTGCAGGTCCTCGGTGTCCCTAGCGCACCGGCCTTCATCGTCAGGGCCGCGCTGTACGGAGCCTTCGGGCCGCCGCCCGATCTGGTGTTGTCCGGGGTCAACCGGGGGCCGAACACCGGTCGCGCCGTCCTCCACTCCGGCACGGTCGGGGCCGCCCTGACCGCTGCCGTCTTTGGTCGCCGGGCCCTCGCCATCTCCGCAGACGTCGGTGATCCGCCGACCTGGGAAGCCGCCTCGGCGGTGGCCGGTCTGGCCATTGGCTGGCTCCTGCAGGCCCCCGACGTCACCGTCCTCAACGTCAACATTCCCAATCGCGAGGCGGGCGACCTCCGCGGCTTCGCACCGGCGACGCTGGCTCCGGTGGGCACGGTCCAGGGCAACGTCGTCGGTGTGGACGGGTCCTCGCGGCCCGTGACCTTCGAGGACCTGGATCCCGGCGAGCTGCAGGGCACGGATGCCGGGGCCCTGTCAGACGGGTACGTCTCCGTCACCGCGCTCCGACCGCTGGGCGAGGATGACCGCCTCGACCTACCGGCGTTACTCACGTAGTCCACGTCGCGGCGACTACGCCGTGCTCGGCCGTCGACTCCGTTTAGGTGCTCACCCGCAGGGGAAGAAATTGTCACGAGAGCGACTACGGCCGTCGCCATTCGGCAGGAGCCGCCAATGTCTGAGTACGTCGAGCTGTCGTTGCCTGCGCAGCCGGAATTGCTTCACCTCGTCAGGTTCCACGTGGCGGCCGCGGCCTCACTCGTGGATTGGCCGGTGGACGACGTCGACGATCTGCGACTGGCCACCGATGAGCTCTGTCTTTCGATCATGCGCGCGCCCGGTCCATCGGACCGCCGTCTTGACGTCAAATTGATCTGGGATCCGCAAGTGATCGAGGTGCAGTGCTCGGCCTTTACCGCCGCAGCCGAGGTGGAATCCGGCCCGGTCACCAACGGCGCGGCCGATGAGGCGTTTGGGAGCCGCTCCGGGTTACCCGATGACCTGTCCGAGCGGGTGCTCGCGGCGTTGGTCGACGAGCACGGGACGTACTCTGAGGGTGGCCGAGTGGTGGCCTGGCTTCGCAAGCGATTGGTGCGCGTCGGAAATCGTCCATGAGCGGAAACGTCCCGGACGAACTCGGGCCAGGCGGTATGGCACCGGCTGAGGAGGCGCGCCAACCCGACGAGGCCCCGAGCGGGGCGCGCGCCCAGCTGGTCGAGGACCACCTGGGCCTGGCCTATTACCTGGCCCGGCGGTTCGCCAACCGGGGCGAGCCCTATGACGACGTGGCGCAGGTTGCCGCCTTGGCGCTGGTCAAGGCGGCCGATCGTTTCGACCCGGACAGGGGAGTGGCTTTTTCTACGTTCGCCACCACCACCGTCATCGGTGAGCTGCGACGGCACTTTCGCGACAAGCGCCATTCGATCCGGTTGCCCCGTCGCCTGCAGGAGCGATCTCGTGACCTCGCGGCTGCCGTCGACACCTTGTCGCAGCAGCTGGGGCGCTCGCCCACCATCCGCGAGGTGGCCCGGACCTGCGACATGGAGGCGGGCGAGGTCATCGAAGTGCTCGAGGCCGACCGCAGCCGGCGGGTGGTATCCCTCGACGAGCCGGGATCGTCGGAGGACGGGAGTGAGGGCCAACCGGTGGGCCTGGGTCTCGGTGCCGAGGACGAAGGATTTCGCCTTATCGAAGAGCAGGCCGCCTTGTCACCACTCGTGCGGGGCTTGCCCCGCCAGGAGCAGGTGGTCCTGCACCTTCGTTTCGTCGAAGAATTGTCGCAGACGGAGATTGCCAAACGGGTGGGCATGAGCCAGATGGGCGTTTCGCGCCTGCTGGCCCGGGCGCTGAGCTCGTTACGGGCCGTACACGGCGCCGAAGACCGCTAGATTCGGCGCGCCACGGGAATCATGCAGGCATCCCCTTTCTGCAAAGGAGAAACCGATGGTGGGTCCGGAGTTCTCGATTCGGTCAGGTGAGCTCGGCCAATGGATCTTGGTTTCCGCGGTGGGAGAGCTCGATCTGGCCACCTCCCCGCGGCTGCGCGCCGCGCTCGATGACGCCGCCGCACGCAGTTCGCGGGTGGTCATCGACCTTTCCGAAGTCACCTTCCTGGACTCGTCGGCGCTCAGCGTGCTGGTCCGATCGCACACGCTGCTCACCGACGCCGGAGGCGAGCTCAAGCTGGTCGTGCAGACCCCCTCGGTCCGCAAGGTGCTGGAGGTCACCGGTCTGACCGACGTATTCTCGGTCCACGATTCGTTGGCGGCAGTCGGGCCCTGACAGCCGCTTGCCGCTGATGGCTACGCCGGGTACTGCAGGGCGATCGCGGCTCGCGGCTCGTGCACCAGGAGAGTGAAGGTTTCTTCCAGGTACAACTCGACGCTGTCGAGAATGTGGGTGCGGTACCCGATCGAGAAATCCTGGCCGCAGACGATCTCGAAGTCGCCACCTCGGACGCTCAGCACGACCGCGCCGTTGACGGCCGGCGCCCACACCACGGGGCCGCCCAGGATCATCTTGACGTGCTCGAGCAGCGGGTAACCGCCGTGTTCCGTCGTCTCGATGACGCCGGTGTAGCAGCGCGGCCCCAAGGCGATGGCGTAGGGACCGCCGATCCCTGACCGCCGCAATCCGGCCACGGCCCGAGCGACTACCTCCGGATACTTGTCGTAATCGTCGCTGATCTCGAGGGCGTCGTGGGCGGACGACGGCTCGATACCCGCGATCCCGGCCGGTCCGTACCCGTGGAAGATCGCCGTGTCCTCCGCCAAGGCGGCCAGCCTGGCCGCTTCGATGAGCGCGGAGAGGTCCGGGTCCTGGCCGCCCCGATCGACGCCTTCGAGCTCGAGCATCGGCAATTCGAACGGGGCCCGGAACTCAATCATGGGTTGCGAGGCTCGAGCGTTGGCTACCACCCCGCCGACGAGGGGAGGTGACATCGGCCGCACCGTCCCGAGCGGCTCGGCCGCGTGGTCCCATCCCTTCGGTCCGGTGAAGTCCACCACGGCCCGCGCGGCCAGAAAGTGCCGGAGGGTCCGCGCCGCCTCCCGATCGATGTACTCCCAGGCCGAGTCGCTGAGAGGGGCCAGCTCGCGTCGGAGATGGTCCATTTAGAGGGCCTCCTTGTCGCGCAGGGGTCCGATGCCGAGCGACCCCGAGCGGGCAGCGGCACCGCTGCCCCCCCCTCCGCCCGGCGCTTCGATCTCGAGGATCGGGCGCTCGGTGAAGAGGTACCGCCGCAGGTGACCGTCGAGCACCTGGTCGTGCCGGCGCAACCATTCCAGGACCATTGAGGCGTGCTCCTTTTCCTCGTCACGGTTGTGTTGCAGGATGGCTGCCAGTGCGCCGTCGCCCGTGGCGTCGATGCGCTGGTCGTACCAGTCGATCGCTTCCAACTCCTCCATGAGCGATGCCACCGCTCGATGGCGATCCACGGTGGCGGGATTGAGCGAATCCGCCGGCTCGTGCAGCTCCTCGCTGCTCATCGGAGCGATGGTTCAGTGATCGTGATCAACGGTCGTTCCTTCTCGTCGAATGGGGCGAACCGGACGCTCAGCGTCCCAGGGCGCGGGCGAGCTCACCCTTGCGCATCCGTGACCGCCCCTTGATGCCACGCTGGCGGGCCTCGTTGTAGAGTTGCGCAAAGGTAGGACCTCCCGGGCCGCGATGAGACCGTAGTCCACCCCGCCGGCCTGACGAGATGTCGGAGGTCGAGCTCCGGCTCGCCGTCGCCGATTCCCCGCTACGGGCCCGTTCCTTGTTGACGGTTCGGGCCGCGACCTCTTTGGCCTCGGCGGTTGACCGCCCGTGGTCCTCGAGCTCGTCGCGGATGTGCTCGTACTGGCGTTCTCTTTTTTCGTTCCATGCGCGTTGTGGCACAAGGTCCTCCCTTCCACCCGAGGTCGTGTTCGCGTCCTTCGGTATCTACCCACGGGGCGGGTGTACCCACGCGGCCGCCGCGGGGCAGGGCCCGAGTACGGTTCAAGCCGGCTGCGACCTCGACGGCCGTCGAGCACCCAAGGAGCATCATGACCGGTCTCACCAGCCCCGACGAGCACGTGCGCCAGGTCTGCGACACCTTCGCGGCGGCGAGAGAGCCGTGTACCGCCGAGATCTTGACCGCGGCGGTGCGCCATCTCCACGCCTTCGTGGAGGAAGTGGGGCTGACCCGGCGCGAGTGGGCGGCCGCCATCAACTTCCTGACCGCGGTCGGACAACGCTGCGACGACGTGCGCCAGGAGTTCATCTTGTTGTCCGACACCCTCGGCGTGTCGATGCTGGTCGAGATGATCAACGAGCAGCCGGTTCCCGGCGCCACCGAACCCACCGTGCTCGGGCCCTTCTACGTCGAGGGGGCGCCGCCGCGGGCGTACGGAGACTCCATCATCGACGACCCCGCTACCGGCGGTGAACCGCTGGTCCTGCGCGGCACCGTGACCAGCCTGGATGGTCGACCGGTGCCCGATGCGACTATCGAGGTGTGGCAGGTCCAACCCAACGGGTCCTACGACATCGAGGAGGATGGGGACAAGCGGAACCTTCGAGGTGTCCTTCGGACCGGCGCCGACGGTCGATACGAGGTGCGGACGGTCCGACCGGTCGATTACACCATCCCCGACGACGGCCCGGTCGGCGAGATGCTCCGGGCCGCAGGGCGCCAGTCGTGGCGGCCCGCTCACATCCACCTGAAGGTGGGGGCACCCGGCTGCAAGACCTTGGTCACTCATGTGTTCGATGAGTCGTCGCCGTGGTTGGGTGCCGACGCGGTGTTCGGCGTCCGAGACTCGATCGTGGCGCCGATGAACGGCGGCGAGTGCCGATTCGACGTGGTTCTCGAAAGCGGCTGAGCCAGGCGTCCGCCCCGCGATCCGGTTGAATAGCCCGGTGCCTACGTTCGACGGCAGGAGCTATCAGGCCAGGTTCGACACGCTCGCGGATCGGGGTCTGGATGTCCATGGCGAGGCCGCGCTCGTCCGCACCTGGCGTCCCGTGTCGGTCCTGGATGCCGGGTGCGGCACCGGTCGGGTGGCCATCGAACTGGCCCGGCATGGTATCGACGTCGTCGGGGTGGACGTCGACCGTTCGATGATCCAGGAGGCCCGGCGCCGCGCCCCCGAGTTGGCCTGGGTGGACGCCGACCTGGCGACGTTGGCGCTGGGTCGCCGCTTCGACGTGGTGGTGCTGGCCGGCAACGTTCCGTTGTTCTGCCCGGTGGCGACCCGCTCGGCGCTGGTCGAAGCCTGCGCCGCGCACGTCGTCTCAGGTGGGGTGATGGTCGCCGGGTTCCAGCTGGACCACGGGTACCTCCTGGCGGACTACGACCGGCAGTGCCGGGAGGCCGGCCTGACGCTCGACGCCCGCTGGGCGACGTGGGACCGACAGCCGTTCGGTGACGGAGATGGTTACGCCGTTTCGGTCCATCGGCGCGGAGCGGCGGAGTGATCGCGGACGACTCCGTCGTCGACCGGCTCGCCGCTGCCGGCTGCGTCGCCGCCGAGGAGGAGGCGGCCGAGCTCGGCGCCGCCGCTCCCAACCCCGCCGCCTTGGAGGGCTGGCTACGTCGCCGGGAGGACGGCGAGCCGCTCGCCTGGATCATCGGCAGTGTCGAGTTCTGTGGTCACCGGCTGCAGATCGACCCGGGCGTCTACGTCCCGCGCGCCCAGACCGAGGACCTGGCTCGCCGCGCCGCCGCGCTGCTCCCGGCCGGTGGTCGCGCCGCCGATCTGTGCACGGGCGTGGGTGCCATCGCCGGCCACCTCATGACCTCGGTACCGACCGCGCACGTCGTCGGCATCGACGTCGATGGGGCCGCGGCCCGGTGCGCCCGGCGCAACGGGGTGCCGGTCATGGTCGGGGACCTCGATGCCCCGATCGGCGCCGATCACACCTTCGACCTGGTCACCGCGGTGGCGCCGTACGTCCCGACCGGCGACATCCGGTTCCTGCCGCGCGACGTGCAGCGGTACGAGCCGCGCCGGGCCCTGGACGGCGGCCCCGATGGTCTGGCGCTGGTCCGAGGGGTCGTGGCCGGCGCCGGACGGCTGTTGCGCCCGGGCGGCTGGCTGCTCATCGAGGTGGGCGGGCGGCAGGACCAGCTGCTGACCCGGACGCTCGAGGCCCACGGCTTCGACTACGTCGATCCCTGGTGGGACGAGGACGCGGACCTCCGCTACGTCGCGGCTCGGGCGGCCCCGGCGCGCTGACGGCCCCGGCATCGGGATGGTGACAATGGAGCATGAGAAGCGAGACCTTCCAGGTGAACACGGGCGGACGGGCCCAGGTGTACGACCTCACCCCCGACTGCGAGCGGTTTGTCGACGGCGCCGGTGACGGACTGCTGTCGGTCTTCGTCCCGCACGCCACCGCCGGGCTGGCGCTCATGGAGACGGGCGCGGGAAGCGAGCTGGACGTGTTGCGGGTGCTGGACCAGCTGGCGCCCCCCGACGGCCGGTGGCGGCACCGCCACGGCTCGCCGGGTCACGGACGCGACCACGTGTTACCTGCGCTCGTATCTCCGTCGTTGACCGTCCCCGTCGTGGCGGGGCGCATGCAGCTGGGCACCTGGCAGTCGGTCTGTCTCGTCGACACCAACCGCGACAACCCGGAGCGGAGCGTGCGGCTGAGCTTCTTGGCCGGCTGAGGGCTTCATCGCCGGCTGGCGATTTCGCCGCCGGCGACGGGCCAGGTCATTTCGTGGCGCGTTGCAGGATGAGCAGCACCTCGAGCAAGCCGCTGTTACCGACCTTGGTGATGACAAAGCTGGGGTTGCGGATGTGCCAGTACGAGAGCACCACCGGGATTTCGGCGTTGACGTCGATGCCGCTCGTCGTCCGCTCGGCGCGCACGATGAATGTGACCAGGTGGGTGACGCCGTGCAGGGTGAGGTCGCCGGTCGCCGGGGCGCTGATGATCGCGCCGGGCTGAGGGATCGAGCCCAGCTGGATCGGTTGCGTCAGCCGGAAGCTGGCGTGCGGGTACTTGCTGGTCGCCAGGATGTAGTCCCGGAACTGCACGTCCCGAGACACGTCATCGGACTTGACGGTGGCCATGTCGACGCTGAAATCGGCGGCGGCCACGACCGTGCCCGAGATGATCAGCCCGCCGCTGACCCTGGAGGTCCGCCCTACTGCGGTGTGGCTCTGGTTGAAGAGGACCTCCTGCACCCGGTAGCCGGACTCCGATCCGGACGCCACGGTCCACGTACCGCTGACGGGACCCGCCACCAGCGGACCGCTGCCGGGGCCGGATTTCGGCAGGCTCAGGCGCGCCGGTGCCGGCCCTTCGACCACGTGGAAAAAGAGGTAGGGCAGCGCCACCACGCCGACGCCCAGGACCGCGATCGCTCCGGCCAGCCAGGGCCAGCGGCCGTGGTGCGGGCGTCGCGGCCGACCCGGGGACCGGCGCCTCGACGGCCCGAAGCCAGGCGGAGGAGCGTCCAGTCCCTGGGGGACCCGCATGTCGCGCTCGCTGGCCACCGGACCAGTGTGGTGCCTGGCCCCGCTCAGGTGTCGGCGAGGTGATGGCTGGCGGCTACCTCGGCGACTGACCGATCGGAGGATCAAACAACTTCCCTGACCACACCCGGCCTACCATCGGCCCGGCTGCATCTGTCGAACAGCGCCAGAACATCGGAACCTTTCGGGTCCGATGGTCGTCCTGACACTGGCGCGCTTGCTGACGACACGGGGGGATGTCATGAAGATCCGATTGACAGCGGATAATCGCCGAAATGTACGGCGATGGTCGTTTCGGACGGCTCTGACGGTCATGGCCCTGACGGCGGGCTTGCTCCCCACTGGGGGCGGGCAGGCGCTCGCGGCTCTGTCGACGGTGGGCGCCCCATGCGCCTTCCAGTTGGGCGTGCCCTTCGAAACAGGAGCCTTGGGGAGCTTCGGGCTCGAGGTACCCGTCTACCCCGCCAACCCGCACCAGATCTGTCACACCACCGTCACCATTCAGGGTTCGCTCCGACCGGCCGGAGGCGGCAGCTACACCAATGTCGCCGGCAGCTCCTCCTCGCAGACGGTCACGCTGGCCTTCGCCGGCGGGCCACTGCCCCTCGACGTGTTGTGGGTGTGGAGCCCTCACTGCGCCGACCCGGCGGCACCGGGCATTTTCACCATGACGGTCGACGGCCAGTCATCGAGTCTGCCCCAGCCCGCCATGTCGTGTTCTGGCGGCGGCGGTGGCCATTCCTCGCTCTCGTTGGTCCGCGTCGATCCGACGGACACGAACGTTCTGGTGGGGTTGGCGGCGACCCACGATGGACACGGCTATTGGACGGTCAGTGCCAGCGGGGTGGTGCAGGCCAGAGGCGACGCCATCTGGTCGGGCGACACTCCGTTTCTCAACCAGCCGGCGGTCGCAGTGACTGCCGATCCCACGGGACATGGCTACTGGGTTGCGGCGATGGACGGCGGAGTCTTCAGCTTTGGCGGCGCGGCCTTCCACGGGTCGCTGGGCCACCTGCATCTCAATGCGCCGGTGGTGGGTATGGCGGCCACCCCGGACGGGGGTGGGTATTGGCTGGTGGCGGCCGATGGTGGGGTGTTTTCCTTCGGTAACGCGGTGTTCCACGGGTCGCTCGGGAACGTGCATCTCAATGCGCCGGTGGTGGGTATGGCGGCCACCACGAATGGGGGTGGGTATTGGCTGGTGGCGGCCGATGGTGGGGTGTTTTCCTTCGGTAATGCGGTGTTCCACGGGTCGCTCGGCAACGTGCATCTCAATGCGCCGGTGGTGGGCATCGCTCCCACTCCCCACGGCACGGGCTATTGGTTGGCCGCATACGACGGAGGGGTCTTCAACTTCGGTGATGCCGGTTTCCACGGATCGGCTGGTGGGGTCCTCCTCGCCGCGCCGGCCTTCGCCTTGGCCCGGACGCCGAGTGGAGCCGGGTACTGGCTGGTCGGTGGCGACGGCGGCATCTTCGCCTTTGGTGACGCTGGGTTCTTCGGGGCCACGCCGCTCGGGCCGTAGCCGGCGACCCGACGAGGCCTCCCTAGACCAACAGGCGTTCGTCGGGCGGGCGCACCCCGATGACCGCCATCGCCCGCCCGAGCCCAAGCAACATCCCCCATGCCAGCCTCCGGCCCCTCGGCGGCGCGGGTGGTCTGGCCCAGTCGACATGCTCACCGAAGCCCCGCTCCGGAAATGAGATCCTGGCCATACCCGGATGCGAACCAGGCGGTTAGGGCCGGCGGACGACGAAGTACTTGGCCTGGGGGTGGTGGCAGATGATGGCGGCCGTGGTCTGCTCCGGGTGGAACTGCCACGAGGTCTCCTCGCTGACCTCCACCCCGAGGCGGTCGGCGCCCACCAACTCCGCGCACTTGGCGTTGTCCTCGAGGTCCGGGCAGGCCTCGTACCCCCAGGAGTAGCGGCCGCCGCGGTACTGCTGGCGGAACAGCCCGCCCAGAGTAGGGCCGTCCTCGGCGACGAACCCCCACTCCTCCCGGATCCGGTGGTGCCAGAGTTCGGCCAGGGCCTCGGCCATCTCCACCCCCAAGCCGTGCAGGTGCAGGTAGTCCTGGTAGCGATCCTCGGCGAAAAGACGGGCCGTCTCGGTCGAGACCTGCTCGCCCATGGTGACCACGTGGAAGGCGGCGTAGTCGGCCTCGCCGGACGCGGCGGGGCGGAAGAAGTCGGCGATCGACAGCCACGGGTCGGCGGGCTGGCGCGGGAACGTGAACCGGAGCCATTCGGACGTGCGGGCGTCGTCCTTCCACACCACCAGGTCGTCGCCTTCGGAGTTGACCGCGAAGTACCCGTACGCCACGGCGGGCTGCAGGACGTCTGACGCGCGGCGCCGCGCCCAACTGGGCCCGCAGCTCGGCCCGGATGCGGTCCTTGAATTCGGCGTCGCTCTCCTGCCGGGTCTTGTCCGGCCGGTAGCCCCACTGGGCCCGGAACAGCGAGGTCTCGTTGATGTAGGCCGCGATGTCGTCGAGCGGGATGCCGCGCTCGATACGGGAGCCGACGAACGGGGGAGTGAAGAGCGGGTTGTCGGTGGCCACCGACGGCGCCCGGGTGGGCAGGTCCGGGTCGGAGGTGACCGGCGTCTCGGTGGCTCTGGCGGCGCGGGGTCGGGCACCCTCCCGGCCCTCCAGGACCCGACCGAAGTCGGGGTCGTCCTGCCCGCCGCGCTTGAGCTCCATGAGCCGGTCCATGGTGTGCAGACCCTCGAAGGCGTCCTTGCCGTAGAAGAGCCGACCCTGATACTCCGACCGCAGATCCCGCTCCACGTAGGTGCGCGTCAGGGCCGCCCCACCGAGGATGACGGGGATGTCGGAGAGGCCGCGTTCGTTGATCTCCAGGAGGTTCTCTCGCATGATCAGAGTGCTCTTGACCAGCAATCCCGACATGCCGATGACGTCCGCACCGACTTGCTTCGCCGCGTCCAGCATGTCGGCCAGGGGCACCTTGATGCCGAGGTTGTGCACCTCGTAGCCGTTGTTGGTGAAGATGATGTCCACCAGGTTCTTGCCGATGTCGTGGACGTCGCCCTTGACGGTGGCGATGACGATGCGGCCTTTGCCGCCGCCGTCGGTCTTCTCCATGTGCGGCTCGAGGAAGGCGACCGCGGCCTTCATGGTCTCCGCCGACTGCAGCACGAACGGCAGCTGCATTTGGCCCGAGCCGAACAGCTCGCCCACCACCTTCATGCCGCCCAGCAGGGGTCCGTTGACGACGTCGAGGGCGGCCCAGCCGTGGCGGAGCGCCTCGTCGAGGTCCGCGTCCAACCCGTCGCGGTCGCCGTCGATGATGCGCTGCTCGAGCCGGCGTTCGACCGGCCAGCCGCTGCGGTCCTCGGTGACGAGCTCCGACGACGACACTCCTTCAAAGAGGCCCAGCAGTTCGGCCAGGGGGTCGTATCCGGTGGCTTCGTCCCGCCGGTCGTAGATCAGGTCCAGGCACACCTCGACCACTCGGGGCTCAATCTTGTGCAGCGGCATGATGCGCGCCGCGTGGACGATGGCAGCGTCGAGCCCGGCCTCCTGGCACTCGTGCAGGAACACCGAGTTGAGGGCGTGCCGGGCGGCAGGGGCCAGGCCGAAGCTGACGTTCGAGAGTCCTACGATGGTGCCGACGCCGGGAAGCTCCCTCTTTATCCGGCGGATGCCTTCGATGGTCTCGATGCCGTCGCGACGGCTCTCCTCCATACCCGTGCTGATCGGCAGGACGAGGGGGTCGAACAGCAGATCCTCGGGGGCCAGCCCATAGCGCTCGACCGCCAGGTCCCGGATGGCCTGGGCCGCCCGCACCTTCCACTCGGCCGTGCGGGCCTGGCCTTCGGTGTCGATGCACGTGCAGACCACCGCCGCGCCGTACTCGGCGGCCATCGACAGGAAGCGGTCCAGGCGGGTGCCGGGAGCGTCGCCGTCCTCGAGGTTGACCGAGTTGAGGATGGGCTTGCCGGCGATCAGCTGCAGGCCGGCCTCGATCACCGGCGGCTCGGTCGAGTCCAGCATGATCGGCAGCGTGGCCTGGGTCGCGAAGCGGCCGGCCACCTCCCGCATGTCCGCCACGCCGTCCTCGCCGGTGTAGTCCACGCACACGTCGAGGACGTGGGCCCCCCCCTTGACCGCCTCGCGGGCCATGGCCACGCACGTGTCCCAGTCGTCGGCGAGCATGGCCTCCCGGAACTTCTTGGACCCGTTGGCGTTGGTGCGCTCGCCCACCACCAGAAAGGACGGCGCCTGGTCATACGGCACGTGGCTGTAGATGGAGGCCAGGCCCGGCTCCCACTCCGGATGCCGAGGGGCGGGGGTGAGGCCGGCGCAGGCGTCCACGACCGCCTTCAGATGCTCCGGCGTGGTCCCGCAGCAGCCGCCGACGACACTGATGCCGTACTCGGTGACGAACCGGGCGTGGTGCTCGGCCAGCCTACCGGGGGTGAGGTCGTAGTGCATGTGCCCGTCGACCACCGACGGCAGACCGGCGTTGGGCAGCACCGAGATCGGGACCCGGCTGCGTTGGGACAGGTAGCGCAGGTGCTCACTCATCTCCGCCGGCCCGGTGGCGCAGTTGAGGCCGATGACGTCCGGCCGCAACGCATCGAGGGAGGTCAGGGCCGCCCCGATCTCGGTGCCCATGAGCATGCGACCGGTCGTCTCGATGGTCACCTGGACCTGGATGGGGACCTGGCGGCCGGCCTCCGCCATAGCCCGCCGGCACCCGATGACGGCCGCCTTGGCCTGCAACAGATCCTGGACGGTCTCGATGATCAGCAGGTCCACCCCGCCCGCCAGCAGCCCCTCGGCGGCTTCCTGGTAGCCGTCGCGCTGGTCGGCGAAGGTGATCTGGCCGAGCGAGGCGATCTTGGTGCCCGGGCCGAGGGATCCGGCCACCCACCGGCCGGCGGTGCCGGCGGGACCGGCCACGTCCCGGGCGATCCGGGCCGCTTTGGTGGCCAATTCACGAGTCCGGGCGGCGAGGTCGTACTCGGCGAGCACCCACGGCAGGGAGCCGAAGCTGTCCGTCTCGACGACGTCGCAGCCGACGTCGAAAAACGACCGGTGGAGGTCGGCGACGACGTCGGGGCGGGTCTCGACGAGGATCTCGTTGCAACCCTCCAGCTGCGGGCCGCCGAAGTCGTCCGGCCCCAAGTGGCGCAACTGCAGGTTGGTGCCGGTAGCGCCGTCGAAGACGACCACCCGTTCCCGCACCGCGTCGAGGTATGAACTCACCCCAATAGGCTACAAGGGACGACTGGATCACCCGGAATGGGTTAACGGGTATGGCGCCGGCGGCGCCCCCGTCTCGCCGGCCCCGCGCCCGCCGGCCCCGCGCTCGCCGGCCCCGCGCTCGCCGGCCCCGCCGGCCTGGTGCGTTTTGCATCCATGGTGCACTTATGTGCATCTCATAGACATAAGTGCACCATGGATGCAAAACGCACCACTTGGTGGGTTCCCCTGTTTGGCGGCCTACCGGCCCTCGCCAGCCCGGGCCGGCCCGCCGGCCTACCCCTGCCGCTTCAGCCGGCCGGTCTTCTTGGCCCACCGCTCGGCGCCGGCGAAGGCCGCCAGGGCGCCGGGGATCATGACCACGCCGAAAATCGCCAGGATGCCGAGGGTGGCAGCCTCGCGGCCGAAGCCCCGCCCGTCGATCACCGCGTCCCGGATGCCGCGGAGCAGGTAGGTCGCCGGCGAGATGTGGGAGACGGCCTGCAGCCAGCCGGGCAGGACGTTGACGGCGTAGTAGACGCCCGAGATGAGCAGGACGAGCGCCTGCACCATAAACGACATCTGCTCACCGCGCTCCGGGTACAGCAGCGGCAGGATCCCGGACAGGATCCCCAGCCCGACCAGGCTGATGCTCCCCACCGCGATCACGACGGCGGCGACCAGCCAGTCGGCGTGGCCCAGGTCGACGGAGAAGAACGGCAGCGAGCAGGCCAGGATGAGGCTGGTGCGGACGAGGCCGTGCAGCACGCCGAAGACCGACATGCCGAGCAGGTGCACCACCCGGGGAACGGGCGCCATGAGCGTGTGCTCGATCGTCCCCTCCCACCGCTCCCACATGATGACCAGGCTCATGTCGTCGAGCACGGCCGACATGTAGGCCCATACCAGGGTCCCGATCAGGAGGAAGAGGGTCAGCCGGCGCAGCTGGGTGGTGTTGACCGCCCCGGCCTGGGCCGCCTCTTTGGCGATGAACGTGATGGCCAGGGTGTTGACGACGCCGTAGACCAGCCAGACGAGTTCCCAGGCCCAGTGGCGCTTCCACAGGTTGGTCTGTCGTTCGACGAACGCCCAGCCCAGCGAGATGCGGCCCGGCAGGCGGGGCCGGGTCGGTGCGACATCGGTGGCCGTCATCGGGGCGCGCTTTCCATGACGGGGGAGTGGTGGTCGTCCTCGTCCTCGTCCTCCTCGACGCTGCGCCCGGTGAGCTCCATGAAGACCGCCTCCATGTCGACCTCGTCGACCGGTCGGCCGGCGGCCACCTGGGCCCGCAGCTCGAGCGGAGTCCCCTCCGCCACCAGCCGCCCGCCGGAGAGGAAGCCGATGCGATCGCAGAGCAGCTCGGCCTCGTCCATATCGTGGGTCGTGAGCAGGATCGTGACCTGGTGGTCGCGGCGCACCTCGGCCACAAAGCGCTGGACGTCGCGTTTGCTGCGCGGGTCGAGGCCGGTCGTCGGCTCGTCCAGGAGCATGAGACGGGGCCGGCTGAGGAACGCCCGAGCCACCGCCACCTTCTGCTGCTGGCCTCTCGAGAGATGCAACATCGGCTGGCGGGCGTGCGACACGTCGAGGTGCAGCCGGCGCAGGATTTCCGCGCTGCGCTGGCGGGCCTCGACACCGGACAGCCCGTACGCCCGGCCGTAGAAAAGCAGGTTCTCCATCGCCGACATGGCCCGAAAGAAGGAGGGGTCGGCGGACACCCGGTTGAGCAGGGGCCGGACGGACTGGGGATCCTTCAGGGCGTCGCGCCCGAAGACCCGCACCTCTCCCTGGTCGGGCAGCAGCAGGGTGCTCAGGATGCGGATCAGGGTGGACTTACCCGATCCGTTGGCGCCGATGACGCCGTAGATCTCGCCGGTCGTGGCGCAGAAGGAAACGTCGTCGACTGCGACCCGCCGCTCGCTTCGGCTGGCCAGCCGACGCTTGTGGAATGCCTTGGTGACCCCGCGCACCTCGAGGGGCATCACTTCCGACAGCTCGTAGGTGCTCTCAGGACTCTTCATGACTTGTCTCCTCCGCGTCGGAACCACGCATGGCTGGCCAGCTCGTGCGGACGCCTGGCGGGGCGCCGGCGGCGGTCAGCGGAAGAAGGCGGCAGTCACGGCGGCGACGCTATCGCCGGTCCCCGCCACGTCATAACGATTTAATGGGCGCGGCCCGACCCCACTGCCCTGCTACGCCCAGCCCAGCTCCTCGAGGCGTTCGTCGGAGATGCCGAAGTGGTGGGCGACCTCGTGGATGACCGTGGTGGTGACGATCCGGGTGAGGTCGGCTTCGTCCCGTGCGATGCGGCTGATGGGACCGCGGAAGATGGTGATCCGATCCGGCATCACCGCGGCGTAGGACAGCGGGGAGCGGCGGGTCAGGTCGATGCCCTGATACAGGCCGAGCAGCGTGCCGCGGCGGCCCGCCAGCTGCTCGCGGGTGGGCCAGTCCTCGACCAGCACCACCACGTTCTCCATCAGCCGGCCGAGCGCCTCGGGTATCTCGTCCAAGGCGTCGGCGACCAGCTGCTCGAAGTGCCGCTGGTCGGTGTCCACCCCGCCAGTCTGGCCCCTCTGGCGCGCCAGCGATGAGTTTCGGACCGGCCCGCGGTCAGAATGGCGACCAATCACACCTGGAGGACACGCGTGCCCACAGCCGCCGTCGCCGCGTATGTGTATGACCGATCGACCACCGGACGCACGACGTGACCTGCGCCATGGAGGCATCCGCCGGCGACGTGGTCGTGCTGGTCGGCACGACGAAGGGGCTTTTCACGCTCACCGCCGGGCCGGATCGGGAGGGCTGGCAGCTGGGAGGCCCATGGTTTCGGGGCGAACAGATCTACGCCGTCACCCTCGATAGCCATCCCGACCGCAGCCGCCTGCTGGTCGGAGCGACCAGCTCGCACTGGGGTCCGTCCGTCTACCGATCGGACGACCTGGGCGCCTCCTGGGTCGAGCCCGACCCCCAGACGCTGGCCTTCCCGGACGGTGCTGGCGCCGCGGTGGCTCGGGTCTGGCAACTGCAACTCGCCGGCGCGGCCCAACCGGGCGTCGTCTACGCCGGCGTCGAACCGGCCGCGTTGTTTCGTTCCGACGACGCCGGCGAGACCTTTCGCCTGGACGAGAATCTTTGGGGCCACGCCCACCGAAAGCAGTGGCAACCCGGCGGTGGCGGCCTGTGTCTGCACACCATCGTGGCGGATCCCGCCGGCCGACCTCGGCTGGGGATTGCGGTGTCCTCCGCCGGCTTCTACCGCACGCTGGACGGATCGCACTGGGAGGCCGCCAACATCGGCATCAAGGTCAACTTCTTGTCCGACCCGAACCCGGAGTTCGGTCAGTGCGTGCACAAGATCGACCGGCATCCCACCCAGCCCGACACGCTCTTCCTACAGCATCATTGGGGGGTCTACCGTTCGGACGATTTTGGCGGCCGCTGGCGGGAGATCGGCGAAGGGAGCCTTCCATCGACGTTTGGATTCCCCGTCGTCGCCGACCCGAATGTGCCGGGCACGGCCTACGTGGTGCCGTTGACCTCCGACGAGTTCCGCTGCACGCCCGACGGGCGGTTGCGGGTTTACCGGACCCGCGACGGCGGTGCCTCCTGGGAGCCCCTGGCGCGGGGGCTGCCCCAGCAGAACGCCTGGCTGACCGTGCTCCGCGACGGATTCGCAGCCGACTCGCTCGATCCGGCCGGCTTGTACGTCGGCACCCGGACCGGCGAGGTGTTCGGCTCGGCTGACGCAGGCGAGTCGTGGCGAGAACTGGCGCGGCACCTGCCGCCGGTGCTGTGCGTCAAACCGGCGGTGTTGGCCTGAGGGTGTCGGTCCGCCTGGCCGCGGCGTTGCGCGAGCACGCCGGCGGGGTGGCGGGTTTCGCCGTCGATGTGCCGGCGCCGGTGACGGTCGCCGCCGTGCTCGACGCCGTCGCCCGGGCCTACCCGGCTGTCGGGCGGCGGGTCCGCGACGAGGCCGGCGGGCTGCGGCGCCATGTCAACGTGTTCGTCGGTGTCGATGACGTGCGGAGCCTCGGAGGGATCTCCACCGTGGTGCCCGAGGGCGCCGAGGTGACGGTCTTGCCGGCCGTGTCGGGCGGTTGAGGGGCGAACGGCACGGCGGTCGTTGGCCCCTGCGCCCGGCCCCCCACCGCCGACCCCTGGGCCGCCGCCCCCCGCCAGTCTGGCGCCTACCGGCCCGGAGCGATGACTTTCGGTCTCGTCGACCGGCTCGACCGGCTCGACCGCCGGTAGCGTCGCTCCCTGTGTTGTCCGCCAAAGACGTGACGGTGCATCGCGGCGCCCAGGTCGTGCTGGAAGGGATCTCCCTGTCGGTGGGACCGGGCGCCCGCCTGGGCGTGGTCGGTCCGAACGGGGTCGGCAAGTCCACGCTGTTGCGCATCCTGGCCGGCATCGACGTGCCGGACGCCGGCGAGGTGCAACGCGCCCCCGCCTCCCTGCAGGTGGGCTACCTGAGTCAGGAACCCGACGCGGCTCCGGGAGAGACGGTGCGGGCCTACCTGGCCCGGCGGACCGGGGTGGCGGCGGCCGGCGCCCAATTGGACCGCCTCACCGCCGCCCTGGCCGAAGACCCGTCCACGGTGGGGGCCTACTCCGACGCCCTCGACCGGTTTCTGGCGCTGGGCGGCGACGATTTCGACGCCCGGGTCGGCACGGTCGGTGCCGACGTGGGGTTGCCAGCCGACCGCCTCGACGTCGCGGTCGCCGACCTGTCCGGCGGCCAG
The DNA here is from genome assembly GCA_963702305.1 of uncultured Acidimicrobiaceae bacterium. Lineage (GTDB taxonomy): Bacteria > Actinomycetota > Acidimicrobiia > Acidimicrobiales > Palsa-688 > PALSA-693. The sequence continues at coordinate 242,144 of CAVPBX010000008.1, read as the reverse complement.
GCCGCCCGGGCCGGGCTGGCGGCCGTCCTGCTGGCCCGCTTTGACGTGTTCCTGCTGGACGAGCCGACCAACGACCTCGACTTCGCCGGCCTGGCTCGCCTCGAAGGCTTCCTCGGCTCCCTGCCGGGCGCCGCGGTCGTGGTGTCGCACGACCGGGCCTTCCTGGACCGGACGGTCGACCGGGTCCTGGAGATCGACGAGCACCGGCACACGGCCACCGAGTACGCCGGCGGGTGGAGCGAGTACATCGAGCGCCAGGCCCTGGCCCGGGGCCACCAGAGCCAGGCCTACGAGTCCTGGGTCGCCGAGCAGGCCCGGCTCCGGGCCCGGATCCGCACCCAGCGCACCTGGTCCGAGCACGGCGTCAAGAAGGCCGCCAAGCAGCCCAGGGACCGCGACAAGATGCAACAGGGTTTCTTCGCCAACCGCACCGAGAAGCAAGCCGCCAAGGTCCGCCAATCCGAGCGCGCCCTGGCCCGGTTGGGCACCATCGACAAGCCGTGGGAAGGCTGGGACCTCCAGCTCAACCTGGCCCCGGCCGGGCGCAGCGGCGACGTGGTGGCCCGCTTGGAGGGTGCCGTCGTCCGGCGGGGATCTTTTCAGCTGGGTCCGGTCGATCTGGAACTGTCCTGGTCGGACCGAGTGGCCATCACTGGCCCGAATGGGGGTGGGAAGTCGACGTTGCTGGCGGCGCTGCTCGGACGACTGCCGCTCGCGGCCGGCCGCCAGTGGCTGGGTCCCGGCGTGGTCGTCGGCGAGCTGGATCAGCGGCGGGCTCGTCTCGACGCCGGCCGGGATGTGCTCAGCGGGTTCGCGGCCGCCACCGGGCTGCTCCCCGAGGCGGCCCGGTCGACGCTGGCCAAGCTGGGTCTGGGCGCCGAGCACGTGGGCCGCCGGCCGGCCGAGCTGTCGCCCGGGGAAAGGACCCGGGCCTTGCTGGCTGCGCTGATGGCCGCCGGCACGAACTGCCTGGTGCTCGACGAGCCCACCAACCATCTCGATCTGCCCGCCATCGAGCAGCTCGAGGAGGCGCTGGAGAGCTACCGGGGAACCGTCCTGGTGGTGACCCACGACCGCTGGCTGCTCGAGACCTTGACGGTCAACCGCACCTGGGCGGTGGACGGCGGCCAGGTCGCGGAAGGGTCGGTCTAGCGGGCGCCGGGTCCCCGGTAGGCTCGCCAGCCGACATGAAGATCTACACCCGCAAAGGCGACGACGGGTCCACCGGCCTGCTCTACGGCGGGCGGGTCGCCAAGGATTCGCCGGTCATCGTCGCCAACGGGGCGGTCGACGAGGCCCAAGCCGCCCTCGGCGTGGCCCGGGCGGCCGGTGAACCCGGCTCGGAGCTCGACCACCTGCTGATCGGGCTGGAACGGGACCTGTACGTGCTCATGGCCGAGCTGGCCACCCTCCCCGCCAACCGGCACAAGTTGCAGCCCGGCGTATCGCTCGTCACTTCGGAGATGGTGGCCGCCCTGGAAGAGCAGATCGACGCCCTGACCGAACGCTTCCCCCCGTTGACCGACTTCGTGATTCCGGGCCAGGACCGGGTGGCGGCCGCCTTGGACGTGGGCCGGACCGTGGTGCGCCGCGCCGAGCGGGAGGCCCTGGGCGCGGCGCCGGAGGGCTCGCTGGTGGGGCCGTACCTCAATCGGCTGTCGGATCTGGTGTGGACGATGGCCCGGTGCCAGGAGCATGGTGGGTCGTTGTTGTCCAAGGCGGCCGGGTGACGCCGGCGCGTTTCGAGGTGACGAGCCGGGTGCCGGTTGGCGTGGCTGTCCTCGGCGTCCCGGTCTTCGCCGACCTCACTTCTCCCGCCGGGGCCGGCGCCGCCGTCGAACCCGGGTTCCTCGCCCAGCGGCGCTTCGAGGGGCAGCCGGGCCAAGCCCTGGCGGTCTTGGCGGACGACGGGGCCACGGTGGTCGCCCTCGGGGTCGGACCGCGGGAAAGGGTGGATGCCGAGGCCCTCCGCCGCGCCGGCGCCGCGCTGGCTCGCCAGATCGGCGCCGCGACCGAGGTGGCGACCACGTTGGCGGCCGCGGCGGTGGACCCCGAGACCCTGGCTGCCGCGGTGGAAGGGATCGGTCTGGGCGCCTACCGCTTCAATGGGGCCAGGCGGGTGCCGCGGGCCGGCCGGCTCGAACGGGTCCTGATGGTGGTGCCGGCGGGCCGGACCCCATCCGGTCAGGCCCGCCGGGCCCAGCTGGACGCCGCCGTTCGCCGCGGCCAGGTGGCGGTCGACGCCACCTGGCGGGCTCGGGACTGGGTCAACCGTCCGCCCCGGGACCTGACGCCCCGCGAGCTGGGCCGCCAGGCGCTGGACGCCGCGGCCGGTACGGGCGTGACCGTCGACGTGTGGGACGAGGAGCGGATCGCGGCCGAACGGCTGGGTGGTCTGCTGGGGGTGGCGGCCGGGGCGGCCGAACCGCCTCGCCTGCTGCGCCTGGTCTACGAACCCCGCGGGCGGGCCAAGGCCACGGTGGCTCTGGTGGGCAAAGGCATCACTTTCGACTCCGGGGGCCTGTCGCTGAAGACGCCAACGGGGATGATGACCATGAAGAGCGACATGGGTGGGGCGGCCGCGGTGATCGCGGCCACCATCGGCGCCGCCCAACTCGACCTGCCGGTGCGGGTCGTCGGTTGGGTGGCGGCCACGGAAAACATGCCGAGCGGTACCGCCATCCACCCCGGTGACGTGCTGGTGGCGCGCAACGGCACCAGCATCGAAGTCCTCAACACCGACGCCGAGGGCCGGCTGGTGCTCGCCGACGCCCTGTGCCTGGCCGCGGAGGAGGAGCCGGACGCCATCGTCGACATCGCCACCCTCACCGGCGGGCAGCGGGTGGCGTTGGGCGATGGCGTCGCCGCGGTCATGGGCAGCGACGAGGCGCTCGTCGCCCGGGTCCGGGCGGCCGGGGCCGCGGCCGGCGAACCGGCCTGGGAGTTGCCGTTGGTCGCCGCCTACCGCAAGCAGCTCGACTCGGACGTGGCCGACCTGCGCAACGTGACCACCAAGCCGGCGGCGTCGGCCATCATGGCGGCCCTCTTCCTCAAGGAGTTCACTGCCGGCCGGGCCTGGGCCCACCTCGACATCGCGGCCCCGAGCTGGTCGGAGGGCGACGACGGCTGGCTCACCCGGGGCGGGACCGGGTGGGGGGCCCGGACCCTGATCGAGCTGGTGCGGTCCTGGGGGTAGGGACCCGCGCCTCGCCGGCCTACGACGCCTGGCTCACCGACGACATGTTGAAGGCGTCCACCCGCAAGGGCGGCATGGCGGTCCGGGTGAAATAGTCCGTCCATTCGCGGGGCAAAGTGCGCTCCGTGGCGCCCACCTCCACGATGCGGCGCAGCAGATCGACGGGGCTCTCGTTGAAACGGAAGTTGTTGGCGGCCCCGACCACCTCGCCGCCTTCGACCAGGTACACCCCGTCCCGGGTCAACCCGGTCAACAGCAGGGTCTGCGGGTCGACCTCCCGGATGTACCACAGGCAGGTGAGCAGCAGCGCCCGGTCCGCGCCGGCGACCATGGCCTCCAGGTCGGCGCCGCCCCCTCCGGGGCCCTCCATGATCAGATTGTCGATGTAGGGCGTGACGGGCAAATCCGTGAGGGCGGCGGAATGCCGGGTCTGCACGAGGGAGGTGAGGACCCCCGAGTCGACCCAGGCGGTCGGCTGGAGCGGCAGTCCGTTGTCGAAGACCGAGAGCGAGCCGCTCGACTCGTGGGCCAACACGAAGGGAGAGCACTGGAGAAAGGGGGCGGCCGGGTCGCTGCGCAGGGTCACCGCCACCTCCGCCAAGCGCTCGCCGACCCGGGTCCCTCCGCCGGGCCGGCTGAACACCGTCCGCCCGTCGTGGGCGTCCCGGGCGCCGGCGGACCAGTACAGGTCGATCATCAGGTCGGCGACCGCGGTGGGCGGCAGAATCGTCTGGTAGCGGCCGGCGGGCAGCTCGACCCGGCGGGTGGCCCAGCCCAACCGGCGCCGCAAATCCGAGGTCAGGGTCTCCAGGGCCACGTCGGCGAAGTCGGCCGTGGCCACCCCGGCCCAGGCCGAACGACTGAAGTCGGTGCTCTTGGCGTTGATCTCGACGTGCCCCGTCGGCTGGTCGAACCGGGCTCGCTGGCCCGTCGACGAGGCCAGGTAGCTGGTGCGCATCTCGTGCTCGGCGTAGCCGAACAGCAATTCGCCGCCGCTGCTGGCCCGTTCGAACGCCGAGCCCAGGTCCACCGCGACGCGATCGAACACCCGGATTGAGGTCTCCGCCGGGGGCGCCTCCCAGTCGCCGATCGCCGGGGCGTCCGCCACCAACGGCTGCTGGTCCTCGGCCGCGGTGCCGGTGCGCGCCGTGTGCTCGGCGGCCCGGACCAGATCCTCGAGGCTGTCGGCCGTCACCCCGAGGCGGGACACCACCCCGACCGCCCCTCCGATCACCGCGACCACCGTGACCTGGTTGCGGCGAGTCGAGCCGTTGGTCGTCAGGGTGTTGTTGGCCCACCGCAGGTTGGCGTCGGTCACGGCATCGCCGATGACCACGCAGTCGTCCGCCTTCGACAAGGAGAGGGCCCGTTCGACCAGCTCCTGGGGCGGGACCTCGAAGCCGCTCACCGCCCGGCCTCGTCCGCGGTGTTGAGGATGCGGACCTGGCGGAACAGCGCCGAGGGGCAGCCGTGGCTGACCGGCGCCACCTGGCCGGGCTGGCCCTTGCCGCAGTTGAAGGCCCCGCCGAGGACGTAGGTGCGTTCGCCGCCGACCGCCTCCATGGAGCCCCAGAACTCGGTGGTGACGCCCTGGTAGGCGACGTCGCGCAGCTGGCCGGCCAACCGCCCGTTCCGGATCCGGAAGACCCGCTGGCCGGTGAACTGGAAGTTGTACCGCTGCATGTCGATCGACCAGCTCTTGTCGCCGACGATGTAGATGCCGTCGGCGACCGAACCGATCAACTCCTCGGTGGAAGGCCCGCCGGGGGAGGGTTGCAGGGACACGTTGGCCATGCGCTGCAGGGGCACGTGGCTGCTGGAGTCGGCGAAGGCACACCCGTTGGATCGGTCGAAGCCCTGGCGGGCGGCCATGCGTCGGTCTAGCTGGTAGCCCACGAGGAGACCGTCGCGGATCAGGTCCCAGGACTGGGCGGCCACGCCCTCGTCGTCCCAGCCGACGCTGGCCAGGCCGTGCGGCGCGGTGCGGTCCCCGACGACGTGCATAAACGGGGCCCCGTACTGGAGCGTGCCGAGCCGATCGAAGGTGGCAAACGACGTGCCGGCATACGCCGCCTCGTAGCCGAGGGCCCGGTCCAGCTCGGTGGCATGACCGATCGACTCGTGGATGGTGAGCCAGAGGTTGGAGGGGTCGATGACGACGTCGTAGGCGCCGGCCTCGACGGACGGTGCGCCGACCTTCTCCGCCAGTAAGCCCGGCAGAGCAGCCAGCTCGCCGTCCCAGTCCCACCCTGTCCCCGTCAGGTACTCCCAACCCCTCCCGGTGGGAGGGGCCAGGGTGCGCATGGTCTCGAACTCGCCGGTCTGGCGGTTGACCGCCACCGCGGTCGCGGTGGGGTGGATCCGGACGCGCTCCTGGACGGTTCGGGTGCCGGCCAGGTCGGCGTAGAACTTGTCCTCCTGCACCGCCAGGACCGCCGCGTCCGCGTGGTCGACGCCGGGTTGGTCGAGGAGTGTCGACGTCCAGCCGAGGAGCACGTCCGCCCGATCGGCGGACGCGATGTCGAACGGGTTGACCTGGTACGGCGAGACCCACGTCCCATCGGGATAGACGGCCTCGCCGGCGAGCTCGATCCGTTCGCTGCGGAGGGCGGCCGATGTCCGGGCCACCTCGAGCGCATCCGCGGCGGCTGCGGCGGCCGACCGGGTGCTCAGGTCCGTGGTGGCGGCGAACCCCCAGGTGCCGTCGAGGAGGACCCGGACGGACAGGCCGGCGGCCTCCCGTTCGGCCGAGCCCTCGACGTGCCGGTCCCGGACGCGCACGTCCGCCTCTCGGTTGCGCTCGACGCGGACTTCGACGTGGCTGGCGCCGGCTCGGCCGGCCGCCTCCAGGGCCGCCCCCGCCAGGTCCTCGAGCGGGAAGGCGAGGAAGCCGGGGTCGACCGCCGGCCGCGACGGGTCGGTCACGTCAGGCCCGCTTGTAGGCCCGGACGGCGAGGGGGCCGAAGAGCGCCAGGAGGCCAACCAGCCATACCGCACTCTGCCACGCGTGCAGGGCGACCGGGCCCCCGACGGCCAGAGCCCGCATCTCCTCGATGAAGATGCTGATGGGCTGGTTCTTGGCGAAGGCCTGCATCCAGCCCGGCATGCTCTGGATCTGCACGAAGGCCGCGCTCACGAACGTGAGCGGGAAGACCCAGATAAAGCCGAAGGCCTGGACCGCCTCCTCGTCCTTGATGGCCAGACCGGTGAACGCCGACACGCAGCACACCACCAACCCGAACCCGAGGGCCAGGACAAACATGAAGATCGCCGGTACCACGCCGTTTTCGAAGCGGAAGCCCACCGCATAGCCGAGTCCCACCAGGATGCCCATGATGACCAGCAGCCGGACGAGGTCGGTGCCCAGGCGGCCGAGCAGGACGGCAGAGCGAGCCATGGGCATGGACTTGAGGCGGTCGATGGAGCCCTTCTTGAGCTCCTGCGCCAGCGAGATGGCGGTGCCAAACGAGGTGAAGGCGCCGGTCTGGCCGATGATGCCCGGCACCAGATAGTTGACGTACCCGCCCTTGGTGTGGACCGGGATGGCCCCGCCGAAGACGTAGCGGAACAGCAACAGGAACATGGCGGGTTGCACCACGGTGAACATGATGACGGCAGGGACGCGGACCCACAGCAGCAGGTCGCGCCGCATCATCGTCAACGAATCGACCACCACCCAGTGGAGGCGGGCGGGCACGGACGGTTTGCTGAACGCGCCGGGGAGGCGGGGCCGGCGAGCACGGTGGACGCCACCGTCAGCTGTCCTCGGTCGTGACGGTGGCGGTCCGGCCCCGGCCCCGGCTCCGGTTCGCCCGGCCCGGTTTGCCTGTGGCCGGTTCGTCTTCTTCGGCCGCGTGGCCGGTGATGGCGAGGAACACGTCGTCGAGCGACGGCCGGCGCAGGGCCAGGCCGCGGACTTCGATGCCCGCGGCGTCCAGGTTGCGCACCACCTGCACCAGCACCTCGGAGCCGCTGTGCCCGGCCCGGATGCTCACCTGCCCGGTCTGCTCGTGCAGGCTGGGTTCGCCGTCGGTGATGCGCGGACACGGCGCGGGTGGCGTCCGCCAGGCGGGCCCGGTCGGGAACGGTGAACTCGACCACGTCGCCGCCGACCCGGTCCTTGAGCTGCTCCGACGTCCCGGCCGCGATCACCAGTCCGTGATCGATGACGACGATCTCGTCGGCCAGCTCGTCGGCCTCGTCCAGGTACTGGGTGGTCAGCAGCAGGGTGGTGCCGCCGGCCACCAGCTCGCGGATGACGTCCCACATGCCGATCCGGCTGCGGGGGTCGAGCCCGGTGGTGGGCTCGTCCAGGAAGAGCACCGCCGGCTCGGCCACCAGGCTGGCGGCCAGATCCAGCCGGCGCTGCATCCCGCCCGAGTAGGTCTTGGCCGGCCGGTCGGCCGCGTCCGCCAGATCGAACCGGTCCAGCAGGGCCTCGGCCCGCTCCCGGCAGGTCGCTTTGGGCAGGTGGTAGAGGCGGCCCACGATCTCGAGGTTCTCCCGGCCGGTGAGCTCCTCCTGAATGGCCGCGGATTGCCCGGCGAGGCCGATGATCTCCCGCACCGCAGTGTCGTCGCGCACCACGTCGCGGCCTTCGATCAGGACCCGGCCGGCGTCGGGTTTGAGGAGGGTCGTCATGATGCGCACGGCCGTGGTCTTGCCGGCCCCGTTGGGACCGAGGACGCCGAGCACCGTCCCCCGCGGCACCGCCAGATCGACGCCGCGCAGGGCGTTGACCGGGCCGAACGACTTCTGGAGGCCTTCCACCAGGATCGCCGGGCCGCCAGCGGCGCTCTCACTCATCTCTGTGACCGTACCGCGGCGCGGTCCGCGATCGCGACTGGTTTTCAGGCCCCGATTTCGACGATTTCGACCTCGAGCGGGCCGCTGGGCGCCTGGTAGGAGACCCGGTCGCCGGCCTTGCGGCCCATCAGGGCCAGGCCGAGCGGGGAGTTGGGGGAGACGACCGAGACGCCCTCCCGGCGCTCCTCGATGGAGCCGATGAGGTAGCGCTCGATGTCGTCGTCGCCGGCATAGCGCAACGCCACCACCACGCCGGTGCCGACCTCGCCGCCGGCGACGGCGGCGGTGTCGACGATCGCCACGTCGGAGAGCATGGCTTCGAGCTGCCGGATGCGGGCCTCCATCTTTCCCTGGGAATCCTTGGCGGCGTGGTAGTCACCGTTCTCCGACAGGTCGCCCGAGGGCCCGGGCCGCCTCGATGGCCCGGGCGATGTCGATGCGCCCGCGGGTGCGCAGATCCTCGAGCTCGGCCCGCAGCCGGTCGATGGGCATCCTGGGACAGTTGCGTTGCAGCCATACGGCGTGAGGCTAGTGCCGGTTGACGAGCGGCCGGCCATCGGCGAGACTGGATGGACTGTGAGCACCAGCCCCGCGCCCGTCGTGGTCACCGAGATCGTAATTATCGTGTAGCGCATCGGCCGCCAACCGATGCGCTGTGCCGACCGTCCCGAGGGGGCGGTCGTTTTGTGTCTACATGTCGACGAGGAGAAACCGTCAAGTGAACCCCCTGCAAGATCGCCGTGATCCCCGGTGACGGGATCGGCATCGAGGTCCTCACCGAAGCCCTCAAGGTGGCGCGCGCCGCCGGCGCCGACCTGGAGACGACCGACTACGACCTCGGCGGCCGGCGCTACCTGGCGACGGGCGAGGTGCTGCCGGACGGGGTGCTGGACGAGCTGCGGGGATTCGACGCCATCCTGCTGGGCGCGGTCGGCACGCCCGGAGGTCCCGCCCGGCGTCCTCGAACGGGGCCTGCTGCTGCGCATGCGTTTCGAGCTGGACCTGTACATCAACCTGCGCCCCTTCGTGGCCGCGGCGAGCGTCGGCGCCGGCGTACCGATCGACTTCGCGGTCGATCCGCGAAAACACCGAGGGCGCCTACGCTGGGGAGGGTGGTTTCCTACGCAAAGGCACCCCGGCGGAGATCGCCACCCAGGGATCGGTCAACACCCGGTTCGGGGTCGAGCGCTGCGTCCGTTTCGCCTTCGAGCTGGCCCGCTCGCGGCCCCGCCGCCACCTCACCCTGGTGCACAAGACCAACGTGCTGACGTTCTCCGGTGACCTGTGGCAGCGGACGTTCGATCAGGTGGCCCTCGAGTACCCCGACGTGACGACCGCCTACAACCACGTTGACGCGGCCTGCATCTACTGCGTCGAGTCCCCGCAACGCTACGACGTCATCGTCACCGACAACCTCTTCGGCGACATCCTCACCGACCTGGGGGGCGCCGTCGCCGGCGGGATCGGCCGGGCCGCCTCGGCCAACCTCAACCCGGACCGGACCGGTCCCTCGATGTTCGAGCCGGTGCACGGCTCCGCCCCCGACATCGCCGGCACGGGCCAGGCCGATCCCACCGCGGCCATCATCTCCACCGCCATGATGCTGGACTTCCTCGGCGCCGGCGAGGTGGCCCGGCGCATCACCGAGGCCGTGGCCGGCTTCACCGCCCGGCCCGGCCTGTCGACCGCGCAGATCGGCGACGCCCTCGCCGACCACGTCGCAGCCGACCTCGCTGCTGCACCCGCGGCGCCCGCCGCAGAAAGGGTCTGAGTCCGATGCCGATCACCAAGACCGAGAAGATCTGGATGGACGGCGAGCTGGTCGACTGGGACGACGCTCGCATCCACATCCTGACCCACACCCTGCACTACGGGTGTGGGGTGTTCGAAGGCATCCGGGCCTATCCGACGGACTCCGGGCCGGCGGTGTTCCGGCTGACCGACCACATCACCCGGCTGTTCAACTCGGCCAAGATCTTCATGATCGACGTGCCGTTCAGCCCCGAGGAGCTCATCGAGGCCACCAAGACCACCGTCCGGGTCAACGGCCTGTCCGAGTGCTACATCCGGCCCATCGTGTACCTGGGCTACGGCGAGATGGGCCTCAACCCGCTGCCGTGCCCGGTCAACGTGTCCATCGCGGTGTGGCCGTGGGGCGCCTACCTCGGCGACGACGGGATCGCCAACGGGGTCCGCACCAAGATCAGCTCCTGGCAGCGGCACGACCCCAATGCCATGCCGCCCGCGGCCAAGGGCACCGGGATGTACATCAACTCCTCCATGGCCAAGATCGAGGCCCTCAAGGCCGGCTACGACGAGGCCATCCTTCTGTCCCCCCAGGGGTATGTCAGCGAGTGCACCGGAGAAAACATCTTCATCGTGCGCGGCGGCCGGATCATCACCCCGCCCGTGTCCGCGGGCGCCCTGGAGGGCATCACCCAGAGCTCGGTCATGAGCATCGCCCGGGACCTCGGCTACGAGGTGGAGACCGGCCACATCCTGCGTTCCGACCTGTACACGGCGGAGGAGGCGTTCCTGTCGGGTACCGCCGCCGAGGTGGTGCCCGATCGCGTCGGTCGACGATCGGATGGTCGGCGACGGTCGGCCCGGTCCGATCACCCGGCGCATCCAGGAGATCTTCCACGCCGCGGTGCGCGGCCAGGTGGACCGCTACAAGGACTGGGTCGAACATGTCGGCTGATCACGGGGTCGCTGGTCATGGGGTAACTGGTCACGGGGTAGCCGGTGGGGCCCACGCTGTCCCCCGGCAGCTGCCGGAGGCGGTCGACATCTACGACACCACCCTGCGGGACGGCAGCCAGCAGGAGGGGCTGTCGCTGACGGTCGACGACAAGCTGCGGGTGGCCGAGCAACTCGACCACCTCGGGGTCCGCTACATCGAGGGCGGCTGGCCGGGCGCCAACCCCAAGGACGAGGAGTTCTTCCGCCGGGCCGCGGCCGGCGACCTGCGCCTGGAGACGGCCACCCTGGTCGCCTTCGGTTCCACCCGCAAGGCCGGCGGCCGGGCCGAGACCGACCCGGTGCTCGCCGGCCTGCTGGCCGCCCAGACCGGCGTCGTCTGCCTGGTGGCCAAATCCGCCGAGTGGCACGTCACCGAGACCCTGCGCACCACCCTGACCGAGGCCATCGACATGGTGGCGGACTCCGTCGCCTATCTGGCGGGCCAGGGCCGGCGGGTATTCCTCGACGCCGAGCACTTCTTCGACGGCTACCGGGCCAACCCCCGGTTCAGCGCCGACGTCCTGCGGGCGGCCGCCGCGGCCGGGGCGGAGGTCCTGGTGCTGTGCGATACCAACGGCGGGAGCCTGCCCTTCGAAGTCGAGCGGGTGGTCGGCGAGGTACGCGACCTGGTCGAGAGCCAGTTGGGCTGCCATTTTCACAACGACTCGGGGTGCGCCGTCGCCAACTCCCTTGTCGCCGTCCGGCAGGGCGTCACCCAGGTGCAGGGCTGCATCAACGGCTACGGCGAGCGGACCGGTAACGCCGACCTGACCGCGGCCGTGCCCGACCTGACCCTCAAGATGGGCGTGCGCACCATCGGCGTCCGACCGGCTGGCCCGGCTCACGGCCGTGTCGCACCACATCGCCGAGGTCGTCAACGTGGCGCCCGACCCGCACCAGCCCTTCGTCGGGGTCTCGGCGTTCGCCCACAAGGCCGGGCTGCACACCAGCGCCATCGCCCGGTCCCGCGACGCCTACGAGCACGTCGACCCGGTGCAGATCGGCAACGGCACCCGGTTCGTCGTCAGCGAGATGGCCGGCCGATCCACGGTGGCGCTCAAGGCCGAACAACTGGGGCTGGGCTTCGACGATTCGGTGCTGGCGGACATCGTCGACCGGCTCAAAGACCTGGAGCATCGGGGCTTTCATTTCGAGGTGGCCGACGGCTCGCTGGAGTTGCTGATGCGGTCGGCGACCGGGTGGAAGCAGCCGTTTTTCGGCCTGGAGTCGCACCGGGTGATCACCGAGCTGCGCGAGGACGGCGCCTTCGTGACCGAGGCCACCGTCAAGGTGATCGTCGGCGACGACCGGGTCCTCGCCACCGCCGAGGGCAACGGCCCCGTCAACGCCCTCGACGCCGCCCTGCGCAAGGCTATCGGTCCGGTGTACCCAGAGCTGGCCCACGTCCACCTCACCGATTTCAAGGTCCGGGTGCTCGACACCAGCCGGGGCACGGCCGCGGTCACCCGGGTGCTGATCGACTCCACCGACGGCGACCGCACCTGGACCACCATCGGGGTGTCGGAGAACGTGATCGAGGCGTCGTGGGGGGCGCTGGAGGACTCGATCGTGTTCGGGTTGCTCCACGCCGGCGCAGCCCAGCAGACTCCCATTTCGTGACCCAGCCTCCGCACGTCCCGCTGCAGGACACCGACCGGGTGCGACCGTCGTCGTTGCTGCCGGCGCCGCGAGCCTGGTACCAGGGCCGCCCGGGCGAGCAGGACGGCCTCGGGCCGCCGGTGGGGCCCCGCTTCGGGTCAACCGGGCCCGATCTCGGCTACGGCCTCAAGTTGGCCCATCGCCTGGCCGGGCGGCTGGAGGTGCCGGCGGGGGAGCACCGGGAGGACGCGGTGGCCGGCTGCTTCGCGTGCGGGACCCGCCGGTCGGCGTATTTCGGTCGGGCGCCGGTGATCCATGACATGGAGTGGGCGTACACCTTGTGGGGCTACCTGGGCGGAGCCCCGGACGATCTGGTGGCGTGGCGGGCCGGATTGTTTCGCGGGGCGGCCGAGCACTACTGGGACCAGCGCCAGATCGTCGACGCCGTCCGGCCCGAGACGCTGCCGCTGACCCCGGCGCAGGTGCGTGACCGCCTGCCGGCCTGGAAGGAGTTGCTGATCGTATGAGCCTGTCCGTCGCTGATGCCGACAAGCAGCTCACCGCGCCGGGCGAGATGTTCGAGACCGTCGAGGTGGACGTGCGGGGCGTGTCCACCACGGTCTGGAAGAACGCGCCGGCCACCCTCGGGGCCATCCTCACCGCCAGCCGGGGCCACGGGGACGCCACCTTCCTGGTCTACGAGGACGAGCGCATGTCCTTCGAGGAGCACTTCCTGGCGGCCAGCCAGCTGGCCCGGATCCTGCGCGACCGCTTCGGCGTCGGCAACGGTGACCGGGTGAGCATCGCCATGCGCAACTTCCCCGAGTGGTCCGTATCGTTCTGGGCGGCAGCCGCGGTGGGCGCCGTGGTGGTGCCGCTCAACGCCTGGTGGACCGGCGAGGAGCTGCACTACGGGCTGGCCGACTCCGGCACCAAGCTGGTGATCTGCGACCAGCCGCGCGCCGAGCGGATTGCCGACTTCGTGACCTACCTGCCCGACCTCGAGGCGGTCCTGGTGGCCCGCTCCTCCCCAGCCGAGGTCCCGGTGGGCATGTTGCGCTACGAGGACGTCGTGGCCGACCCCCCGCCCGGCACCGACTTGCCCGACTTGCCCGCAGTGGACATCGCCACCGACGACGACGCCACCATCTTCTACACCTCGGGGACGACCGGGCGACCGAAAGGGGCGCTCGGCACCCATCGCAACATCTGCACCAACCCCATCAGCCTGTTTTACGTCAATGTCCGCAACGCCCTCCGGGCCGGGGCCGAGCCCGGCGGCGGCGGTCAGAATTCCTACCTCCTGTCGGTGCCGCTCTTCCACGCCACCGGCTGCCATTCCATCCTGGTGGCCAACCTGATGGCGGGCGGCAAGCTGGTCATGATGCACCGCTGGGAGGCCGGCCGGGCCCTGGAGCTCATCGAACGGGAGCGCATCACCACCTTCGGCGGGGTGCCGACCATGGTGATGCAGGTGCTCGACCACCCGGACTTCGCCACCCGGGACACGTCCAGCGTCCGCTCCGTCGGCTACGGCGGCGCTCCGGCGCCCCCCGAGCTGGTGCGCCGGATCAAGGCCCACTTCCCGGGCGGGACCGCGTCCAACGGCTACGGGCTCACCGAGACCTCGTCGTTGTCGACCATGAACGCCGGCCCGGACTACGAGGCCAAGCCGGACAGCGTCGGGCCGCCCGTGCCGGTGGTGACGGTGAAGGTCGTCGACCCGGACGGGAAAGAGGTCCCCGTCGGCGAGATCGGCGAGCTGTGGATCAAAGGCCCCAACGTGGTCAAGGGCTACTGGGGCAAGCCGGAGGCCACCGCCCTAACCTTCAGCGACGGGTGGCTGCACACCGGCGACGTGGCCCGCCTCGACGACGAGGGCTTCGTGTACATCGTCGACCGGGCCAAGGACATGTTGATCCGCGGCGGGGAGAACGTGTACTGCGTGGAGATCGAAGGCGTCCTCCACGAGCACGCGGCCGTCGCCGACGCCGCGGTCATCGGCATCCCCCACCCGGTGCTGGGTGAGGAGGTGGGCGCCGTCGTGCAGTTGCGCGCGGGCACGTCCGCAACTGAATCGGAGATCCAGGAGCACGTGGCGGCCCGCCTCGCCGGCTTCAAGGTGCCGGTGCGGGTGTGGTTTTGCGAGCAGCCGTTGCCTCGCAACCCGGCCGGCAAGATCCTCAAGCGCCAACTCCGCGACGAGCTGGTTGCACCGGGCGCCTAGCCGCCCGCCTCGGCCCCCTCCGCCAGGAAGGACGCCAGGCGGTCGAGGTCGTCGGGGGTCGCCACGTTGGCCCGGGCCGCACCTTCGACGGTCCGCTTGGCCATGCCCGACAGTTCCTGACCGGGGCCCAGCTCCAAAAAGTGGGTGACCCCGAGCCCGGCGAGCCGCAGGAGGGATTCCCGCCACCGGACCGGTGACACCAGCTGCCGCGACAGCAGATCGGCCCACCCGTCGTGATGGGCGGCCGCGTCCACGTTGGCGACCACCTCGATGGCTGCCGGCTCGAAGGTGGCGCCGGCCAGGGCGTTGTCGAGCGAGGCCTGGGCCGGGGCCATCAGGGGGGAATGAAAGGCGCCGCCCACGGCCAGCGGCAGGACCCGCTTGGCGCCGAGCGCCTTGGCCGCTTCCCCGGCGGCCTCGACGCCGGATCCGGTACCGGAGATGACGACCTGGCCGGGGGCGTTGTCGTTGGCGGGCCAGGCGCCCTCGACGGATGCGCACGCCTGGGCCACCAGGTCGGGTTCGAGGCCGAGGACCGCGGCCATGGTGCCTGGTTGACGGTCGGCTGCCGACTGCATGGCGTCGCCCCGAGCCGCCACCAGGCGGGCCCCCGCTTCCGACGTCAGGGCCCCCGCCGCCACCAGAGCGGTGTACTCGCCGAGGCTGTGGCCGGAGGCGGCCCGCACCTGGCGGCCGGCGAGGCCGGCGGCCCGCGCCGCATCGAGGATCACCAGGCTCAGCCCGAACGCGGCCAGTTGGGCGTTGCGGGTGGCCTTGAGGGTCGTCGGCGTCGGCCTCGACCAGCAGGGCCGCCAGGTCCCGGCCCGTGGCGTCCGACAGGCGGCCCACCACCGCCCAGGCAGGGTGGTCCTGCCAGGTGACGCCCATCTGTGGTCGTTGCGATCCTTGACCCGGGAACAGGAGTGCCAGCACGCCGAGACCCTATTCGACCGGGCTTTCTAGGACGTCCTATCAAGTGGTGGATGCGTGCCATGATGGAGGCATGCAGCCGATCCTCCTCACCGACGAGCAGCGGGACTTCCGCGCCGCCATCCGCCACCTGGCCGAAGAGCGCTTCGCCCCCCGGGCCGCCGACATCGACGCCACCGGTGACTTCCCGTGGGACAACTTCAAGGACTGCGTGGCCATGGAGCTACCCGGGATGGGTATCCCGGTCGAGTACGGAGGGGCCGGCGCCGATCACGTCACCCGGGCCATCATGGTCGAGGAGCTGGCTCGGGTCTGCGGGTCCACCAGCCTGATGATCGCCATCAACGGGCTTTCGACCACCCCGCTCGTCAACTGGGGTTCCGCCGAATTGCAGGCCCGCTACCTGCCGCGCGTGGTCACCGGGGAGATCCAGGGGAGTTACTGCTTGTCAGAGGCGGATGCGGGCAGCGACGTGGCGGCCATGTCGACCCGGGCGGTGCGGGACGGGGATTCGTACGTGCTCAATGGCACCAAGTACTGGATCACCAACGCGGGCATCTCCGACCTCTACGTGGTGTTCGCCAAGACCGACCCGGCGGCGGGCTCCCGCGGTGTGTCCTGCTTCCTCGTCGAGCGAGCGCACGGGCTGCGGATCGGCAAGCTGGAGCGCAAGATGGGGATGCACGGCAGTCCCACCGGTGAGGTCATCCTGGAGGACGTGCGGATCCCGGTGACCAACCGCATCGGCGAGGAAGGGCAGGGGTTCATGATCGCCATGCACACCCTCGACCGCAGCCGGCCGTCCATCGCGGCCCAGGCTCTCGGCATCGCCCAGGGGGCCCTGGATTACGCGGTGGGCTACGTCAAGCAGCGCCAGGCTTTCGGTCATCCCATCGCCGAATTCCAGGGCCTGCAGTTCATGCTGGCCGACATGGCCATGAAGATCGAGGCGGCCCGGGGCCTCACCTACCGGGCCTGCGCCCTGATCGACCAGGGCGACCCGACGGGCGAGCTCAACGCCGCCGGGGCCATGGCGAAAGCCTTCGCCAGCGACGTCGCCATGGAGGTGACCACGAATGGGGTCCAGCTCCTCGGTGGTTACGGGTACACGACGGACTTTCCCATGGAGCGCTTCATGCGGGACGCCAAAATTACCCAGATCTACGAGGGCACCAACCAGATCCAGCGGGTCGTGATCGCGAGAAACCTTCTGCGATAAGGGTTTGCTCGCCTCCGTAGGCGAGCGCGGTGGCGATGGAGTCGAGTGTCCGGCGCCGATTACGCTGCGGGCCGTGCCCGCGTGGAAGGCCATCGAGCAGGCGGAACCAGAGTTCGCCGGGCGGGTGCGGAGGTTGTTCGCCGCCGGTCGGCACAAGACGATTGCGACGTTGCGCGCCGACGGCTCGCCCCGCATCTCGGGCATCGAGTGCGAGTTCACAGACGGCGATCTCCGTTTCGGTTCGATGACCGGCGCGCGCAAGGGGGCGGACCTCGTGCGGGATCCCCGTTTCGCTCTGCACGGCCCGACCTTCCACCCTGAGGAGGGCAAGGAGAGCGACTGGCCGGGCGAGGCGAAGATCGCCGGCCGAGCCGTCCCCGTCGGCCCGGCGCTCGCGGACGAGGCGGGCGAGCAACCCGATGGGGAGATGTTTGTCGCCGACATCACCGAGGTCGTCATCACCGAACTCAACGCCGAGGCCACCAAACTCGTCGTTGATTCGTGGACGCCTGAGGGTGGACTACGAAGGGTCGAGCGAGACTGACCAGCGGGCGCGGCACCCGTTGGACCGTCTATTTCGGTAGACGGATGTACCGACTCGGTCAAGCGCCGTGCCATCCTTCCCGATCCAACGGTTGTGCGGGTTTCGTTGGTGTCGTCCAGTTCGAGGATGCCGATCGGGCCCGAACGGCTCGGGCCGGCACGGGTCGGCGCCGTCGGGTCGCCTGGTCAGAGCCTGGCCGACCTGACCACGCTCCTCGCGCTGGCGTGCGACGCGCCGGCCGCCGTGCTCGCGGTGGTGCAATCGAACCGCACATGGCGGCCGATCGGCTTCGGATTCGACAGCCAGGAAGGGCTCGACGACCAGCGGTTGTACGATCTCCTAGCCGGATCTGAGGAGCCAGTCGAGATCGCCAACATGCTGACCGGCAGACTGGCCGGGAGCCCGCTGGCGCAAGAGCCGCATCTGATGAGGTGGTCCTACGGTCGATGCCTGCGGGACGGTCTCGGGCCGATTGTCGCGGTGGTGGTCATCTTCGACCGGCGGTTACGGCGGGCCACCCGGCGCGAGCGTGAGGCCATGGCCGCCGGCGCCAGGCGCCTGGTGGAGGCCTTCGCCCAGCTCCCACGACCACCGGAGCCGCGACCGATTTCCGACGTCACGGTGCACTCTTCGCCGCGTCCCGCAGGCAGCACCCAACAGGACCAACATGGGTTCATGCTGGCCGCGGAAGTGGCGCAAGCCTTCGACGTAACCCACCGGACCGTGATCAACTGGGCAGCTACCGGGAAGCTGCCAAGTGTGCGCACCCTCGGCGGCCACCTGCGGTTCCGCAGAGACGAGATCCTCAAACTGCTGGGTTGAGGAACGGCCGGGCCCCAGACCCCGGGGGGGATGGGGTCATGGGGCCACCGCCGTTGACCGTAAAGCTTAGCCGAGCTAGCTATAGCTACGACGGGCCGGCTATTCCACGAACTGGTAAATGACGTGAAGGTTGCGCAGCGGTGGCACCATCATCGAGTCAGGTGAGTCCCCGGGCATCAGCTCGATGCCGCGCGACGCGAAGTAGGCGGCGGTCGCATGCAAATCGCGCACCGCGAACGTCGTGGCCCAGACCCGCGGCCCGTAGCGATCAAGGTATTCCTCGATCGGTCCGGGACCGGTCGGGGCGATGAGCTCGACGGGGATCCCGATGTCGAGCCCGGTGGCGGTCGCCGCCACGGCCGGCCGTTCGGCGCGGTAGGTGACCTCGCCGCCGGTCAACTCGCACCAGAAGCGCTCGGCGTCCGCCAAGTCCTGGCAGGCGAAGCTGAGGTGGTGCAGACCGCGATAGCCGATGGGATGCTCCTCTCCCCACCACTGCCCGGTCCGCATTGGGTTGAGGTAGGGCGCCGGCGGAGGGTCGGCGTGCCAGTCGCCGTCGTAGACCTGCAGGCACACACCCTGCGTCGCCGAGGGTTTGGTGTAGAAGTCGGCGTCCCGCTCCAGCAGGACCCCGATCCCTCGCTGCTTGATGATCTCGAGTGACTCCGACACCGACGGCACCATGATCTCGATGCCCTGGTAGTGCGGCCCGTACTTCGCGAGCAACTTCCCCTCGGCCTTGTCCATGATCTTCGGCGCCAGCACCTCGATGATCTCGCCGCCGACATCGACCAAGCAACCAGCCGTGAACGGGTTGGCGCCGATCTCCCTCAGGAACTGGCCGCCGAACAGGTCCTGGAGATGGGCGACAGCCGTGTCGTAGTCGTCGACTATCTGGTTGATGTGATTGACCCTGAGGATCTTTAGCTGCGCAGCCACCGGACGATCATAGGGTGCGACGCCGACGCCGAATATCCGCCGCCAGCTGGCCGATCATGCGAACCGATCGACGATCACCCCGGTCAGTCAGCGGACCCGGGCGTCGAGGGCCGTGAGGGCCTCGTCGATCATCTCCACGACGTAGTCGATCCCGGCGGCGCTTCCCGGCAAGAGGTTCACCATCGGGAAGAACCCGTGCATTTGCCCCGCAAGGCGCCGGTGCTGGACAGGCACTCCCGCTTTCTTCAACACCGTGGCATACACCTCACCCTCGTCGCGCAGCACGTCGTGCTCGGCCGTGAGGATCACCGCGGGCGGCAACAGCGACAGCTCGGGGGTCCGCAATGGCGAGGCGTCAGGGTGGACCCGGACCAGTGGGTCTGGTACGTAATGGTCCCAGAACCAGATCATGGCCTGACGAGTCAAGATCAGCTGATTGGATTCTTCCAGGTAGGACGTGGTGTCGAAGTCGCAGTCAGTCACCGGGTACACGAGGACTTGGAGGTCAAGGGCCGGACCTCCGCGAGCCTTGGCCCGCTGGGCGACGACGGCAGCCAGATTGCCGCCGGCGCTGTCACCCGCCACGATCAGTGGCACCCGCGCGCCCGCAATGTCCTCCAGGTGCTCGTCGACCCACCGCAGCGCCGCCCACGAGTCGTCGACAGCTGTGGGAAAGCGGTATTCGGGGGCCAGCCGGTAATCGACCAGGAGCACCGCGCACCCGGTTCGCGCCCCCAGGTGCCTTCCGAGCGACTCGAAGTCGTCGAGGGCTCCGATCACCCAGCCACCGCCGTGGTAGTACACGATCACTCCCTTGGGGTGTTCGCTCGGTAGCAGCAGGCGGACGGGTATGACACCGCCTGACACCCGCACTCGGCGGTCCTCGGCGCGGTGCATCTCCGGTCCCGGTCCGTAGAGGTCGTTGAGGCTGCCCGCCATCGCGCGTGCCTCTTCGACGGTCATCTCGTGCAGTGGCTTTGCGCCCGAGGCGGCCATCTGGGCGAGGAGCTGGGCCGTGGCTTCATCCAGTGCCATGTCGTGACCTCCTAGGCGCCGGGCGCCATCACGGGCGCCCGGAGTTCGAATCCCTCGTAGTTGTTGGCTGCGACCTCGCGGCATTTGTCGCGGTACACGCCCACGCCGCCGACGTAGGGGAGAAAGAGGCGGGGCTTCCCCGGGATGTTGGCTCCCATGTACCACGAAGCCGCTTTGGGGTAGAGCGTTTGGTTGGCGACCTCCTGGACATGATCCGTCCACGTCGCGGTGGCCTCCTCGGTCGCCTCGACGAAGCTGATGCCGTTGTGGCGTAGGTGTTGGATGCAGTCGGCGATCCAATCGACATGCTGCTCGATCGACACCGGCATGTTGCTCAGCACGGACGGGCTGCCTGGACCGGTGATGGTGAAGAGATTGGGGAATCCCGGCACGGCGAGGCCCAGGTAGGTCCTAGGCCCCTCCGCCCACGCCTCGGCGAGCGACCGTCCGGCCCGGCCCCGGATGTCCATCGCGAGCAGCGGCCCGGTGAGGGCGTCGAAGCCGGTGGCGTACACCAGCACGTCCAGCGGGTACTCGGCCGCCGAGGTTCGCACGCCCACGGGCATGACTGCTTCGATGGGTGTCCGCCGGAGATCGACCAATGTGACGTTGGGTCGATTGAAGGTTTCGTAGTAGTTGGTGTCCAACGGCGGACGCTTGGTGCCGAAGGGGAAGCTATAGGGCTTGAGCATCTCCGCCACGGCCGGATCCTCGACGATCTCGTCGATCTTGGCGCGGATGAAGTCCGCCACCGTCCGGTTGGCGTCCTCGTCGACCATGAGGTCCCCGAACGCGCCGAACAAGAAGAGGAACCCGCCTTGGTCCCAACACCGCTGGTAGGCCTGCTGGCGTTCCTCGGGCGAGGCGTCCAGCGCCGACCGGTCGGTCGCGCCGAAGGGGTAGCCGCCTACGGACTGCGCCCCCCGCCGGCGCCACTCGCGGTAGTTGGCCTTCCACATGTCGACGAACCGGGGGTCCAGGGGCCCGTTCTTGGCCGGGATGGTGAATTGTGGCGTGCGCTGGAACACCGTTAGGTGATCGGCCTCGGCGGCGATCACCGGGATGGCCTGTATACCCGAGGCACCCGTGCCGATGATGCCGACACGCTTGCCGGTGAAGGTCACCGGCTCGTGGGGCCATTGGCCCGTGTGGAACGTCTCGCCCGCAAACGAGTCTCTTCCCGGCAGGGAAGGGATGGCGGCCGCCGACAGGCACCCCACCGCGGTCACCACGTACGTCGCGGCCACCGACACCCCGTCGGTGGTCGATACGGTCCAACGCCCCGTGGTCTCATCGAACGTGATGCCCGCCACGCGGGAGTCGAAGCGGAACTCCTTGCGGAGGTCGAGGCGGTCGGCCACGTGGTCGAGGTAGCGGAGAATCTCCGGCTGGCCCGGGTACCGATCCTGCAGGGGCCATTCTCGCTCGAGGTCCGTCAGGAACGAATACGAGTAGTACATGGTCTCTGAGTCGCAGCGCGCCCCCGGATAGCGGTTCCAGTACCACGTGCCGCCGACACCGCTACCGGCCTCGAATCCCTGCACTGAGAGACCCATCTCTCGCAGCCTGTAGACCATGTAGATGCCAGCAAAGCCGGCCCCGATCACGACGGCGTCGACTACGGCGCGAGCCGCCGGGTCGACCCGGTCGATCTCAGTCTGGGCCAAGGTCATAGCTTTCCTCCGTCATAGCTCAACGTGATGACGCGACGCAGAAGCCCCGTCGAAGAGGACACCCGTGTCGTCCGATCCCTTCGCGACGGACCGTCCCGCCAGGTAGGTTTGCTCGATCTCGCCGATGCGCTCACGGGCGGTGGCAGCCGGAAGGTTCATCTGGATGCGCCCCCTGGCCATGATGTACGCCCGGTCCGCGTACCGGAGTGCCTTGCGGACGTGCTGCTCGACGAGGAGCACGCCGCATCCGTCTCGCTCAGCTGCCATCCGGACGGCATCGAGGAGCCGTTTGACGACCAGGGGCGCCAGGCCCAAGGACAGCTCATCAGCCAGTAGCAGACGCGGCCTGCGGCCCAGCGCGCGGGCGAGGGTCACCATCTGCTGCTCCCCTCCGGAGAGAAGGCCCCCGGGCACGCGCAGTCGCTGGCTCAACTCGGGGAACAAGGCGAGCGCGTCGCCTACTTCGACGCCCCCGCAACGCAGGTTGTCGGCCAGCGACAGGCCTTTGAACACCGAGCGTTCCTCGGTGACGTACGCCAGCCCCCGCCGCGCCCGCTGGTGCAAGGGGCCAGTCTCGGGGTGTCCGTCCATGAGGACCTGACCGCTCATCAACGGGAGCTCCCCGCTCAAGGCCAGGAGGGTCGTCGTCTTGCCTGCTCCGTTCGCACCAAGCAGGGCGACGATCTCGCCCGGAGCGACTTCGATGTCGATGGCGTGGATGACCGGCTGCGGGCCATACCCGGCGGTGATCCCCGTGCCTTCGAGTATCGCTGTCATCTCGCCGTCTCGGCTCGGACCGCGCTCAGCGTCTCGGCGGCAGGCTCTTCGTACTCCGCGTCTCCGAGGTAGGCGGCGATGACCGCCGGATTGGACCGTATCTCCTCAGGGTTGCCCTGGGCGATCTTGCGCCCGAAGTCGAGCACGACGATTTCGTCGCAGACGTTCATGACAAAGTTCATGTCGTGCTCGACGAGTAGTACGGCCATACCCCAGTCGCGGGACAGCCCTTTGACCAAGTTGGCCAGCTCCACCGTCTCGGCGTCACCGAGCCCGGCGGCGGGTTCGTCGAGAAGCAGCACGCTGGGCCGGGTGGCCACGGCCCGGGCGATAGCCAGCAGGCGCCTCCTGCCGTAGGGGAGGTCGCTGACTTGATCGTCCAGTTCGTCCTCCAGGCCGAACTCGCGGATGGCCGCGACGACCTCTCCGGGGAGGGTCGGCTGGACCGGGTGCACCAGATCGCGAAAGTAGGAAACGAAGTCGCGAGGATCGGACGCCACCCGCAGGTTGTCGATGACGGTCGAGTCCTCGAACAACTCCAGGTTTTGGAACGAGCGGCTCAGACCCCCTCGGGACCGCCGCACCACCGACTGGTTGTTGATCGGCCGCCCGTCGAGCAGCAGGCGGCCATGTGTGGGTCGGGTAAACCCGGTGACCGCGTCAATGAAGGTCGTCTTGCCTGCCCCGTTTGGCCCGATGAGACCTAGGATCCGACCGGGGCCGAGGCTGAGGGAAACCGCGTCGACGGCCGTGGTGGCGCCGTACCGCACCGTGAGGTCGTCGACCTCGAGCGTCCGCGGTGCGACTCGGCTGTGTCGCTCGACCGGTAGGCCGGTCTTCTTGGGAACTCGGGCCCGGTGGGGGGGTAGGAGCCGGCTGATCCGGGTACCGACCCAGCGCAACTGGGCGCCCGTTTCCTTGGCGATGCCGTCCTGGTTCTGGAGCACGAGCAGGATGACGATCACCCCGCCGATCAAGGTGATGTACTTCTCCAGTCCGGACAGGAGGGTGTTGGTCAGCTGCGTGCCCACGCCCCCATCAGCCAAGGTCGAACCGAATACCGGGCCCATCACGTACCCGATGCCACCGATCATGGCCCAGGCGACATCGGTGATCGAGGTGAAGTTGGTGAAGTTGGTGTAGGTGATGGTGCTGTTCGAGAAGGCCAACAGAATGCCGCCGGCGGCGGCCAACGCGGCCGATAGCCCAAAGGCGTACAGCTTCGCGGTCCGGACGTCGACCCCGAGCGCCGCCGCGGCGCGTTCGTTGGTCCGCACCGCGATCATGCGGTGGCCGCTGCGCCCCCGCCGCACGTTGGCCACCATGAGGCAGCCGGCAACGAAGACCGCGAGGGCCACGATGCCATAGCGCGATGGGTGATCGATGGCACTGACGTCCCACCCGAACAAGCTGGGGTTCCCGACCTGGGTGCCGGCGATCCCTCCGGTGTAGCTGCTGTTGTCGAACAGCATCAGTTCCAGGGCGGTGCCGAGGCCGAGGGTGACGACCGCGAAGTTGATACCGCGGGTGCGCGCCGCCGGCAACATGAAGGCGACGCCGAGGGGGATGGTGGCGACGATCCCGACGGCCGCTGCGGCGAGGAACGGCAGGCCCTGCGAGGCGACCAGGCGGCCCGCGACCCATGCCCCGAAGCCGGCGATGGCGAACTGGGCGAGGGACAGTTGGCCGGCGTAGCCGGTCACCACGACAATCGACAGCAGGATCAGCGCGGTCGCCAAGGAGATGGTGATGGCGGCAATCCAGCTGGTGGAGGTAAAGAGCAGGAGCACGACGCCGACGGCGACCCCCGCCGACACCTGGGCCGGTCGGATCCGGCCGCTGCCAACGGATGGGAGACGCTGTAGGAAGAAGTCCCGCAGAGGAAGAGCCTGGCCCCTCACCACCATGACGACGACGATCACGATAAACGGCACCGATTGGGCCAGGCCCGGCTGGGTGGCGTAGCGGGTTAGTTCGGTCTCCAGGATCCCGATCGCCACTGAGGCCACGAAGGCAATGGGGAACGACCGGAACGACGCCACCAACGCCGCGGCCAAGGCGGCCAGCACCAGGTTGGTCAGCACGGTCACCTGGAGCGTGACGATAGGTGTGATCAGGATGGCGGCCAGTCCCGCCAGCGCCGATCCCAGGCACCAGTTGACGGTGGCGATGACGTCCGGTGACCACCCCAGCGACGCAGCTGCCCGCTGATTCTCTGCCACCGCGGTGGTGCCAATTCCAAAACGGGTATAGCGATACAGCGCCCACAGTGCTGCCGTCAGCACGGCGGCAATGAGCAACAGGATGAGACGGTCGGCCGACACCTTCACGCCGCCGCCGAGGTGGATGGCTGTGGTCGGCAACGAACTCGGCACGAACTTGACTGTCGACCCGAACTTGACGACCACGGCGGCTTGGAGCGTGACCAGCACTCCGAGCGTCGCCACGATCCGCGCCAGCGGGGAGGCCCGTCGTAGCTGGCGCATCACCAGCAGGTGAGTGAGTGCTCCGAGCAAGGCTGAGGTGGCGACACCCGCCAGCAGGGCGAGGACGAAGGGCAACCCATCCTGGACGGAGATCTCCCATCCGATGTAGGCCCCCACCATCCCAATGGCGCCCTGGGCGAAGTTGAGTACACCCGAACCTCGGTAGATGAGCACTAAGCCCTGGGAGGCGAGCGAGTACATCGCTCCCAAACCGAGGCCCAGGAGGGCAAAGGTGATCACCTGCATCGGCGTGGCCTGGCGTGATGCGCCGACCGGGCACCGTCACCAGTGCCCGGCCTCACGACGATCCCCACGGGGTCAGCCCTGCCCGGCAGGCGGCTGGTCACTGGGGGCCAGAGGAGCACCGCTCACCGCGCTGGTGATGTCGAAGAACTTCCCGTTGTCAAAGGGCACCACGTTGCCGTTGTGCACCACGTCGAAGGTGACGGCTCGGTTGTACAGGTTGCTGAACGCCGGTCCCAAGGCCGTGAAGGGTTGGGTGAAATCGATGCTCCCCACTCCCGCCATGCCACCCAGGTTCACCGTAGCCTTTTGGGCCGCGGCCAGAAACGTCTGATTGGTGATCGGACCGGTGATCGAGTCGGCGACCTGCTTGAATGCCTGGTAGGCCGTCCAGGTCCCGAGGCCCCCGAGGCTGTTGTAGTCGATGTTGCTCGTGGAGGCGTGGTACTGCGACAGGGCGGCCCGGTAGTCCGCCCAGACCGGCAACGAGAGGTCCGAATAGGTACCGGCGACGACTGCGTTCTCGGTCGCCTGCGGGAACTGCTTGGTCACGAGGGAGTCCAGGTTGCCCTGCGGTCCGTACAGCCGCTGATGGTCACCTGCGGCGCTGAATGCCGTGATGAACGGCGGAAAGTTGGCCTCGGAGATGTCTGCCGCGATGCAGTCGGTGCCGTTGGCCGCTTGGGTCACCTCGGAGGAGTAGTCCGACGCCGTCACCGGCAACAGGACGGTCTGGGCCAGTGGCGGCCCGTTTATCGACTTCAGTGCCGACTTGGCGAACTGGATGGCGAGGTTGGCCGCGGCCCCCACGTTCAGGACGACGAAGGCGATCTTCTTGCAGCCGTCGATGGTGGCTTTCACCATCATGGCTTCCGGGTACGTGGGATCACTGCCGATCTGTTGCACGATGGGACTGGAGAGCTCGTCTGGCGAGGCCGCGCAGCAGATGCCAAACCATGAAGTCTTGGCCGCCGCCAGCTCCGGGATGATGGCGTTGCCGTTCAAGGAGAAGGATCCGATGATCGCGACGTCGTGGCTGGCGATGGCCTGACGGCCGCATTGCGTCGTCTTGGTCGGGTCACCCTGCTCGTCGCACGTGGTCACGTGTAAGGGATGGCCGTTGATCCCGCCGTGCGCATTGATCCAATCACCAGCGACCTTGGCCGTATTGAGAATGTTGGCGTAGTTGGGTCCGGAGTAGTTGACCGAGGCAATTGTCATGACGTTGAGGGGCGTTCCGGACGGCTGCGCGGCCGCGGCAGGCGTACCCCCCGACGCCGGGGGCTGCGTTGGGGCGCTGGACGTGTGCCCGCTGGAACCGCACGCGGAGGCCACCATGGCCATGGTCACGGTGATGGCCGCCACCGACCATAAACGCCTCGGACGGCCAGACGATTGGCTGGACCTAGCCTTCATGAGTTATCCCCCCTACTGGTTGAAGTTGTAGTCGCCCGGCTCGCAGACCTTGGTGCGTGCCCAATATTCCCGCAGGGTGAACGGCCAGTTTTGGGTCACCCGCCCGCGCTCGTTCTTGTACCAACTATGGACCGATGACGCGCCCCAGCTCATGAGGCGATTGGCGTCGTCGACCTCTTTGTTGTAGGCGCAAAAGACATCTTCGCGGACCTCCATCGTGCGGTGCTTACCCTCCAGGAGATGGCGGAGGCTGTCCAGGATGTAGCCGACGGAGCATTCGGAGAAAAATATGATGCTTCCGTTGACCACGATGTTGGTGTTCGGCCCATAGAGGCAGAACAAGTTGGGAAAGCCCGGGACCGTCAGGCCCAGGTAGGCCCTGGCGTCACCCGCCCATTGCTCGTGGAGGTCGACGCCACCCTTGCCGCGGATGGCCATCGGCAGCAGGAATCGCGACGCCTGGAACCCCGTGGCATACACGATGGCGTCTACCTGGTGAGCTCCCTCGCTGCGGGTATTTATGGCGTCGGAACCGATCTGCTCGATGGGATCCGTGATGAGCTTGACGTTGTCCCTCTTGAGCGTCCGAGCCCAGATGCCATTGTCCCGCAGCATCCGCTTGGCTGCCGGGGGGTAGTCGGGAATGACCCGCGGCAGGAGGTCCGGCCGATCGGAGAAGGCCTCCTCGAGGTAGGCCGTCAGCCCTTGGCGGAGCGCCTCGTTCTCGGCGGAGACCGAGCGGTTCCCGCCCTCCCATTCGGGGTCGACCTTGGCGGCAGAGAGCAGTCCTTCGGCGTAGGTACAGAAGAGCCAGAAGCGGTACCACGCCGAGTAGTAGGGCACGTGGCGCAGCAACCATGCTTGGCCCGGTGCGACGCGGTCGTGGTAGTCGGGAGTCGGCGCGAGCCATGGAGCCGTGCGCTGGAATACCAGTATTTCAGCTGCCTGTTCGGCGATGATGGGTATGAACTGGATGGCGCTGGCGCCCGTTCCGATCACGCCAATCCGCTTTCCCGCCAGATCCACTCGCCGGTCCCAGTTGGCCGAGTGAAACGATGGTCCCTCGAAGCGGTCCCGGCCGGGAATTTCGGGATAGTGGGGGCGGTTGAGCTGACCGACGGCCGTGATGACGGCGTTGGCCTCCAGCGTTTCCTCGCTGCCGTCGGGAGTTCGCACGCGGAGCGTCCACCTGCCGCTGACGTCTGAGAAGTCGGCGGACACGACCTCGGTGCGGAAGAGGATGTGCTCGTACAGGCCTTGCTCCTGGGCGAACTCGCGGAAGTAGGACAACAGGACGTCCTGGGTCGAGAAGTGCTCCGGCCAATCGTGCTTCTGCGCGAAGGAGTAGCTGAAGAGGTGGTTGGCCACGTCGACCCGGCAGCCGGGATACACGTTCTCGTACCATGTCCCGCCCACGTCGGGATTCTTCTCCACCATCACGTAGGGAATGCCCGCCTGCTGGAGGCGGTGGCCGGCCACCAGCCCAGACAGGCCAGCCCCGATGACCACCACGGAGAAGCCGCCATCCGGCGCCACCGAATCCATCCGCCAGGCCGGGGCGGTCGCGTCGCCGGCCAGGCCCAATTCCTCCGACAGCAGCGGCAGGTAGTCGTCCATAGCCGGGCCGGCGACGAACTGCATGATCTCACGCAGACGACCCTGCGATGGGGTGGGGACGGGCCGACAGCCCCCGTCGCGAAATCGCGTCAAAGCGAGCAGGGCCTCGTGGCGCGCGGCATCCAACTGCTCGTCAGAGAGACCGCCCTGGGCCCCGAGCAGGTCGGAGGGGTCTGGGCGGAGGTCCTCCCGCAGCAACGACGTGTTCCCGGTGATCTGGGCCAATGCGGGCAGGAGGGCCGGGATCTCGGCGTCCTGCAGGGCTCGTTGGATGAAGGCGTCGTCCTCGGTGATCGGATCGACGGCGCTCATCGCCACCGCCCCCTCAGAAGTCGGCGTCCGTGTAGTGGATCACGCCCCGCAAGTTCTTGCCCTCGCGCAGATCCGCGTACCCCTCATTGATCTCTTCAAGCTTGTAGGTTGCCGTGACCAACTCGTCGAGCTTGAGCAGGCCTTGGCGATACAGTTCCAGCAGGCGAGGGATCTGGGTGCGAGGGCTGACGCCGCCGAAGATCGCACCTTGCACCCGCTTCTGGAGCAGGGCCAGCTCAAACAGGCTGACCTTGGCATCGATCTGCTGCATGTCGGCGATGGCGGTGACGATCACCTGTCCGCCCTTCCCCGTCAAGGACAAGGCCTCCTGCAGCAGGTCGCCCTCCATCTCCCCCACGGTGAGGATCACGGTGTCCGCCAACAAGCCCCACGTCGCATCCCGCAGGGGCTCCAAGGCGTTCGCCATGCTCGAGAACGTGTGCGTGGCGCCGAACTCCAAAGCCTTTGTCCGCTTGAAGGATACGGGGTCGACCGCCACCACGAATCGGGCGCCGCCATGGACGGCACCCTGAACGGCGTTGATACCCACGCCGCCGACGCCGACCACGACGACCGTGTCGCCGGGACGGGTTCCGCCTATTTCTGCGGCCGATCCCCATCCGGTAGAAACGCCGCAACCGAGCAGCGCCACCGTCTCCAACGGCACGTCCTGCTCGATCTTGACTACGGACGACTGGTTGACCGTCACATATGGCGCGAAGGTGCCGAGCAGGCACATCGCCACCGCCGGCTTCCCCGCCACCGTGATCCGGTAGGTGCCATCGGCGATCGCTTGCCCGGTGAGCAGGTTGGCGCCCTGATCGCACAAGTTCTGCAGGCCGCGCGAGCACGGCCGGCACTTCCCGCAGGCGGGGATGAAGGCCAGGATCACGTGGTCGCCCTCGTGGAGGTCGGTAACCCCGCGTCCCACCTTGGTCACCACTCCGGCGCCCTCGTGGCCGCCGATCACCGGGTAGGTCGGCACCGTGTTGGCGCCCGTGCGGATGTGTTCGTCCGAGTGGCACAGGCCCGACGCGGCCAGACGGACCTGGACCTCGCCCTCGACGGGATCACCCAGCTCGATGTCGGCGATCTCCCAATCCTCGCCCGGCTGGCGCAGCAGCGCGGCTTTCGTCTTCATGTGCCATCCCCCGATCGAGGAGCTTCGCAGCACTCCCCCGATTACGTCGTCCCGGTCATTGGCTGCGGCGGACAACGGAGATCATACGGAACGAGGAAAGGAGTGTCAACCGATCGATTGGCGGAGGAAGACCAATCGTTTGGTTACAGAAGGCGGAACGCGCGAACGTCCGGGAATCAGCGCCGCCAGGCTGCAGTGTCAGGGGAGGATCACATGATCACGGTGTCGACTGAGCCCGCCGCCCTGGTCCGCCGTTCTGGCGTCGCGGGCGGACCTCGGCACTCCTGACGTAATGGAGTTGGTCTCAGGGCCGCGAGAGGGTTCGCCGCTCCTTGCCCTCAGGGTGCTGGAGTGCGGGGACTCCTTGGCTGTGGCCTACGCGGGCCGGCAACTGCACGACC
Source organism: uncultured Acidimicrobiaceae bacterium (assembly GCA_963702305.1). Taxonomy (GTDB): domain Bacteria; phylum Actinomycetota; class Acidimicrobiia; order Acidimicrobiales; family Palsa-688; genus PALSA-693. Next base: position 212,019 of record CAVPBX010000008.1, on the reverse strand, counting down.
TCGGCGCCGACGTGGTGAAGGTTGAGGCTCCTAGCGGCGATCCCCTCAGGGCCCTCGGCCCCTTCGTCGGTGGCATCCCGGACCGCGACATGAGCGGGTCATTCGGCTACTTCAATGCCGGGAAGCGTTCCGTCGTCGCCCACGTCGCTCCGCCGAGCGATCCGGAGCTGTTGGCGCTCGCTGGGCGGGCGGACCTGATATTGCGCGGGACCGAACGGGGCGACGACTGGATCGACGATGACGACATCGAGCAATTGCGGGGCGCCGACCCGGCGCTGATCGTGGTGGACATCTCGGGCTTTGGGCGCCACGCGAGCAGCCGGCAGCATCCGTCCCGCGATCTCCTCGTGCTGGCTGCGGCCGGGTTCTTGGAGTTGAACGTGTCCGAACCGGCCAACCCGAAGGCCAAGCCGCTGCGGTACAAGGGGGAGCTGTCCTCCGTGCACGCGGGGGCCAACGCGGTGCTGGCGGCCCTCGGCGCGCTGTTCGAGCGGTCACGTAGTGGGCTTGGCCAGCACATCGACATCTCCGCCCAGGCCGCGGTCGCGGCCATCCTGGGCACGGCCATCTCTCGGTACACCTACACCGCGGTCCTTCCGGTACGCGACGGCACTCGCAGCGTTGCGCCGTGGGGCTTCTATCGGTGCCGAGACGGGATGGTGTTGATCCAGTGCACCGAGGACGCCGAGTTCCGCCGGCTGCTGGACATCTTCGGCGACCCCGAGTGGGGTCGGATGGACATTTTCGAGACCACCGTGCAGCGGGAGGCGGTCACCGACGTGCTCGACATGTTCGTCCAGCAGGAACTGTTGGGGCTGTCCGAAGAAGCGTTCCTGGCCCACGCCTTCGAGCACCGGGTGCCAGCGGCACCGATACATTTCGCGCAGGACATCCTGGAGTGGGATCATCTCGCCGAGCGGGGGTTCCTCGGCCCGGTCCGATTGACCAACGGCTGTCGCCAGGCCGTCATCCCAGTTCCTGGCCCTCCGTGGCGGTTCCGGGGGGAGGCGATGGTGGAGCGGGGTTTCTCGCCGCAGTTGGACGAGGCCGGCCGAGATGTTGACGGCATTTGGGCGCGGCGGTCGACGACTGACTCCCGTGCTCAGGTCCGGCGGGACGGGTCCGTTGCTTCACCGCCCCTGTCGGGCGTGCGGGTGGTCGACCTGACCTGCGTCTGGGCTGGCCCACATGCCTCGCTTCAACTCGCTCACCTCGGTGCCGACGTCATCCGGATCGAAACGTCCACCCGGGTGGACGTCACTCGCCGGTTGGGGCCGTTCGTCGACGACGTCTACGGGATCAACCGGTCCGGCTATTTCAACCAGTACAACCAGGGAAAGAAGAGCGTCACGCTCAACCTGAAGACCACTCGTGGGATGGAGCTGCTCCGGGGTCTCATCGCCAAATCTGACGTCGTGATCGACAACATGAGCGCCGGCGCCCTCGACCGCATGGGGCTGTCGTACGAAGAACTGGTCCGGATCAACCCCACGATCGTCGCCGTGTCCATGACCGGCTTCGGGGAGACCGGCCCGTACCGCGACCACCCGGCATACGGTTCGCTCATCGACGCCTTGTCGGGGACGTCGTCCGCCAACGGTGTCGTCGGCGGAGGTCCCACCGACCTAACCATGTCGCTGCCGGACCCGACGGCGGGACTGCACGCCGCGGTGGCCACCGTGGCGGCACTCTACCGGGCCCGCCGCACGGGCTGTCCGGTCCGGGTCGAATGCTCGATGCTCGAGGCGTTCCTGGCCGCGTTCCCGTGGCAGGTCATCTTCGGCGGCGTGGCCGGCCACGACGCTCCCGTCATGGGCAATCGGGACGAGCGACGATGCCCTCACGAGGTCTTTCCGTGCCGCGGCGACGACCGGTGGATCGCGATCGTCGTCGAAGACGACCGGCAGTTCGAGGCTCTGACTGCGGTGATGGGGGCATCGGACCTGGCTGGCGACCCCCGATTCCGGACCCTGGAACTTCGCCGCCTCCATGAGAGCGTCCTGGAGGAGCTGGTGGCGTCGTGGACAGTGACCCAGGACGTCGACCGGGCGGTGGCGGCGTTGGGCGCGGCCGGTGTCCCGGCCGAGAAGGTTTCCCGAGTCGACGAGGTGCTGCGGTCGCCGACGCTCGGGGCGCGGGATTTCTTCACCAGTTTCGAGCACCCGGAGTTCGGGGTCCGGCCGCTGGCTGGGGTGGCGTGGGTCAGTGACCGGAGCCCCATGCGGGCCGCCGGCGCCGCGCCTGTCCTCGGGCAACACACCCGAGAGGTCCTGACAGAGGTTCTCGAGCTCTCCCCGGAGACCGTGGACGCGCTGATCGCCGCAGGAGTGGCTGTCTGAGCTACCTCGTCCCCTAAACCAATCGATCGGTTGAGTGCAACCAATCGAATGGTTGCAGCGGCCGGGTGGCAACACTAGAGTCGCCGGTCGTGATGACCGGGCAGGATTACCGGGACTCGCTCCGCGACGGGCGGGCCACCTACTTCGATGGCGAGCGGGTCAAGGACCTGAATGATCACCCGATCCTCGGCGACTGCGTGGACCGGGTGGCGAGCGAGTACGAGCGGCTCTACGAGTCCGGGCCAGATGCCGTGAGCCCGGTGGCGATGATTCCTCGATCGTCGCAGGACCTGCGGGACCAGATCCCCGTGCTGCACGCCTCAGGCATGATGGCGCACGTCACTCATACGTCGATCATGACCCTCACGACCGCCGCCGGCCAGTTGAGCCAGGTCGCCCCGGAGTCCACCGAGCGGATCCAGGCCTACGTGCAGGAGGCGCAACGACGGGACATCCGGATCGCCCAGTGCATCACCGACGCCAAGGGTGACCGCAGCAAGCCACCCGGCAGGCAGGACGACCCCGACGCCTACGTTCGCGTCGTGGACCGTCAAGGTGACGGAGTGGTGATCCGGGGGGCGAAGCTCCACATCACGGGGGCGTCGCTCGGGCACGATCTCATGACGATCCCGACCAAGGCGATGAAGCCGGGGGAGGAGGACTATGCCATCGCCTGTCTGGTCCCGGTCAACGCCGATGGCGTGAAGATCGTTGACACCACTTACGCGCCGAGGCATGGCGATGGCCGGAACTTCCCGGTCTCTGCGCACAACCACTACCCCGAAGGCTTCGTCATTTTCGACGACGTCTTCGTGCCGACGGAGCGGATCGTCCTGGACGGCATCACCGCGCAGGCGGCGGTGTTCGCCCACTCGCTCGGTCTGTGGGAGCGACTGGGCGGCGTGTCGTCAATGGCCGACGACGCCGATCTGCTCGTCGGGTTGGCCCAGTTGGTCGCCGAGGCGAACGGGCTGGCCGCCATCGCCCACGTCAAGGAGAAGATCTCCGAGATGATCATCCACGCCACGCTGGTGCGGGCGTCGCTGGAGGCCGCCATCACCCACTGCAAGTTCGGGGACCACGGAGCGGCCTTTCCCAACGAGCTGTACACCAACGCGGGCAAGTACCACGGAGCCGCCAATTTCTCCCTGATCGTCCGGCATCTGCATGACATCGCCGGGGCATCCGTCCTGACGGCGCCGAGCGCGGCGGACATGGACAATGACGACGTGGGCCCGTCCATCCGCAAGTACATGTCGACGGGCCGAGACGTCGATGGCGAGTGGAGAACCCGCCTCTTCCACACCATCCGTGATCTCACCGCTGACGCCTACGGAGGATGGCGCCACGTCACCAACATCCAGGCCGGCGGAGGCCTGTACGCCCAACGCATCGTCACCCGCAAGCACTACGACCTCAGCCATGCCAGGGCCCTGGCCCAAGCAGTCGTCGAGGGCCGCCGACAACCCGGTGCGCTGTCGGCGCCCACCGAGGACGCCAATAGCCTCTGAGGAGCGAGAGCGGAGGGGAACAGCACCATGAAGACAGGGACCGAATATCGCCAGTCGCTGCGTGACGGACGGGAGACGTACTTCGAAGGCGAGCAGGTGGACGACCTCGAGTCCGTCCCGGCGCTCGCGGTCGCCGTCGAGCAGGTCGCGGCCGGCTACGACAAGTACTACTCGTCGGCGCCGGACGGCCGGAACCCGCTGATGACCGCGCCGCGCTCCGGCGAGGAGATGCGGGAGCGGATACCGCTCCTGCAGGAGGTCGACCTCGTCCTCAACGTCACCTATCAGTCGCTGATGACGCTGCTCACCGCCGCTCCGAAACTGGAGCAGGCGGCCCCAGACTGCTACGACCGGATACAGCAGTACGTCGAGCAAGCGATGCAGGACGACATTCGGATCACCGAATGCATCACCGACGCCAAGGGCAACCGCAGCCTGCCTCCATCGAAGCAACCCGACCCGGACATGTACGTCCGGGTGGTCCGCCGCACAAGCGACGGCATTGTCATCCGGGGTGCCAAGCTGCACATCTCCGGGGCCTCGTTCGGGCATGACCTCATGGTCATGCCCACCAAGAGCATGAAGGGTGGCGAAGAGGACTACGCCGTCACCTGCGCTGTGCCCGTCAACGCCCCGGGCGTGCGAATCGTCAACGTGACCTACCACCCGAGGGGAGAGGACGTGCGCCACTTCCCGATCTCCTCCAAGCACTCAATGCCGGACGGATTCGTCATCTTCGACGACGTGTTCGTTCCTTACGAGCGAGTCTTCTTGGACGGTCAGGGGCAGTTCGCCGCCGTCTTCGCCCATTCCCTGGGGCTGTGGGAACGGTTGGGCGGCATGTCCGGCATGGTGCGCCAAGCCGACGAGATGGTCGGGCTGGCCACCCTGGTGGCCGAAGCCAACGGACTGCTCGGGGTCTCCCACATCAGGGAGAAGATCGACGAGATGGCGATCCACGCCACCATGCTCCGGGCCGGTTTGGAGGCGGCGCTCACCCACGCCCACAGCACCCCCGAGGGCTACTGCTTCCCCGACGAGTTGTTCACCAATGCCGCCAAGTACGTCGGCGCCGCCAATTTCAACCTCATGGTGCGCCACCTCCACGACATCGCCGGCGGATCGGTGATCACCATGCCCTCCGTCGGCGACCTGGAGAATCAGAGGGTGGGAGGTCAGCTCCGCAAGTACATCAGCACCGGACCCGACGTCGACGCCGAGTACCGCATGAAGCTCTTTCACACCATTCGCGACATGACCGCCGATAGCTACGGCGGGTGGCATCTGGTGACCAGCCTCCAGGCCGGCGGAGGCCTGTACGCGCAGCGGCTGGTGACCCGAAAGCACTACGACTTCGACCGAGCTCGCGTCCTCGCCGCGGAGTTGGCCGGCGTGGCGACCCCGCACCAGCTGTGAGCCCGACCCGGGTCGCGCTGTCCATCGGGGAGTGGATCACCCGCACCGCCGAGCGCTATCCGGACGCCGCGTGCTTCATGTACCCCGACGCGCCGCCGCACACCTTCGCCGAGGTCAACACCCGGGTCAACCGGCTGGCCCACGCCATGACCACCAACGGCGTCCGGGCGCGCGACCGAGTTGCCATCCTCGCCCTCGACTCCCACCGCTACGCCGAGACGGTGCTCGCCAGCATGAAGATCGGCGCCGTGTTCATGCCCCTCAACTGGCGGCTCAGCGCCCAAGAAGTGGCCGCCCTCGCGGACCGGGGCCAGCCGGTGGCTCTGTTCCACAGTCATCGATATGCGGACCGGGTGCCCGACACCCGTAGCGCCCGGCTCGTCGTCGATCTCGACGACGTCGACGGGCGGAGCAAGTCCTACGAGGACCTGCTCTCGACCGGATCGGACGCCGAACCGGCCAACGCCATCGGCGACGACGAGCTGTTCGGACTGGCGTTCACCAGCGGGACCACCGGCATCCCGAAAGGCGTCATGCAGTCGCGACGCATGATCAAGCACATGGTCATGTCGGGGCTGGCCGAGTTTCCCACCACCGTCGGCGATGTCAGGTACTGCGCGTCCCCCATGTTCCACGTCACCGGGATCAACATGATCCTCTCGGGAATCGCCCGAGGCTTCACCAGCTTCATCACGCCCCAGTTCGACGCCGACGCCACCGCGTCGCTTCTGGTCCAGGACAAGCTGACCATCTGCTTCCTGGTCCCCACCATGATCAGCATGTTGTTGCAGCGCCCGGAGATCTCCGAGGGTCGCTACGACAACCTCGAGTTGATCATGTACGGGGCGGCACCGATGTCGCCCGCCCTCCTCCGCCGGGCCATGGCCACCTTCCGGTGCGACTTCGCGAACCTGTTCGGGGCGGGCACCGAAGCGGGCTTGCAGACCCTCCTTACCGTCGATGATCACCGGCGAGCGGCGGCCGGAGAGGAGAAGTTGCTCGGCTCGATCGGCCGGGCCGCCACCGGTGTGGCGCTACGGCTCACCGGCGACGACATGCGGGATGTCCCTGACGGCGAGGTCGGCGAGATCACCACCCGCAGTGACATGGTGATGGACGGTTACCTGGGTATGCCCGAGGCCACCGACCGGAGCCTGCGTGACGGGTGGTTCCGAGCCGGCGACCTCGCCTACCAGGATGCCGACGGCTACCTGTACCTCGCCGGTCGCAAGCACGACATGATCATCCGTGGCGGCGAGAATATCTACCCGGTGGAGATCGAAACGGTGCTGGCGGAGCACCCGGCCGTCGCCCTGGTCTCCGTGGTGGGGGTGCCGGATGACCACTGGGGGGAGACCGTACGGGCGTGGCTGACCCTGCGTCCCGGGCGCCGGGCCGGTCCCGACGAGCTGGCCTCGTTCTGCCGGGACCGTCTGGCGTCCTACAAGACGCCCGCCGACATTCGGATCGTCGACGAACTGCCCATGAACGCCAGCGGAAAGATCCTCAAGCGGGACCTCCGACAGCGGCAGTGACGGCCACCCACCAATGACGGCCCCCGACGGGGCCATGGCGCCGATCTCTTGTCCAGGCTGGAGGACTGGTTATCGCTTGGGCGTGCGAGCCGGCGGCCGCGGCTTCTTGGCGGACGTCGTGCCGGTGGGCGGCGGGATCGGCCGCGCCGAGACGCTGCGGAGGATGAGGTCGGTGAAGCTCTCGGTGACCTCCGGCAACGACCGAGGGCCATCAGGCCGGAACCATTGCTGAACGGAGTTCAGAATGGCCAGGATGGAGATCGCCGTCAAGGTGGGATCGAGATGGGCGGCGATGGTGCCCTGTGCCTGGCCGTCGGTGATGATCTGGCGCAGCGAGTGTTCATAGGTGTCCCGCGAAGCCAGAATGGTCGCCAGTCGTTCCGGGGGGAGGAACTTGGCCTCCTGGTAGAAGACGCGAACCTTGGCCAGGTTGCCAGTCGCGCCCGTCAGATGTTGCTCGACGACGTAGGTGAGCTTCGTGAGGGCATTGCCGTCCATCGCCAGCGCCTCGACTCCGAGCGACGCAGTCTGGTGGTGGGCCTCCTGGATCACCGCCTCCAGTAGGTCTTCCTTGGTGTGGATGTAGTGGTACAGGCTGCCCTTGAGCATGCCGACGCTGTCGGCGATGTCCTGGATGCTCGTCGCCGCGTAGCCCTGGTCCGAGAAGAGACGAGCCGCGGCGTCGACGATGTCCTCGAAGCGGCTACCGACGTCCCGGCTGCGCCGGGCCTTCGGAGGGATGGCCCGTTCGAAATTCTCGGCTACTGACACGCGCTGTCCTTCGGGGATTCGGCGACCGATCCGGGCCATCCGTAACTGATCTGGGCCCACCGCGAGCCGAGATTACCACGCGGTCGGGTGCCACCAACCAAATGGTTGGCTCGGGGCCAAACAGTTTCCGCGGGCTCGCGAGATCAAGGATGGCCACGCCCCGGGCAGCCGTCAGCCCGCCTCGACCGGCAACAGGAGTGACCCGGGCGCCTGGCCGGGAAGGGCGGGTTGAGGGTCCCCGGACCCGGACAGCAGTATTCGGCTGGCGAGCGCGGCGATCGGCATGGCCAGGATGAGGGCGACCATGGGGAGGGCGTCGTGGCTGCCGCCGACGCCGGCGAGGGGCGCCACGATCCCGGCCATGGCGAACTGGAAGGAACCCAGCACCGCCGACGCGGCCCCGGCCGACTGTGGATAGCGCTGCAAGGCCAGCGCCACGCTGTTGGGGCCCACGAAGCCGAAGCCGAACATGACGAGGAACAGGGCCGGGACGACGCCGCCGAGGCCGACCGCGCCCGAGGCCACAAACGTCAGGAGCACCGACGCTCCGGCCGTCATGGTGATGAGACCGGCACTGAGCAGCACCGACGGCCCGAAGCGAGCCGCCAGCCGGCCATTCACCTGAGCGCCGATGACGAGCCCGCAGGCGTTGACGGCGAACACCAGCCCGTAGATCTGGGGCGAGAGGCCGTACACGTTTTGCAGGACAAATGACGAGCCGGCGATGTAGGCGAACATCCCACCCATCCCCAGCCCGCAGGCCAGGGCGTAGCCGAGGAACACCCGGTCGCGGCCCACCGACACCATGGTCGCGAGGGTGGACCAGACGCTGCCCGAGGCCCGGAATTGCGGCGGCAACGTCTCGGGGACCCGCCACCAGGCGGTGAAGAGGAGGATCACGCCCAGCCCGGCCAGGAGCAGGAACACCCCCCGCCAGGTGGTGAAGGACAGGATCCAACTGCCGATCTGCGGCGCCAGCACGGGACCCAGTCCGGTGGCCAGCATCAGGGTGGAGAAGAACCGGACGAGCGCGACCCCGGAGTGCAGGTCTCGCACGATCGATCGTGAGATGACGATGCCGGCCGCGCCGCCCATGCCCTGGATGAGCCGGCACCCGGCCAGGGCGTAGATGTTCGGCGCGAAGGCGCAGGCGACAGAAGAGGCGATGAACGCCACCAGGCCGACCAGCAGGGGCGGGCGGCGCCCCAGCCGGTCGCTGACCGGTCCAAAGAGCAGCTGACCGACCGAGATGCCGATCAGGCAGGCGGTGAGCGTCAGCTGCACCGCCGAGGCGCTGGCGTGCAGGTCCCGATTGATGCGGGGGAGGGCGGGGAGGTACATGTCGATGCACAGCGGCCCGATGATCGTCAGGCTGCCGACGACCACCACCAGCCGCCACCCGGTTGGCACCGGGCGCGACAAACCGCCCACTCCGCCCACTCCGTCCGCTGAGCCCTCCACGCCCGCCGAGACGCCTGCCTCCCTCACGTCCAACCGGTGCCCCTCACAGTTAGTTAAACGTCCTAAACGTCGAGCCATTCCCCTGATGGTGGCCTGGAGGTCGACAGGTATTCGGCAGACTGACGGCGACGCCGGCGACGGCTCGGAGAAAGGACGTACCCATGGACGTGTTCGAGGTCCTCTACACCACCCGGGCCATGCGCCGGCTGAAGCCCGATCCGGTCCCGCCCGAGGTGATCGCCCAAATCGTCGACGCGGGCATCCGCGCCCCCGCCCCGGGCGCCGCGGACGCTCAGCCGTGGCGGTTCGTGGTGGTGACCGACCCGGCGGTCATGGCCGAGATCGGGATGGTGTGGCGGGCGACGCGCGACGCCCTGTTGGAGCAGATGCCCAACCTTTACGCCAACGCCCAGCAGGCGTCGTCCTCGCAATATCTCCACGACCATTTCGACGAGCTGCCCCTGCTCATCCTCGGGTACGGCCCGGAGGGGATCGGGAGCAACACCGTGGTCCAGGCCTGCTGGAGCATGTGCCTGGCGGCCCGGGCCCACGGGCTCGGGTCGACCTACACCACGTTGCTCCTCCGATCGGCGGCCGAGGTGGACGGCATCCTCGGCGTGCCGCCCGACTCCGGGCTGCGCCTGTACGCCGCCCTGCCCATGGGCGTTCCGCTCGGCCGCTGGGGGATCGCGCCCCGCCAACCGGCGCACCAGGTGACCTTCGCGAACCGGTGGGGCCATCCGCCCGACTGGACCGCGGAGCCGCCTCCGCTGGGCACGTGACCGCCGGAGTCTGATAGGCACGGGGACCGCAAAAGGTCGCCTCGGCGCGGCATCGAGGGTGAGGAGCACACCACGTGAAGTTCATGATCGAGTACCCGCTGGGCGTCGCCGCCGACGGCCGGCCCTGGTCGGACCCGTCGAGCATGGCCGCCTTCGCCACCGCGCTGGAGGCGGCCGGCATCCACGCCATCGCCTTTACCGACCACCCGGCGCCGTCCAAGAAGTGGCTCGACCGGGGCGGCCACGCCACCATCGATCCCTTCGTGGGGTTGGGCTTCTGCGCCGCCGTCACCACCGAGCTCCGGCTGATGACGGCGCTGACCGTCGTGCCGTACCGCAACCCTCTGCTCATGGCCAAGTCGATGACCGCCGTCGACGTCGTCTCCGGGGGCCGGGCCACGTTCGTCCTGGGCACCGGCTACCTGCGGTCGGAATTTCTGGCCCTGGGGGTCGAGTTCGAGGACCGCAATGCCCTCTTCGACGAGGCCATCGAGGTGATCAAGGGCCTGTGGGCGCAGGACGAGCTCCACTACGAAGGCCGCCATTTCACCGCCATCGGCCAGACCCTCTTCCCCCGCCAGATCCAGCAGCCCCACCCCCCGCTGTGGCTCGGCGGCAACGCCAAGGTCGTGCGCGACCGGGTGGCCCGCTGGGGCGACGGCTGGGCCCCGATGCTGGGCGGCGGGGTGGTCACCCAGACGGCTCGCACGGCCCCCATCGCCACCGATGACGACTTCGCGGCGGCCCTCGACGACCTCGGCGAGCGGCTCGAGGGCCACGGTCGCCGACTGGCGGACATCGACATCGTGGGGTCGATCGAGCCGACCCGGGCTGGCCTGGCGGACCCGCTCGCCTACGTCGACGGTCTGGCCGAACTGGCGAAGCTCGGCGTCACGTGGACGCACGCCCCGGTGCGGCGGGACACCCTCGCCGCATCCCTCGAGGCCATCGCCCAGTTTGGCGAGGAGGTCACGGCCAAGCTCTGAGGCGCCTGGCGGCGGGTTAGTCGGAGGACGGGAGCGGCTTGGCTTCCTTGAGCTCGAGCACCACGTCGCCGACCGAGAGGGAGCAGGGACCGGCCTTGGTGCACAGCAGCTCCAGGCTGCCGTCCCCGTTGGTGTAGCGCTTGCCGAGCAGGGTGCCTCCGTCGAAGCCCGGCTCGGCGGTCGCACCCTCGGGCCGCGGGGCATCGATCGCCAGCATGGCCTGACCGCCGCAGCGCAGGTCGACGCCATCGGCCGGCGCCTTGATGACGATCACCTCGACGTCGCACACGGCCGAACGAAATCTCGACCCGGGCTTGAGCTCCATATCCACTGCAAAGTCCTCCTCGGAACGGACCCTTCACCCTGACAGTTTCGCGGCAGGAATTCCAGCTGGGCTTGCCGCGGCCGCTACGGTCACTGCCGTGTCTGCCAGCAGCCACCGGCGGCCGGTCATCGCCGGCCTGGGGATGACCGAGCTGGGACCGGTCTACGGGCGCAGCGCCACCAGCTTCGCCGGCGATGCGGTCCGCCTGGCGGTGGCCGACGCCGGCCTGACCCTGGCCGACCTCGACGGCCTCCTCACCTCCAGCGGCACGAGTGGGGGAGTGGGCCTCGGTTTGCAGCGGGACCTGGAGCTGCACGACCTCGCCCTGCTCTCCGAGATGCAGGGCTACGGGTCGACGGCGGCGGGCATGGTCCAGCTGGCGGCGATGGCCATCCAGGCCGGGATGGCGGAGGTGGTGGCCTGCGTCTTCGCCGACGCCCCCCTCCGGCCGGGCCGGTCCGCCGGGGACGTCTACAACCGCCCCCGGGCCGCCACCGGCCGGCCCGAGCGACCCCAGCTCACCGGCTGGGGTGGCCTCCTGGCTGCCACCGGCGTCATCGGCGCCAACACCCTGTATGCCCTGGCTGCCCGCCGGCACATGCTGCGCTACGGCACCACCACCGAGGACTTCGGCGCCATCGCGGTCGCCCAGCGGGCCTGGGCGGCCGGCAACCCGCAGGCCCAGATGCGAGACCCCATCACCCTGGCCGACCACCAGGCGTCGCGGTGGATCGCCGACCCCTTCCGGCTCCTCGACTGCTGCCTGGTGTCCAACGGCGGCATCGCGGTGGTGGTGACGACCGAGGCGCGGGCCCGGTCGCTGCCGCAGCCGCCGGTCCACGTGCTGGGCTGGGCTCAGAGCCACCCGGGTCACCTCTTTGACCGGGACGAGAACTTCGGCCTGGTCACGGGGGCAGCCCGATCGGGTCCGGCCGCCCTGGCCATGGCGGGGGTCGGCCTCGACGATGTCGACGTCGCCGAGCTGTACGACTGCTACACCTTCACGGTCCTGGTGTCGCTGGAGGACTACGGATTCTGTGAAAAGGGCGAGGGCGGCGCCTTCGTGTCCGGTGGGGCCCTCGGCCCGGACGGCAAGCTCAAGTGCAACACCGGTGGCGGTCAGTTGTCGTCGTATTACATGTGGGGCATGACGCCGCTGTCCGAAGGGATCATCCAGGCGCGCGGCCAGGGCGAGGCCCGCCAGGTCGAGGCCCACGACATCGTGCTCGTCAGCGGCAACGGCGGCGTCCTCGACCATCACGCCACCCTCATCCTCGGGACGAGCCGCCCATGAACGCCGGCCCCGTCGGTCGCGACGACAGCACCGCGGCGTTCTTCGACGGGACCGCAGCGGGGCAGTTCCTGATCCGCCGGTGTCAGCCGGCCGGCCACCCCTCGCGCCCCCAGGCCCGCCAGTGCGCGACCTGCGGCAGCACTGAGCTGGACTGGGCGCCGGCGTCGGGGGGCGGGCGGTTGGTGAGCTGGGCGGTGGTCCCGGGCCGAGGCGTCGTCGCCATTGTCGAGCTGGATGATGGCCCGTGGTGGTGGTCGGAGCTGGTGGCGGCCGATCGGGCCACCTTGACCGAGGGCCAGCGGCTGCGTGTCGTCTTCGAGCGGCGCGAAGGCGGGGAGGCCATCCCGGTCTTCGAGCCGGTATGAGGGAGTCGAACGACCCGGAGACGGTGGCCCAGCTGATGGTGCGCTGCCTGGAGGCCGAGGGCGTCACCTGCGTGTTCGGCATCCCGGGCGAGGAGAATATCCACTTCACCGAGGCGGTGGCTCGCTCCTCGATCCGTTACGTGCTGGTCCGCCACGAGCAGGCGGCATCGTTTATGGCCGAGATCCACGGGCGGCTCACCGGCCAGGCCGGCGTCTGCTCCGCCACCCTCGGTCCGGGCGCCATCAACCTGCTCCTCGGCGTCGCCGATGCCACCACCAACAGCACCCCGCTGGTGGCCCTGTCCGCCCAGGTCGGGCTCAACCGGATCTACAAGGAGTCCCACCAGAGCGTCGACCTGGTGTCGATGTTTGCGCCGGTGACCAAGTGGGCGAGCATGGTGCCGACGCCCGGCGCCGTTCCCGAGATGGTCCGTAAGGCCTTCAAGCTCGCCCAGACCGAACGACCGGGCGCGGTGTACCTCGCCGTCCCCGAGGACATCGAATCCTCAGTGGCTCCGGCCGGGCTGGCGCCTCTCGACATCAACGTCCCCCGACCCGATGAGCCGTCGCCGTCGCAGATCCACCGGGCCGCCACCGTGCTCGACGGGGCCGTCCGCCCGATCGTGCTGGCCGGCCACGGGGCGGCCCGGGCCGGCGCCGCCGAAGCCCTTATGCGCTTCTCGACCCGGCTGGGCCTGCCGGTGGCCACCACCTTCCACGGCAAGGGGGTGTTTCCCGACGACCACCCCAACTCCCTGGGCGCGGTTGGGTTCATGCGTCACGACTACGTCAACTTCGGCTTCGACGAGGCGGACGTGGTGGTCTGCGTCGGCTACGAACTGCAGGAGTTCGACCCGGTGCGGATCAACCCCCGCGGTGACAAGCGCATCTTGCACCTGAGCCGCTTCCCGGCGGAGGTCGACAATCACTACGACGTGGAGGTGGGCGTGCAGGCCGACCTGAGCCGCACCCTCGACGCTCTCGCCGGCGCCACCTCCCGCCGCTTCGAGCCGGCCAGTGGCGAAAAGATCCGCCGGCTGCTCACCGACGAGCTCGAACGGGGCGCTGCCGATGCCAGCTTCCCCCTCAAACCGCAGCGCATCGTGGCGGACACGCGCGCCGCCATGCGCCGCGGCGACATCGTCCTGGCCGACACCGGGGCCGTCAAGATGTGGATGGCCCGGCTCTACCCGACCTATGAGCCCAACACCTGCTGCATCTCCAACGGATTGTCCACCATGGCCTTTGCCCTCCCAGGCGCCATCGCGGCCAAGCTGGCCCAGCCGGACCGGCGGGTGCTGGCTGCGGTGGGCGACGGCGCCTTCCTCATGAACTCGCAGGAACTCGAGACCGCCATGCGCGAGCGGGTGCCCCTGACCGTGCTGATCTGGCAGGACGACGCCTACGGCCTCATCAAGTGGAAGATGGAGATGGAGCTGGGCCACGACGTGGCCATCCGTTTTGGCAACCCCGACTTCGTGGCCTACGCCGAGAGCTTCGGGGCCCGGGGCTACCAGGTCCAGGCGGCCGACGAGCTGCTGCCGGCGCTCACCGAGGCCCTGGCGTCCGACACCGTCTCGGTGATCGCCTGCCCCGTCGACTACTCCGAGAACATGGCCCTCATCGCCTCGCTCGGCGAGCTCACCGGGCCCTTCTGAGCCGCCGGCGGCCGCCGGCCCCCCGGTCGCCGGCCCACCGGTCGCCGGACCCCCGGTCGCCGGCCCGCGCTTGGTGCGATTTGCATCCATGGTGCACTTATGTCTATGAGATGCACATAGGTGCACCATAGATACAAATCGCACCACCCCGCCGGCCCGCGCCGGCCCACCACCCCGCCGGCCACCCCGCCGCCAAGGTGCCGCAGCCCGGGAACCAGACCGCGCCCCCCGTTCGTCATAGCCGGCGACGACGAACAGGGGAGGTAGGTCGATGCGACGGTGCCTAGGGGCCATGGCCGTGGTGGTGGGAGTCAGCCTGGGGGCGGCTCCGGCCGCCTACGCGTGCGGCGGCTTGGTGGCCCCCAACGGGGCGGTCAAGCTGCTGCAGACCACCACCCTGGTGGCCTACCACCAGGGGATCGAGCACTACGTCACCTCTTTCGAATACGCCGGCGGCGGCACCCGGTTCGGCTCGATCATCCCGTTACCCGGCGTGCCCACCTCGGTCAGTCGGGGCGGCAGCTGGACGCTGCAGCGCCTCGAGCGGGAGGTCCATCCACCCGTCGCCGAGGCGTTCGGTGCCGTCAAGGCCAGCTCGGCCGCGGCGGGCGCCCCGGCTGAGGTGATCCTGCGCACCCAGGTGGACGCCCTGGACATCACCGTGGTCAAGGGTGGCGGCCCGGCCGTCACCACCTGGGTCCGCCATCAGGGCTTCGCGGTCAGCCCCGACCTCCCGGCGATGCTCAACTTCTACGCCCAACGCAGCCCCATCTTCCTCACGGCCACCTTC
Source organism: uncultured Acidimicrobiaceae bacterium (assembly GCA_963702305.1). GTDB lineage: Bacteria > Actinomycetota > Acidimicrobiia > Acidimicrobiales > Palsa-688 > PALSA-693. The sequence goes on along the minus strand of CAVPBX010000008.1, from coordinate 196,786 downwards.
GACGCGGCGAAGGCCGCGGCCCGAGGCCAGCAGTTGGGTGACGGAACCCCGGTCCAGGTGACGATTCCCACCTCGAATCCGTGGGTGCCGCTGCACATATTGTCCCTCGCCAAGGACCGGGACGACACGGTCAGCGCGGACGTGTTCATGCTCACGGACCGTCGACCGGCCCTTCTCAGCGGCCCGGGAGTGCAGCTCGCCCAGAGCCACCCGGCCTCGGAGTCCCTCATGAACGACCTCCGTTCCGACCACGGCATGAGCTGGATCGCTCCCAACGCCTGGCTGTCCTACCTGACGGTCAACGCCCCGGCCGGCCAGCTCACCTACGACCTGGCCGCGGACGTGACCGGCCCCGGCGTCCCGTCGCCGCGCGCCGCCGCCATGACCCTGCCGCTGACCGGCGAGCTCCTGACGCTGGCCGGCAGCAGCTCGGCGACCGGCGACCCCCGAGGCGCCTTCGTGTGGGTGTGGTTCGGTGCGCTGGGGATCGTCGCGGCAGCTGCATTCGGGCTCGGCGCGGTCACCTTCGCCGGCCGCCGGCGCGTCAGTTCGAGGTCTTGAGGGCGATGTACTTGACCTCGAGGTACTCCTCGATGCCCTCCCGGCCGCCTTCGCGGCCGAAGCCTGACTGCTTGACCCCCCCAAACGGGGCGGCCGGGTTGGAGACGACTCCCTGATTGAGGCCGACCATGCCGGCCTGGATCCCCTCGGCCACCCGCACCGCCCGGTCAAGGTCGGAGGTGTAGGCGTAAGCCACCAGCCCGTACTCGGTGGCGTTGGCGGCGGCGATCGCCTCGCCCTCGGTGTCGAAGGTGACGATCGGCGCCACCGGTCCGAAGATCTCCTCCCGCAAAAGATCGGCATGGTCAGGAACCGGTGAAAGGACGGTCGGGGCGAAGAAATAGCCCGGCCCATCCAGTGCGCCGCCGCCGCAGACGGCCCGGGCGCCTTTCGCCAGGGCATCGTCAACCAGGTGCACCACCTTGGCGCGCTGGCGCTCGTTGATCAGCGGGCCGACGGCCACACCGTCCTCGGTACCGCGGCCCACTTTGAGGTTACCCATGCGCTCCGCCAGCCGAGCCGAGAACTCCTCGGCGACCTCGCGCTGGACGTGAAAACGGTTGGCCGAGGTGCAGGCTTCGCCTCCGTTGCGCATCTTGGCCAGCATGGCCCCGTCGACGGCGGCGTCGAGGTCGGCGTCCGCGAAGACGAGGAACGGGGCATTGCCGCCCAGCTCCATCGACACCCGCAGGATCTGGTCGGCGGACGCCTTGATGAGCTGCTTGCCGACGGCCGTCGAACCGGTAAACGACAGCTTCCGCAACCGCTCGTCGGCGATGAGGGGGCCGGTCGTGGCGCCCGCGTCAGTCGTGTTGACCACGTTGAGCACCCCCGGCGGCAGGCCGGCATCCATCAGGATCTGGGCCAGGGCCAGCGAGGAGAGGGGAGTGAGCTCGGCCGGCTTGAGCACCATGGTGCAGCCGGCCGCGATGGCGGGGCCGATCTTGCGGGTTCCCATGGCCATCGGGAAATTCCACGGGGTGATGAGCAGCGCCGGTCCGACGGCCTGGCGCATGACGAGGAGCCGGCTGCCGCCGGTGGGGGCCACGGTGTAGCCGCCCGCGATCCGCACCGCCTCCTCGGAAAACCAACGAAAGAATTCCGCCGCGTAGGTGATCTCCGTCCGGGACTCGGCGACCGGCTTGCCCATCTCCAGGGTCATCAGCAGGGCCAGGTCGCCGGCGTTGGCCGTGAGCGCCTCGAACGCCCGCCGGAGGATCTCCCCCCGCTCGCGGGGTGGGGTGGCGGCCCACGCCGGCTGGGCCCGGTGCGCCGCATCCAGAGCTGACAACGCATCGGTGGCGTCGCCGTTGGCCACCTCGATCAGGGTCTTACCGGTAGCGGGATCCTCGACCGGCAGGGTGCGGCCGCTCGCCGCGGGGCGCCAGGTGCCATCGATCAACAGGCCGGTCGGTACCGCTTCCAGGACCCGACGCTCATCTTCGGCCTGTTTTTCGGTCGGCGTCATTGCTGATAATGCTCGACCACGTCGGCGGGGCGGACGGCGACGTCCCCTGGGTCCTGGCCGGCGTTGCGCCGGGCCCGGCGCTGCCGGAGCAGGTCCCAGCACTGGTCGAGCTCGACTTCGATCCGGTCCAAGCGGCGGCGCTCCTCGTCGGACAGTTCGCGTTCGCCGTGGTCCCGCTCCAGCTGGTGCTCCTCGGCAACCAGCTTGTCGATGTTCTGGACGATCTCCGTGTCGTTCATCCGGGCCTCCTCGCCGCGACTGTGCCGTTTGTCACAGTCGCATCCTGACCGCTGTCGGCATAATGCCGCACCCCGCGGGGTTATTTCACTATGCAATGAACCAGACGCTGTCGCACTCTCCAGATCTCTTGGGCCTCTACTTGGACGAGGCGGGTAGTTTCCCGCTGCTTACCAAGGCCGACGAGATGCGCCTTGGCCAGATTATCCAGGAAGGCCAGGCTGCCGAAGCAACCCTCAACAGCGGCGAGAAGCTCACGGCCAAGCAGCGCCGTGACCTGCGCAAACAGGTGGCCGCGGCCGAAGAGGCCACCACCCAGTTCATCAACGCCAACCTGCGCCTGGTGGTGTCGGTGGCCCGCAAGTACCAGTGGTCCGGACTGCCCCTCGGCGACCTGATCCAGGAGGGCAACCTGGGCTTGATCCATGCCGTCGAGAAGTTCGACTGGCGGAAGGGCTTCAAGTTCTCGACGTACGCCACCTGGTGGATCCGTCAGTCCATCGGCCGGGCGGTGGAAAACACCGCGCACACGGTCCGTGTCCCCGCCCACGTCGGCGACGAGATCCGCCGGGCTCGACGGCTCCAGGCCGAGATGGAGGTCCGCCTCGGGCGGCCGCCGACCCTGGCCGAGCTCGCCGAGGCAATGGGGACGAGCGAGACCACGGTGTCCGAGTTGTTCCGTTACGACACCGATCCCATGAGCCTGGATGTGGCCGTTGGAGAGGACGGCGACACCAGCCTCGGAGATCTGGTCGTCAACCGGACCGCCGAGAGCCCCTTTGAGGCGGTCGCCAGCAGCATGCTCCCCGACGAGGTGGCCCGATTCCTGGACCGCCTTTCCCCGGAGGAGCGCCAGGTCCTGGAGCTGCGCTACGGCCTCGACCGCGGCGAGCCTCGCACCCAGGGCGAAGTGGGCCAGGCGCTGCAGCTCACCGCCGAGCGGGTCCGTCGGATCGAGCGGGACGCCCTGGGCAAGTTGCGCCGGCAGTTGGCTGGCGGCGACGCCCACGACCTCCTGGCCAGCTAGTCCAGCTTCAAGATCCTCAAGAGGGTCTGGCCGTAACGAGAGCCTGTCCTGGCATGCCTTCGGCATGAACAGGGACAGGCCCTCGTCGCGCCAGCCCCTCCTCTCAGATCTCGCCCGCCGCCCCGGACATTCCTTTCTTCACTGATGTGGGTGGGGGTGCTCGTAGCAGTCGCCGGGCGTGAGCCGACGAGAAGGGGCCGGGGCAGTAAAACGCCGATCCGTTCATGTCAATGCGGAACGGCGTTTTACTGCTACCGGGCCCGAGCGTCGGGGTCGGTAGCCTGAAGGACTGTGACTGACGGCCCCCGCGTCCGCATCGCCCCGTCTCCGACGGGGTATTTCCATGTCGGCACGGCCCGGACGGCGCTGTCCAACTGGTTGTTCGCCCGCCAGCAGGGGGGCACCTTCGTGTTGCGGATCGAGGACACGGACACGGCCCGCAACCGGCCGGAGCACGTCGAGGGGATCCTCCGGGCCATGCAGTGGCTGGGGCTCGACTGGGACGAGGGCCCGTACTTTCAGTCGCAGCGGGGCGAGCTGTACGCCAAGGCCATCGAGCAGCTGCTGGCCTCGGGGCAGGCCTATGCGTGCGACTGCACCCCAGAGGCGGTGGCCGAGCGGGCCCGTCAGAAGGAGCAGAAGACGCCCGGCTACGACGGGTACTGCCGGGATCGGGGCCTGGAGCCCGACGGTCGGTCGGCTGGTGCGGTTCCGGACCCCCGACACTGGTCAGACGTCCTTTGACGACCTGATCCGCGGCACGGTGACGGTCGAGAACGCGGTGATCGAGGACTTCGGGGTGCGCAAGTCCAACGGGGACCCCCTCTTTCTCCTGGCCAACGTCGTCGACGACGCCGACATGGCGATCACCCACGTGATCCGGGGCGAGGACCACGTCCCCAACACGCCCAAGTACCTGCTGCTGTGGGAGGCGCTCGGGTACGGGCCCAGGCCGGTGTTCGCCCACCTGCCGCTGCTGCTCAACGACGCCCGCAAGAAGCTGTCCAAGCGGCGGGACAAGGTGGCGGTGGAGGACTACCGGGACGAGGGCTACCTGCCCGAGGCCATGCGCAACTACCTGGCCCTGCTGGGCTGGTCGCCGGGCGACGACCGGGAGATCCTCACCCTCGACGAGATGGTTGCCGAGTTCCGGCTGGAGGCGGTCAAGAGCGCCGGGGCCATTTTCGACGAGCGCAAGCTGCAAGCGGTCAACGCCGAGTACCTGCGGGCGCTGCCCACGGACGAGCTGATCGCGCGGGCCCAGGGATGGTTGCTGGACCGCTGGCGGCCGCTGGCGCCCCTCGTCCAGGAGCGAGCCCGCACCCTGGCCGAGGTCTACGCCATGACCGACTTCCTGTACCTCCCGTCCCTGGTGATCGACCGGGGCGAATGGGACAAGGGGGTCCGCAAGCAGCCGGCCTTCGCGGCCATTCTGACCGCGGCGATCGCCCGGTTCACGGCCCTCGAAGTGTGGGAGGCGGCCGCCTTGCACGACGCCAGCGTGGCCGCCGGCGAGGACGCCGGCGTCACCCAGCTCGGCAAGGCCCAGGCGCCCATCCGTCTGGCGGTCACCGGCCGGTCGGTCGGTCCGCCGTTATGGGAGTCGCTCGAAGCCCTCGGCCGGGACCGGACCCTGGCTCGCCTCGGCGACGCCCTCCGCCGCCTCAGCCCCGGCGACTGAGGCCCGCCCGGTCGAAGAGGATCGCCGGGGGCGGCTAGAGTGCTCGGGCGCCCTTCGGGGGTGGTGTAATCGGCAACACAGCAGGTTCTGGCCCTGCCATTGGGGGTTCGAGTCCTCCCCCCCGAGCAACCGTTTTGAGCGTGTTCCTGGGTCAGGGACCTAGGAGTCCTGGTCCAAGACAAAGAGATGCAGGTCGTGATCACCGTTTGATCACCAACGGTCGACTGGTTGACAGCGGTGCGCGCAGCCCACATAGTATGAACCGGCGTTAACGCCGTGAACGATCGTTAAACGCGGGAGGGGGCGTTTGCGCCGGACGCGAGAGATCGCTATCGGACCAGGATGCTGGGGCGACGCAATACTGGGGCCGCTTCGGCGATGGAGGATTTCAGGGCCGCTCGACCGGGAGAGGGATGAGTTTGATGGACTTCACCGAGAGCGAAGAGGACGGCATCCTCCGGGCTGCCGTGTCCAAGATCACGGCCGGTTTCGGCCACCGCTACTACCAGGAGAAGACGGCGCAGGGCGGCAAGACGCACGAGCTCTGGGAAGCTCTGGGCGAAGCCGGGTACGTCGGTGTCAACCTCCCGGAGCAGTACGGCGGGGGCGGCATGGGCATCTCGGAGCTGGCCCTGGTTTGCGAGGAGACGGCGGCCGGGGGATGCCCCCTGCTGCTGCTCCTGGTGTCCTCAGCCATCTGCGGCGAGGTGCTGAAGCGTTTCGGCACGGTTGACCAGCAGGCTCGTTGGTTGCCGTCCATCGCGTCGGGCCGGGAGAAGATGGTCTTTGCCATTACGGAACCCGACGCGGGGTCAAACTCCCACCAGATCAGTACCACGGCCCGGCTGGATGGCGACGAGTGGGTGCTCCGAGGCACCAAGCACTACATCTCCGGCGTGGACGAGGCACCCCGGATGCTCGTGGTGGCCAGGACCGCGGTGGGGGAGGCCGGACGGGCGGAACTCTCGCTTTTCGTGGTCGACTGCGAGGCTCCGGGGCTGGGGCGGACGTCCATACCGGTGGAGGTGAGGGCGCCGGAGAAGCAGTTCGTGCTCTACTTCGACGACGTGCGAGCGCCCGCCGACTGCCTGGTCGGGACACCTGGCGACGGCCTGCGCATCGTCTTCAGTGGACTCAACCCCGAGAGGATCACTGGCGCCGCCATCGAGAACGGGATCGCCCGCTACGCACTGGACAAAGCGGCCGCCTACGCCAAATCCCGCTCGGTGTGGGGCCAGCCGATTGGCGCCCACCAGGGAGTCAGCCATCCCATGGCCCATGCGGCCATCAACGTCGAGCTGGCTAGGCTCATGACGGCCAAGGCGGCGTGGCTCCACGATCACGGCCTGCCCGCCGGCGAGGCGTCGAACATGGCCAAGCTAGCTGCCGCCGACGCCGCCCTCCAGGCCCTCGACGCCGCCATCCAAACCCACGGCGGGAACGGGATGGCCACCGAGTACGGCCTGGCCGACCTCTGGGGCATGGCCAGGCTGCTCCGTATAGCACCGGTGAGTCGCGAGATGGTCCTCAACTATGTGGCTCAGCACACTCTCGACCTCCCCCGGTCGTACTGAGCTGATCGTGCGCGTCCTGGTCTCCATGTGCGTCCAGGGCGGCGGCCGCGTCAACTCCGGGACTCTCATCGCTGGTGTGGACGACCAGTGACAGGCGCTGGGGTGGCACCATACAAACGAGTCGGCTTCGTCGCCTGGCTGACCATGAACCGGCCGGAGGCGGCCAATGCCCTCAACGCCGAACTGAGGGCGGCCCTCAAAGCCGGGTTCGAGCGCTTCGTGGGCGACGACCAGGCCAGGGTGCTGGTCCTCACAGGCGAGGGCGATAGGGCATTCTCGGCCGGAGGAGATCTCAAGGAGATGGCGGACACCGGCCTGGGAGTGCCGCCAGTGGACTTCGTCCCCCAGCCGGGCCGGACCATTGTCGTGGACAAGCCGATGATCGCCGCGGTCAACGGCGTGGCTTACGGCGGTGGGTTTCTCCTCGCCCAGTCCTGCGATCTGTGTATAGCCGCCCAACACGCCCGCTTCGCCATCACAGAGGCGAGGTGGGGTAGGGGTTCCCCCTGGTCGGCTTCGCTGCCCTGGCTCATACCGCCGCGCCTGGCCTTGGAGCTGATTCTGACCGGGCGCCCCATCGACGCCGAGCGGGCCTTCCAAGTGGGTCTGGTCAACCAGGTGGTGCCCGGTTCCGAGCTGCGGACGGCCGCTCAGGACCTGGCCGAGATCGTCGCGGCCAACGCGCCCCTCTCGGTGCGGGCCGGCAAAGCCATGGTGTATGCCTCGGCCGGGCGGGCGCGCGAGGACGCCTGGGCGGAAGCCGAGGCCTTGTTCGAACCTGCCTACAGGAGTGCCGACGCGCTCGAGGGGCCCCGCGCCTTTCGAGAGGGGCGGCCTCCCCGGTGGTCCGGCCGATGAGCCGGGTCGCCCACCGCCAGGAGCAGAAGCGACGCCAGATACTCGATTCGGCCCGCCAGCTCCTGCAGAGCCGCGGTTGGCACTCGGTCGCCATTGACGACATCGGTGAGGCGGCCGGTATGACCGGTCCGGCCATATACCGTTACTTCGAGAACAAGGCAGCGCTCCTCACCGCGGCCATGAGCTATGCCGCCGAGCAGCTGTGGAGCAGCGTTCCCGAGGGCGACGATGCCGGTCTGGCCGCCCACGTGGCCGGCCACGTCGACTTCGCCCTGGAGAATGCCGACCTCGTCGAACTGTGGTATAGCGAGTCGCAGAACCTCGCCCCCGAGATGCTGCGGGCCCAACGTCGCCTCCAGCGCCGTTACATGGAGCGGTGGGTGGCCGCGCTCGGGTCCGAACGCGCCGATGTCTCCGCCCAGGAGGCCAGGCTCATGGTCCGGGCGGCCATCGGCCTCATCCACTCCGTCACCCACCGCACCGGCGAACCCTTCGATCGGCGCAAGGACCGGGATCGGGTCCGAGAGCGCTTGATCCGCATGGCCTTGGCGGCCTTGCGGTCATGAGCGGACCGGCGGAGGGGGAACGGCAGTCCCGGTCCATCACCGGCGACCGGCCCCCACTGCCCCGGATCGTCAGCCTCCTGTTCTGCCCCGCCACCCGGCCCGACCGTGCCATCAAGCTGCCGGCCACCGGTGCGGATGTCGGCGTCATCGACCTGGAGGACGCGGTGGCGCCCTCCGGCAAGAAGTCGGCTCGGGACGGGGCCTGGAAGGCGGCCAGGGCTCTTGCCGAGACCAACCCGTCGTTTCCCTTCGTTATCCGTGTCAATCCGCCCGGGAGCGAATGGTTCGACGAAGATGTCCGGATGCTGGCCGGGCTCCGCCCGGCCGGCGTGGTGCTGCCCAAGCTGGAGCGTTCGTCGCACGTGACCGTCCTGCGCCGGCGACTGGAAGAGGTCGGCCACAGGGGCCTGCCGGTGATCGCGGGGGTCGAGACCGCCCGTGGGGTGACCCAACTGGAACGCATCCTGGCGGAGTGCGAGGTCCAGGCCGTGTACTTCGGGGCTGAGGACCTCATCGCTGATCTGCACGGAATTCGCACGGACGAGGGCCTGGAAGTCCTGTACGCCCGCTCGCACGTGGCCCTTCAGGCTCGGACCGCCGGCATTGGCTGTATCGATCAGGTGGTGGTGCGCCTCGACGACGACGGGTTGTTCCAACGGGACGCCCGTATGGGCCGGTCCCTTGGCTACATGGGAAAGATCTGTCTACACCCGCGTCAAGTCCCGCTAGCCAGGCGGGCGTTCCAGCCGTCGGTCGCGGAGCTGGAGACGGCCACGCGCCTGCTCGCTGCCTATGACGCCGAGGCGCGAACAGGGGCCGGCGCCATCCTGCTGGACGGGGAGATGGTGGACGAGCCCATGGTTCGCCGCGCTCGGGAACTCCTTTCGCGGGAAGGCGCCGAGGAGGGCGAGAGCAGTGACGGCTGACGAGGCCGGGGCGACCATCCGGACCATCGTGGAAGGTTCTACGGGGCGGTGGTTCGAAGAATTCGTCGTCGGTACCCGATTCCGGCACCCGGTGACCCGAACCGTGACAGAGGCCGACAACGTGTTGTTTACGACCATGACGATGAACCCCCAGCCCCTTCACCTGGACGCCGCTTACGCTTCTGACAGTGAGTTCGGTCAGCCTCTGGTCAATTCTTGCTGACCCTGGCCCTGGTGGTGGGCTTGAGTGTGGGCGACCTGACGCTGCGTACCACCGTGGCCAACCTCGGGTTCGAGGAGGTGCGCTTCCCGGCGCCGGTGTTCGTCGGGGACACGATCCGGGCCGAGACCGACATACTGGATGCCCGCCTGTCGCAGAGCCGCGACCGGCAGGGCATCGTCAAGATGGGCCATCGGGCCCTGAATCAGGACGACGTCCTCGTTTGCCGGGCCGTACGGAGCGCTCTGGTCTGGTGCCGCCCGGAACGCTAGGGTACTGTTTTAGAGAACGTAGTACCGCGAGTCATCACGGGGGAGGCGGGAATGGCGTCCAATGGAGTGATCGACTGCGACACCCATTTCTGGGAGCCGGTCGAGTTGTGGGCCCAGCACATCGACCCCGAGTTCACCGAAAGGGCGCCTCGGTTCGTCGACGATGGCGGCCGGATCCTGATGAAGGTCGGTGAGTCGATCTACCCGAGTGCGCCCAACCACCGCGGACTCGGGGCGACCTACGGCCCGGACGAGACCCTGCACCCTCAGACCGTCTGGGACAAGGAGGTGAGCAACGACGGTCCCAGGCGCCTCCACTTCATGGACGGCCAAGGGGTGGACGTGCATGTCATTTTCCCCACTCTCGGGATGGTCGGCTTCAACTCGATCGAAGACCCGTCGTTGGCCGGGGCTTGTGCGCGCGCCTACAACCGCTACGGCGCGGAGTTCTGCTCGGCCGACCCCCGCCGACTGCGGCCGGTGATGCTCCTGCCGCTCAACCATCCGGACGTGGCCGTGGCCGAGATGCGCTACGCGCGTGAGGAGTGCGGACTCGCAGTCGCCTTCGCCAACCCGACCCCGCCGGACGACGTGGCATGGAGTGATCCTCGATACGACGACCTCTTCTCCGCCTTCGAGGACCTGGAGGTCACCCTCGCCTTCCACGAGTCGGCGGTGGGAGCCACCCCGAACACCGTGGGAATCAATCGCTATGCCGGCTACCACGGCATGCTCTATCTCACCGCCCATACCGTCGAGCAGCAGCTCGCGGTCATGGACGTACTGCTCGGCGGGCTCTTGCTCCGGCATCCGCGGTTGCGCTGCGGCCTCCTCGAGGCCCACCTGGCCTGGTTGCCGGGCTGGCTTGAGATGGTGAATCACGTAACTGGTCGCTATCCCCAGAATTGGAAGCACGACGTGCGACCCAGCGAGTTGTTCTCCCGTCATTTCTTCGTTGCCGCTTTCCCCGACGACGTGAAGGTGGGTGAGGTAAACCAGTTCCTTCCCGGCGGGAACGTCGTCTTCTCGTCGGACTGGCCCCACAAGAGCCTTACCGAGCAGCAGACTTCGCTCGGGGAGTTCGAACGGCGGCCGGACCTCTCCAGCGCCGAGAGGGACCGCATCTTGAAGGAGAATCCCCACCGCTGGTTCAGCCTGTAACGGTGGGACCTCGACCGGTGCGTGATCGGCGGGTGCGAGGCGGGCGCTCGCTGGCGGCTCTGATTGGGGGCCGCTCCGAGCCCAGAACCAGCCCGTGGCGGATGAGGATGCTCATCTCCTCCACGGCCTGGCTGTGGGAAACGCCGGCCCGCATGAGAACCGCCGGCTTGCGGATGCACTCGACCGCTGAGGCCAGAATCTCGGCCATGAGGGCGGGGTGCAACGGCCGGAACACCCCCTTGGCGATACCGGCCTCCACCAGATCACCCAGGACCTTCAGGGCCACGGTCAGGTGACGGTCGTAGAGATGGCGGGTCGGGAGGTAGGACTCGAGGTCCTCATTGAACGCCTGGGTGGCCCTGCTGAGCGCCGACACCGCCGCGCCCAGGTAGGCCTCGATGGCATCGCCCGGATCGTCGTTGGCCGCCACCACGGCGTTGGCCTCGATGCCCATCCGGTTGAGCAGCCGGTCGATGACAATGAGGATCAGCTCCTCGCGGCTGGGCGCCACGCTGTAGATGGTCCGCCGCGAGCAACGCAGGCGGGCAACCATTTCGCCGATGGTCAGATGGGTGAACCCTTCGGTGAGGAACACCTCCTCGAGGGCATCCAGCAATTGGCTCTGTCGGTCGGTGTAGGAACGACTTCTTCGCCCCTCGCGTGCCGAGGGGGAAGCAGTCTCGACCTCTGTCACGGGCCTCATTATGGTGCAGCGCTCCCCGTCCGGATGTATTACGCCGTGGTGGTCGATGAATCCGTCGGAAGTGCCAGTGGCATTACCGACGGCGCCGGCCGAACCTCGCGGTGCCTCTGCGATGGGTGGCCCGCCAGCTTCTTCGCCGGTACCAGCGTCGCGCCTATGATACCGCTAGTTGGCTCGGGGTGCTCCCGGGCCGGGGGGAAGTGAATGAGCGTCTTCGTCCAGACTGGGCACGCGGGCATATCCATGGCGACCGGTCGGTCGGTCGGGTGGTTGCTCGACCACAGAGCCGCATCGCGCGCCGATCACCCGTTCATCGTCTGGGAACCACCCGACGGTCAGCGAACGGTGTGGACGTACGCCTCGTTCGCCCGTGACGTGCGCCGCCTGAGCGCCGGCCTGGCGACGCGGGGTGTCGGAGCGGGGGACCGCATCCTGCTCCATCTCGAGAACTGCCCCGAGTTTCTCCTCACCTGGTTCGCGGCCGGGAGGATAGGAGCGGTGCCGGTATGCACCAACACCAAGTCGGCTCTCGAGGAGATGCGTTACTTCGGTGAGCATTCAGGAGTGGTGGCCGCCGTGACCCAGCCTTCCAGCGCGGATCTGGTGAGCGCCGCCCTGCCCGGGCTCTCCTGGACCGTTCTGACCCATCCCGACGGAGTGGTCGACGGCGCCGCGGTCGGGGATCAGGACGGTTTCGCCGGACTCTTCGGGCCGGACCCGGGTGACGCCGCGATTTCCGTGCCAGACCGGTCGGCGGCCTGGATCCAGTACACGTCGGGCACGACCTCGCGCCCGAAAGCGGTCGTTCTGTCCCACGCGAACGGTTTGTGGGGCGCCAAGATGAGCGCGCGCAACGAGGGACTCACGGCGGCGGACGTGCACTTCGTACACCTGCCGCTGTTTCACATCAACGCCCTCTGCTACTCGGTGCTGGCCTCGCTGTGGGTTGGGGCCACGACTGTCCTCGTGCCCCGCTTCATCGCCTCCAGCTTCTGGGACATCTCCCGGCGCAATGGCTGCACTTGGGCGTCGGTGATCCCGTACTGCACGCAGGCTCTCTCAGAGGTCGATCCCCCGGAGGCCCAGTCCTATCGGCTCTGGGGAAACGGAATCTCCATCCCGGCCGCCCAGCAGCCGTACGGGATCCGCAATATCGGATGGTACGGGATGACCGAGACGGTCGCCCATCCGATCATCGACGACGTTGACACTCCGGGACCGTTCGGCACGATGGGCCGGGCGGCGCCGGGCTACCAGGTATCCGTCCGTCGTGCGGACGGGTCGCCGGTCGATTTCGACGAGACGGGTGACCTATTCATACGAGGCGAGCCCGGGTTGTCCCTCTTTTCCGGATACCTCCATGACGAGGAGGCCACCCGTCAAGCCGTCGATCCCGACGGGTGGCTGGCCACCGGAGATCGGGCGACCTGGCGGTCCGACGGCTCGTTCACGTTCTCCGATCGGTCCAAGGACATGCTCAAGGTGGGCGGCGAGAACGTCGCCGCCTCGGAGGTGGAGAGGGTTGTCATGGAGATACCTGGCGTGTCGGAGGTAGCCGTGGTCGGTGCGCCCCACCGGTCGCTCGGCGAGGTGCCCGTCGCGTTCGTCATCGCCGCACCGGGTGTCAGCGGCCTCGAGAGCCGGGTGACGACCGCGTGCCAGGAGCGGCTGGCCACTTTCAAAGTGCCGCGCGACGTCCGCGTCATCGAGCAGCTCCCGAGGTCCACCCTCAATAAGGTCGCCAAGGCCGAACTGAGGGCATTGCTTGCCGAGGAGTACTCGGCGGCCGCCCGCGGGAGAGCGTAGCCGCCGTGCCGGTGCCGCGAGCCCGGGCCGACGCGGCGACGATCGAAGGCCTTTCCCGCTGGCTGTCTGACTCCCTCGAAGAGGCTTCGGGCGTCGCAGTCCGCCTCCTACCCGGGCCGAAGGCGACCGGTTTCTCCTGCGAGACGGTCCTGTTCGACGCCGAATGGACCGTCTCGGGTGCGCCGACGCTCCGCCGGCTCGCGGCGCGGGTCCACCCCAGCGGGTACTCGCTCTACCGGCAGCATGATCTGGATCGCCAGTGGCGGATCATGGAGGCGGTGGGGCGGCACAGCTCGGTACCGGTCCCCGGCATCCTCGGCCATTCGGACGGGTCGCCCCGGTACCTGGGACAGCCGTTTTTCGTCATGGAGCGGATCGAGGGGGTTCCGTGCTCGGACGCGCCGCCCTACAGCGTGCGAGGGTGGTTGAAGGATGCCGCGCCCGAGCGGCAAAGAGCGGTCGTCGAGCGGTCGATCAACGTGCTCGCCCGTGTTCACGCCATCGATCCGGACGCGCTCCCCGCCGCCGCCGTCGAACGCGAGATCCCCGTGGGAATCCGGGCTCAGGTACTCGAGTACAAGACCTTCCTCGACTGGGTGGTCCAGGGTAGAAGAATCCCTGCGTTCGAGCGGGCTTACGATTGGCTGTGCCGGGAAGTGCCGGCTCACGATGATCGCGCCTTCTGCTGGGGCGACTCGCGGATCGGTAACATCCTCTTTTCGGCCGACCGGCCGGCGGCCGTGCTCGACTGGGAGATGGCCTGCCTCGGCCCGCCCGAGGCCGACCTGGCCTGGTGGCTCGCCTTCGATCGCATCCATACCGTGGGGCGGGGTCTGCCGAGGCTGCCAGGCTTCCCGTCCGAGTCAGAGACGGTCCGGTTGTACCAGAAGGCCAGCGGGCGGACGGTGAGAGACCTGCGCTACTACCTCGTCTGGGCCGCGCTCAGGGCGACGGTCTTGCTGTTCAGGTTCCACGACATGCTCGTCGCGGCCGGGATGGCACCGGAGAAGGTCGAGCACGCGGCCTACCAACCAGCGGTCCGGGTGCTGGACGACCTGCTCGAGGGCTCCGGGTCGTGAGCACTCCCCGACCGGTTCCAGGGCAGCTGTCGGCGGCTGACGACCTTCCTGTCCACCAGATCGCGGAGCCAGTGGGTGTGGTGGCGACGAGCGATCGGAACTTCTACGACCGCTACTACTTCTTCGCCCATCACTGCAGCGACGAGGTCGCGGTGACCGCCGGGCTCGGCCAGTACCCGAATCTCGGAGTGACGGACGCATTCATCGCGGTCACCCGGGGCGACTGCCAGGACGTGCTGCGCTGTTCCGCGGAGCTAGCCGCCGACCGGACCGAGACTTCCGTGGGGCCGATCTCGGTGACGGTGATGGAGGGCCTCCAAACCTTGGATCTGCATATCGCCGCCAACGAATTCGCCATCGAGGGATTGCTCCACTGGGAGGGTCAGATCCCGGCCCACCTGGAACCCCGTCACGTGAATCGCAGCGGCCCCCGCGTCACGACCAACAGCGTGCGCTTCTGCCAGACGGGCCGATGGTCGGGCCACCTGCTCGTCGACGGCGAGCGGCTCGAGCTTGACGACCAGGCGTGGCTGGGAGGACGGGACCGGTCGTGGGGCATCCGCCCGGTCGGCGAACCCGAGCCGGCCGGTCGGCGCTTCGGGTCCACCCTTCCCGGGTTCCTGTGGCTGTACGCCCTCATGCAGTTCGAAGACCACACTCTCGTGGCCATCGTCCAGGAAGACGGGTCGGGCGGGCGCACTATGGACTACGGGGCCCGGGTCGACTCCGACGGCCGGCCGGCCGAGCTGCTTGGCTCCGTGCACCACGATCTCGCAATCGACCCCGACACGCGGGAGGTCACCAGCGGCACAGTGTCCTTTGGTCCGGGCTCCCCGGTGGTGGTGGTGACACCCCTGGTCTCTAGCCATCTCGCCCTCGGAACGGGCTACGGAACGGAACGGGAATGGCGGCACGGGATGTACCAGGGCCCGTTGGCCGTCCAACGACGGCGCTTCGACCTGTCCGAACCCCGAACCCGACGACGTTCCTACGGGCTGGTCGATTCGGTTGCCCGCTTCCAAACCCGCGGTCTAGAGGGCTACGGGTTGTTCGAATACGCCGTGCTGGGAACCAATGAGCGATACGGGCTCGGGTCACGAACGCGACCCCCGGAAGAGGAAGGGGATACATGAGCACAGTCATCCGGGCGCGCGAGCGCGAGGGGATCGATCTGATCACCCTGAACCGCCCCGAGCGCCTCAACGCTATGAACGACGACCTCATCGATGACCTCACCGAGGCGTTGCGTTCGTCGGGGGCAGATCCTTCGTGCCGCGTAGTGGTCCTGACCGGCGCCGGCCGGGCGTTCAGCGCCGGCCTCGACCTGCGGGAGATGATCGGACCTCCTCCCGGGTCGGAGATGGGATTGCCGCAGGCGCTCATGCACCGGGCTCAGAAGGTCGCTGGCATCGTCCCCGAGATCCGTCGGGTGCCCAAGCCCATCGTCGCCGCGGTGAATGGAGCGGCGTCGGGTGGCGGATTCGCCATGTCCCTCGCATGCGACGTGAGAGTGGCGGCCGAGGGAGCGAAGTTCAACGCCGCCTTCATCAAGATCGGGGTTTCCGGGTGCGACCTGGGCGTGAGCTGGACCCTCCCCCGGCTGGTCGGCGCGTCCCGAGCCTTCGAGTTGATGTTGACGGGACGCATGGTGGACGCCGCCGAAGCCGAACGGATCGGTCTCGTCTCCCGCTTGGCGCCCGACGGGGGGATCGTGTCCGTCGCCCTCGACACGGCCGAACTCATCGCCGCCAACAGCCCGTTCGGCGTCTGGATGACCAAGGAGGTCATGTGGGCCAACCTGGAAGTGAGCAGCTTCTCCGCTGCCATCGATATGGAAAACCGCACCCAGGTCCTCGGGCTGCTCACGGAGGATCACCGGGAGGCGGTGGCCGCCTTCCTGGAAAAGCGCCCGCCGATCTATTCGAACCGTTGATGAGTCCTCCGGTGTCCTTGACGCTCGGCCCATGGGAACGTAAGATGCATCTGTCAGTACCGGTTTTAGTACCGTGTCGCACCGGGGGGTCCGACGGACACGAACACCGGATCCCAGATTCCACCTCTGCCACCACCGGTGGGCTCGTCACGCAGTAGGGCGCTCGGCGCCACCAGGGAGGGCAACAAGTGACTGCGACATTTGCGCCGGAGACGGTCGCCGTGATCGATACGGACACCCACATAACCGAGCCCTTCGACCTCTGGACCTCACGATTGCCAGAGAAGTGGCGGGACCTGTCCCCCACGTGGACGTCCATCCCGCGACCGGGCACCACCACTGGCGCGGTCGGCGACACCTGGCTGGCCGCTGTCGGTTACTTCGCCTACGCCGGTTGGCACAACTATCCGCCCGACATGCCCTGGGAGATGGACGAGATCGATCCCGGCGCCTACGACCCGGCCAAGCGGCTGGAGCGGATGGACGAGTACGGCATCCACGCCCAGGTTCTGTACCCGAACCTGATCGGGTTCGAGGCACCGCTCTTCATGGGGCTCGGTGAGGAGCTTTCCGTTGCCTGCGTCCGCGCGTACAACGATTTCCTACTCGACTTCAGCTCGGTTGCCCCGGACCGTTTCATCCCCATCGCCATGGTTCCCTTCTGGAACCAGGACGAGGCGGTTAAGGAGATCGAGCGGTGTGCCGAGGGAGGCTTTCGCGGCATCCTCTTCGCCAACAAGTACGAGCAGATCGGGATGCCGCACTTCTGCGATCTGGCGTGGAACCGGATCTACTCCGCCGCCCAGGACGCCGACATGTCGATCAACTTCCACGTCGGCTTCGCCTCGTCGCAGAGCGGTAACCACACCGAGGAGAAGAAGGCGGCCTCCCGCGAGAACTTCGATCCTCGCGCCGCCGCCCGACTGACGAGCGTGGGGATCATGACCAACGCCGACTCGATCGCGGCCATCGTCACCAGTGGGTTGTGCGACCGCTTTCCTCGCCTCAAGTTCGTGTCGGTGGAGAGCGGGTTCGGCTACATCACGTACCTGCTGGAGTCCCTGGACTGGCACTGGAAGGGCTACGGGGCCCACTTGCAGTCGCCGATGCTGCCCAGCGAGTACTTCCGGCGACAGTGCTACGGCAGCTTCTGGTTCGAGACCAAGACGCTCCCCCTCCTCGAGACCTACCCCGACAACTTCATGTTCGAGACCGATTACCCGCACCCGACGAGCATGTCGCCCGGCCCGGTCTCCCCGGCCGAGGTTCCCTCGGTCCACATCGCCCGTCACTTCACCGGGCTCGATCCCACCGTCGCCCGCAAGGCGCTCCACGACAACGCCGCCTACGTGTACCGCCTCGATAGCACCCGAACCGAAAGGTGACTGCCTTGGCCGACTACGCCGAGATCGCCCAACTCCTGTACCGCTACTGCGCAGCCCACGATGCCCGGGATCTCGAGATGCTCGGTTCCTGCTTGGCCTCGGATGTCGAACTGCTCGGCGTCCAGGGCCGGCAAGAGGTCGTCGCCCGCTACGGCGCCGGTTACAAGCAGCTGACCAAGCAGCGACGCCACGTCCTCACCAACGTGTTCATCCTCGAGGATGGTGACGAGGAGGCGCTGGTCCAGTCCTACATCACGCTGTACCTCATCAGCGACGGCAAACTCGAGCTCCACCTCACCGGCGTCTACCGGGACACGGTAATTCGCGAGGGTGGGCGATGGCTGATCCGTAGCCGCGAGGCGACCATGGACGTCGAGTACAACCCGGGTGACACGGCCCCGGCCAAGGCTGCCACCTACCAGAGCTCGTCAGCCCGATAGCGCCTGTCGCCGACCTATTCAAGGAGTACCGATGACCGACACACTCGACCTGTCCAGCGTCCAAGTGGTTGACACCGACACCCATGTCACCGAGCCGCCCGACCTGTGGACCTCGCGGGTCCCTGCGGCCATGGTCGACCGGGTGCCCCGGGTGGAAATCCACCCGACGACGGGGAAGCACCACTGGCGAATAGGGGACCACTGGCTCATGGCGGTTGGGTTCTACGCCGTCGCTGGTTGGAAGGAGCACCCGCCCTCGACCCCGGCCGAGCTGGACGAGGTCGACCCGGGTGCCTGGAGTTCCGACGAGCGGCTAAAGCGCATGGACGAGTACGGCGTCTATGCCCAGGTCCTGTATCCAAACCTGATCGGCTTCGAATCACCTCTCTTCATCGAATTGGGACCAGAGGTGGCGTTGGAATGCACTCGGGCCTACAACGACTTCATATCCGACTTCGCCAGCGCCGATCCGAATCGGTTGATCCCGATCACGATGTTGCCGTTCTGGGACCAGGACGCGGCGGTGAAAGAGATGGCGAGATGCCGGGACAAGGGGCACAAGGGCGTCCTCTTCGCCAACAAGTACGAGCAGATCAATCTCCCTCCCTTCACCGACCCCTATTGGGACCGCATTCTTGCCGCGGCCCAGGACCTGGACCTCTCGGTCAATTTCCACGTCGGCTTCTCGGCCAGCCAGAGCGGCGCCGCCGCCAGCATGACGGCGCTGCTGGAGCAGTTCGATCCGAGGGTTGCCGCCCGGGGGACGTCGATCGGCCTCATGGGCAATGCCGACTCGATCGCGGCCGTCGTCACCAGTGGGTTGTGCGATCGCTTTCCTCGCCTCAAGTTCGTGTCGGTGGAGAGCGGGTTCGGCTATATCACCTACCTGCTGGAGTCCCTGGACTGGCACTGGAAGGGTTACGGTGCCCACTTGCAGTCGCCGATGCTGCCCAGCGAGTACTTCCGCCGGCAGTGCTACGGGTGCTTCTGGTTCGAGACCAAGACGCTCCCCCTCCTCGAGACCTACCCCGACAACTTCATGTTCGAGACCGATTACCCGCACCCGACGAGCATGTCGCCCGGCCCCGCCTCGCCGGCGGAGCTGCCCAAGGACCACATCGCCGCAGCTTTTGCCAACGTCCCGCCCGATCTGGCCCGCAAGGCCTTGCACGACAACGCCGCCCACGTGTACCACCTCGAGGACTAGGCCGGCCCATGCTCCGGCACGTTCTGTTGTTCAACTGGACGGCGGACTCCAAGGCGGAGGATCGGTCGGCGGCCCTGACGGCTCTCCGATCCCTCGACCAGACTGTTCCCGAGATCCGGGCCCTCAAGGTGGAGGAGAGCCTGGGGCTCGGCCCCGGGTCCTACGACGGCATGCTCGAAGCGGAGTTCGCCGACGAGGATGCCTATAACCGATACGTGTCGGCAGAGAGCCACCAACGAGCCTGGCTGGATCACCTCCAGCCCGTCTGCGCCGGTCTGGCCAGTATCCAGGTCGGCGCGTAGCAAACGGCGGCCAGATTCGATTGCCGGCACCAGCCGGCCAAGTCCAATAGGGGGAGCGGATGCGCAAGTCAGGTTGGAAGGCCAAAACCATGATGGCCGTGGCCGTGGTCGGAATGGTCGCCGCCGGATGCGGCAGCTCCGGCAAGGCCAGCGGGACCGGAGGCGGGAGCAACACCACTGGAGGTACCGGAAGTCCCGGGGCGCCGGTGAAGGGGGGCACCCTCACGGTGGACCTCGACGCCGAGTCCTGCGGGTACGTCCCGGGCGAGTGCATGGTCTCCTACAGCGGGGCCGCCGTGCAACTGGCCATCTACGATCCCCTCACTGCCTTCAATGACCAGGACCAGGCCGTGCCTTACCTGGCCACGTCGGTCACCCCTGACAGCACCTTCACCAAGTGGACGGTGCAGCTCAAGCCCGGAGTGAGCTTCGACGATGGCTCGGCGCTGACTGCGCAGAGCGTGGCCGACGACGCCACCCAGTACTATCTGGCCGCCAATTCGGCCGCCCTCGGGACCTTCTCCGAGGTGAAGAGCGTCCAGGCCAGCGGTGCCCTCACCGACGTGTTCACGCTGGTCAGCCCCGACGCCCAGTTCCCGGTACTGCTGACGACCTTCTTCCCGTTCAACCCCAACGTGAAGGCCAGGTACGGGAGTGCCTACGGCGCCCACCCGGACGGCACTGGCCCGTTCCAGCTCACATCCTGGGTCAAGAACAGCCAGATCACCCTGACCGCCAACCCGCATTACTGGCGCAAGAGTTCCACAGGCGGGCAGCTTCCCTACCTGAGCCAGTTGGTATTCAAGATCGTGCCGTCGGGCACGACCCGCCTGGCCACGCTGCAGTCGGGAGGAGCGCAGCTGATCGAGAGCGAAGAAGCCACCATCCTGTCGCAGGCCCAGTCCAACTCATCGCTCAAGGTGACCTTGCCGACCAGCAACGGGGGCTTCGGCCTCTTCTTGAACGCCATGGCCGCTCCGGTCAGCGACGTCAGGGTCCGCCAGGCCCTCGCCTACGCCACCAACAACGCCGCCGTGGTGGCGAGTGAGGGCGCAGGGACACTGCTGACAGCCCGGAACCAGTACTACAGCTCCTCGAGCCCCTGGTACTCGCAATCGGCCGCCAGCGCCTATCCCGGCTTCGATCCGAACAAGGCCAAGCAGCTGCTGGCCCAGTTTGTGAATGACCCGACCCGCGCCGACCACAAGGCGGCCGGCGCCCCGCTGTCGCTCCAGATCAACTACATATCCGGGGACTCGACCTCGACTGCGGCGGTACAGGTCATCCAGCAGGAGTGGCAGTCGGTCGGCGTACACGTCACGCTGACCGCCAAGGACGAAGCCACCCAGATCTCCGACGCCATCAAGGGCAACTTCACGGTGAACTGGTTCGGATGGGGCGACGAGACACCCTTCCAGCTGTTCCATCACAACTACCTGCCCTACCCAGCCAACCCGACCAATTTCACCCACTTCAACAGCACCGACATCGAGAAGCAGATCAGCGCCTTGGAGACGGCATCGAGTGCATCCGCCATCAAATCCGACACTCAGGCCATCGATGAGGTCCTGGACAACCAGGTCCCGCTGATCTTCCTGATGAGCTTCCCGGTCGGATGGGTGCTCAACCCCTCGAAGGTCGGCAATCCCGTCCTGTGGCCCGGGGGCGCGGAGCTCGACTCGTTCCAGTGGGACTCGCTGTGGGTGAAGTAGCACGGTGAGGATCATCAGGCGGAAGGTCGTCGGGCTGGTCACGACGCTCCTCGCGGTTTCCGTGGGGGCATTCCTCCTTACCAGTCTTCTCCCTGGGGATCCTGCAGTGGCGCTGCTCGGACAGAGCGGCGTTACCCCGCAGGCCGTCGCGGCCGTGCGCAAGCAGCTGGGTCTCAGCCACGCCCTGCCCGACCGTTACTGGATCTGGCTGACCCACGTCGTCCACGGTGACCTCGGATTCTCTCTGGTCCAGCAGGAATCCGTGAGCTCGCTGCTGCGGACCCACCTCCCGGTGACCATCGAGCTGGTGATCCTGTCGCTCATCCTGTCGCTTCTCGTCGCCATCCCCATCGGCATCTTCACCGCCTACCGGGCCGGCACCACGACCGACCAATTCCTGTCCACTCTCACCTTCGTCGGGTTGGCTGTGCCCAGCTTCGTCGTTGCGGTGATCCTGATCCTGGTGTTCGCCGTTGACTTCCACGTGCTCCCGGCCTCGGGATGGACGCCGCTCACCGCCAGTCCGGTCGAGAACCTGCGCTCGGCCATTCTGCCGTCGGTCGCCCTGGCGCTCCCCCAGGTCGCCATCTTCGCGAGGGTCCTTCGCAGCGACATGGTTGCCACCCTGCAGCAGGACTTCATCTGGATGGCCCGATCGAAGGGGCTCTCGACCTGGCGGGTGTTGGTCGTGCACGCCTTCCGGCCCTCGTCACTACCGCTTGTCACGGTCACCGGATTGCAGGTCGGCTTCCTCCTGGGCGGGACCGTCATCGTCGAGAACCTCTTCAGCCTCCCGGGGATCGGGCAGCTCCTCGTCACCTCCATATCGTCCCGGGACCTGATCGTGGTCCAAGGAGTCACCCTCTTCGTCGCCGCCGCTTTCGTCATCGTCAACTTCGCGGTGGACATGCTCTACTCCAGCCTCGACCCAAGGATCCGTCGTGACCGCTCCCTTGCGCACAGCTGAGTCGCCAGGTGCCGCAGCGGCGGCGGGGCGTGCCCCGGCTGGGCCAGTCTCGCATCCGGGTCGTTCCGGTCGCCCCCGCCGCCTCGGAGCGGTGTTCTGGATCTCAGTGGCGTGGCTGGCCCTGGTCGTCTTCGGGGCGGTGTTCGCGTCGGTGCTTCCGATTTCCTCGCCCGTCGCCCTCAACCCGTTCCACCGTTTGCAAGGGATGGGCACGGGCGGCCACCTCCTCGGAACCGACGATCTGGGGCGTGACCTGCTCTCGCGCCTGGTGTACGGGTCTCGGGTGTCACTGATCGTGGGAGGCGCCTCCCTGGGTCTCGGGTTGGTCGTCGGAGGGGCCCTCGGCATGCTGGGAGGGTTCGTCGGCGGCTGGATAGAGCGGCTGATCACCTGGCTGATGGACGTGCTGCTCTCGTTTCCGGCCCTGGTCCTGCTGATCGCCTTGGTCGCCTATGTCGGCCATTCCCTCCTCGACATTTCCCTGGCTCTTGGCTTCCTGAGCGTGCCCGTATTCGCCCGACTGGCCCGGGCGACCACTCTGGTGACGGCCGAGCGCGACTTCGTCAAGGCAGCTCGGGGTGCCGGTCTGTCCCCGGCCCGGATCCTGGTGCGCGAGGTCCTGCCGAATGTCTTTCCCGGCCTGTTCGCCTATGGCCTGATCGCCATGGGCGTCACGATCGTGGTCGAAGGTTCGTTGAGCTTTCTCGGCCTGAGTGTCTCTGCCCCCACTCCCTCCTGGGGGGGCTTGATAGCGGAGGGCCAGAACTTCCTTCATGACGATCCGGCCCTCGTCCTGATCCCCTCGATCGTGTTGTGCATCACCGTGCTGTCTCTCAACCTGGCCGGCGACACGCTGCGCCGGGCCTCCGGGGACGGGCGGGGGGCCCTGTGATGCGCATCGCCAGCCGTCGCCGAGACGGTACCCCCGCTGACCCGATGAGCGATTCGCCCCCGGCCCAGTTGTCGGTGGAGGATCTGGCCACTCACTTTCTGACCTCGGCCGGCAGGGTGCGGGCGGTGGACGGGGTGAGCTTCTCCCTAGCGGCGGGATCCACGCTGGGCATCGTCGGGGAGTCGGGCTCGGGTAAGAGCGTCATGGCCCGCAGCCTCATGGGCCTCGTGCCTCCGTCCGGAGTTGTGCAGTCGGGCCGGGTGATCTTCGAGGGCCGTGACATCACGGGCGCCTCGATGTCCGAGCGCCGGCGGATCTGGGGGCCCGGGATGGCCATGGTGTTCCAGGACCCCATGACGTCCCTCAACCCGGTCATGAAGATTGGGAGCCAGATCACCGAGTCCCTGAGAACCCACCTCAGGTTGGACCGGAAGGCGGCCCGAAATCGGGCCCGCGAGTTGCTGATGGACGTGCACGTACCGGAGCCGGAGCGACGACTGTCCCAGTACCCGCACGAGTTGTCGGGGGGTATGCGCCAGCGGGTGGCTATTGCCATCGCCCTCGCCTGCGATCCCCGCCTGTTGATCGCCGACGAACCGACCACGGCCCTGGACGTCACCATCCAGGCGGACATCCTCGACCTCCTGCAGGAGCTGCAGACGCGCCGGGGAATGAGCCTCATCCTGGTCAGTCACGACCTGGGGGTGGTAGCGGGCCGGACCGACGACGTGGCGGTTATGTACGCGGGACGGTTCGTGGAGCACGGCCCGACCGCCCAGGTCTTCCGGCAGGCCCGCATGCCGTACACCGAGGCTCTCATGCTGGCCATACCGAGGTTGGAAAGCCCGTCGCACAGCCGGCTCACCGCCATCCCGGGCCGCCCGCCGGACCCGATCCGAGATCCCTCAGGGTGCGCGTTCGCGCCTCGTTGCCCCAGAGCGCAGGCCGATTGCGAGTCGGTCGAGCCGAGTCTGGTCAGCGACTTGGATCCGAACCATAGGTACGCGTGTCACCATCCCCTTGCTCAGTCTTCCGCTCATGAGTGAGACCGCCCACGTTCCGTTGCTCGACATCGAGCAGGTATCGGTTCACTACCGTCCGAGCGGGCGCGGACGCGCGGTACAGGCCGTCTCGGATGTGAGCCTGCAGATCCACCAGGGCGAGACGGTCGGGCTGGTGGGGGAGTCAGGCTGCGGGAAGTCGAGCCTGGCGCACGCCGTCGTACAGCTGCCTCCGCCGACCGCCGGGCGCGTGCTGCTGGACGGCATCGACCTCACCAAGCTGAAGGGGAAGGCCCTGAGGTCGGTGCGCCCTTCGATCCAGCTGATCCTCCAGGACCCCATCTCGTCGCTCAACCCGAAACGCACCGTGGGCGACATCGTCGCCGAACCGGCGAAAGCGTGGAGCCTGGCCAAAGGCGGCGAGCTCGACCGGCTGGTCGACCGGTCGCTGGAGGCGGTCGGCCTCGACCCGGCCCGGACCCGGGACCGCCGCCCGTACGAGTTCTCCGGGGGCCAGTGCCAGCGCATCTGCATCGCCCGAGCCCTGATTCTGAAACCTCGGGTGATCGTCTGCGATGAGCCGGTATCCGCTCTCGACGTATCGATCCAGGCCCAGATCCTGAACCTGCTGGAGGATCTGAGGGTCAGCCGCCGGCTCACCATGCTGTTCATCTCGCACGACTTGGCGGTGGTGAAGAACGTCAGCGATCGCATCGTCGTCATGTACCTCGGCCGGGTGTGCGAGGTGAGCCCGGCCGATGTCCTGTACCGGGCACCGGCCCATCCCTATACCAGCGCTCTGCTCGAGTCCATCCCCACCCCTGAAGTGAGCCGCCGCCGGCGCCGTCCCCTGGTCGGCGAACTCCCGTCGTCAGCCGATCCCCCGAGTGGTTGCCGCTTCCGTACCCGTTGTCCCTTCGCCCAGGAGGTGTGTGCTACTACCGAACCTCCGCTTTCCGAGGTGGCTCCGGGGCATCTGGTCGCCTGCCACTTCCCGACGGTATCGAGCCAACCCGTCACGGTGGCCGGTGCCGCGCAAGGGAACGGCAAGGGCTGACTACCCCCAACGTCAAAGGAGACCCCGTGAAAGTAGAGACATACGACTTCTTCAAGGTTGATCTCAGAGACGGCTACGTCGTCGCCACCTTCAACCGGCCGGACGTGCGCAACATGTGGGCCCGTTCAGAGGAGGACGAGATCCCGCGTCTGATCACCGAGGTCAGCGAGGACCCGGAGGTCAAGGCCCTCGTGCTCACCGGATCCGGTGACTACTTCTCGGGGGGCGCCCACCATTCCGACGATCCCTTCGACGCCTTCGATTATTACGATCGCTCAAGGGCCATCTTCGGGGCCTTTGTGGACCTTGATAAGCCGATCATCATCGCCCTCAACGGCAACGCCAGCGGGTCAGGGCTGACCTTCGCCATGCTGGGGGACATTGTCCTGGCCGAGCGCCACGTCGAGTTCCGCGACGCCCACGTCGTCGGTGGGGTGGTCTCGGCGACTGGCCCCTTCCTCTGGCCCCCATCCATCGGGCTACTCCGGGCGAAGCGCTACTTGTTGACGGGCGATACCTTCAGCGCCGACGAGGCTGAGCGGTTCGGACTGGTGTCCGAGGTGGTGGACACTGGCACCTCCCTGCAGCGGGCCGAGGAGATGGCGGCCCGGATCGCCTCGTTGCCGCCGAACGGGGTGCAAGGCACCAAACGGTCTCTCAACCGCTGGCTGAAGTCCAACTTCGAACCCATTTTCGAACACGCCCTGTCCCTCGAGTTCATGCGTTTCCCGGCGGCCGAGCGCAACTACGGAGCGGGCGTGCTTCCGTCCAATGGGACGGCGTGATCGGGCAGAATCCCGGGATGGACTTCTCCGAGACCGAGGAGCAAGGGGAGATACGCCGCGCCGTCCGCCAGGTATGCCAGGAATTCCCGGACGAGTACTGGCGGGAATGCGACGAGGCCCATCGCTTCCCGTGGGACTTCTATCAGACGATGGCCAAGGGCGGCTGGATCGGTATCGCTATCCCTGAGAAGTACGGCGGTGGGGGGCGGGGCATCACGGAGGCGTCCATCGTGCTGGAAGAGGTCGCGGCCAGCGGCGCGGCCATGAACGGGTGCAGCGCCGTGCACCTGTCCATCTTCGGGATGAATCCCGTGGTCCGCCACGGGTCCGCGGAGATGCGCTCGAAGTATCTTCCCCGAGTCGCCAGCGGCGACCTGCACGTGGCTTTCGGGGTGACCGAGCCCGACTCCGGCACGGATACGTCTGCCATCCGAACCTTTGCCGTCCGCGACGGCGACTCCTACGTGGTCCGGGGGCAGAAGGTCTGGACGACCAAGGCCCAAGACTGCCAGAAGGTTCTGCTCCTTGTCCGCACCACCCGGCGGGACGATGCGACCGGCCGTATGGACGGGATGACCCTGCTCCTGGCCGATCTGCAGTCACCCCAGGTGGACATCCGGCCGATCCCCAAGGCCGGTCGGAACGCCGTGGCCTCCTGCGAGGTCCGATACGACGACCTCGTCGTATCCGTAGCCGACCGAGTGGGGGAGGAGGGGAAGGGCTTCCGGTACCTGCTCGACGGGCTCAATCCCGAGCGGATTCTGGTCGCGTCCGAGGCGCTCGGTATTGGCAAGGCGTCCATTCGCCGGGCCGTCGAGTACGCCGGGTCCCGACGGGTCTTCGACCGCCCTATCGGCGCCAACCAGGGGATCGCCTTCCCGCTGGCTGAGGCCCACACCCACCTCCACGCCGCCGAGTTGGCCGTTCGCGAAGCGTCATGGCGCTACGACCAGGGCCTGAGTTGCGGCGGCAGCGCCAACATGGCCAAGTGGCTGGCCGCCGACGCCGCCTACCTGGCTGCCGACCGGGCCGTTCAGACCCACGGCGGCTTCGGCTACGCCAAGGAGTACGACGTGGAGCGGTACTGGCGGGAAGCCAGGTTGATGAAGATCGCGCCGGTTTCGCAGGAGATGATCCTCAACTATGTGGCCGAGCACGTGCTGGGCCTGCCTCGGTCGTACTGAGTGGGATCGTCTCCCCTCACCGGGGTGAGGGTGCTGGAGGCCGCCAGCTACGTGAGCGGCCCGTATGCCGGGCAGATGCTGGCCGACCTGGGCGCCGAGGTCATCAAGGTAGAAGCCCCCCAGGGCGATGCCTTCCGCCGGTTCGGCCGGCCTGCCACGGCTTACAGTCCCGTCTTCGCCAACTGCAATCGGGGCAAGAAGAGCGTGGTGGCGGACCTGAAGCATCCGGAGCAGCGGGCCGCCCTACTCGGCCTGATCGACGAAAGCGATGTATGGATCACGAACTGGCGGCCCGGTGTGGCCGAACGGATGGAGCTGGGCGACGACGTGCTGGGCCGCCGCAACCCCCGGCTCATACGCCTCTACGTGAGCGGCTACGGGGAGAGCGGCCCGAAGGCCGGGTCACCGGTCTTCGACACCATCGTGCAGGCCGCCAGCGGGCTGACCTACGCCCTCTCGAAGGGGGATGAGCCGGTGGTCCTGGCCGGCTTTCCGATAGACAAAGTCACCGCGGCCATAGCCGCCCAGGCGGTGCTGGCCGCCCTGTTCGCCCGGGAGCGCAGCGGTGCCGGCGAACGGATCGACGTCTCCATGATGTCGACCGCGTCCTACGTCCACTTCGTGGAGCTGTTCGCCAATCGTACTTTCCTGTCCGGCCAGCCGTCCGAGGCCCGCAACCGCCAAGCCACCGGACTGCGGCCCGTGAAGGCCAAGGACGGGTGGATCACCGTGGCCCCTGTTTCCGGCTCAGCCATCCGCAGCCTGTGCGAGGCGGTCGGCCGGCCGGAGTGGGCGACCGAGATGAGGGCGGTCGAGGACCAGGCCGACATGGCTTCCATCCTGTTTTCCCGGCTCGACGAGGTGCTTCCCTCCCGCCCGGTGGACGAGTGGCTACAGGTCTTCGCCGAGCGGGATGTCCCGGCGGCCCGCTGCTTGACCATGGACGAGCATCTGGACGACCCGCAGGTGGAGGCATTAGACCTCTACCGGACCGAGCAATGGGACGGTGTCGGGCCTGTCAGGACTGTCCGGTATCCAGCGACCTTCGCATCGAGCGGCCGCTTGGGTGCTCCCGGGCCGGCCCCGGCTGTCGGTCAGGACACGGCGGCCTACCTCCACCGGTCCGGCGGCGGATCAATCCCAGGACTCAGCGAGGAATAGCTGGGTCTCATGGCTCACGAAGTCCCACCCTTCGACCATCTGGCCATTCGTGATCCGGAAGACTCCGACGTAGTCGCCCGTGATGCTGCGCCCGGTGCGGGCGGAGGTGGCGTGAAGGCGCAGATGGGCCACGACCAGGTCGCTCCCGGCGGGCCTGACATCGACCACGTCATAGGTATGCGTGGGGAGCATCTTGGAGCCGTTCTCCATCATGTCGAGGAACTCCTTGCGCCCCCGCAACTCAGCAGGGGGACCCTCCTCGTCGACGGCGTGGTAGACCATGTCCTCCGACCACAATTCGACCACGCCTTCCCGGTCGCCCCGGGCTACACAGTCGATTCCCTTGCGCACTAGCGCCACATTGGGGTTCTCGTCCATCGCGGCAGCCGAGTGTAACCCACCGGCTTTCGGCGGGCGGGCAAGGATCGCCGCGCCAGCCAGAGCGACGACGGACCACGCGTCCCCAGCTGGCCGGAACCCCGGCTGGTATCGTCCGACGTAGCCCGTCGCCTGTCCTCGTCGTCCCATAGCCCAGAGAGCAAGGGGAGCCGGTGGAACAACGGCTGCGATTCGTGTCCGACCTCGTCGAGCCCCTCCGGGTCGCTCCGGGCCGGACGATCCGGCTGGGACGGGACTACCACGCCGGTGACACCGGAGGCCTGGCGTCCAAGGCCGAGGCTGCCGACCGTTTGGCCGAGGGACTGGGCCTCCTCGTCGACTACCAGGATCGGTTGGCGGCCCAGAACACCTACGGGGTGCTGCTGGTGCTCCAAGGGCTCGACGCGGCCGGGAAGGACAGCACGGTCAAGCATGTCATGAGCGGCGTCAACCCCCAGGGAGTCGAGGTCCGATCCTTCAAGCAACCGTCCAACGAGGAGCTCGACCACGACTATCTGTGGCGCTACCAGCGAGGCCTCCCCGAACGCGGCCGCATCGGAATCTTCAACCGATCCCACTACGAGGAAGTCCTCGTGGTCCGGGTGCACCCGGAGCTGCTGGCCGCAGAGCGGATTCCGGAGTCGACCAGAGGGGGCCACGTCTGGAAATGCCGCTACCGGGAGATCAACGAGTGGGAACACCATCTGGTCGATAACGGGATTCGGGTGGTGAAGGTCTTCCTCCACCTCTCTTGGGAGGAGCAGGCCAAGCGCTTTCTGAAGCGCATCGATGACCCGGCGAAGAACTGGAAGTTCTCACCCAGTGATATTCACGAGCGCCGCTACTGGGACGACTACCAAAAGGCGTTCGGGGAGATGCTCAGCCACACCAGCACGGAGTGGGCACCGTGGTACGTGGTACCGGCCGATCACAAGTGGTTTACCCGCCTGGCGACCGCGGCCGTCCTCATCCGCGCCCTCGAGCGCATCGACCCCCAATACCCCCGGGTGCCTGCCGATCTGGTCCAAGGGATGGCCGAGGCTCGAAAGGTGTTGCTGACCGAGACCGGGACTTGAAGGAGATGTCTGATCGCTCGCTGAGCCCGTCGGGACGGGTGGTCATCGGTCCTCGTCGCTGCTCGCCCCGATGCCGGCCAGCCGGGCGCGCTCGACGGCGGATAGACCAACGATGGTGCTCCTCGACCTCCACGCCGTCCACCTGGCCGCGACCGGCCAGGTGGTCCCGGCTCGGGCCCAGATGGCGACCACATTGGGATTCCATATCATCCTGGCCTGCTTCGGGATCGCCTTCCCGACGATCGTGCTGGCGGCCGAGTACATCGGATTGCGCCGCGGTGACCAGGTGGCGTTGACCCTGGCCCGGCGATGGTCACAGGCGCTGGGCGTTCTGGTGGCAGTCGGGGCCGTTACCGGAACGGTCCTGTCATTTGAGATGGGGCTGTTGTGGCCCGGTCTCATGCGCCAGTACGGCGCAGTCGTCGGTATCCCGTTCGGGGTGGAGGGGATCTTCTTCTTTCTTGAGGCGGTGTTCACTGGCGTCTACCTGTACGGCTGGCGTCGCCTGTCCGGGTGGGCGCATCTGTGGTCTGGCCTGCCGATCGCCATCAGCGGGATCGGGGGCGCCATCTCGGTCATGGCCGCCAACTCTTGGATGAACCAGCCCGGCGGCTTCACCCTCCAGGCCGGGCGGGTGGTGGCCGTCGACCCGTGGCGGGTGTTCTTCAACCACGCCGCCCTCTACGAGACGCCCCATATGGTCCTGGCGGCCTATATGGTCACCGGCTTCGGGGTGGCGTCGGTGTACGCGTTCGGCTTCCTACGGGGCCGGCGGGACCGCTACCACCGACTCGGCTTCGGCATCCCCTTCACCTGGGCGGCGGTGCTCACTCCCATCCAGATCTTCGTGGGCGATACCGCCGCTCGGGCCATCGCCACCGACCAGCCCGTCAAGTTCGCGGCCATCGAATACGTGGCCCACACCACGCGAGGAGCCCCGGAATACCTGGGCGGGGTCTACGTCAACGGTCATGTCTACTTCGGTCTCCGGCTGCCCGATGTGGATTCACTTCTGGTCGGGTTCAGCCCGCACACCAAGGTCGTGGGCTGGGACACGGTCGCCGCGGCCCAGCGGCCGCCGGCCGCCGCCCTCATCCACCTCTCCTTCGACGCCATGGTGGCTTTGGCGTTCCTCCTCCTGGCCGGGGGCGTGTGGGCCCTGGTGAGTTGGCGGCGACATCGAGCCCTGCCCGCCAGCCGTTGGTTCTGGTGGCTGGGGCTGGTGTCCGGGCCGGCGGCAGTGGTGGCCATGGAATGCGGCTGGATCGTCACCGAAGTCGGCCGGCAGCCCTGGGTCGTCTATCGGCTCTTCAGCACCGCCCAGGCCGCGACCACCAACGCTGGGGTGATCGCCAGCCTTACCGCGGTCATCGTCCTGTACGCGGCCCTCGGGGTCGCCACCGTCGTCATCCTGCGCGTCCTCGCCCGCGGCTGGCGGCGGCCAGACGCCGCTGACGAGTCAGAGCCCTCGGTTCCCTATGGGCCGCCATCGAGGGGTGCGACGGCCGCGGGGCGGCGGACGTGATCTCCGACACGGTCGGCGCCATCCTGCTGGCCGGCCTGACGCTGTACGCCCTTCTGGGGGGCGCGGACTTCGGCGGTGGCCTGTGGGACCTCCTCGCCGGTGGGACCGAACGCGGCCGGGCGCCGCGCCGACTGATCGACGACACCATCACGCCGGTATGGGAAGCGAACCACGTCTGGCTGATCTTCGTCCTCGTCATCTTCTGGACCGCCTTCCCGACCGCGTTCGCCGCCGTCATGACCGCCGCCTCCCTGCCCCTCTGGCTGGCGGTGCTCGGCATCGTGCTCCGGGGGACGGGCTTCGCCTTCCGAAAGGAGGTCGAAACCCTGCGCTGGCAGCGCCGACTCGGAGCCACCTTCGCCGTCTCGTCGCTCCTGACCCCGTACTTCCTGGGCAGCGTCATCGGTGCGGTCGCAGCCGGCAAGGTTGCCGTGGACGCCCCGGGTACCGCCTTGACGGTATGGACCGGGCCGACGTCGGTCCTCATCGGGCTGCTGTTCGTGGCCGTGTGCGCCTACCTGGCGGCGGTGTTTCTTGTCGGGGAGGCGGCTCACCGCGGCGAACGCCGCCTGCAGCGGTACTTCACGGTCCGGGCCGCAATAGCCGGCGTCGTCTCCGGTGGCTTGTCGCTTGCCACCCTGCTCGAGGTTCGCCATACCGACACCTTCCTCTACCACCGGCTCACCGGTCGGGCGCTCCCGCTGGTCCTCGGGGCTGCGGCGTGCGGCCTGGGGGTGTTCGGCCTGCTCGTCGCCGGTCGTTGGCGCGGCATTCGAATCCTGACCGCGCTCGGGGTGGCCGCGGTGGTGTGGGGCTGGGGCGTCGCCCAATATCCCACCCTGCTTCCCGGTACCGGTTTGACCCTCGCCAACGGATCCGCGCCCCATGCCACCCTGGTCGCCATCGTGGTCATCTTCGTCGCAGCCGCCGTGCTGGTCGGCCCGGCCTTCCTCCTCCTGTTCTGGCTACAAGCTCGCCGGCTGCTCGAGTCCGACGGCACGAGGAGCCCGAGTGGTTGAGCGCCAGGTGCCGCGTCAGGTCTTCGTCGACAGCTGGGGCGGTCACGCACGCGCAGCAGATGGCATGACGTTGCGACTTGGAGTCGGGGTCCGTCGGTCCTAAGCGTTCAGGGAAATTTCAGGCGCCCGCCTGGGTCCCGTTCAGCTTTGTGCGTGAGGGTAGGCGGCGATGAGCACCGACAACCACCATGCCGCCAACGCCGCCGTCCTCGAGGACGCCCTGTTCCAGGTCAAACGGGTCATCGTCGGCCAAGACCGGATGGTCGAACGGACCCTTATCTGCCTCCTCGCCCGGGGTCACTGCCTGATCGAGGGAGTTCCGGGGTTGGCCAAGACCCTGACCGTGTCAACCCTGGCCCGGGTCGTCGGGGCCGACTTCGCCCGGATCCAGTTCACTCCCGATCTGGTGCCCGCCGATATCACCGGGACGCGCATCTGGCGGCCGTCACGCGAGGAGTTCGACATCGAATGGGGGCCGGTGTTCGCCAACATCGTCCTGGCCGACGAGATCAACCGAGCCCCGGCCAAGGTGCAGGCCGCGCTCCTCGAGGTGATGGCCGAAGGGCAGGTGTCGATCGGGGGGCACACCCGTAAGGCCCCCGATCCATTCCTGGTGCTGGCGACGCAAAACCCCATCGAATCCGAAGGGGTGTACTCGCTGCCCGAAGCGCAACGGGACCGGTTCCTGATGCAAGTCGTCGTCGACCATCCGTCGTACCAGGAGGAGATCGAGATCGCCCGCCGCATGAGCGTGCGCCGCCCCGACGTCGATCAGGTCCTCAGTCCGCCGCAGCTGGTCGCCCTGCAGGTCGCCGCCGACGAGGTCTTCGTGCATCATGCCGTGGCCGACTACGGCGTTCGGCTGGTGATGGGCACCCGCGACCCTGGCAGTTGGGGGATGCCAGAGTTGGCGCCCCACATCGAGCTGGGCGCCAGCCCCCGGGCCACCCTCGGGCTGCTCTCGGCCGGCCGGGCACTGGCCCTGTTACGGGGGCGCCGGTTTCTGGTGCCGGAGGACATCTACGACGTGGCGCCAGAAGTCCTTCGCCACCGGGTGTTGCTGAGCTACGAGGCCTTGGCCAATGGGGTCAAGATCGACCAGGTCATCGAGCACGTCCTGCGGACCGTCCCCGGGCCCCGAGTCGCCCCACACCAAGATGAGGCTGGGCGCACGGGGGGCGCGGGCGTCGCCAGCGGCAACGGGCAGACGGCAGCAGCCCCCTCCGCCGCCCTCTTCCCGTCACAGACCGCCCCGCCGACGTCCGGTGCGCCCGGCGCGGCATGAAGCCTCCGTCCCCTCTGCCGTCAGCTCCGCCGGCCCGCGTCGCCGCCAAGGCGACCGTCCTGCGCCGGCTGGAATTGGACGTGACCCGCCGGCTGGATGGCCTCCTGACCGGTGACTATTTGGCCGCCACGGTTGGTCAGGGCACCGAGCCAGCCGGCGCACGCGCCTACGAACCCGGCGACGACGCCCGCCGGATGGACTGGAACCTGACCGCCCGCGCCCTCTCACCCCATGTCCGGACAACCGACGCCGACCGGGAGATGGAGACCTGGGTCGTCGCGGACCGTTCGGCCAGCCTCGACTTCGGCACCGCCGACTGCGAGAAACGCGAGGTGGTCCTGGCCGCGGTGGCCGCCTTCGGGTTCCTCACGGCGCGGCACGGCAACCGCCTCGGCGTCCTGATCGCCGGCACCGAGACCATCACCCGCATTCCGGCCCGCAGCGGGCGGGCCACCGTCCTCGCCGCCTTGTCCACCTTGTATGACGGGTCCCGTTCCGAGGGTGCGCCCGGCCCTCGTGGCGACCTGGCTGCCGCGCTGCACACCCTCGAACGGACCCAGCGACGCCGAGGTCAGGTCGTCGTGGTGTCCGACTTCCTCGACGCCTCAGATTGGGGAACCGCGATTCGCCGCGTCGCCTTGCGCCACCAGGTCATCGCGGCGCACGTGACCGATCCCAGGGAGCTGCAACTCCCGGCCGTCGGGATCCTGGGTGTTGTCGACCCCGAGACCGGCCGGCGCCTGCACGTGCAAACCAACTCGCCCACCCTGCGCCGCCGTTACCAAGCGGCCGCCGCCGCCCGCCACGAACAGATCCACCGCACCCTCGTCGGCGCCGGAGCCGAGCATCTCCACCTTTCGACCGACCGGGACTGGCTGGTCGACGTCGCCCGCTTCATCGGTGGCGGCCGCGCCCGGCGCGGCGCCCGGGTCCGGAGACTGGCCGCGCCATGACCTTCCTGTCTTCATGGCGGCTGCTGTTTCTCGCCGCCCCCGTCCTCCTCCTCGCCGCCTACCTCTTCGCTCAGCGCAGCCGGCGCCAGGCCGCGGTGCGCTTCACCAGCGTCGACCTCCTGGCCTCGGTCGCGCCCCGCCGCCCCGGGTGGCAGCGCCACGTCCCCGCCGCCGCGCTTCTGGTCGCCCTGCTGGTCTTCGTCTTGGCCTTCGCGCAGCCCTCCCGGATCGTGCGCACGCCCAAGCAGCGGGCTACGGTCATGCTCACGCTCGACATCTCGGGCTCCATGATTGCCACCGACGTCACGCCCAGCCGCCTCGACGCGGCCAAACAGGCCGCCCGTAACTTCGTCCAGGCCCTGCCGCCCGGCATTCAACTGGGGCTGGTGTCGTTTTCCACCGGCGCGAGCGTGCTCGTCGCGCCCACGACCGACCGGGCCACCGTCCTCGCCGCCATCACCGGACTCCAAGCAGGAGGCGGCACGGCCACGGCCGCGGCCATCAACCTGGCGCTGAAAGCCATCAGCGCCGTTCCCGTCGCCAGCGGCGGCAAACGGGCATCAGGAGCGATCGTGCTGATGAGCGACGGAACGCCCACCATCGGCGAGGGCGATCTGTCGCCGCAAGCGTCGGTCACCAACGAGACGGCCGCGGCCAAGGCTGCCGCCGTCAAGATCAACACCATCGCCTTCGGCACCCCCAACGGCACTGTCACCATCCAGGGCCAACTCATCTCGGTACCGTCGGACCCCGCCGCCATGGCCCAGATCGCGGCCGCCAGCGGCGGCCACACCTTCAACGCCCAATCCGCCGATCAGTTGAAGTCGGTGTACAACGAGATCACCCGGGCCGTCGGTTACGACGTTCAGCACCGCGACATCACTGCCTGGTTTATCGCCATCGCCCTGGTCCTGGCCCTGGCCGCAGCCGCAGGGGCGTTGATCTGGACCCAGCGCCTGGTCTAGCCCGTGGGCTATCCCGGCGCGGGCCGGAAGCTGATCGGCAGGTGCTTCGGCCCGGAGATAAACGTCGACGGGAGCCACTCGGTTGGGCCGGTGGGCCGCAGATCGACGAGCCGGGCCAGCAGCTCTCGGAGCAGGGCGTTGATCTCCACTCGTGCGATGTGGGCGCCCAGGCAGAAATGGGGCCCACCACCACCGAAGGCGACGTGGTCGTTCGGCGTCCGGGCCAGCTCCAGCTCGTCGGCTGTTGGCCCGAACATGTCCGGGTCCCGGTTGGCTGCGCCGTAGTACATGACGACCTTCTGCCCGGCCGCGATCTGGTGGCCGTCGAGCTCGGTATCGCGCTGCGCCGTTCGCCGCATATAGACGACGGGGCTCACCCAGCGCAGGAGCTCCTCGACGGCTCGCGCCAGCCTGCGCGTCGAGATCCTCGGTGAGCCAGGTCAGCTGCGCCGGGTGACCGAAGAGCGCGTCGAGGCCGCCGGCTACCAGATTGCGGGTGGTATCGCCCCCCGCGTCGATCAGCAACAGAAAGAACAGGTTGAAGTCGATGAGGTCGAGTTCGTTGCCGTCGATGGCCGCGTGGGCGATCAGAGTGGCGAGGTCGTCGGCCGGCTCGGCCCGGCGGGCCTCCCACACGCCGCTCGCGTAGTCGAACATCTCGAGGATCGCGGCCATCGCCGCACCGGCCTCCTGGCTCTCCGGAGCAGCGTGGATGGCCTCGGTGAGGGCGTAGAGGGCCACGCCGTCATCGGGCGGGATACCGAGCATGTCTGCGATCACGTACGACGGCATGAGCCCGGCGATATCGGTGACGAGGTCGCACGCCCCATCGTTGGTGACGCCGTCGATGATGCGAGTGGCCAAGCGCTCGATGCGTGGTCGCATGGCCTTGGCGGCTTTGGGGATGAACTCCGACGCCACGACCTTGCGGAGGCCGGTGTGCCGGGGCGGGTCGGCCATGAGCATCATCTGGTGATCGCCGAGGTCGAGCGTACCGTCGGTGTCCGAGATCATGATCGTCGGCGTCGACGAGAACGTACTGGGGTCACGCCCTACCGCCTTGACGTCGCGGTAGCGGGTGAGGGCCCAGAAGCCGTCGGCACCAGGCTCAGGGTGCCAGTGCACCGGGTCGTGGGTCCGGAGCCACGCGAACTGGTCATGCGGCTGGCCATGGGCGAAAGAAGCCGGTGACAGCAAGTCCACGTCGATGGTGCCACGCTATTCGGCCGTCGGCGGCGACGCGTGATCGAACGCGGAAGGGGCGATCCGGCGTGACCGGCTTCCCGGGCTACCTCGTATAGACGAGTAGGGCTGCGGCCCCTCGGGTCTGCGCCGACGAGGTCGTGGTGCATCAGCGCCCGGGCCACACTGGTGCTTCCGACGACGATGAGGTCCTGGACCAACTTGCGCTCAGCGACGGCCTCCACCCGGTCGCCGGACAGCACCGTTGAGTTGTGCCAGGCACTCACGTCGTCGATGGTGCTCGACACCACCAGCTTGGGCATGGTGTTCATCTTCATGGAGAAGTCGTCGTAACGGGTGGGTCAGATATGGGAAAAGAGCTGCCAGGTGCGGCGGCCGAGCAGCAACGTGCCCTCATCGAGCAACACGCCGATCTCGAACTTGTCGCCGGCGACGGCTTCGGGGCCGTGACAAAACGCCCAGCCTCCGTGCGCCGTGCCGTCGGATCCGTCCGGATCAGAAACGACGCCGTCGAGCGAAGTGAATTGGATGACGATGACTCGGCTCATGCCGACCTCCTTGGTGGGTGTCTTCCTGATCACGACGAACGAAGCCCCTGCGAGGGGACAGCCGAAATCCAGGTCGGTGCCGAAAGCTCGGCCCAACCTCCGGGCAAACAACCGCCGTCCGCCGAGCGTCTGGGCTGGCGCCAACGCGGCGCGACCTGCGGCGATCTGGTTCTCGTCCCATAGCGAGCGGTGCGTCCAGTACGTGTCCACTTGCCCTAGACGCTCCGGCCGTCTACGTTTCACCATCCAAGAGGGAGCAGCAGGGAGGGTTGGGCCAGGCGGACCGGCCCTCCCGCGCCATGACGGCCGCTGAAGACGGGACGGCCCCGCGGCTAGAATGGTTAGCCGCCGCTTGGCCCCATCGTCTAGTGGCCTAGGACACTACCCTCTCAAGGTAGAGACACGGGTTCGAATCCCGTTGGGGCTGCTGGGTGAAGTCCGGGCAGAGCGCTTGGCCATTGACGCTGCCGCGGTGATACAAATCTGTATCACTTGTCACTCTCGGTGTGTTGCTACAGATTTGTATCACTTGTCCGCTACACTGAGTTGATACAGATATGTAGCAGGAGCGACCCATGCAACGCCAAGCAGAAATCAGGAAAGGCGCCGACCTCGGCCACGTGCTCGCCGAAGCACGGCGCGCCCAAGGCTTAACCCAAGCTGAGATGGCCCACCAGGTGGGCCTCACCCGCGTCTACTTCAACGCGCTCGAATCCGGCCGCAGCACCCCCCTCCTCGACCACTACTTGAGGGCACTACGGCGGATCGGGGCCGAAGTCACCGTCACCTACACGGTTCCCGACGTCAAGGACGACGACGATGGCCAAACTTGAGCCGCTCCCCGTCTGGCTGACCAACATCCACGTTGCCGACCTGATTGCAACAAACACCTGGACACTCAGGTGCAGGTACACCCCAGAAGCGCTCGACCTGGCGCCGACCGGTGCACCTCTGCTCTCCTGCTCGCTGCGCCTCGGCACTGCCCGGCTCGACGCCAGTGTCTTCTGCAACGGGCTGCTTCCCGAAGGCCAGCATCGCGAGGCCATGGCCTCTCTGGCGTGTGTCGCCTCGATGGACACCTACCACCTGCTCGCCCGCTTCGGCCGGGACGTGGCCGGTGCCCTCGTCATCGGCGACCCACCCGAGACGGGCCAAGGCTCGATTGAGCCCTACACAGCCGAGACATTCGCAGCCGAGATCGCCGAGCTCCCGAATAGGCCCCTCGGGTTGCACGATGACTCTGAACTATCCGTCGCCGGCATCCAGAACAAGCTGCTGCTAGTCAGGCTCGAAGACGGCACCTGGGGCCGGCCGGTGCACGGCCAGCCGTCAACCCACATCCTCAAGCTCGACGACCCCAGACACGCCGGGCTCGTGGACGCCGAAGCCTCCTGCCTGCGGATCGCCCGCGCCATCGGGCTTACCACGATCGACCCTGAGCTGGTCACCGTCGGCGACCAACGATGTCTCATCGTCGAGCGCTTCGACCGAGTCACCGTCGACGGTGTCGTCAAGCGGATCCACCAGGAGGACATCTGCCAGGCCCTCGCCCGCGACCCCGAGGCGGCTCGCGGCCGCGGCAAGTACGAGAAACACGGTGGACCCAGCCTCATCGAGATCGCCGAACTGCTCGAAACCTGGGGTGCCGAACCGCTCGCCGAGCTGCGTCAGTTACTGAGGGTGACGACCTTCAATGTGGCCATCGGCAACGCAGATGCTCACGGCAAGAACATCGCTCTCCTCCACCCGGACTATCGGTCCGTAACGTTGGCACCGCTCTACGACACGATCCCAACCGTACTGTGGCCAAGTCTGCGGGCCACCACCGCCATGAGGATTGGCGCCAAGGACAAGATCAACACGATCAAGGTGAAGGATCTTCTGGTCGAGGCACGGCGCTGGCGGCTACCCGACGATCAAGCCGCACAAGTTGTTGTCGAAATCTTGGACCAGATCAGGGCAGTCGTGTCGGAGGTCGACGTCTTGCCCGAGGTGCGCAGGCTGGTGGTCGAACGCATCGACCAAATCACCGATACATCTGCATCTGCATCTGCATCTGCATAGACGCCATTCTGATCCTCATCCTCTTCGCCGTCATCATCATCGTGCTCGTGCCCCTGCTCATGGCCCTGGTCATGGCCATACTCATGGTCGCAACGTGATCCAGGCGCGCCGATCTGTGTCCCTGCAATGTCGTCGGAGATCGCGATATCGAGCGCGCGTTATGTCGCGCTATCGTCCCTCGACTTCGCCGGACATCGATCGGTCCCTGCAGCCTTGATGGGTTCTCCGGCGATTCCACGCTCACTTTGGCCGGTAGGGACACGAATTGTCGGGTTCTTGGTTCTCGACCGCACCTCGCGGCAGCTGGTTTCATCGTCGGGGATGTGAGAGAATTCCGATGACGACGTCCTCGTAGGGAGGCCGCCAGGGGAGGGGATGCAGTGTTGTTTCAGTCGAACTACACGATTGTTGGTGTCGACAGATCGGCACCCCAGGCCAAGAAGCTCATGGCGCTGTTCGCCGAGCGGGGGAAGAGCCCAGGCGAGATCGCCCACTACGTTCGGGCCGACGGGCGCGGCGGCACCGTCATCAGCGAGAACGCGGACGTCGGCGAGTTGCATGACGTCGCGCTCGCCTACTCCGAGTACTTGGAGATCGAGATCATCCCCGTGCTGACGATCGACGATGCGGTGCCCGCCCTCCTGAAGTATTTCAGCTGACCAGGACGGACCGACGCGGAGAGCCCATGGAGGGTTCGCTCTGCCAGACCAGTAGACCCAGGGGAATGGAAAGAGATGCGCGGTCGCAACAGACACCCGCTCCTTACCGAATATGGACGGCAAGGAAGCCACCGCACGACCAGACCCGACGTACGCTCCAAGGCGTTCGGCAGACGGGAGCTGGTGAGGGGCGATCCCGACGTCGGCCGAGAGTCGAGTCAAAAGCAAGCAGGTCAGGGGAAACCCACAATCGGCGCTTACCTCGCGCTCGGTGACAACGTCAGCCGGGGTGGTCGATGAGCCGACCCGCCCCGGAAGGCTCGGGGAGCACGCACGTGCCGATATGCGTTCATCTGCTGACGCAGTCGGATGGGTTATCAAGCGCGCATTTTGCGCTGCTTGGTGGCGGTTGAGTCGCCGCGAAGGCTTTCCCGCACTTGCACCAGCTCGAGCATGAGGCCCATGCGACGACGAAACCGAGCTGGATCAGGGCAGCGAAAGTCCGAAGGAACCCTATCCTGAGACACTCACTTTGGCTGCTAGTCCCAGACTGGCACATGCCGGCGGTATTCGGCCGACCTTGATCAGATTGGCTCCTGAGAGGACATCAATCGCTTGAACATCACATGCAGGCCGACGAGGCCATGCTCTCGATGATTGAAAGCCTCGGGAACGGTAGCCAGGACCTCGAACCCCAAGGCCTGCCACAGGTGCACAGCGGCCACATTTGTCTCGACCACCGCGTTGAACAGAATGCTCCGGTAGCCACCTGAGCGAGCCCAGGTCACAACGTAGGCACCAAGAGCTCGGCCCACCCCGCGACCCTGACATGCTGGGTCCACCATGAAGCTGGCAGTAGCGACGTGGGAACCCCGCCCCGGACGATTTGGGCCCATGGTCGCGGTACCGAGGACGATCGACTCCTCGACCGCTACGACAGTCAAGCCGGGGGAGTGGCCAACCCAGTAGTCTCTTGCCTCCTCCGCAGAGAGCCCCTCGGGATACGCGTAAGTGCGCCCAGCCGACACAATCTCGGAGAAGAACGGGTATATCTGCGACCAGTCCTCCTCCAGGAACTCGCGAATGATCACGACACAGGACCATACCGATTCGCGGCGACACCAGGAGCATCCCCGATCAGCTATCCCCAACGATGTCGGATCGACGCGTGCGATCCACTCCCGGACTCCGTCTCGCAGCAGCTCCCGACGTGCCGCTCGGCGCACGACGTGTGGTCGAATCGGGTGATCATCGGTGCTGATGTTCTGCTCGGTACGTTCTGGTCGGCGGTAGTGAGCGTGGCTAAATGAAATACCCGTCTGATTGATAGTCCACTGTGACGATGGGAGTTCGCTTCTAGCGTCAGCAGATCCGATGGGTTGGGTTCACGAACCGTCTGCCGAGCGAATGTTCTGGCTTGCGAACGAGGTGCCAGCCCTTGGGGTCTGACCTGGTGTGGCTCTAAAGAGGTCCGAGCGCTGACATCTGAAATCAGACGTGCCCACCTGGTCGCTGTATCCGACGAGTTGAAGGAGGCTGCTGGTGTCATCGGTGATGATCGGGATCGATCCGCATAAGGCGTCGCACACTGCGACGGCGATCGACGCGACCGAGAAGGTGTTGGCCAAGGTCAGGGTCAAGGCCGACACGGATCAGTTGGTCAGGCTGTTGGCGTGGGCCGCCGAGTTCCCCGACCGGACCTGGGCGATCGACAACGCCACCGGGCTGGGCCTCCTGCTGGCCCAGCAGCTGTTGCGGGCCGGCGAGCGGGTCCTCGATGTGCCCCCGAAGCTGGCGGCTAAAGCCCGTCTGCTGTCGGATGAAGCCACCAATAAGAACGACCCCAATGACTCCCGGTCGGTGGCGGTCGCCGGCCTGCGATCGGCCAAGGTCCGTCCCACGGTGGTCGAGGACTACTCGGCGGTGATGGGCATGTGGTCCGACCGCTACCTGGAGCTCTCCGCCGCGCGCACCCAGGTGGTGTGCCGGCTTCACGCCGTGATCTGCGAGCTGATCCCGGGCGGATATCCCGGCCAGTTACGGGCATCTGGGGCCAAGAAGGTCCTCGAGGAGATCGAACCGGCCACCCCCGCCGACCATGCTCGCCTGCTGCTGGCCGGGCAGCTGCATGACGACCTGGTCCGCATCGACGGGCAGCGCCGGGCCACCAAGAAGCACATGACCGTGGCCGTCACCGCCTCGCAGACGACGGTGACCGAGGTGTTCGGCGTCGGCCCGTTCGTCGCCTCCGCGGTGATGGGCCATGTCGGTGACATCAGCCGTTTCGACAGCCGGGCCGCCTTCGCCGCCTACAATGGGACCGCCCCGGTCGAGGTGTCGTCAGGGCAGAAGAAGATCTACCGGCTCTCCCGACGCGGCAACCGCCGGCTCAACCACGCCATCCACATGGCCGCGGTCACCCAGATCCACTTTGCCCACAGTCCCGGCCGGGACTACTACGAACGCAAACGGGCTGAGGGCAAGACCGGCAAGGAAGC
Organism: uncultured Acidimicrobiaceae bacterium; assembly: GCA_963702305.1. Taxonomy (GTDB): domain Bacteria; phylum Actinomycetota; class Acidimicrobiia; order Acidimicrobiales; family Palsa-688; genus PALSA-693. The sequence goes on along the minus strand of CAVPBX010000008.1, from coordinate 154,448 downwards.
CATCCGGGCCCTCAAACGCAGGATCAGCGATCTGATCTACGCCCACCTCGTGGCCGACGCCAAAGCCGCGGGCACCTTCAAGAAGGGTCCGGGAGGGCAACCGGGGAACGTCACTAAATCCAGCGCGACCGGATCACCCCCCGACAAGCCGGCTCTTCGGAACAGCCACTCCCGGACCGGCCCCAACACTACGACCTCCAGGACCAAGCGAACGCGAAACAAGTACGCCCGAGCCTCTTGACACAAAGAGGTACTCGATATGCATCGCTTGGTCGTTCTGGAATGTGATGGCCCAGCATTCAGATTGAGGGAGCTATGTGCGCAGGTTGGCGCGTTCCTCCGCAGGTGCGTTCTCGAGGGCCGTTCGCCATTCGCTATCGCTGTACTCCTCGCCTGGGCGGGCCACTGATACGCCTGTGCGGGTGTAGAGCCGCCAGTTTCCGTCAGAGCCCCGGCGAACCTCGTCGCGGTAGCGTCCGAGCAGGGCGACGCGGGCCCGGCCTTCGCTGTCGCGCCGCCCGACGAGGAAGTCGCTCTCGACGGTGGCTGTGTCTCCGTGGAGGTCGATGACCGGGTTGGAGCTGATGTGCGTCGAGCGGGTTTGATTCAGTAGTTGGCCGGGGTCGGTCCACGCCGGTCGGCCGCGGCTGAATCCTCCGGCTTCGAGGAAGTCGCCGATTTGCTGTCTGCCGATGAGGACCCGTCCCATGACCTGAAAGGCGGCGTCAGGCTCGAAGAGCTCGAGGATGCGGTCGAGATCGCCGTCGTCGTTGTAGCGCATATACCGCTCGAGCAGCTCCCGGATGGCCAGCTTGTCTACCCATGCGGTCAGTTCGGTCTGGCTCATGCGCTCAACCCCAGAAGCCGCAGTCCGTTGTCGCGCATGACCCTGCGGATCTCCGCGTCGGAGTCGCCGACCTTGGCCGCGAACTCGCCCGCTTTGTCGTGGTAGTCCTTCTCGGCCGACATGCCCTCCGCGTGGGGGAAGTCCGAGCCGAACAGCACCCGCTCCACCCCGATCAGTTCGACCAGGCCGGCGATGTTCTCGCCGTAGTGGTGCGGTGAGACGTACACGTGCCGCTTGAAGACCTCGCTGGGCTTGCCCTCGACGTAACCGCCGGGCCACGGTCCGTTGCGGCCCATGCCCTTCATGTTGTCCATCGCCGTGAGCAGATATGGCACCCACACGGACCCGTTCTCGACGCTCATAACCTGAACGCCGGGGAACCGTCCGAACAGGTTGTGGTAGATCAGGATCGCCAGGGTGTCCATGATTGGCCGGTCGCGGTAAAGCATCGTCCACTGGTACGCCGACCGGCCGACCGCCTGGCCGGGCACGGCCGCGCCCACAGTCACCGGACCGGTCCCTGATATCCCGTCCGGGTCGGGGTTCTCACCCCAGTCAGCCGAGTACCGCTCCATGTAGCCCGAGTTGCCGAGGTGGTAGGTCACCAACGCTCCGGCCTCCTGCACCCGGGCCCAGAACGGATCGTAGATGGGGTCGGCAGGCGAGCGCCCCCACACCGCCGGTCCGGGCAGCATCTGAACCACCCGGGCCCCGTGATCAAGCGCGAAGTCCAATTGGCGAACCGCCTCATCGGCGTCAGCCAGAGAGATGATCGCTGGGGAGAAGATGCGATGCTCGAAGTCGAAACCCCAACACTCCGACAGCCATCGGTTGAACGCCCGCACATGAGCCACCAAAAGCTCCGGGTCGTCTCGCAGCAGGTTCTCGATGGTCACCCCCGTGCTGGGGAACATCAGCGTCGCCTCGATACCCTGCATGTCCATCATGGCCACCCGGGCCTTGGGGTCCGACGCGTACGAGTCGTCGACATCGGGCTCGTCCACCGCTACGTCCCCGCGCAGTTGAGCTCGCAGCGCCCCCGGGCGGATACGGCGCTTGCTTCCGCTGCCGCCGACGAAGCCGAATGGGCGTCCCTCGAACAGCACGATCGTCTCCCCGGCACGCTCCTCGGTACGAAAGGTCCGCTCCGCGTACTCAGCGTCGATGTAGCGGGCGAACATGTCAACCGGCTCGTAGTAGTGGTTGTCGGCGTCAAAGAGCGGGTAGTCGATGTCCTTGGACAGCGCAGCCATGAGGGTTTCCTTCTTGTCTCAGGCCGGGAGCGGCTCGGCCAGGACGGCCGGATCGAAGTGGAACAGCTCAGCGGCGTTGTCGCGGAACACTCTCAGGGCGTCGGCCTGCTCGAGCGGCTTGGAAAGCAGCGCCACTGTCTCCTGCGAGTGCGGGTAGGTCCCTTCGTGGTGGGGGTAGTCCGACCCCCAGATAAGGCTCTCCACTCCCGTCAGGGCGATGTTGTGCAAGCCGACCGGGTCGTCCTGGAACGTCGCATGCACCTGACGGCGCAGGTAGAAGCTGGGCGGCTCCGGCAGCTCGACGTTGACCCACTTCTTGCCCTCAGGGGTGTAGCCGGCCTCGCTGAACGCCCGCTGGTAATAGTCGAGGGTGTTCATCGCCCAGGCCAGCCAGCCCACGTTGTACTCGACGAAGACCACGTGCAGGTCCGGGTTGGCCGCCAGCACCCCCGAGGTGGCCAGCAGGCCGGCCAGCCGCGGCGCCATCGACTGGGTGGCCAGCAAGTTGGCCACCCCGGCGCCGGGACCCCGGTAGAAGTACATGCTGTGACCGGTACCCTGATGCACCACCGCCGGCAGGCCCGACGCCGCGATGGCCGACCACATCGGCGCCCAGTCCCGGTGGTTCCAATCGGGTGTGGCCACCGCCGGGATCATCACCGCGCCCAGCCCCGCGTCGGCGATCCGCTCCACCTCTGCCACAGCATCGTCGGGGCGCCAGCTCGGAACCAAACCCGCGCACTTGAAGCGCGGCGAGCGGGCTAGCCCATCGGCGATCCACTCGTTGTACACCTGGCACGACGCCGCCCCACCATCCGCATCCGTCAACATCCACACATACAGACCGATCGTCGGGAAGATGCACTCGCCGACGATCCCCTCCTCGGCCATCACCGTGGAGCGGTGAGCCGGGTCGGACACCAGCATCCGCTCTTCCTCGTAAACCGTCGTCTTGTCCAGTTGGTGACCCTCCAGGATCGCCTCCCAGTTGCCGTCGTCGCCCGCCTGAATCCCTCGCAACGCCTGCTCACGGAATCTGGTCGGGAGGTTCTCTCGCCACAGGTCACGCGGCTCGTTGACATGCGAATCACCCGACACGAACCCCACACCACGCAAATCGGCCATCAATCTCCCACGGCGACAGTCACCAGCTTCGGGATCGAAGCGGGCACCACACAGCACCCACCGAACTTTGTACTACAGTCAGCATTTGGTTGCAACTGGTTCACCGCGAGCCTCCGCCTCTCCAAGTGGGTTGACCAGGCCGCCCCGAACGGCGCGACGACCCCAACGCAGCCTCATGTGTCAACAGGTCTACCGGTAGCATCGGCGTCATGCCGGTGACCGGAGCCGCAGACACACCAGCTTCAGCGACCCCGGCAAGGCGGACCGCGGTCCTCGGACAGACCCGGTCACGTCAAACCCGGCGCGAGCTGGTCAACACAGCCATCAGTCTCTGGCAAACCCAGGACTTCGAAGACATCACCGTCGACGCCATTGTCGAAGCCGCCGGAGTGTCCAAAGGCACCTTCTATTACCACTTCCGCCGCAAAGAGGACCTCCTGGTCGACCTGGGCTGGGCCACCGTCGACCGAGTGGGAACCGAAGCCGAGGACGAATACCGCCTCCACGGAGATCTCGATCGGGCGATAGAAGTCGGAATGGTCGGACTGGTTCGCCGCGTGGCCGCAATGCCACCCGGAGCCGCGGCGCGCACTATCCAAGAGTTCATCCTCCGCCGGGCATCCGAACCCAACTTCACCGTCACCGGTCGGCGCTCCACCAACTCGGGTCGTCACGCCTTCCTCAGCGGACTCCTCCACGCCGCCCAAACTGCCGGAGACATCGCCCCTGAGGTCGACGCCGACGAGGTCGCCGACATCATCAACCACGTCCTCATCCAAACCATCCTCGAATCCGTGACCGGCGGCACGACCAACGAACCACTTCAACAACTGCTCGAACGTCGAGCCCGTCTCATACTCCACGGCACAACAACCACCTACTCCCGCTGAACAGGCCGCGACATGGCTGGCCCGAAACGAGGCCATCCGCCCCAATCGGCACTCCGGAACCACCGATCGTCCCACGTACCAAATCCCTCCGTGGAGGCGGTACGACGTAGCTCAACACCTCGCACCAGAAGCGAGCGACGCGCTCAGGTTCCGCGCAGTCGAAGGTGACTTGGATCTGCTTGACCGACGCCATCGGTCCACCATTGACCCGCGATGTCGGCGAACATTCTGGCACGGACTCGACGGGAGCCAGATACTGGGCAAGAGCGACCGGGATGCCGTCGTGTGGTCGTCAATATGGAAGAAGCGCCCCGATGCGGTCATCCGCTTCGAACTGCCGGGAGCGCCGCCGGTCAAACCCTTGACTATCACGTCGTGGAAGACTGCGACCGTGCGTAGGGACCCGGCCGGCCCAGGATCACGAGGGGGAAACTGGCATCTGGATACCGTCGTAGACGTCGGTGACTACGTCGCCGGCCATGAGGGCGTGTTTGGCGGCATGCGAACGTTCGGCGACCTGGTGATCGTCTCGTTCACCGCCGACCTCGACGAGCATCTGGAAGGTTTGCGGGCGTCGGTCGAACACCCGGAGTTGGTCCGAGTCGAGTCGGCTGAGCACCCTCTGGCGAAGTTAGAGGCCGACGCTAGGGCGATCCTCCAGCGTTTAAGCGCTGACCCCCGGAATCCCTTTTTGGGCGGAAGACCTGGCCACGTCAGGCTCCGGGCGCCGTTCGCAGGGTTGGCCGCCGAACTGCAGCGCGAGTACGGGTCTTCGCTTGAGATCACCGTCGGCCACAAACCGTTCCCGCCGGCGCGGATCGGCGATCGTCAACCGGTGCCGCTCCCAGGCCCGACGGTCACGGTGCCTGGTCTTGAGCTGACGATCACGGTTGACTCGGCTCGCGTCGCTCAGGGCCAGGACCTCCGAGGACGAGTGATCTTCTCCAATCGCGGATCGCAACCAGTCCATGGCCTGACCGGGGTTCTCACCGGAGGCGTTCGGGCCGAGGACGAAAACTGCATGGCCGGGGAGTTCGCCGGCGCGGTCACGGCCGTCGGCAGGCGCATCCAGTTGGACCCGGGGGCGAGCACGGCGCTGCCGCTCGCCATCGGGACAGCCTCGTGCCTGCCCGACGCCTCATACGTGGTCCTGCCGGGACGCTATGAGGTCATCGCCGCCATACCATTCGGCCAACCCGACCTGCCGCCATCGCCCCGACCGGTGCTCGTCGCCCGCGGAGCCTGGGTGACCGTCGTCGCTCCCGCGATCAACCAGTAACGGGCTCAAGAGTCAGCCTGCTCTCGCGAGCCATTCCGCGGCCCTCAGCGTCTCGGCCGTCAGCGTGCACTAGCACGATGTATTCATACCAACCGCTCCGGAGCCACCGAACAATCAATCTGTGATCTGCAACCTCGGGACCCACGCGCCCAAACCCCCCCTTTAGATAGCGACGGCTCGGGGCGCCCCCCTCAGGCCTTGGCCGAGGCGGCCGCTCGCCGGTCTTCACCCGAATGTCAGCGCAGAACGTTCAAGTAAACAGACTTCCGGACGGGGTAGCTGTCAGCGGACTCGGTGGGCATCCTCATCGATTGCGCCCTTCCAGCGCCGGTCTCAGATCTAGCGGGTGCTAAACCCCTAGGACGTCGAGCCCGGGAACGCCTTCGAATATGCCGTCGCCAGCGACGAGCTCCAAGTCGAGCGCTAACGCCGTGGCCGCGACCCAACGATCGGCCTCATGGATTTTCTGGCCGAGGGCATGGCCAGCTCGACTGGCCCACGCGCGGAGGTCGGCGCAGCGTTCTATCAAGCGTTGCTCAGTGGTCGAAGACTGTTCCTGACGACGCTCCCCCCAGTCCGGCGTCTGGCAAGGTGAAGGTGTACGTCTGTCCGTGAGGGCCGCTCTGGGCTTCGGTCAGCTGTCTGAACTGGCCCGCTGATGGGTGCGACACCGAAAGGCTGGCCGGGTAGTCGGTGACGGTGCCCTCCGCGCAGTTGGGGACACAGTTGTCGTAGCTCCAGGTGCCTCGGCCGACTCCGGAGTCTGGACGCCACGACGACCAAGCGATGTCTGTGACGACGTTACCGGCGTCGCCGGAGAACCAGATGGTCTGCGGCCTGGCTCCTGTCCAGCCCCCGATCGTGACCGTATCGAGCGGGGCGGGCGGAACGCTGGGTGTCGACGAGGATGTGGGTGCCTGCAGCACGGTGGTCGGTGCGGCCGTCGTGGCCGGTCCAGTCGTCGCCGCGGGCGCTGTCGTTGGTGTCGGCACGCCCGTTGTCGTGGTTGTCACCTGGACCGGGGCGATGACCTTGATGGTTGTGCGGGCTGGGCTGCTGAGGATGGACAGCGGTACAGCGATAGCGGCGGCGACTAATGCGGCGGCCGAGGCCGCAACCGCGCCACGTCGACGCCGGCGCCGTCGTGCCGCTCGGCGACGCACCTCGTCGATCAAGGCGTCGCGGGAACGGGGGCGGACAGGTTGATCAGCCATGACCGTCTCCGCCATCGAACACCCGTAGCGTGTTTCGCAACCCGGCCCGCCCCCGGCTGGCGTGCCGCTTGACGGAGCCGATGTCCAGTCCGAGCACCTGCGCCACCTGGACCTCGGGCATGTCCGCCAGATACCGCAGCACCACAACTTGGCGCTGACGCCGCGGCAAGCCGGCGATGCCCTTTCGCATGCTCAGCCGAGTCACCACTTCGTCCTCGAACTGCGAAGCCGAAATTGCCGTCTGTGCGGGGTGGTGTCCGCCCTTCTTGAGGTGGCGCAGAACCCGGTTCGCCGTGACCTTGAGAACCCATGCCTCCCGGTAAGGGAGGTCCCTCACCCTGCCCCAGCGGTCATAAGTGACCGCCATCGCGTCTAGGACCACGTCCTCCGCCTCCTCCCGCCTCAATCCCATCCTTTTCGCCATCAACAAAGCTCTCGGCCAGACCGCGTCGAAGAAATCCTCGAACTCCCGATCGCCGCCTCGCCGCATTACTTGCCCCGCCAACTCCTCACTCCCTCCAACCCCGACGACCAGCGCGATCGATCCCACACCTCCCTAAAGGCATCGACCTCGCAGCCAGGTTGACACAGAGCCAAAAAGAATCCCTACGATCTTCCCGCCGATAGACCCACCGCTCACGGTCTCACCAAGCGCGGGTCACACAAGCATCCAGATCACCTGATCTCGTACTCCGCCACCAAGATCGACCGGCAGCGTCACGCCGAGGATATCGACGGCGATGCGCTCACGCCTTCGCCCCCCGTGCAGCGACGATGACGTCCCGAATGTTCAATCGGATCGCCCACCCGAGCCGAATGTTCTGGTCGCTTTCGTCAAAATGTTACAGGCTCAGTGGTTCAGCTACGACTAAGTCCCTGCTCGCGGTGGCCAGAAAAGACGGCTCAGCATGGCCTCGCTCGCGGTCCCACAGCTGGTGAGACGAGTTCGGTCACCGTCGGGCGTGACGGAAATCCAGAACTCGATGAGTGGAGCGCGACCATGGAGTTCCGTCCTGCCCCAACCGCTGGGAGGGTACCCCTGTGAGCGTCGTCGGAGGCCAGTATGGCGGCCGCAAGATCGGTTCCGCACGGCTCGCGGACCTACGGCGAATGGTCCGGCTTCTAGTGGTTTGGCGTATGCCTCGATCATCCTGGTTGGTTGCCCTCGTCGCCGCCAGTTCGTACGTCGTCGGAGCATGGCTTCTGCTGTTTCCGCTCGGGTTGGCTGACCGCACCCATCTACCAGGCTGCGCGTGTGGTGACGCGGCTTTGCAGGTGTGGTTCCTCGAATTGGCCCGGGTCAGTCTCGGTCACGGGCAGATGCTCTTCCACACCAGCCTCATCGACTACCCAAGTGGGATCAATCTCGCGGACAATGTTGGCTTCCCCCTTCTAGGCACCCTGTTCGCTCCGGTGACGGCGCTTATCGGCCCGGTGGGGACCTTTGTGCTCCTTCTACGGTTGGGGATCGTCTTATCTTCGTTGTCGGCGTTCCTGGTGCTGCGGAGGTTGGTCCGCTCGGGACTAGCTGCCGGGGTGGGCGGAGCGCTGTACGGCTTCTCGCCCTACATGACTCACCAGGCCCCGGTTCACTTGTTCCTGGCCTTTGTGCCCCTGCCGCCGATCATGCTGCTCATCGTCGCTGAGGAGGTCTCGCGGTCACACTCCGGTGCCGCCTTCAAGCGAGGAATGCTCCTCGGGGTCTTGGTCGTCGTCCAATACTTCATATCCGCGGAGGTCCTGATCACGACCGCGCTAATGGCGGTCGTGACCCTAGCGGTCTTCGCGGCGTGGGAGATGGCCCGCCGCCGGCCACCCCTCACCCAGATGAAGGCACTTTGTCGCCTGATGGCAGGTGCTACGACGGTGGCGGTGCCGTGCTTGGCGTACCCAGCCTGGTACACGCTTTTCGGCCCGCAGAGGGTGGTTGGACCGACCCAACCAGTCACCCTGCCAGGAATCGATGTCCTTGGTTCGGTGCTCCCTGCGGACCGCTATCTCCTTGCGGGCGGGATCTTGGGCTGGCGGGGACCGACGGTTCCGCTTCTGGGGGACATGGCATTCCTGGGGGTGCCCCTCCTAATCCTGCTCGTATGGGTGGTGGTCCGCTTCCGCAATCTGATCGCCGTCCGGACGGTCGCGGTGCTCTCAGTGGCGGCGTGGCTGCTCGCCCTCGGTCCACGCTTGGTGGTCAACGGCCGGGTCACTCGGGTTCCCCTGCCATTTGCCCTGCTCACCCGGATCCCGATTCTGCAGGACGTGATACCGGCCCGCCTGACTTTGTACGTCGACTGGGCGGCGGCCGTCCTGGTCGCCTTCGCGATCGCGGGTCTCATCGAGAACACCCGACTGGTCAACCGATCGACTGGCCTGCGAGCCGGCACGATGACGCGCCGCAAGGCTGCCGCTGTGGCTTCAATCGGGGCCGCGGGAATTGCCGCCGCCCTGGCACCCATCCTGCCGGTGAGTCGCATCTCCGTCGCTGCGCTCGGCACGGTAGAACAGTTCGCAGGGGGCTCAGTATCGCACCACATTCCCACCGGTGCGGTGGTGCTCACTGTTCCATACCCGGCCTACCCCAGCGATCAAGCCATGCTCTGGCAGGCCGAGGACAGCATGCGGTTTTCTCTCGTAGGCGGCTATGCGTTGAGGCCCGACCCCAATCCGGCCTTGAATAAGACCCCGTTGCCGTCAGCGCCGGCTGCGATAGCTGCAATTATGGGTCGTCCGGCCAACTCCGATATTTCGGCTGGTGTGCTGAAAGCGGCGCGCCACGAGTTGCTTGACTTCGTCGCAAGGTACGGCGTCACGACGATCGTGGTCGATACAACTGAAAGCACGCCATCGGCAACAGTCGCCGACCTCCTTTCAAGGATATTCGGTGCTCCGCTCCGCAGCGGTCCGCTCGACGTCTGGCGCCTCGCCGCGCCGAACCAAGCCGCCGCCTCGGCCTGAACTGCTCGTGGTGTCTAGTGCCTTTTGACTTGACAGGGTCGTACCGTCCGCGATGCAGGCCTGATCCTCGGCGTCTCGTAGCAGCGCGTGGACCAGCTACTGCATCGCACCTGACGTTCCCTCCAATCAACGTTGCCGATCGTCCGGCGAGTTCGAATGGCACGGTTCCGATCGGGAGCCGGTGGTCTCCGATCAGACGGTGCCGACGCCCGTCGGTAGCAGGCCGAGCTCCTCGCAAACGGTCGGGGCGTGGACAGTCCGGCCGTTGGGCTCGGCGGCTGCGGGGTCGGTGACGAGCCAGGCGCACACGACGCCGGGCACATCCGGAGTAACCCCTCCCGAAGCCTGGAAGCCGAACTTGGACATGTCCTGCACGATCCGCTCCGTGACGACGTAGCCCGGCTCCAGGTTGTACGCCCTGATCCCTCGGTCGCCGAGTTCCACCGCGAGAAGGCCTGCAATCCGGTAGGCGGCCGCCTTGCTCCAGGCGTACCCCAAGCCCCAACCGCCCTTCCCCGCGGGGGCAGGCGGGTCGCCGACACCGGCCCCCGACGAGACGTTTACGATCGTGCCCCCGCCGGCCTCGAGCATCGTCGGGAGAAACTGCTTGATAAGGATCATTGGCGCGACCGCGTTCCCCGCGAGGTGGTCCTCGAAGTAATGGAGAGGCGTGTCGGCAATGAGGTCCATGTGCCCCGGCCCGATGTAGCGGGCGTTGTTGACCAGCACGTCGCAGCGGCCCCATCGCTCGAGCACCGTCGTGGCGGCGGCGCCCAGGGTGGCGCGATCCAACAGGTCCGCTGGGACGATGAGGGCGTTCGCGCCCTCCGCCTCGACGGCCACAGCGGTCGAGCGAAGGCTCCCTGGCAACGGAGTCGTGTCGGACTCCTTCGCGGTCGAGGAGTGCTCGCGGCGCTCACCCTCTTCCACGGTCCGGGCGGTGATCGCGACGTCAAAGCCGGCGCGGGCGAGGTGAATTGCGATGCCCTTGCCGATGCCACGGCTCGCACCAGTGACGAATGCAACTCTGCGGTCTCCCATGACCTCCGAAACGTACTACCCCGTCAGGCAGGAGACCGCCGTGGCGCGGCAGCAACCGAATTGGGCAGGCTAGTTGGGTGGTCGTGCCCGATCGGTCCCAGTACGCCGACGACTCCAACCTGGGCGCCCGGCAACGACTGTGGCGCCATCAGGAACCGGCATTTGATCTGCTGGGCTGGGTGGTTGCTGTCGCTGAGATAAGGCCTGGGATGGCTGTCTTGGACCTGGGCTGCGGCAACGGTGGGTACCTTGGCAGGTTGTGGGACCGCGAGGCTTGGCCAGTAGGGGTCGACCTCTCGATTGGCATGCTGGCGTCAGCCGGCGACTTTGTGCTGGTTAACGCGGACGCTGTCCGCTTGCCGTTCGCGGACACCTCCTTTGATGTGGTCCTGGCCGCCCACATGCTCTACCACGTCGCCGACTTGGCCGCGGCAGTGGCGGAGATGCGCAGAGTGCTGGTCCCGAGCGGAATTTCGCCTGGCTGTGACGAATGGCGAAGCGCACATCGCTTCGCTGCGAAACCTGGTCGAGACGGCCGTGGCCGAGTCGACGCCGGGATGGAGAATGCGAGATCCGGCCACCATCGCCTTCTCCCTGGAAGAGGGGGCTGTTCCGTTGCAGCGCTGCTTTGAGTCCGTCAACTGCGTACGACCACCGGTGCAGACCAGGGTGGTTATCGACGACGCGGCGGTCGTGGCCGACTATGTAGCCAGCGTCGCCGACCATTACCAGCCGCAGGTCGTCTGTCCGTGGAGCACGGTCGTAGACCACTGCCGACGCGCCGCGCAAGCGGTGATCGACCGAGACGGGAGCATCCTCACGGCCGGCGACGTGGGCGCCTTTATCTGCCGTTGAACATCGGCGTCGGCTCGGGTTGGAATGGCAGGGTCGAACGCCCGCATGGGTCCAAGTCGTCCGGCGACCGGAAGCATTTCGAGTCAGCCCTCCTGCTCGGTCGGGCGAATGAGGATCTCGTTGATTGCGACGTGTCGCGGTTGCGTGACCATATAGAGGATCGCCTTGGCGATATCGGCGGCCTGTAGCTGCTCGACGCCGGCGAACCGCTGACCGATGGTCTGGCGAACCTCTGGCCTGTTGTGGCTCGACAGCTCGGTCGCCACCGCCCCCGGTTCGATGAGACCAACCCGCAAATGCCTCCGGGTGACCTCTTGGCGCAGTGCCTCGCTGAAGGCGTTGACGCCCCACTTCGTCGCGTTGTACACGGCACTGCCGGACCGGGCGACGCGGCCGGCCACCGAGGAGACATTGACCAGGTCGGCGACCTGCCGCGGCTCTCGCGCCGCAGCCGCCAGCAGATGTGGCGTCGCTGCGTGACTGACGTAAAGGAGGCCCAGGAGGTTGAGATGGACCATGATTTCCCACTCCTCCATCGGGGCATCGACCGCCGGCCCCAGCAGCATCATTCCGGCGTTGTTGACGACGACGTCGAGCCGGCCGAAAGCGCGGACCGCGTCAGCGACGACCCCTTCGGCGGTCGTTCGGTCAGTCACGTCGGCCTCGATGACCTCGGCAGAACCCCCTGAGGCGCGAATTCGCGCCGCCAGGGCCTCGAGTCGGTCCCGACGTCGGGCCGCCAGGACGACGGCCGCCCCTTCGCCGGCAAGTGCGGCGGCCGTGGCTTCACCGATCCCGGAGCTGGCGCCCGTCACCAACGCCGCCGTCCCTCGCAGAAGATCTGTCATGTGTCACCTCTACCCATCGATTGCCGGCATTGGCACCGCCCTCCGCTGGCCCAGGGGCGACTGGCCGGCCCCGACCTATGAAAACGGTGCCAGCTGCCAGAGGACGCCACGGGCCTGGGTCCCCATCGGAGGGACGCCCAGGCCACGGGCCCGAGAGCGAGTTGACCGGTCGATCAACCGTCGAGGAAGATCGTTGGTCTGCAGTCCGGCAAGGTGCACCCTTGCCTGCGATCGAAGAGGGAGGCATCAAGTGGGTTTGTTGGAAGGCAAGGTTGCCATCGTCACTGGATCTGGCCGGGGGATCGGGAGAGAGCACGCCCTCCTGTTGGCCCGCGAAGGCGCAGCGGTCATGGTCAACGACCTGGGCGGTGACGGCCGAGGGGAAGGTGAGGACCTCACGCCGGCGCAGACCGTCGCCGAAGAGATCCGGGCCGGTGGCGGCCAGGCTGAGGTCGATGGTGGCAACGTCGCCGACTGGGGAGCCGCCGAGGCGCTCGTATCCCGGACGGTCGAGACCTTCGGGCGGCTGGACATACTCGTGAACAATGCCGGCATTCTCCGGGATCGCATGTTCTTCAACATGTCCGAGGCGGAGTGGGACGCGGTGATCAACGTGGTCCTGAAGGGCAGTTTTGCCCCCGCCCGTTTCGCCGCCGCATATTGGCGGGAGCAGTACAAGAAGACCGAGGAGCGGGTCGACGCCGCCATCGTCAACACCGCATCCGAGTCGGGTCTCTACGGGAACTCCGGTCAGGCCAACTACGCCTCGGCCAAGGCCGGGTTGGTCGCCCTGTCAACCGTGTTCGCCCGGGACCTCGAGCGCATCGGGGCCCGCGCCAACACCATTGCCCCACTGGCCGCCACTCGCCTGCTCGGAACGGTCGTGGAGCACGAGGCACCCGAAGGCCCGGGCTACGACCCCATGTCCCCGGCTGCTATAGCCCCGCTGGTCGTTTGGCTGTGCTCGGATCTGGCCCGCGACGTCAATGGGCAGGTGTTCGCCGTGAGCGGGACCAGGATTCAACGGATCCAGGGATACCACCCCATTACCCAAGTCGAAGCCGACGGTCAAGAGTGGACGGTAGATCGGATCGAGGAGTCCAGAAGCGCCCTGCTTGGCAGTCTCGACACTGGCATCCCGCAGTTCCTGCCTCCCGTGGGGTGAGCCGACCACCCGTAGTCGATCCCAACCCGGCGCGTAGTCGAATAGGCGTCAGGGCCGTGGCAACCATGGCTTGAGGCCAACCAATAGCGTCCCGCCGGTGTATTGGCGGCCGGTGGGAACGAGAGTGGCGGTTGCGGCGTGTATGGACGTGCCCGCACGTTCGGATCCCGCACCGTGAGGGCGGGACTGCACGCCGCGACGTTGGGGTTGGTGCTGGCCGCCGGCGTGCTGGTAGTGGATCCGGCTGGGTGGTCGCCGTTCGGGCCAGCGAAATGGTTGGCGGTCACCGCGCTGGCGGTGTTGGGGATCCTGCTGGCGATCCGTCGCCGGCGGGTGGCGGTGGTCCGGCCGCGCCCTGCTGGCGTGGGGCGTCTTCCTGGCGTGGGTTTTCGTGGCGGCACTGCGTGGCGTCGACCCCAAGTTGGCCTGGCTGGGCACCCCCCAGCGCCACTTCGGGGCGCTGACCTGGCTGCTGTGCGGGGCGCTGTTCGTCGCCGGCCACACGCTGGACGATCGGGGGGACGCCCACCTGGTGGTCGGGCTGGCGACGGCGGTGTGCGGTTTCGCCGGGGGCTGGTCGGTAGCTGAGTTGACCGGGTGGCATCCAGTGGCCCTGTCCGGGGGTGACCGGCTGGTGGGGCCGTTGGGTTCGGCGGCCTATCTGGGCGCGGCCATGGCCCTGTTGGTTCCCATCGCGGTCGGCGTCGCGGCCGACACCTCGTGGCTCGTGCGGCAGCGGTGGGTGGCCGGAGGGTGTGCCGGGCTCGGTCTGGTGGCGCTGGTCGGATCGGGGCGCGGGCCGCCTGGTTGGGTGCCGGGGTGGCGCTGCTGGCCGTCGGGTGGGCCCGACGCGCCTGGTTCCGGGCTCGCCTCGGCGTCACCCTCGTCGCGGTGATCTGCGGGGGCGGTTTGCTCATCGGGTTGGCCTTCACCACCGGCGTTGCCGGGCGCGTTCCCGCCGCGGTGCAGTCTGGCCAGCCCGGCGGCCTGAGCCGGGTGGCGGAATGGAGGGTCGCCACTCGCGTCCTGGTGGCTCATCCGGTCCTCGGGGTCGGACCAGAGGGATATCGGGTGGTCTTCGGGTCGGCGGTGGACGCTTCGTACCAGCGCCAGTTCGGGCGGAACCCGCTGCCCGACAGGGCCCATGACAGCCTGCTCGACGTGGCCGTCACCGTCGGCATCCCGGGCGCGGCCGCTTACCTCGCTCTTCTCGTCGTGGTCGGCGGGCTGGTGGGACGGGCGCTCCGTAGCTCACCGTGGCTGGTCGGGGTGGCGAGCGGTCTGGCCGCCTACACCGTGGGGGCCCTGCTGCTCTTTCCCGTCTCCGAGCTGGAGCCGGGCGTGTGGTTGTTGGCCGGTTTGGTGGCGACGCAGGTGGCGACCGAGTCCGAGCTGGTCTCCGTGCGGGCGCCGCGGTTGGCCCAGGTGGCCTTGGCTGGCGTCGCCGGACTGGCCCTGGTACTTGGCGTCCGCGCCGTGGCCGCTGACCGGGCGATCCGGACGGCCCTCAGCCTGGGTCGGAGCCAACCAGCGGGGGTCCGTGATGCGCAGCGGGCGGTCGGGTTGGCACCCAGCGACATCGTGGTGCGTCTGGTGGCCGCCGAGATCGACGCCTCGACGGGATCGGTGGCGGGGATCGACCGAGGGCTGGCCCAGGTGCGGGCGGCCTTGCGGGTGTCACCGCGTGATCCGGTGTTGGGCGACGAGGAGGGCCACCTGTTGGTGGCGCGGGCCCAGACGACGAATGCGGCGACCGATTGGCGGGCGGCAGCCCAGAATCTGTCCGGGGTCGCGGCCCGCGACCCTCGCAATCCCGCCGTACTGCTCGAGCTGGGCGTGGCCGAGGCGTCCCTCGGTGAGCGGGCCGGCGCGGTCCGGGCCTGGACGCTGGCGTCGGCGTTGGACCCCGCCAGCCCGGCCCCGCAGACCGATCTGGCCCTAATGTACGACCAGGCGGGGCAGTCGAACGCGGCCAGGAACGCCGCGCAGGCGGCCCTGGGCCGGGACCCTACCGACGCCCTGGCCGCGGCCGTACTGGCCAGGCTTGACGGCCGGCATGGAACCTGATTCCCGGTCGCGGCGTGTACCAGCCGTGGACCTTCCCGTAGCCGCTCTGACGCCGCCGCTCGCGGTCGTGGCGCTGTCACCTGAATTCACTGCGTTCTACGCCGAGGCCCGCGATCCGGTGGCTCGGGCCGTGGCCGTGACCATCGGGGACACGGACCTCGCGGTCGAAGCGGTCGACGAGGCCATGGTGCGTGCCTACCAACGCTGGGCCCGAGTGTCAGAGTTCGAGAACCCCGGTGGTTGGGTGTACCGGGTGGCCCTCAACTGGGCGACGTCGGTGCTGCGCCGTCGGCGCCGTCCGCTGCCGTCCGCTGGCGGGCGCTCCCGCATCTCCGAGCCGCCGGTAGCTTCCGAACCGGACGTGCTGCGGGCGGTCGCCGAGCTCGATGTGCGCCAGCGGGCCGTGGTGGTGTGCCGGTACGTTCTCGGCTGGTCCGAAGCCGAGACCGCCGCGGCGTTGTCCACGCCGGTGGGGACCGTCAAGAGCCGCCTCCACCGGGCCAACCGTTACCTGTCGACTCGCCTCGCCCACCTACGTGCGGAGGATCATGATGCCTGACCTGGACCGTTACCTCTACGACCAGATGCGTTCCGCATCGTGGAGCGTCGATCTCCCGGCGGGCGACGCCGGTGCCGTCATGGCCCGAGGTCGGGCCCGGCGGCGCCGGCGTCGGGGAGCCACCGCCTTGGTGGCGGTCGCGGTAGCCGGCTCGGTGACCGGCGCGGTGCTGGCCCGTTCCCAACCCCACCAGGCCACCAACGTGACCATCGGGCAGCCGGCGGTCACGCGCCCGGCCAGCGACCGGTTGACGTTGCAGGTGGTGCCGCTCCACTCCGGACTCAGCTACGTCACCAGCCTCTCCGGACCGAGCGGTGGGATCGAGTACGCGGTGTCGACAGCACCGGGGACCAACGCCAACTCGGGGACTCTACCCGGAGTCTTGTACCGGTCTTCCGATGGGCGCACCTGGTCGATGGTCAACACCCCGTCGGGCTTGTCGCTCGGTGACGTCACCGTAAACGGGGACCGGATCTATGCGGTTGGCACGGGACCGGCCACCGCGGCCGTCGGGTCTTCGGCGATCGCGTCCGTCCAAAGCAGCACGACGAGCAGCACCACCTGGCGC
Source organism: uncultured Acidimicrobiaceae bacterium (assembly GCA_963702305.1). Taxonomy (GTDB): domain Bacteria; phylum Actinomycetota; class Acidimicrobiia; order Acidimicrobiales; family Palsa-688; genus PALSA-693. The sequence goes on along the minus strand of CAVPBX010000008.1, from coordinate 137,782 downwards.
CAGACCGTCCTGCCGATCGATCTCGGCAACCCGCCCGGCCTGTCCGTCGTCGACGAAGTCGTCCGGGTGGCCGCGGCCCCGGCGGGCGTGGTGGCCGTCGTAGGTCTCAACGCCACCGTCGACCTGCAGCAGCTACTCCCTGCGGGAGTCACGGCCGGCCCATGGGCCGCCACCGCGCAAGGGGTCGAATTGCTCGGCCCCGAACGGGTCGCGCCATGCGGAGCCGGACAGAGCACCAGCCCGTCGGTCTCCGGACGCGGCAAGGGCATAGCGACGACGGTCGCCCCGACCACAGCGTCCTCGGCCGTGGGCCGGGTCAGCAGCGTTTCCTGCTTCGGGAGCGGTAGCAAGAGTCCCGTCTACCGCACCCTTTCCCCCGAACAGGCCTATCCGGTGATCCGCACCTTCACCTGGAGCCAACTGCACCTGACCCCCGACCTGGCCACCTCGCTGCAAGGTCGCCCCCTCGCGTTCTACTCGTCGGACGGCGCGGACTTCGAACCGGTCGTCCTCCCCGCGGGCATCCGCAGCAGCCAGATGGCGATTGCCGCGGGGCAGACCGGTTACGTGCTGGTCGGCACCGCGGCCGGTACCTCCAATGGTCTGGCCGCGGTGCAATCCGCCGACGGCCGCCAATGGGCGATGGCGCCTCCCCTTCCGGGCGGGCCCGATTCGCTCGTCGGGGTCGGGGCGGCGGGCGGCCACATCACCCTCGTGGCCGGTACCAGCCAGTCAGCATCCGAGGCCCTTGCGTTCGACGGGACGGGCTGGACCGTCGCGCCGATCCCGGGCAGCGCGTCGCTGGTGGGATTCGGGCCGCTCGGCGTCGCGGCCCTTACCGCGACCGGCCATTCGACCGGTGGCACGACCTGGCAGCTGCTGTTCAGCCGGGACGGTACGACCTGGTCCGCAGCCTCGCTCACCCCCCTGGTGGGTGACGCGGTCAACCCCGCCAATGTCTCGGTTGGTGCCAGCCAGGTGGTCGTCACTCTGACCCAGGTGCCGAGTCAGCCGCCGTCGCCGAACACGCCGGCCACTCAGGTGGCGGTGGTAGGAACGCCGGCGACGCCATAACGGGTACTCCTAAAGTTCACCTGCTGAGATCGATCTAGTGTTGCGACGGTCCACTGGCTCGGGAGCGTTGCCATGACTGACCAGCCGACGCATCTGCCACCCGTCCGGATCGCAGGTCCTGACGACAGCGCCGTCGCCGGCTCGATCCTCGCGGACGGCTTCCACGACGACCCGGTGATGATGTGGGTGTTTCGCGGCGACGACGATCAGCGGACGGTCAAGCTCGAAGCCTTCTTCCGGTTCGTTTGCGCTGAGGCGAACATCCCCCTGGAAGCCACTTTTCTGGTTGAAGGAGGGTGCGCGAGCTGGACGCCGCCGCCGGGCCGATACGACTGGCCGCCAGATCGCAGTGCTCGGTTTGCGCACATGCTGCGCGCCGAGTGTGAGGTCGGCGACATCGAGCGGCTGGCCCTCCTGGGGACGGCGGTAGAGGGGTCGCACCCAACGGATCCGCATTGGTACCTGGGTTCGATCGCCACCGTTCGTTCGCTTCAGGGCCGCGGGGTCGGGACGGCGTTGCTTCGGCACAGCTTGGCCGTCGTCGACCAGGCACGTGCACCGGCCTATCTGGAATCGAGCAATCCTCGCAATATCACGTTGTACGAGCGACACGGCTTCCGGGCGACCGGCCGGATCGAGCTGCCGAATGGGCCCCCGCTCATCCCCATGTGGCGAGATGCCGTGACCTGACCGCCACTCCGCTTCGACCACCCGGGGTGACCCTGACGTTGCTAAGCCGATTCTGTTGCTGATGCCGTTTCTGACTGCGGCGCGGGGTCACCCGCCGCCGGCCAGATCACGCTGAAGACGGGGTGGGCGCCGGCCTGTTTGACGGTCAGCCGCCCGCCGTCCGCTTCCGCCAGTGAGCGGGCCAATGCCAGCCCGATCCCGTGCCCTGGCCCTGGCCCTTTTGTGACTCGCCGACGGAATATGGCTTCGGGGTCGCCGGAGATCCCCTGACCCTCGTCGGCGACATCGATGACGACCGCTCGGGCCACCCCCCGGATACCGACCGTCACCGCGCCATTTCCGTGGCAGCAGGCGTTGTCCATGAGCACGTCGACCACGTGGCGGGCCGCTTCGAAGGACACGCCGGCCCTCGGTGCGTCGGGAGCCACTCGCACCTGGAGCAGACGACCTTGGGCGCTGAGGCGCCCCTTCCATTCGTGGTCCAGCCATTCCGACAACCTCGTCATCTCGAGCCGGCCGGAGTGCTCCTGATCGCGGGCCAACAGGAGGAGGCTGTCCACCGTCGATTCCAGTCGGTCGCACTGCAGGATGGCCTGGTCGATGGCTACGTAGGGGTCTGCGTCGGGCGTCGCCCGGGCGCTCTCGAGGCTGAGCCGAAGCGCCGAGATGGGCGTCAGCATCTGGTGTGACGCGTCGGCGCTGAAGCTGCGCTCGCGTTCCAGGACCCGCTGCAACCGGGCCCCGGTGATGCCGAGCGCTTCCCCGACCCGATCGAGCTCGTCGATCCCCGAGGGCTTCACCCGAACCGTGAAGTCGCCCTGTCCGAGGTCCCGGGCCGCACTGGCGAGCCATCGGATCGGCCGGGCGATCCGCTCGGCCAGGGCCCGGGCCAGGAGGCCGGAGACGATGACCACGATGAGGCCGAGGAGAGCCATCCCCAGCCAGGTTCGATGGGTTCGAGCTGCGACGGTCGACTGGGGTATGGAGGCCCGGACGGCGCCCACGACCTGCTCGCGAGTGGATAGGGGGGTGGCGACGACGATACGGGCCCCCTCCGTCGCATCCACCACCCGACCCTTGAGCGCGCCCAGCACGACGGTGTCAGCGTGGGAAGGTCCTTGTCCGACGACCAGACGGCCGTCGGCACCGTAGAGGGCGACTTGTTCGGACGCTTTCACCGCGGGGAGGTCCACCGGGTCGCGTGACGAGGCAAACGAAGTTGGAACCTGCGCCGCGGCCGCCGTGGCCTGGCGTTCGAGTTCGATCACCTGTTCCGCCCGGTACAAGTGCGACACCGCCACGGCCAGGGGGATGGCGAAGAGAAATACCGCTACTGCGGCCACACTGACGGTGGCCAGCAGGATCCGCCGTCTCATTCGGCCTCCAGCCGGTAGCCGACACTCCTGAGGGTGGCGATCTGCCCGTCCCACCCGGCGTCGGCCAACTTCTTGCGCAGAGCCGACACATGCACGTCGAGGGTCTTGGTGGACCCATACCAGTGGGTGTCCCAGACTTCCGCCATCAGCGCGTCGCGAGTGGCGGTCAGGCCGGCCCGGCTGGCGAGCGCGACCAGCAGATCGAACTCCTTGGTCCGCAGGTCGAGCTCGGCGTCGTCGACCAGGGCTCGGCGCGCGTCCACTAGCACCCGGAGCGTGCCGGCCGAGAGCTCCCCGCCCGCCCGGCTGGCCTCGGCTCGTCGGATATGGGCGCGAATCCGGGCGAGGAGCTCATGTAGACGGAACGGTTTGGTCAGGTAGTCGTCGGCGCCGGCCTCCAAGGCCAGTACCACGTCGATCTCGTCGCGGCGAGCCGTCAGGGCCACGATGACGGCGCGCGGTACCTCGGCGCGCAACTCACGGCACAGCACCACCCCATCGACATCCGGCAGACCGAGATCCAGCAGGACGAGATCCGGCGGCGGGAAGGTGGTAGCCCGGGCCTCTCGCCCCGAGCGAACCCAGCGGGCGTCATAGCCCTGGCCGCAGAGCGCCTGCAGCAGGTTGGCGCCGAGCGCCTCGTCATCCTCGACGACCAGGAGATGGGTGGCGGGCACGCCGATACCGTAAGGCACCAGGCGGTCGGAGCATCGGCGCACCGGCACCAGATTTTGCCGACGGTTTACCTGGGTGGGGCGCCCCGATTGCCCGTGCCTTTCTACCGTTCGGGGCATCGAACGCCCATCGGTGGCGCCGCAGAGGAGGATCGTGCGCAGTCGTCAGTTACTGACATTGTTCGGAGGTTTGGCCGCCGCGGCGCTGACCGCAGCCGGATGCGGCAGCTCGTCGGGTACGGCCAGCCCGACCGCCACCACCGCCCTTCCGGGTGCCACGACGGCTCCTCCCCACTCCCCAGAGACGAGTCCTTCGGGCGACATACCCGACACCCAGGTGTACGTCAGCTATGCGCCCCCGTCCGGGCTTTACCGCGTCAAGGTGCCGGAAGGGTGGGCTAGGACTGACATCAGCGGGGGAGCAAGCTTCACGGACAAACTCAACACCGTCCGCGTCACCACCGTGCCGGCGGCCGTTGCGCCGACGCCGGCTTCGGCGACGAGCCGCGAAGCACCGGTCATCGCCAAGGCGTCCGCCCACTATCAAGCGGGGTCGGTGACGACCGTGAGCCGGACTGCAGGGGCGGCCGTGCTGATCACCTATCTGACCGACTCGGCACCCGACCCGGTGACCACCAAGGTCGTCCGGGATTCCGTCCAGCGCTACGAGTTCTGGCACAACGGCACGGAGGCCGTTCTCACCCTGACCGGACCGGTCACCGCCGACAACGTCGACCCGTGGCGGATCATCACCAATTCCTTGCAGTGGCGATGACGGCGGCCCTTGAGGCAGAACGCCTCTATCGCTTCTTCCATGCCGGCGACGACGAGGTGCTGGCGCTGCGCGGGGTGTCGATATCGGTGGCGGCTGGCGAGATGGTCGCGGTGACGGGGCCGTCCGGTTCGGGAAAGTCCACCCTGCTGGCGTGTCTGGCTGGCCTTGACGAGCCGGACGGGGGAACGGTGTCGATCGGCGGTCGGCGCCTTTCGCGGCAACCCGAGACGGAGCGGACCCGCCTGCGCCGCGCCGGTATCGGCATCCTCTTCCAGACCACCAACCTGATCGAGCATCTCGACGTCCTGCGCAACATCACGCTGGTACAGCGGCTGGGCGGATCGCCTGCCACTCCGGCCCGTGGGCTTCTCGACGATGTGGGGGTGGCGTCGCGGTCCCTGGCTCGGCCGTCCGAGTTGTCGGGCGGTGAGCTGGCCCGGGCCGGACTGGCCGTGGCCTTGGCCAACGACCCGACCGTCCTGCTCTGCGACGAGCCCACGGGGGAGCTCGACTCAGCCACGGAAGCCACCATCGTGGCCCTGCTGCGGTCGCAGGCTGATCGCGGCCGAGCGGTGGTGGTCGTAACCCACAGTGAGCCCGTGGCCCGCGTCGCGGACCGCACGCTCCAACTCGAGGACGGGAGCCTCGTCGCATGAAGGTCGTCGTGGCCCGCTGCCAGGACGTGGCCCGCAGCTTCGGATCAGGATCCGCCTCCACGGTCGCGTTGCACGGCACGACTTGCGAGGTCCTCGAGGGGCAGCACATCGCGCTCACCGGACCATCCGGGTCCGGGAAATCGACGCTACTGCACCTCCTGGCCGGACTCGACCTACCGACGACCGGCACCGTGGCTTGGCCGGCGATCGGGTCTCGGCGCGACCTGCGGCCCGGCCCGGTGGCCGTGGTGTTCCAGGGTCCCAGTCTCCTGCCGCCCCTCAACGTGATCGAGAATGTTGCGCTGCCGCTCCTGCTCATGGGAGAGGATCCGGACCGGGCGGTGGTGGCTGCGCACGCGGCCCTCGAGCGGCTGGACCTGGACGGGCTGGCGCAGAAGCTGCCCGAGGAGTTGTCGGGCGGTCAGGCCCAGCGGGTCGCGGTGGCGCGGGCTATGGCGGGCCATCCCCGCCTGATCCTCGCCGACGAACCGACCGGGCAGCTCGACCACGTGGCGGCCGCCGCAGTCACCGAGACCCTCATCGACGGCGCAGCCCAGGCCGGGGCGGCCTTGGTGATCAGCACTCATGATCAGTTCGTGGCGGCCCGACTGCCCCTCCACTGGCGGATCGCCGACGGGCGCTTGAGTGTTCCGACCCCCGCATCGGGAGCCGCGGGGGACGGCCGGTGATCATCGCGACCTGGCTGCGTGGGTTGGTCGGTCGTAGGGGCGCCCGCCTGGGCGCGACGGCGGGAGGGGTCGCGGTCGCAGTCGCCCTGCTGGCGTCCATCGGCAGCTTCCTCTCGGCATCGAAGGCCACCATGACCCTGCGGGCCACCCAGGGGGTGGCGGTCGACTGGCAGGTGGAGCTCCAGCCGGACCACCCGCCCGACGCGGTCATCTCGACGATTCGCAGCGCCGCCGCGGTCCAGGCCGCGGCGCCCGTCGGGTTTGGCACCACCAGCGGCCTGCAAGCCACCACGGGCGGGTCCACCCAGACCACTGGGCCCGGGGTGGTGGTAGGCCTGCCGGATACCTACGCGGCCGCCTTCCCGGGACAGCTCCGCTTCCTCAACGGCTCCCGGGGCGGCGTCTTGGTCGGTCAGCAGACCGCCGCCAACTTGCACGTCGCACCGGGTGACCGCGTCGTCGTCGGCCGCAGCGGTATGCCGCCGGCGACGGTCACCGTCGACGGCGTCGTCGATCTGCCGCAGGCCGACACCCTGTTTCAGCACGTCGGCGCGCCGGCGGGCTCTCAGCCCCAAGCGCCGCCAGACAACGTGTTGATCCTCCCGCTCGCCACCTGGCACCGCGTGTTCGACCCCCTCGCTCGAACCCGTCCCGACTTGATCCACATGCAGGCGCACGTCCTGCTCGTCCACCACCTGCCGAGCGATCCGGCCGCCGCCTATACCGCGGTCACGCAGCTGGCCCATCACGTCGAGCTCAGGCTGGCCGGCGGGGGCGTGGTGGGCGACAACCTGGCCGCCACCCTGGGCGCCGCCCGCAGCGACGCCCTCTACGCCCAGATCCTCTTTCTCTTCCTTGGCGCCCCGGGGGCCGTGGTCGCCGGCATGCTGGCGGCGGCGGTGGCGGGGTCAGCCGGCGACCGTCGCCGACGGGAGCAGGCCCTGCTGCGGGCCCGGGGGGCCACGGTCGCCCAACTGATCGGTCTCGGTGCCGGCGAGGCGGTTCTGGTCGGTTTGGTCGCCATCATCGTGGGGCTGGCAGGAGCGGCCCTGATCGGTCAACTGGCGTTTGGCCGGGCCGCCTTCGGCGCCACCGGCTCGGCCGCGGCGGCGTGGGGGGCAGGCGCGGCCGCCCTCGGATTGGGTATCTCGCTCGTGACGCTCGTCTATCCGGCCTGGCGGGATGCCCGGGCTGTCGGCGTGAACGCGTCTCGGCGCACGGTGGGCCGAGGCACGAAACCGCTGTGGATTCGCCTCGGGCTCGACTTCTGGCTCCTGGCTCTCTCGGGCCTCGTCTTCTGGCTCTCGGGTCGGGGCGGCTACCAATTGGTGCTCGCCCCGGAGGGCACCCCGTCGATCTCGGTGAGTTATTGGGCCTTTGCGGGGCCCCTCCTGTTGTGGACGGGCGCCGCCCTCTTCACCTGGCGGGTGGCGCGCTTCGCCTTGGGCCGCAGCCGGCTCGTGGCGCACGCGCCGCCCGCCCGCTCGCCGCTGGGTTGTCCGGGACGGTGGCGGCGGCCATGGCTCGTCAACGCCAGCTCCTGGCCCGCGCCGTCGTCCTGGTCGGTTTGACCCTGTCGTTCGCCGCCTCCACGGCCGTATTCAACAGCACCTACCGGCAGCAGTCCGAGGCCGACGCCCGCCTTACGAATGGCGGTGACGTCACCGTCACCGAGCCGCCCGGGTCGTCGGCGGGACCGGCGCAATCGGCGCAGCTCGCCTCGATCCGAGGCGTTCGCCACGTCGAAAGCCTCCAACATCGCTACGCCTACGTCGGCGCAGACCTCCAGGACCTGTTTGGCGTCAACCCCACCACGATCGGGTCGGCCACCAGGCTCCAGGACGCCTATTTCCAGGGGGGAACGGCCCAACAGCTGATGGCTCGCCTGGCCGCCCAGCCGAACGGGATCCTCGTCAGCGCGGAAACCGTCCGCGACTTTCAGCTTTCGCCTGGTGACACCGTCCGGTTGCGGCTGCAAGATGCCCAGACCCGCCAGCTGGTGGCGGTCCCATTCCGCTACGTCGGCATCGCCAAGGAGTTCCCGACGGCCCCCAAGGACAGCTTCCTGGTGGCAAACGCGGCATACGTCGCCGCCCAGACCCGCTCGGCGGCGGTGGCGGAGTACCTCCTCGCCACCAGCGGGGGCTCGCCGGCCACCGTCGCCCACCGAGTGGCGGCCGCGGTCGGGCCCGGCGCCACCATCATGGACATCCAGACCACCCGGCGGGTGGTCGGCTCCAGCCTCACCGCGGTCGATCTGTCGGGACTCACCCGGGTGGAGCTGGGTTTCGCCGTCGGCCTCGCCGCGGCCGCCACCGGCCTCGTCCTGGCCCTGGGCCTGACCGAACGGCGCCGGACCCTCGCCATCGCCGCCACCCTCGGAGCCCGGCGTCGCCAGCTGGGCGCCTTCGTGTGGACTGAAGCCGGCTTCGTGGCCGTCGCCGGAATTTTGGCTGGGGCCGTCGCCGGTTGGCTGCTGTCGGAGATGCTCGTCAAGGTGCTGACCGGCGTCTTTGACCCGCCGCCCGCTTCGCTGGCCGTGCCCTGGGTCTATCTGGCGGGCGTGGCCACGGCGACGCTGGCCTCGGCGGGAGGGGCGGCGGCGGCCGCCATCTCCAAGTCGCGCACCCCGCCGTTGGAGGTGCTGCGCGATCTCTAGCCGCCGTCCCTCCTGACGCCGCCGTTACAGGGTCTCGTCGATGTGGGTGGTGACGCCGTTGCGGTTGACCACCCGGGTGCGCCGGTAGCCCCCGAAGCCACCCCACGAACCCCAGAAGAAGAGGGAGACCACGAACCCGATGGCCCCGACCACCATCAAAATCACGCCGATCGTGTGCACATTGAATCCATGCGTCTGTACGGTCACGGCAAAGCGCAGTATGGCGCCGACGGCGAAAACCACGATGCTGGTTCCTACGCCCATTGGAATACCTCCCGAAAGATTGCAAATGGCCCGCGTGGGCCCGCTTCTGATATTCCCCTGATCTCCAGCACTATGCGCCGGATCGCCCGAAATCCCGAAATACCCGAATTGGCTGTCAAAGCGTGTTGCCAATCGCGGTACGGGCCGTTTACGGTACGGAATTCGGGGTAGGACGCGCCCGGCCGGTCAGCCGGCGGAGCAGCCGGGCGTTGCGGACCGCCGCACCGCCTTGGTCGTTGTTGAAATAGACATAGACGGAGTCGTCCGCTCCGAAGGTCCGACCCACTTCGTCCACCAGGGACGCCAGCGCAGCCCGGCCATACGAGGGCGCGGGACTCGCCCGGCCTTCGTGCATGCGGACGTATCCCCAGTCTGCGGTCCGCCATCGGGGTGGCAGCCGGCCGCGACGATCGGTCCAGCAGCACGCCGCTTTTCGGCGCTCCAGCACCCGTCTGACCTCGTCTGTGCGCCACGACGGATGGCGCACCTCCACCGCCACCCGGCGGGAGCGTCCGAAGGCGCTCAGGGTCCGGTCCAGGGCGTCCGCGTCGACCCGAAGATCGGGCGGCAGCTGGAGGAGAAACGGCCCACCGCGGCGTCCCAGTCCCTCGGCGCGCTCCAGCAGTCGCGCCACCGGCTCCTGGGGCTCTCGCAGCCGGCGCACGTGGGTCAGGTACCGGCTGGCCTTGACGGCGAACTCGAAGTCGTCCGGCACCTGGCTGGCCCAGGACTCGAAGGCCCTCCGCTCGGGCAGGCGGTAGAAGGTGCTGTTGAGCTCGATCGTCGGCAACTCCTCGGCCAGGTACGCCAGCCACTCCCGGGTGGGAAGCGTCGGTGGATACACCGGCCCCCGCCAGTCCCGGTACTGCCATCCGGACGTGCCGACGATCACGGGCACAGGGTGCCTGATCGATCAGAGCGTGAAGGTGTCGAAGTCGGCGGGGACCACCGTGTCGGCCAGGTGGGACGCGTCGATCCCGTCGCCCAGATGGGTGAGCACGAAGGGCACGCCCGGAAACCGCTGGCGCAGGGCCCCGACCGATTCGAGGTCCATGTGGATGACCGGCGGCGGATGGGGCCCATTGCACTCCAGTACCAGGACGTCGGACGCCCCGGCCAGCTCGTCCAACCCGGGGCAGGGACGGGTGTCGCCGGTGTAACCCACGATGTGCCCGTTCCAATCCAACAGATACCCGAAGCAGCGCAGGTGGGGCACATGTTCCACTTCGACCGCCCGAAAGCGCAGCGGACCGGCGTCCTGCCACGTACCGTCCACTTCCACATACCGAATGTCGAGGCGCTCGTGGGCGCTGGCCAGGATGTCGGACACGGAGCCCAAGGCCATCATGTCCGCCAGGAAGCCCTGGATACCCGGTGGTCCCACCACGTACAACGGGCGGTCGGCGGGTCGCCCGCTGACGATCTCCAGGAGCAGAAAGGGCCAGCCAAATGTGTGGTCGGGGTGGAAGTGTGACACCACCACGACATCGAGTTCGGCGACGCCGAACCCCATCCGGCGCCAGTGGGGCAGGGCCGTGGGGGCCGGTTCGACCAGGATGCGGCGATCGACGACGAAGCTGTTCCAGTACCGGTCCGGAGCCAGGAAGTTGCCGGTACCGAGGAACGTGAGGGACGTCATGGGGTGCCTCTATAGCGCGTGGCGCAGCAGCCGTCAGGGCGGCGCGGGCAGCGCCCGAAACTCGCCCCGGTACCAGATCAGCCCACCGGGGCGGGGGGCCACCGTGGCGTCACCCAGCCGCACGTCCTCGATGTCCGCCTCGACCAGCTGCGACCAGCCGCACGGGCTGGCGCGGACGAGCCGGCAGGCGAGCTGATCGGGTACGGCGACCAGGCGGGGCCCGTGCCCGGACGCCTCGACCTCCAGTCCCGCCGGCGGGGCGGCCAGCGAGCCCGCGAAATGTTGGGCCAGGCGGCGGTGCTCCGGCCGGTCCCCGAGCAGGTGCACCACGAAGGTCCCGGTCTGCTCGATCGTCTCGGCCAGGTCGGCGTCCGCGCTGATCAGCCCCACCAGCCGGCCGGGGTCACCCTGGGCGAGCATGAGCGAGGAGACGGTGAGCCCGGCCCACTCGGCCTGCCCGGACGTCCAGACCGTCACGGGCGCCGGCAAGCGGGCCCGGGCCCGCCGGACGGGATCCCGTTCGGACGGCGGGTCGGCCCAGGGGCTGCCGTACCGGCTGGAGGCCCCCGGCCGGTCGGGTGGCCGCGGCGTGCTCACCCGCCCACGGTAGGCCGTCAGGGCCGCAGGTGGCGTGCCACACTGCTGCCGTGGCGCGCTGGACCTGCCCCAAATGCCGACGCCAGTTCGGGCGGACGAAACAGTCGCACGAGTGTGCGCCCGCCATGACCATCGACGACTACTTCGCCACCGGGCCCGAGCGCGAGCGGCCGATCTTCGAGGCCGTCATGGCGCACCTCGACGGTCTGGGACCGGTGCATGTCGAGCCGGTGTCGGTAGGCATCTTTCTCAAGTCCAACCGGACCTTCGCCCAGCTTCGGCCGAGGACGAAGTGGGTGGCCCTCTCCATGTCGCTGCCCCGGGCCGTCGCCCACCCCCGCCTGGGGCCCAAGGTCCAGCTGTGGTCGGGGCGCTACTACCACGTGTTCAACTTGCGCACGCCCGACGACGTGGACGACCAGATTCGCGACTGGCTGACCGAGGCCTACCTGCTCGACGCCGAGGTTTGATCTGCGGCCACCGCGACGGCCCGGGGTGCCAGCCGGAGGGCCAGCAGGGCCACGTCGTCCCGGCGATCGTCGGGAAGCATGGCCACGATCCGATCGCAGACCGCGGCGGGATGCAGATCCCCTGCCGCCGCGACCGCGGCCAGTCGGTCCATGGCCCGGGCGTAGCCCGTGTTGCGTTCGTCGAGGACGCCGTCGGTGTAGAGGAGGAGCAGTTGGCCGGGCCCCAGCTTCCCCTCCCAGTCCACGCCCTTGGGGCCCGGCGCCCCGAGCGGCGAGCTGGGTTCCACCGGTAAATACTGGGCGCCCTCCCCGTCGATGACCAACGGCGGATAGTGGCCGGCCGACGCCATCACCAAGTCGCCGTTGCTGGGATCCAACCGCCCGAACGCACCGGTGGCGATGCGGTCGAAGCCGACCAGGTCCCAACTCCACTGGAGGGCATCGACCAGGGCGGCGGGGGAGTGGACTTGACCGGCCAGGGCTCGGGCCGCGCTGCGCAGTTGGCCCATCACCGCCGCGGCGTCGCGGTCGTGGCCGGCGACATCGCCGATCATGAAGCCGATCCGCCCGCTGGGCAGGACGATCACGTCGTAGAAGTCGCCGCCGACTTCCAAGCCAGCGCGTGGCCGGCAGGTACCGGGTGTGGATGTCGAGGCCCGGGACCCGGGGCAGGTCCCGCGGCAGCAGGCTCTGCTGGAGGATGTGGGAGGTCCGCAGCGTGGCGTCGTATCGGCGGGCGTTGCTGACCACCGCGGCCACCTGTTGCGCCAGCCGTTCGGCAAAATGCACATCGTCCAGGCGGAAGGACCGGCTCGCCGAGACGAGGGTCAGCGAGCCGACGAGCTCGTCCCCGGTGATCAGGGGCACGGCCAGGAACGAGCGGAACCCCAACGCCTTGACCACCGCGAAATGCTCGTCGTCGCGCGTCGTGCGCCGCAGGAACTCGTCGGGCATCTCGGCCGCCCACCGGGTCTCGTGGGTCCGGACGACCTCCAGGACGGGATGGACCCCGACCAGCCCGGGGTAGTGGGCGGGCTTCAGCCGGTCGACGAGCGGCTGGTGGACCGGATTGCGGTGGCGGGCCACCATGCGGTTGATCTCGCCGTGGTCCCCGAGGACGTCGATGAGGCAGATGTCACCGAGGGCTTCCAGGGCCACGCCCGCGAGCCGGTCGAGGGTATCGCCGAAGTCGGCGGCCTCGGCCAGGACCTGGGCCGCCTCGGCGAAGTAGGCGTTGGCTCGGGCCAGGGCGGCCTGGGATTCGTAGAGGTGGGCCCGGTCGAGGGCCTGGGCGGCCTGATCGACCATGGCGGCCAGGAAGTCCGTCTCCTCCCGGTCGAAGACGTGTTCGTCGGGGTAGGTGATGACCAACACGCCCAGCCCCCGGTCCCGCAGCAACAGCGGAACGATCGCCGCGCTGGTGCCGGCCGCGATCAGGCCGCGATCGTCGGCAGGTCGGTGGTCAGGCTCGGCGGGCAGGTACAGCGGCTTCCGGTTGCGCAATACCCGGGCCAGCGGGGAGGGGCTATCCAGGGGCACATCTCTGACGTCGAGGTTGGGCGCGCAGGTGGCGGGCGAGTCGACCACCGCCAGACGGCCCTCTCGCACCAGCCATACGCCGCACCAGCCCACCCGGTCGGTGGCGAGGGACTCGGTCAGGGCCGCGGCGATCTCGTCGGTGGCCACGGCCGTGACCAGGCGGGACGTGATCCGCTGGGTCCGGGCCAGGCGATCCGCCAGCCGGTCGGCTCGCTGGGCCACGCTCTGGCCTACTCGCCCTTCGCCCCCTGTGACCACTGCCACCCCTCATCCGCCCTCGTCGTGCGTACCCGTATTGTTCCATGTAATCCCCGGCCGTCAAGTGTCGGTCGGCCCCGCCAGGCTGCCCGCTCGGCCACATTCTGCGCGTTCGTGAGCCGAACCCGCTACCGTGCCCGAAAAGTCGGTGAGGGGCTCCAGGCGCGGATGACGTATCAGGACGAGATCGTGCCATTCACCACGGGAGACGGTCTGGCCGCCAACCTGGTGCACGTGGTGGGCGAGGCCGGGCCCACACGCGGCCCGGTCCTGCTGGTGCACGGGGCGGGGGTGCGGGCCAACATCTTCCGGGCCCCGGTGGCCGCCAACCTGGTCGACGTGCTCCTGGCCGAGGGCTACGACGTGTGGCTGGAGAACTGGCGGGCCAGCCTGGACCTGCGCCCGACCCAGTGGACGCTCGACCGCGCCGCCCTGTACGACCACCCGGTGGCCGTTGACACCGTCCGGGCCCGCACCGGCGCCCAGTCGGTCCAGGCGATCATCCACTGTCAGGGCTCGACCAGCTTCATGATGGCGGCGGTCGCCGGTCTGCTTCCCTCGGTCAGCACCATCGTCTCCAACGCCGTGTCCCTTCACCCTGTGGTGCCGACCTTGGCCCGCTGGAAGATCGAGTGCTTTCACCGACCGGTGCAGGCCCTGACTCGCTATCTGGACCCCCACTGGGGTGTGGAGTCCCCCCATCTGATCGCCTCGGCGATGGTGGCCTACGTCCGGGCCACGCACCACGAGTGCAACAACCGGGTGTGCCGGTTGGCCAGCTTCACTTATGGTGCGGGCAAGCCCACCCTGTGGTCCCACGCCCTCCTCGATGACACCACCCACGAGTGGATCAAAGGCGAGTTCGGGCCGGTGCCGCTGACCTTCTTTCGGCAGATGTCGCGCAGCATTCGGGCCGGGCAGCTGGTGGCGGTGGACGGTTTCGCGGAGCTGCCGGCCACCTTTGCCGGCGGCGCGCCCGGACCGACGCCCGCATCGTCCTGCTGGCCGGGGCGCGCAACCGGTGCTTCACCGCCGAGAGCCAGCATCGGACGTACGACTTCCTCGAGCGGCGTGGCCGGGGCGACTACCAGGTGCACGTGTTCCCGGAGTACGGCCATCTCGACGTCTTCCTGGGAAAAGACGCCGCCCGTGACGTCTTCCCGACCATCACCGCGGCCCTCAACCGCAACTGAACCGACGAAGAAGGGATCCCATGGGCGTACCCGCACGAATCGACGCCGCCACCGGTCGCTACGCACTGGTGGACGGCATCCCCTTCGAGTTGCCGGTGGCATCCCACCACTCACCCGCCCTGATGGCGGCCTTCACCATCGACGCGGCCGCGGCCGCCGAGTTGCTTCCTGGCCGCGAACTGCACCCCCTTCGGCTCCCGGGCGGCCGCGGGGTGTTGATGATCACGGTCATCGACTACACCTCGACCAACATCGGCCGGTACATCGAGTTCAGCATCGCCATCGCGGTGACCCACGGGCAGCGGGCCGCCCCGCCGCTCCTGCCGCTGCTCTTCTCGCGCCATTTCGACATGGGCCAGTACGTCTTCGACTTGCCGGTCAGCACGGAGATCTCGGTCAAAGGCGGCAAGGGCATCTGGGGCATGCCCAAGCACCAGGCCAACCTCGATTTCCAGATCGGGGCCCACACGGTGTCGAGCCAGTACGACCTCGACGGCCAGCTCGCCATGCGCGTCACCATCCGCAAGCCCCGCTGGACCGGGCTGCCGCTGCGCATGGGTTCGGCGAACTTCTGCCAGTTCCGGGGCATGCTCTTCAAGTCCTCGATCTACTTCCATGGACAGATCGGCCTCTCGTTGCGCTCCAGGCGCGCCGCCGAGCTGATCATCGGCGACCATCCCCGGATGACCCCCCTCAGGACGCTGGGGGTGGGACCCCGGCCCGTGTTCGCCGCCTACTTTCCGGCCTCGGCGGGCATCCTCGACGATCACGTCGAGTCGTGGTTCCTGGATTTCGACGAGCCGCCGGCGCAGCCGCCCGAGGGCCTCGAGAGCGTCGCCACTCTGGGCCTGTCCCAGGTCTGGCTGCCCCCACCGACCGCGGACCGTCGCGCCAACCCGGCCTGATGCCCCGCCCCTACCTGGCTCCCCACGACCACGACGCCGGCGCAGCTCGGCGTTCGCTGGTGCTCGCGGGCGGCGGGATGCGGGTGGCCTACCAGGCGGGCGTGCTGGTGGCGCTCGAACAGGCCGGGCTCAAGTTCCATCACGTCGACGGGACGTCCGGCGGCACCCTCAACTTGTCGATGGTGCTGTCGGGCCTCTCCGCCGCGGAGATCTGCGAGCGGTGGCGCACGCTCGATCCGCGGTACTTCGCCACCCCGCTGCCCCTGACCCAGTACGTGCGTTCGCCCCACTGGCCCGGGCTGGGCGGGGCCCGCGGCCTCCGCCAGCACGTGTTTCCGCATCTGGGCATCGACGCCGCGGCCATCCGGTCGGCCGAGGGCGTCACCGGCACCTACAACGTGGCCAACTTCGCCACCAAATCGGCGGAAGTGGTCCCGCACCTGGAGGCGGACGAGGACCTGCTGGTCGCCGGGATCTCCTTGCCGGTGCTCATGCCCGCAGTGATCCGCCATGGGGACCCGTATACCGACGCGGTGTGGATCCGCGACTCCAACGTGCCCGAGGCGGTCCGCCAGGGCAGCGACGAGGCCTGGTTGGTGTGGTGCATCGGCAACGCCCCGCAGTACCAGACGGGGTTGTTCCGGCAGTACGTCCACATGATCGAGATGGCCGCCACCGGTTCGCTGCTCGGCGACCTCGGTCGGTTGGCCGAAGACCCCGCGGGTCGCCAACTGCGACTGCACGTGATCAAACCCCGGCAACCGTTGCCCCTCGATCCCGCCTACTTCTTCGGGCGGGTCGACGCGGCCACGCTGGTCGACCTGGGTTACCAGGACGCCCGTCGCTACCTGCGCGACCCGCAGCCGCTCACGGCCCCCTGGCCGACTGCTCTCACCGCCATGCGAGAACCGTCGCCGGCGGTCCAAGCCCGCGTCGTGCTCGACGGTCCCTTCGCCTTCGGCCACGGCCAGCCCGCGGCCGGCGCCGCGGCCGGTCGGCATGGCGGCACCGCCCTGCGCGCCCACCTTTGCCTCGACCGGCCCGCCCGCCGGATGGGGCCGGCGGCGGTGGTCGGCCACCTGGATGCGCCGGGCTGGCCGACCCGGACCATGATCGAGACTGGCACCGCCACGTTCGGCGCCACGGCGCCCTTGGCCCTGGACCTGACCTGCACCATCGGGACCGGCGCCTATCGGCTGCGGGCCGAGATGGCCCCAGCCGGGTTGGCGGTCCGGATCCACGAGGGCGATGACGGGCCGGTCATCGGCGCCGGCGTGCTGCCGTTCGGGTGGCGCACGGCGGCCGCCGCCACGCCGACCATCCATCCGACCAACGCCACCTCGACCGCCGCCGCCTGGCGCGCCCGGGTCGAGATGGCGTCCACCGTCTGGCGCGCCGCGAGGGGGTCTGGCCGCCATGACTGAGCGGTTCGACGCGATCGTCGTGGGCTCCGGTTTCGGGGCGTCCGCCGCGGCGTGCCGGTTGGCCCAGGCCGGCCGTTCGGTCCTGGTCCTCGAGCGAGGTCGCAGCTACCCGCCCGGGTCTTTTCCCCGTAGCCCGCGCGGGCTGGCGCAGAACCTGTGGGATCCGCCCCGCTCCTTGTACGGCATGTTCGACGTGTGGGCCTTCCGCGGGCTCGAAGCCCTGGTCTCGAGCGGGCTCGGCGGCGGCTCGCTCATCTACGCCAACGTGCTGCTGCGCAAGGACCCGGCCTGGTTTGTCGATGACAGCCCCGGCCAGCCCGAGCGGCCGTGGCCGGTCGCCGCCGCCGATCTCGAGCCGTACTACGAGGCGGCCGAAGCCATGCTCGGCGCCCAGCGGTACCCCTTCGACACCGCTCCCTACTCCTCGACGGCCAAGACCGAGGCCATGCGGTACGCCGCCGCCCAACTCGGCCTGGACTGGCAACTGCCGCACCTGGCGGTGACGTTCGCCAACCCCGGCCGCCCGCCCGCGCCCGGCGAGCCCCTCGAGGAGGCCCAGCCCAACCTGCACGGCCGGCCTCGGCGGACGTGCCGCCTCTGCGGCGAGTGCGACATCGGCTGCAACGACGGGGCCAAGAACACGCTCGACTACACCTATCTGTCCCGCGCCGCGGACGCAGGCGCGGAGATCCGCACCCTTTCGGAGGTGCGCCGCATCGATCCCGATCCCGACGGCGGCTACCGGGTCGGCTACCTCCGGCACGATCCCGACGGGGCCCCGGGCGGCGCCGGCGAGGCCCGCGAGGCCATCGCCGGCCGGCTGGTGCTCGGTGCCGGCACCTTCGGGTCCACCTTCCTGCTCCTGCGCAACCGGGCCGCCTTCCCGCGGCTGAGCCCGGCGCTCGGGACTCGGTTCTCCGGCAACGGTGACCTCCTGACGTTCCTGCACCACAGCCGGGTCCGCGTCGAGGGCACCGCGGTGCCCCGGCCCCTCGACCCCGAATTCGGCCCCGTGATCACCAGCGCCATCCGCATGCCCGACACCCTCGACGGCCACGGCGCGGCGGGCCGGGGCTTCTACATCGAAGACGGCGGGAACCCCCAGTTCCTGGACTGGGTGGCCCAAAGCGCCGGCGCCCCGGTGGTGGCGGCCCGACTGGGTCGCTTCCTCGCCCGGCGCGGCTGGGCGCATCTCCGCGGCCAACCCCGGGCCAACATCAGCGCCGACATCGCGGGGCTGTTCGGCGGGGGAACCACCTCGGCCACCATGCTGCCGGTGCTCTCCATGGGCCGCGACGTCCCCGATGGCGTCATGAGCCTGCGCCACGGCGACCTGGATCTCGATTGGACCACCGCCAGTTCGGCGGCCTACTTCGACCGGGTCGAGGACACCCTGGCGCGGATCGCCACCGTCCTCGGGGCGTCGGTCGCCAACACGCCGCTGTGGCTGTTCAAACGGGTCATCACCGTCCATCCGCTGGGCGGCGTCCCGATGGGCGCCAGCCCGGAGGAGGGCGTCGTCGACGGGTGGGGCGAGGTGTTCGGCTACCCGGGCTTGCACGTGGTCGACGGCTCGGTGATGCCCGGGCCAGTCGGTCCCAACCCGTCGCTGACCATCGCCGCTTTCGCCGAGCGCGCCGCCGCCCACATGACCGACGTCACCGACGTCACCGAGGGAGCCGTCTGATGACCTACCGCCTGCAGTTCACCGAGAAGATGGTAGGCGCCTTCGCCTTCGGCGAGCGGGATTACCGCGCCGGCTACGCCGCGGGCCAGGCCGGCGGGGCGAGCCTCATGTTCCGGCTCACCATCGCGACCGACGACGTCGACGCCTTCGTGGCGGACCCCCGCCATCTGGCCGGGGTGCAGGGGTACGTGGACTCCGACGTGCTGGGCGGCCGCCGGCCGGTCGAGGGCGGGGCCTTCAACCTGTTCGTCGACGAGGGGCCCCGCACCCGGCACATGCTGTACCGGCTCTACTTCTCCGACGCCACCGGCCGGCCGCTCACGCTGGCGGGCTTCAAGGACGTGCGGCCCGGGCCGATCACCAAGGTGTGGCCGGAGACTTCAACGCTGTACACCCGGATCCTCGCCGGCCACAGGCCAGACATCGACGGAGGAGAGTCGGCGACCGACGGGGTGGTGGGTTCGGGCATCCTTCGCATCCGCCCGCTCGACTTCGCCTGGCAGCTGACCACCTTCCGGGTCCGCGGGCCGGACCGGATGGGCCAGTTGCGGGCCTTCGACCGGTTCGGCGGGTTATTCGTGGGCGAGTTGTGGCACGTCTTCGATCCCTTCCGGCGGGGGCGGGCGGGGAGCGGCCGTGGCTGAGATCCGCTACGTCGTCCTGTCCGACCTGCATTTCGGGGCGGAGAACAGCCTGATGACCGTCGTCGCGGAGCGATCCCACGGGGCCCCCGGCCGGACGTTCGAGGCCGATCCGACCGCGTCCAGCCCGCTGCTCACGGCGATGCTGGACTGCCTGCGGCACCTCACCGTCGGCCAGCGGGAGCCACCCACCCTGGTCCTGGCCGGCGACGTACTGGACCTGGCCCTGTCGCCCGACGCGGTCGCCGCCACCACCTTCGAGCGGTTCGTCGACGAGGCCTTCGCCGGCCCCCACCGGCTCTTTGCGCCCGCGGTGTACTACCTGCCCGGCAACCACGACCATCACCTCTGGGAGGGAGCCCGCGAAGCCCAGTACATCGAGTACCTCAGGGCCCTGCCGCTCGACGCCCCCATGGATCCGCCGTGGCACATCACCCGTCTCCTGCCCGACAAACAACCGCCCTGGACCGCCCACGATCTCATGTCAACCCTGATCCAACGCCGGCCCGGCTGCGCGGACGTGGCCGTGCGGGTCGTCTACCCCAATCTGGCCCTGGTCACGCCCGACGGCCGGCGCAGCCGAATCGTGACCCACGGGCACTTCACCGAGCCCATCTACAGCCTCATGTCGCAGCTGCGCCAACTGCTGTTCCCCGACCAGTCCCCCGCCTCGACCGGGGCGACGATCGCCAACCTGGAAGCCGAGAACTTCGCCTGGATCGACTTCTTCTGGTCGACGCTGGGCCGCTCCGGCGACGTGGGCACCGACGTGGCGCTGATCTACGCGGAGCTGAGCAACGCCTCCGCCCTCGACCTCCTGGTCGCCAACCTGGTCCGCGGCCTGGTGGCCCGCGGGCACGGACCGGGCTGGCTGCGCCCGGTCGAAGGCGCCCTGCTCACCGGGCTGGCGCGCCGCGAGGTCAAGCACCGGACCGGCCACGAGCGAGCCACGCCTGGCGTGACCCTGAGCCCCAATGGTCGGCTCGGACTGCGCCGGTACCTGGAGGGCCCGCTGCAGTTGCAGCTGGCCGCCGAACTGGGCGTCATCGGGCCCGAGGTGGAGTTCGTCTTCGGCCACACCCACAAGCCGTTCGTCGAGAAATGGTCGGTCGGCGGCTATCCGGGCTCGGTCCACGTGCGCAACACCGGCGGCTGGGTCGTCGACACGGCCGGGCCGGCCCCCACCCAAGGGGGCGTGGCAGTGCTGCTCGATGACGACCTCAACGCCGCGTCGTTGGAGTTCTACCGGCAGATGCCGGACGGGGGCGCCGGGGCGGTGCGCCTGCTCGAACCGGATGCCGGCGGAGATGACGGCAACCCCCTCGCGGCCAGGGTCGCCGCCGCCATCGACCCGGCGGCCGAGCCGTGGCGGGCGGTGTCGGCGGCCGCCGGCGAGCTGATCGCCCAGCGCCACCGCCTGCAGGCCGCCTTGGTGGCGAGCGGCGTCAAGGACCCCTAGTAGGGCGGGGCCGGCGAGCCCGCGCCGGTGCCGCGATGATGCGCCGTCAGGGCATGCGGGTCGTCACCCGACGCATCGCTCGGATTGGTGTGGATGCTGACGTCGACCAGGCGCGGCACCTCGTGCAGCAGCCGATGGTGCACCGTTTCCGCAATCTGGTGCGCCCGGGCGATCGACAGGGACCCCGGCACGGTCAGATCCAGGTTGGCGTGCAGTTCGTGCCCGAGCCACCGCACCCGAACCTGATCGACGCCGAGGACCCCTTCGACGCCGAGCGCCTGCTGGCGGATCTGATCGCTCGTGGCGGGATCCGTCCCATCCATGAGCCGGCGGAAGACGTCGCGGCCTGCGCCCCACAACACCGCCACGATGGCGACGCTGATCAGGACGCCGACCACCGGATCGGCGAGCCGCCAGCCCGCGGCCACCCCACCGGCCCCCGCCACGACGGCCAACGAGGTAAAGCCGTCGGCCCGGGCGTGCCGACCGTCGGCGACCAGGGCGGCCGAACCGATCCGTCTTCCCACGCTGATCCGGTAGCGCGCCGCCACCTCGTTGCCGAGAAAGCCGAGGCCGCCACCGACGGCCACGACCCAGAGGTGGCCGACCTGGTGGGGGTGCGCCAGCCGGTTGACGGACTCCCACAGGGCCGTCAGGACCGAGAAGGCGATGACGGCCACCACGCTCAAGCCGGCCAGATCCTCGGCCCGTCCGAACCCGTAGGTGTAGCGACGCGTCGCCGGCCGTCGCCCCACCGCGAAGGCCAAACCGATGGGCACGGCCGTCAGGGCGTCGGCGAAATTGTGGATGGTGTCAGCCAGCAGGCCGATCGAATGGGTCAGGGCGACGATGGCGGCCTGGACCGCCGCGGTCGCCAACAGCCCGGCCAGACTGATCCACAGCGCCCGCGTCCCTGCTTTGCTGGTCAGCAATTCCTGGTCGAAGCTGTCGGAGTGATCGTGGCTGTGCGGTCGGACCAGGCCGACGACGAAACCCCACCACCCGGGTCGATGCCCGCGTTCGTGGTGCCCGTGGCTGTGCTGCCGGTGTTCGTGCGGCCCGTGTTCGTGGTGGGATTCGCTCACGTCCGGGTCGCTCCCCGCCGCACGCGTCGGTCGCCGGCAGGCGGCCCCGCCGGGGGGTGATCCGGCAGGCGCTGCACCTGGTGGTCGGCGTGAAAGAGCGCCTCCGCCAGCAGGCGGGCCACGTGATCGTCCGCCCCCGAGTAATAGGCGAACGTGCCTTCTCGGCGGACCTGGACCAGCTTCGCCAAGCGGAGTTTCGCCAGGTGCTGCGACACCGCGGCCGGCGCCGCCCCGACGAGCGTCGCCAGCCCGTTGACCGAGGCCTCCCCTTGCAGCAGGGCCCACATGATCTTGATGCGGGTCGGGTCGGCCAGCATGCGAAAGCCGTCGCAGGCCAAGTCGACCTGGTCGTCCGTCGGCATCTCGAAAGGCTGCGTACCTGCATGCATACGCACATACGTTACAACCACCGCCGACGGTTCCGTGCGGTCGCCGTGCGGCCAGGCGGGCCAGCGCCGGCCGCCGGTCGCCGCCCCGCTCCTTCGATCAGCCGCCGTTGCTCGGGGTGAGCCACACGTTCGTCGGATCAAACTGGAACAGCTGCGGGATGTACACCGCGTTGTGCACCAGGCCGGCGTGATAGTTGGGGGAGGTCGGCGAGGTGATCGGGAAGACGGCGGCGTCAGCCATCACTTGCGCGTCAGCCTGGGCCCACAACGAAGCCGCCGTGGCCGTGTTGGTCGCCGTCGACGCCTGCTGGATCAGCTGGTTGGTCTTGGCGTCGTTGTAGAAGCCGAAGTTGCTCCCCACCGGCGGGTACGACGGCTGTCCTGAGAACAGCGGCGAGAAAAAGGACAGGGCCCCGTTGCCGTACCAGTCCGGGAACCAGTTCGCCAGGGCCAGATCCCAGACCCCCCGACGACCGACCGAGGGCACCTGGAGGTACTTGGTGTAGAAGTCGGCCTGCGGGCTGGTCACGCCGGTCACGTTGATGCCCACCTTCCCGAGATCGGCCTGGAGGGTCTGGAACATCTTGACCTCGTAGTCGAGGGCGCTTTGATACAGCAGCCTCAGGGTGAGGTGGCCGTTCGGCAACGCCGCGGCCAGCAACTGCTTGGCCTTTGTCGGGTCATACGGATAGGGGTCCGCGGGCTGGGAGCCGACGATCCCCGGGGGCAGGATGTGTGTCAGCGGGGGCGAGACCTGCGGCCCTCCGTCGTCCTGAATCAGATTGCTGCGGTTGATCGCGTACTCGAGGGCCTGACGCACCTGCAGGTTGGCGAGGGCGCCCCCGTTGTTGGGCGATCCGGTGTTGAAGATGACGTACGGGCTGGTCCCGTAGGTGGGGCCCAGGTTGAGCTTGGTGTCCTTGCTCGACAGCAGGCCGGGGATGTCCGCCGTCGGGACCTGGGCGTCCCAGCCCATGTCCGCGGCTGGGCTGTTGGTCGTCAACTGCTGCTGGATGCTCTGCTGGTTGCCGGTCTCCGATACCACGATCTTGTCGACGTAGGCCTTGCGGACCGGATCCACGGCCGCGGTCCATGACGGGTTGCGGACGAAGACAAAGGACTTGGCCGGGTTGTAGCTCTGGATCATGTAAGGCCCGTCGGAGATGGTGTGCTGGGCCAATGCCGCGCCGGCGGGCACATAGTCCAGGAACTCCAGCGGCGCGGGCGAGAACGCCGGCATCGCCAGTTGGTCGGGGAAATAGGTGGCCGGATGGGTGAGCTTGTACACCACCGTCTGCGGATTCGTCGGATCCACGCTGGCCCCGGCGAAGGAGTTGGTTTGGATGAAGGCCTTGATGGCCGGGGCGGTCTGGGCCACCTTGGCGAAGGCGGTGCAGTACGCCTGGAAGCCCACGATGAGCGTCTCGAAGTCGGGGAGTCCGCCAAAGGGCTGGGCCGGGTTGCAGGTCCGCTGAAGCCCGCGGACGGCGTCGGCGGCGGTGATCTGGCGCGGGGGAGTGGTGTTCCACATGGCTCCCGTCCGGATGGTCAGCTTGTAGGTGAGCCCATCGGCGCTGATGCCGCCGTTGGCCGTCGTGGGGACCTCGGTGGCCAGGTCCGGCACCACCACGGTGGTCTGGCCCGGCGTGGCCGGGTAGGTGAGCAGCTGCCGGCTCCACATGCGCAGGGCCAGGTAGCCGGTGGTGTAGTACGAGATGTTGGGGTCCATGTAGTCGACGTCGCTGGTGCCCAGCATGTTGAGCGTGCCCCCCTTGACCGGGGTCCCGCCTCCGGTGCTGCTGCCGGAGCTCCCGCAGGAGGTGAGCACCAGCCCCACCATCGCGATGCTGGCCACGATTCCCAACTTCCGTCGCATACGTGGATCTCCTTGTCGGAAACGTCCGGACCAGATGCGAGGGTAGTCCGTAACGGGGCGCGCGTCAGGTTCCGCTCAGCGGACCCTCAGGCGCGGGAATCGGCGTCGGCGGGGACCGGTCCGTGGTCCCGGCAGCGGGCCGTCCAGCCGGTCGGGATGATCACCACCCGCAAGCGCCGCCCGCATGCCGGGCAGTAGCGGGGCGGTTCGAAGGTCCCGCGGCAGCGGCCTCCGCTCGGGCAGTCCGGCGCCGTGTGCCCGCAGCCCGTGCAGTGGCCGGCGGGATCCACCCCTACCACGCCCCCACTCCTACAACACCCTGGAAAGGGCGCCGATCGGCATCCGGAGGTCCCGCAGCATGGTGAGATCGGCGTCGGGGCTGCGGCCCAGCGTGGTCAGGTAGTTGCCCACGATCAGGGCGTTGATGCCGGCCGTCATGCCCATGGCCTGCAACTCGCCGAGGGTCAGCTCCCGACCGCCGGCGTAGCGGAGGATCACGTCGGGCAGCCCGATCCGGAACAACGCGATCCACCGCAGGGCGTCCAGGGGCCGGATCGGCTTGCGGATGGCGAGGGGGGTGCCGGGGCGGGGATCGAGGAAGTTGACCGGCACCTCCGCCGGCGCCAGCTCGGCCAGCTGAGCGATCAGCTCTAGCCGCTGGGCGTCGCTCTCGCCCATCCCGAGCAGCACCCCGCAGCACAGCTCCATGCCGGCGTCGGCGACGAACCGGCACGTCCGCCACCGCTCGTCCCAGGTGTGGGTGCTGACGATTTCTGGGAAAAAGGACCGGGCCGTCTCGAGGTTGTGGTTGTACCGATGGACGCCACCTGCGGCGAGGCGCCCGGCCTGGCCCTCGTCGAGGATTCCGGCGGACACCGCCACGTTCAACCCGGTGGCGTCGTGCACGAGCGGCACCAGGTCGAGCAGCCGCTGCATGGTCCGCTCGTCGGGACCCCGGACGGCCAGCACGATGCAAAACTCGCTGGCCCCGAGCGCGGCGGTCTCTCGCGCCGCGGCCAGCACCTCGTCGGTGTCGAGAAAGGGCGTCGCCAACACGGGCGTGTCGAAGCGCGACGACTGGGCGCAGAAGTGGCAATCCTCGGGGCACCCGCCCGTCTTGGCCGACAGGATGCCTTCCACCTCTACGGTGTCACCGCACCACTCCAGTCGGACCTCGTGGGCCAGGGCCGCCAACGACGGCACCACGGCGTCGGGGACTGCGGCCAGTTCGGCCAGCTGCCGGGCGTCGATCCGTTCCCGCCGCCCCACCAGCTGATCCCGGGCCGCGGCGATGACATCGAGGTGGGTGAGAGAGGACACGGGCGATCATGCTAGAGGGGCCGGTCGGACCGGTCGCCAGGGCCGCCCCGGGCTGACCTCGACCGCGGGGGGACCTGGTGCGATTTGTATCTATGGTGCACCTATGTGCATGAGATAGACATAAGTGCACCAAAGATACAAATCGCACCAGGTCTGCCGCCGCGGACGCCGGCCATCCCTGGTGCGGTTGGCCACTTCGCCGGCGCGCCACGGGCCCCACTATCGTCTCCGCCGTGGCCAGGGACCCGATGGCGACCTGGGTCGAGCGCGATCAGGCCCGGGTGTGGCACGGCTTCACCCAGATGGCGACCTACGCCGACAACCGGCCCATCATTGTCGAACGGGCCGAAGGCCGCGAGCTCATCGACGTCGCCGGCCGGCGCTACCTCGACGCCATCTCCAGCCTGTGGGTCACCACCCTGGGCCACCGGGTGGCCGAGCTGGACCAGGCCGTCAGGGATCAGCTCGACCGGGTGGCCCACTCCACCCTGCTGGGCCATGGCAACCGGGCCGTGATCGAGCTGGCCGAGGCCCTGGCCGGCGTGGTGCCGGTCGACGATCCTCGCTTTCTCTTCGCGTCGGACGGCGCCGCCGCGGTCGAGCAGGCCCTCAAGATCGCCTTCCAGTACTGGTGGAATCAGGGGATCACGACCCGGACCGGCTACCTGGCCCTGGGCGACGCTTATCACGGCGACACTGTCGGCGCCCTGTCGATCGGGGCGGGCGGCTTCGGCACCGACCTGTTCGACCCGTTGCGCTTCCCGGGGGTGATCCGCACGCCGGGTTACCGCACGGTCGGGTGGCTCGACGCCGCCCTCGCCGCCCTGGACGCCAACCGCGCCGAGCTGGCCGCGATCGTCCTCGAGCCCCTGGTGCAGGGGGCCGCGGGCATGCACGTGGCGGCCGCCGGCGACGTGGGTCGCCTGGTCCGGGCCGCCCAGGCCGCCGGCGTGTTGGTCATCTGCGACGAGGTGGCCACCGGGTTCGGACGCACCGGCACCCTGTTCGCGTCCGAGCAGTGCGGCGTCCGCCCGGACCTCATGTGTCTCGGCAAGGGGCTCACCGGTGGGTACCTGCCGATGAGCGCCACGGTGGCCACCGCTCAGGTGGCGGCGGCGTTCCTCGGGGAGGACCTGGGACCGCGGGCGCTCTACCACGGCCACAGTTTCGGGGGCAACGCCCTGGCCGCGGCGGTGGCGGTCCGGCACCTGGAGCTGATCCAGACCTGGGACGTGCTGGACAACGTGGCCGCCCGAGCCGAGCAGCTGGAGAAGCGGCTGGCCGGCCTGGCCGCCCTGCCGGCCGTCCGCGAGGTGCGCGGGTGCGGCCTGATGGCGGGCGTCGAGCTCGACCCGCCGGCGCCCGGTCGCCGCTGGGGTCGCCAAGTGTGCGCGGCGGCGGTGGATGCCGGTGTCCTGCTCCGCCCGCTCGGGGACGTGGTGGTCCTCATGCCCATGCTCACTACCACGGCGTCCGAAATCGACCGTATCGGCGACGTGCTGGAACAGGCCATCGTCACCGGGTGCCGATGACTTGGTCGGCTCGGGTGGCGGCCGAGACGGCCGAGATCCAGGCCGCCGGCCGCTGGCGCCAGTTGCGGGTGTTGGATGGCGGCGGACCCGAGTTCCGGGTCGCCGGCGACGAGGCCGGCGGGTCCCAGGTGGTGTCGTTCGCCTCCAACGACTACCTCGGTCTCTCCCAGCATCCCGCGGTGGTGGCGGCCGCTCGGGACGCGCTGGACCGGTGGGGCACCGGGGCCGGCTCGTCGCGGCTGATCGTCGGAACCCGGCCCATCCACGCCGACCTGGAGGCCGCCCTGGCGCGGTGGCGGGGCACGGATTGCGCCCTGGTCTTCCCGACCGGCTACCAGGCCAACGTGGCCGCCCTCACCACCTTCGGCGCCGGGGCCCGGATCGTCTCCGACGAGCTCAACCACGCGTCCCTCATCGACGGCGCCCGCCTGGCTCGGACCGAGATCGCGGTGTACCGCCACGGCGATGTGGCCCACGCCGAGCAACTGGTGCAGGACGCGCCTGGCCCCGCGGTCGTCGTCACCGACAGCGTGTTCTCCATGGACGGCGACCTCGCCCCGGTGGCGGCCCTCTCGGAGATGTGCGCCCGCCACCAGGCCCTCCTCATCCTCGACGACGCCCACGCCTGCTTTGACATCCCGGCCCCGGATCCCGCCGCCGAGTGCCTCCGGGTCGGCACCCTGTCGAAGGCCTTGGGCTCCCAGGGCGGCTATCTCGCCGGGCCCCGATCGTGGATCGAGCTGCTGATCAACCGGGCCCGCTCCTTCATCTTCACCACCGCCCTGGCCCCGGCCTCGGCCGCCGCCGCCCTGGCCGCGGTGGCCATCTGCACCTCGGACGAAGGGGCGACGCGGCGGGCCATCCTGCGCCGGCACGTCGACACCCTCCGCCCGGGCTACCCGTCGCCGATCATCCCGGTGGTGCGGGGCGAGGAGTCGGCGGCGCTGGCGGCCGCCGAGCGCCTCCTCAACGCCGGCCTGCTGGTGCCGGCCATCCGGCCGCCGACCGTGCCGCCAGGGACGTCCCGGCTGCGGGTGTCGTTGTCGGCCGTCCACACCGACGGTGACGTGCGCCGCCTCGCTCTGGCCCTGGCAGGCCTGGATTGAGACCCCACCTCCTGGTGATGGTGACCGGGACGGGCACCGATGTCGGCAAGACCTGGGTGTCCGTCGCCCTGCTGCGCGCCCTCGTCGAACGGGGTCGGCGGGTGGCCGTGCGCAAGCCCGCCCAGTCGTACGCCCCCGAGGACATCACGACCGACGCCGACCTGCTGGCTGCGGCCAGTGGGGAGACCCCGCTGGAGGTGTGCCCGCAGCGGCGGTGGTACCCCGTCCCCATGGCCCCACCGATGGCGGCCGCGGCCCTCGGTTTGCCACCGCCGGCGCTGGCCGAGCTCGAACGCGAGGTCACGGCCGGCTGGCCGCTGGACGCCGTCGAGGTCGGTGTGGTGGAAGGGGCTGGGGGCGTGGCCTCGCCGCAGGCCATCGACGGTGACACCGCCGACCTGGCCCGGGCCCTGGCCGTGGATCTGACCGTGCTGGTGGCCGAGCCCGGGCTGGGTGCCATCAACTCCGTGCGCCTGAGCCGGCAGGCGCTGGCCCCGCTGCCCACTATTGTCCACCTCAACCGGTACGACCCCCGCCACGACGTGCAGGTGCGCAACCGCAGCTGGCTGATGGACCACGACGGCCTGGTGGTCACCACCGGCATCGACGAGCTGGTCGACCACCTCATCATCGGCGCCGTCCGGCCGTGACCGAGCGTGAGGTCGTCGCCCGTTTCGACGATCTCACCCGGCCGGACGGCTCCTTTGCCCTGCGCCACCTGACCGGAACCCTGCAGGCGACCCACCTGGACGAGGTGCGCGGGGTCATCGACGCCGCGGAGCGGGCGGCTGCCACCGGCCACTGGGTGGCCGGCTTCGTCGCCTACGAGGCCGGCCCCGCCTTTGACGAGGCCCTGGTGGTGCGGTCGCCCCGACCCGACCTCCCCCTGGCGTGGTTCGCGGTGTTCGGCGAACGGGTGCCGGTGCCGCCCATCCCCCGTCCTGCCACCGAGCCGGCGAAAAGCGAGCAGGAGAAAGGACACTGGCGGCTGGCCTGGACCTCGGCCCATCACGAGCGCGCCGTGGCCGTCATCAAAGACCACCTGGCCGCCGGGGAGTCCTATCAGGTCAACCTGACGGCCCGGGCGCGCGCCGTTGTCGGCGACCCGATGCGCCTGTACGCCGGCATGGCCCACGCCCAAGGCGGCGCCTACAACGCCTACCTGGAGACCGGCACGCACGCGGTGGCGTGCGCCTCGCCGGAGTTGTTCTTCGAGCGGGTGGGGGGTCGGGTGCGGACCCGGCCGATGAAGGGCACCCGGCCGCGCGGCCGGTGGCCCGAGGAGGACGCAGCCCAGGCGATGGCGCTGACCCGCTCCGCCAAGGACGACGCCGAGCACATCATGATCGTCGATCTGCTCCGCAACGACCTGGGCCGGGTGGCCCGGGCCGGCACGGTTGCCGTCCGGGATCTGCGCACCCTCGAGCGGTACCCCACCCTGTGGCAGCTCACCTCCACCATCGACGCCGAGGGGTGCGACGGGTCCCTGGGTGCGGTGTTCGGGGCCCTGTTCCCATCCGGATCCGTCACCGGGGCCCCCAAGCCCCGGACCATGCAGATCATCGCCGAACTCGAAGACGAGGCCCGGGGCGTCTACTGCGGCGCGGTGGGTTACCTGGCCCCCGGGCCATCCCCGCGGGCCCGGTTCGCGGTCGGCATCCGCACCGCGCTCGTCGACCTGGCGACCGGCCAGGCCGAGTACGGCGCGGGTGGGGGCATCACCTGGTCATCGGAGCCCGCCGCCGAGTGGGCCGAGCTGCGCGACAAGTGCGTCATCCTCGATCCGCCCGAGTCCCCGTCGGGCCTGCTGGAGACGCTGCGCCTCGACCCCGACCGCGGTCCGGTCCATCTCGATCGCCATCTGGCCCGGCTGGCCGCTTCCGCCGGGTACTTCGCCATCCCGTTCGATCCCGACACCGCCCGCAAGGGGGTGCGGGCCGCGGTCGCGGGCGAGGTCGGGGCCCGGCGCGTCCGGCTCCTTCTCTCGGCCGCAGGCGAGTTGACGGTCGGGTTGAGCGCCCTGCCCCATCCGGCCCCGGGCCCCG
Source organism: uncultured Acidimicrobiaceae bacterium (assembly GCA_963702305.1). GTDB lineage: Bacteria > Actinomycetota > Acidimicrobiia > Acidimicrobiales > Palsa-688 > PALSA-693. The sequence continues at coordinate 107,760 of CAVPBX010000008.1, read as the reverse complement.
TTCGCCTGGCCTGGGCGGCCGAGCGGGTCGACAGCCGCGACGTTGGCCTCTTTCACAAGACCGCCGACCGTCGCCGCTACGAGCGCCGACAGGCGACCCGGCCCGACGCCGACGACGTCATCCTGGTCAACGAGCGGGGCGAGGTGACCGAGACGACCATCGCCACCCTGGCGGTTCGCCTCGACGGGCGGTGGTGGACACCACCTATCGGGTGCGGTCTGCTGCCGGGCGTCGAGCGGGGCCGGCTGGTCGACGCCGGCGAGCTGAGCCAGCGGATCATCACCGTCGCCGACCTCAACCGGGCGACGGGCCTGGCGGTCGTCAACTCGCTCCGGGGCTGGCGTCCGGCGGTGCTCATCGACGCAGTAGATCCCTGGCGATGTGGGGCGAAGTCACCGTAGTGCCCGGGCCCCAGACCCGGCCGGCAGTAGCCTGTCGACCCATGTCGACGACGGCTCGCGACCGCGCCCTGGCGGTGTTCAACGAGGGCGGGGCCCGGGTGTTGCACGGACTGGAGCGCTTCGTGCTGCGCTCGTCGCTGGTGCCGACAACGCCGTTTCTGCCGCTCGACACGTTCGGCTGGATCCCCGGCCTGGAGGCCAACTGGGCGACCATCCGGGGCGAGCTCGACCAGGTGCTCAGCTACCGCGACGCCCTGCCCAACTTCCAGGACATCTCGGTGGACCAGGCCTCCATCACCGACGACGACGGGTGGAAGACCTACTTCTTCTTCGGCTACGGATTTCGGGCGGACGCCAACTGCGCCCGTTGCCCCCGGACGGCCGCCCTGCTCGACCGCATCCCCGGGCTGACCACGGCCTTTTTCTCCATCCTGTCCCCGCACAAGCGCATCGGCGAGCATCGAGGTCCCTGGCGGGGCGTGCTGCGCTACCACCTGGCCTTGCGGGTTCCCGAGCCGGCCCAGGCCGCCGGTATCCAGGTCGGCGGCGAGGTCGCCCACTGGGAGGAGGGCCGCAGCCTGGTGTTCGACGACGGCTACGACCACCGGGCCTGGAACGACACCGACGGGGTGCGCGTCGTCCTGTTCGTCGATGTCATGCGGCCGCTCAAGGCCCCCGCCGACCAGATCAACCGGGCCCTGATCTCCGCCATCGGCCGGTCGCCGTACATCCGCGATGCCCGCCACCGCCACCAGGCGTGGGAGCAGCGTTTCGAAGCCCTGCGGGGCGGGGCCGCGGGCACCACGGGGGTGGCCCGGTGAGCGAGCCCCGCCCCGCCTCCGGACCCGAGCCGTCACCGCCGACGAAACCCCAGGCCGACATCTTCGCCAAGGTCGACGACCCGCGCCTGGAGGAGTACCGCCTGGCCGAGTCGCTCGACCTCATGCCCTTCTACCGCGAGCTCGACGGGGAGATCGGCCCGACCGTCAGCTTCCGGGGCCGCCAGGTGGTCATGCTGGGGTCCAACAACTACCTGGGCCTCACCACCGATCCCCGGGTCCGAGCTGCCGCCACGGCCGCCATCGACCGCTTCGGGACGGGCATCACCGGCAGCCGCCTGCTCAACGGGACCCTGACGATTCACCACCAGCTGGAGGAGCTGCTGGCGGACTGGGTGGGCATGGAAGCGGCGCTCGTCTTCACCACCGGCTACGCCGCCAACCTGGGCCTGCTGGGCGCCCTGGTCGGTCCCGATGACGCGGCCGTCGTCGACTCCGCCGCCCACGCCAGCCTCGTCGACGGCGCCCGTTTCTCCGGCGGCACCCTGCGGGCGTTCCGCCACAACCGGGCCAACAGCTTGCGCCGGACCCTGCGGTCGTGGCGCGAGCAACCCGACGCCGGCGGCGTCCTGGTGGCGGTGGACGGCATCTACTCCATGGAGGGCGACTGGGCCCCGCTCGCCGAGATCGCCGTGCTCTGCGCCGATTTCGGCGCCCGCCTGCTGGTCGACGAGGCCCACGCCCTGGGGGTCGCCGGCCCCGGGGGGGCAGGCACGGCGGCGGCCACCGGCGTCCGCCCGGACTTGATCATGGGCACCTTCTCCAAGTCGCTGGCCAGCTGCGGCGGGTTCATCGCCGGCCCCCAGGCCGTCATCGAGTTCCTGAAGATCACCTGCCGGCCCCTGATGTTCACGGCCTCCGGCGTTCCCGCCGCCCTGGGCGCCGCCCTGGAAGCCGTCCACATCGCCCGGGCCGAGGACTGGCGCCGGGAGGCCGTGGCCGCCCGGGCCGAGCAGCTGCGGTCCGGCCTGGCCCGGCTCGGCTTCCAGGTGCCCGACCGGACGGTCAGCCCCATCGTGGCGGTCCAGGTCGGCGACAACTGGGACGCCGGGCTCCTGTGGAAGTCCCTCCTCGACCACGGCGTCTACACCAACTGCGCCATCCCGCCGGCGGTGCCGCGGGCCATGCTGCGCACCTCGGTCATGGCCACCCACACCGAAGCGCACATCGACCGGGCCCTGGCCGGTTTCGAGGCGGCCCGGGCGGACGGCGCCGGCGCCGGCATCCGAAGCTGAGCCGGCCCCGGCCGATCAGCGGCTGGCGCGCCTCGCCGGCCGTTGGTAGAGCCGCCACACCTTCGAACGATGGGCCCCCATGGCCGCCAGCTGGTCGTTGATGCGGTGGTTGGTGGCCAGCGTCCACGACGCCTCCGACGTGCGGATGTACGGGTCGGCGGCGAGGCGGTCGACGATCTCCCGGTACAGCAGCGGCCCCAGGGCCAGATGCTGGTAGTCGGGCCGCACCCCGAGGGCCCACACCCGGGCGTGGCTCAACCGGCGCCGGCCCCGCAGCAGGGGGTACCAGCCGAACGGCAACATCCGCCCCGACCGCACCCCTCGCATCAGCTGGTTGACATCCGGTAGCGCCAGGCACACCGCCACCGCCTGGCCGTCGGTGGTCTCCAGGCCGAACGCCCAGTTGGGGTTGATGATCTGTTTGAGCTGCTTGGCCAGGTGGCGCACTTCCGCCTCGGGCATGGGGGCGAAGCCCCAGTTCTCGCTCCACGCGGCGTTGTACACCTCGAAAAAGCGCCCCACCTCGGCGTCGAAGTCGTCCATGTCGATGCCCCGAGCCACCACCTTGGCCCGCTGCTGGATGCGGTCGAGGGTATGGCGCTGCCGTTCTGACAGGTCGGTGCTGGACTTGTCGAAGTGCCAGGCCCACAGGTCCATGGCCTGCTCCCACCCGTGGCCCACCCACAGGGCCTCGTAGTAGCGGGGGTTCTGCAAGGTGAGCAGCGTGGGGGGGATGTCGAAGCCCTCGACGAGGAGACCCAGCTCGTCGTTGGTGGTAAAGCACGCCGGCCCCACGCAGGTGGCCGCCCCCCGGTTCGCCGCCCACGCGCACGCGGTGTCGAAGAGGGCCCCCGCCACCTCGGGATCGTCGAAGGTGTCGAAGAAGCCGACCCAGCCCCACTCGACCTTCTGATACTCGTTGAAGAACGAGTCGACGCACGCCCCGATCCGACCCACCGGCCGGCCCCGGTGGTAGGCCACCCACAACGCCACTTCCTGGTGGGCCATCGCCGGATGCTTCGGCGACAGGCGGTCGTGGACGCTGAGCCGCAACGGCGGGATCCATTCCGGGTCGCCGCCGTGGATGCGGAAGGGAATGTCGACGAACAGCCGGCGGCCCAACCAGCCCCGTACCTCGCGGATCTCCACGCCGGGCATCCGGCGACGGTACCCGACGCCCGGGTGGGCGCGACCGCAGCCGCGGCTGGCAAGCTGGGGACCATGGCCGATTCCAGCCCCACCGAGCTGCCCCTTCCCCCCGTCGAGCGGGTCCGACCCGGATTGTGGAGCATCCCGGTCCTGATCCCCAACAACCCGTTGCGCTACGTGCTGGTCTACGCCTTCGAATCGCCGAAGGGGCCGTACCTGATCGACGCCGGCTGGAACACCGACGACGCCTACCAGATGCTCGTCGCCGGACTCGAGCACGCCGGCTTCGCCATGGGCGACGTCCAGGGGGTGCTGGTCACCCACATCCACCCCGACCACTACGGCCTGGCCGGCCGGATCCGGGAGGCGTCGGGGGCCTGGGTGGCGCTGCACCCAGCCGACGCCAGCCTCATCGAGGCCCGCTACGACGAGCCCGACGAGCTGCTCGGGCAGATGGCCGCCATGTTGCGGCGCGACGGCGCCCCGGAGGAGGAAGTCACCAGCCTGCAGCAGGCGTCGATGCCGGTGCGTTCGTTCGTGTGGGCGGCCACCCCCGACATCCTCATGGAGGACGGGGACAAGCCCGAGGTGCCCGGCTGGGACCTCAGCGCCATCTGGACGCCGGGCCACTCGCCGGGCCACCTGTGCTTTTACGAGTCCGGTCACCGCCTGATGCTCTCGGGCGACCACGTGCTGCCCCGCATCACCCCCAATATCTCGTTCCACCCGCAAGCCGGGCTCGACCCGCTGGGCGACTTCTGAGCTCCTTGGAAAAAGTGGGGGCCTATGACGTGGAAGAGGTTCTGCCCGCCCACGAGCACCGATTCGCGGACCTGCCGGCTCGGGTCGCCGAGTTGAAGGCCCATCACCAAGCCCGTTTCGAAGAGGTGATTGCCGCCATCCGGGACGGGGAGACGACCACCTGGGCGTTGGCCGGGCACATGACCTGGAGCCGCCCCTGGGATCAGATCCAAGGCTTCATGCGGCGGGCCGCCGTCGGCGAGACGCTCGCCCACCTGCACTACCTCCAGCGGTTGGGCGTGGTCCGGGAGGAGGTCGGCGAGCCGTCCCACTGGCAGCTCGTCGACACCGCCACCCGGGCCTGATGGCGCTGGACCAGCGGACCTGATGGCGCCGCCGGTCATCGCCTACCGGGGGCGGCACGACTTCGCGATCGGTCCCGACGAGCTATGGGCGACGCTGGAACACGTGGAGCGGTTCGAGGGCTGGTGGCCGTGGCTGCAGGACTTCGGCCTCGAAGGCGACGGGTTGACGGCCGGGTCGGTGCTGCACGGCGTGGTGGCGCCGCCGTTGCCCTACCGGATGCGGGTCCGGGTCGAGCTGACGGCGTGCGTCCGCCCGGTGTCGATCGAGGCGGTGGTGGCAGGCGATCTCGTCGGCGTGGCGTCGCTGGCGATGCGCCCGGCCGGCGCAGGAACGGCGGTCGACGCCGGCTGGACGGTGGAGATGATGCAGGCCCCCATGCGCCTGGCCAGCCGGGTGGCCTACCCGTTGCTGCGCTGGGGCCACGACCGGGTGGTGGACGTCACCGTCGCTCGATTTCGCCGGTACCTGGCGGCCGAAGGGTAAGGCGCCACACCGTTTGCCGCCCCACCTCTACCCGAGGCGCTGTACCGCCACGCCGGCGGCCAGGATGACGACCGACCACGACAGGGCCCCCAGCGCCGCTTCCAGGGGCCGCAACAGCGTCTGCTGGTCGATCGCGACCGACGATCCGTCATCGAAGACGAGGCGGCCCTCCACCGTGGTCGCCCGCCGGCGGACGAGCCGGGCCGGGGTACTCAGGTGTCGCTGGGCCCGGGACAGGGCGAACGCGGCCGCGGCCGCCAACACCGCGCCCACGGACAGCCGGCTGGTTTGGGCCACGTACGCCGTGAGCACCGGAAAGGCTCCCCAGGCCAGCGCGAAGCCGGTGTCGGTATGCACCACCCCGCCCATGAGCTCCAGGTTGTAGGCGGCCACCAGCAGCGGACCGACGATGAGGAAGGGGACCAGCGGCCACCCCACCCGGTGCAAGCCGGCGATCCCCAGCGCCACCGCGCCCGCGAGGGCCACCCCGCTCACCGTCACCAGGACCGGGGAGGGGATGCGGGTCCGCAAGGGCCGGCCGCGAAGCTCGTCGAGGGCGTGGGCGGCGATGCCGACGGCCAGGAAGAAGGCCAGGAGGGTTGCCACCAGACGGCTGAGGTCGACGTGAGGCGCCAAGGTGGCTCCGATGACGACATAGGAGAGGTGCCAGGCCGTATAGGGGACGTGCAGCAGGTTCCACCAGTCCCGCCAGCCGCCCGGCTGGCTGGCGTAGAAGGCGGGCCGCGCCGCGGCCCTCGGGGCGCCCGGCCTGTGACGGCGCCACCGCCGGCTCCTCAGTCACGCCGGCGGGTTCCGCTCATGACCAGGCCGCCACCGAGGCTCATCAGCCGCACTCGGACGTCATCGAATCCGGCCTGGCGCCACGCTTCGACGGTCCAGGGCAGCGGGAACTTCCGGTAGTGCCCGGAGATGTTGGGCCCCAGGAAACGGCCCACCCGATACCAGGCGCGGCCCCCGGTGAGCAGGCCGGCGGCCGGCAGCACCGCCCGGGTGTATGCCCACCACCAGGCGTACCAGAACGAACTGGGCGGGGCGAGGAAGTCGAGGCTGGCGACCGCCCCGCCCGGCTTGACGACTCTGGCCAGTTCCCGCAACGTGGCCTGGGGATCGTCCACGTAGCGAAGCAGGTAGGTGAAGGTGAGGGCGTCGAAGGCCCCGTCTGGGAACGGCAGCTGCTCGGCCCGGCCGGCGGTGAGCTGAATCCGGTCGGCGAGCCCGCTGGCAGCCACTCGCGACCGGCCCTGCCGGAGCATCTCGAGGGTCAGATCCACGCCCACCACCTGGGCGCCCGCCCGGGACGCCAACTGGATGGCGACTCCTGCGGTGCCCGATGCCACGTCGAGCACGGTGGCGGGCGAGGTCGGGACGATGCGATCGACCATGGCCCGGCGCCACCGACCGTTCTGACCGAAGGAAAGGACCTCGGCCAGCGCGTCGTAGCGTCCGGGCAGGGGAGTAAACAGCTGCTGGGCGAATCGGTTGCGGTCACCGGTGGCGTGCAGCACGGTCCTCCCCTGCAGGTGCGAGGATTGCAATGTAGGCCACGACCATCGCCAAGGAGCACGGATGAGCGCTTCCCGTTTCGACGTGCTGGTGGTCGGGGCGGGACCGGCGGGCGCGGTCGCCGCCGCGGTGTTGGCGCGGCGCGGCGCCCGGGTCGGCCTCCTGGACAAAGCGGCGTTCCCCCGGGACAAGGCGTGCGGGGATCTGATCGGCCCCCGGGGGATCCAACTGCTCACCGATCTCCGGCTCCCCCTGCCCGCTGGTCCCCGGGTTGGTCCCATGCTGGTGGTCGGTCCGACCGGCCGGCGGGTCCACCTTCCGAACGCCCCGGGGCTGACGTACCCCGGGTACGGGGTGGCCGCCGCCCGCACCACGTTCGACGCGTCGCTCCACCAGGCCGCGGTGGCCGCCGGTGCCACGCCGCTGTTGGGGCGGGCCGACGAACCGCGCTGGTCGGCCGAGGGTCACCTCGAGGGCTTCGTCGTCGGCCGCGGGCAGGAGGTGCGCGCCGATTTCGTGATCGGAGCGGACGGCGCCACCAGCCGGGTGGCCACCGCCGCCGGCCTGGTCGATGCGGCCAGGGTGCTGTGGGGCTTCGCCATCCGGGCCTACCATCCGCAGCCGATCGACCTGCCCGCCATCGTCCTGTGGGAGCCGGCGCGGTGGCAGGGGTTTCCCGGCTACGGGTGGCTGTTCCCGGGCGCGGACGGTGGCGCCAACCTGGGGCTCGGGGTGGGGACCGGCGCCGACCGGCAGGCGGGTGCGGCCGCCGTCCGGGCCCTCCCACAGTTCCTGAACCGGCTGCAGCAGCTGGGTCTGCTGGAGGCCGGCCGCACCGTGGGGCCGACGGAGCCGGCCCGCCGCCTCGGCGGCTGGCTGAAGATGGGCATGGTCGGCACCGTCCCGGCCGCCGGAAGGGTCCTGCTGGTGGGCGACGCCGTGGGCTTGGTCAACCCCCTCCAGGGCGAAGGGATCGCCCAAGCCATGCAGAGTGGGCGCTGGGCCGCCGAAGCGGTCCTGCACACACCCGGGAGCGCGGCGGCCCGGTACCGCTCCCGTCTGGCCGCCGCCCATTTGCCGTATCAACGGATCACCGCCGCCCTCCAGGGCGCAATCGTGAGCAGACCCCGCGCCGTGGCGGCCCTGGCCCGGGTGCTCACCGGGGCGGCCCGGGGCGGCACCCTCGCCGGCGGTTGGGCCGTCTTCTGGAACGAACTGCTCGATGGGGCCCCGCCCGGTGCCCCTCGCCGCGTCGCTGCCCTGGCCACCCACCTGGGCAACGGGCTCACGGCCCGGACGGCGACGGCGCGCTCGGTTCGCCACCTCCTTTGACCCCTCGGGCCACGTAGCCGGCGAGGTGGCGCCCGAGCGGGGCGGGACCGGCAACGCCGAGACGCGCCGGGACCGGACGAGCGCCGCTGGCGGGGGGTAGGGGTCAGCCCGCTACCATCCGGCAGGTGTCACGCTGGAACTTCGCCGACGTGTGGGAGGCCGTGGCCGAGGTCCATCCCGATGCCCCGGCCCTGACCCAGGGTGCCACGTGCCGGACCTGGCGCCAGTTGGACGAGCGGGCCAACGGGGTGGCCGCGGCGCTGCTCGCGGCCGGCCTGGGCCGTCAGGCCAAGGTGGCCCAGTATCTCTACAACGGACCCGAGTACCTCGAGTCCCTCTTCGCCACCTTCAAAGCCGGACTGGTGCCGGTGAACACCAACTACCGCTACACCGCCTCCGAGCTCGTCTATCTCTGGGCCAACGCCGACGTGGAAGCGGTGGTCTTCCACGGGTCGTTCGCCGGCCACGCGGACCAGGCTCGAGGCGAGCTGCCGCGCCTTCGCACCTGGCTGTGGGTCGACGACGGCGCCGGCCCTTGTCCCCCCTGGGCGGTTCCCTACGAGGAGACCGCTGGCGCGGCGCGCCCCGATGACGCCGGGGCGGTGCACCCGCCGTGGGGGCGTGGCCCGGATGACCTGCTGCTCGTGTACACCGGCGGCACCACCGGGATGCCCAAAGGCGTCATGTGGCGCCAGGACGACCTCTTCGGTGTGCTCAACCGGACCGGCGAGCTGCGCTACCGCGGTGACGGTGACCCGGCCGAGGTCCGCGCCACCCTGTCAGCCCCGCCGCCGCACCCGCCCGCCCGCCTCTTGCCGGGTCCGCCCCTGATGCACGGCACCGGGTTGTTCACGGCCATGTCGGTGCTCAACAGCGCCGGCTCGGTGGTCATGCTCGAGTCACGCCACCTCGACATCGAAGCCCTACTCGACACCATCGAGGCGGAGCGGGTCACCGAGCTGTCGATCGTCGGCGACGCCTTCGCCCGTCCCATCCTGGCTGCCCTCGACGCAGAGCCACAGCGATGGGACATCTCCTCTTTGTGGCTCATCATCAGCTCCGGGGTCATGTGGTCGGCGGAGGTCAAGGCCGGCCTGCTGCGTCACCAGCCGCGGCTGCTGATGGTCGACAGTCTGGGCTCGTCCGAGGCCGTCGGGATGGCCCGCTCCCAGTCGAAGCTCGGCGAGACGGTGTCCACTGCCGGATTCCGCCTCGGACCGGACACCAAGGTCTTTGCCGAGGACGGCAGCGAGGTGGTGCCGGGGTCGGGGGTGCAGGGGGTGGTGGCCCTGCGCGGTCGGGGCCCCATCGGGTACTACAAGGACCCCGAGAAGTCGGCGGCCACCTTCCGGGTGTTCGACGGCGAGCGTTGGACGGTGCCCGGCGACTTTGCCACGGTCGATGCCGACGGCTCGGTGCGGCTCCTCGGGCGGGGCTCGGCCTGCATCAACACGGGCGGCGAGAAGGTCTTCCCCGAGGAGGTGGAAGAGGTGCTCAAACGCCATCCCGACATCGTCGACGCGGTAGTGGTCGGCGTGCCGGACGACCGGTTTGGCGAGACCGTCAACGCCGTGATCGAGTACCGGCCGGAGGCCGGGCCGCCGGCTGGCGCGGACGTGATCGACTGGGTGCGGGAGCGGCTGGCGGCCTACAAGGCGCCCCGTCACGTCCTTCCGGTGGCCACCATCGGCCGGGCCCCAAACGGGAAGGTCGACTACCGGCGACTGCGGCAGTACGCCATCGACACCCTGGCGGCCGGCGAGACGGCCCGCACCACCGGATAGCCCGTCCCGACCGCGCTCGCACCTCGGCGCACGAAGGTCAGCGCCGGATGAGCACTGAGCTCACGTACCACCCCGCAGGCGACTGCGACACGTACAGTTCGAAGAGGGCGTCGGCGGCCGAGGCGCCCCCGGGCGGCCCGTAGGTGCAGACGAGGGGGGGAAATGCGTCCGAACACCCCCGGGAGATGGCGGCGCCGGCGGGGTAAGGGACGGCGAACAGCGTGCTGACCGCCGGGGGCGAGGCGACCGTGAGGGCGAGCGGCTTGTTGGCGGCGGCCCATTCCGAGACGAGGGCCGCGGCCGCGGCGTCAGGGGTGGGCCGCGGCGCCGAGGCCGTCCACGCCGTCGTCGTCGGAGGGGTCCGGGGGACGGTCCGCGTCGTCGGCGACGAGATCGTCGTGGGCGCGGCAGTCGTCGGCAGGGTGACGACCGCTCCCGGAGAGTGGCTGCTCCCGCACCCCGCCGCCGCCACCCCCAAGGCGACGGCGACCGCCAGCGGCCCCATCACCCCGGCCGCCCGCGCTCGACCCCAGCCCGGACGGGGCGGCAAACCCCGCGGCGGACGCGACGGAAGGCGGATCGGCATCGCTGCCCATTCTGGTCCCCACGGGGCATTCCGGCAGTGATCATGGGCGTCCCGACGGCACGAGGCGCGACGAGATGTTGCAAAATCGCCGTTGGCGGGGTAGTGATGTACCCGTCACGTCCGCTCCGGGGGGAGGCCGACCGTGGTTGTCAACGGTGTCGAATCGGTGTTCGCCAGGGGCGATGGCCCGGCGCGCCCCCGGCGGGGTGTCCGGGCGCCGGGCTGGTCCCTCGCCGTGGCCGTGGCCCTCGCCGCGACCGGCCTGGCCGCGTGCAGCTCGGCCGCGGCTGGGAGCACCGTCACCCTGAGCTATTACAACGAGCCGGACTCCTCGCCGGCCACCCAGGACGCGGCCAACTCCTGTTCCGCGGCGTCGAACGGGGCCTACAAGATCAACTACATCAAGCTGCCGAGCTCCGCTGACCAGCAGCGGCAGCAGCTCGTGCGTCGCCTGGCCGCCCATGACAAGAGCATCGACATCATGGGGCTGGACGTCACCTGGGAGGCGGAGTTCTCGCAGGCCGGCTGGATCGTCTCGTGGACAGGCGCGGCCGCCCAGCAGGTGCAGGCCGACACCCTGCCCGGCCCCCTGAGCACGGCCGAGTGGAACGGGCAGCTGGTGGCGGTGCCACAGAGCTCCAACACCGAGCTGCTGTGGTACCGCTCCGACTTGGTGCCCAACCCCCCGCAGACCTGGACCGAGATGATCTCCGACGCCGAACAGCTCGCCAAGGCCGGCAAGCCGCACCTGATCGAGATCCAGGGGGCGCAGTACGAGGGCCTCACCGTCTGGTTCAACTCGCTCGTCGCCAGCGCGGGCGGCAGTGTGCTCACCCCGGACTCCAAGGCCCCGTCGATGGGCCAGCCAGCCCTGGTGGCCATGCAGACGATGAAGCAGCTGGCCACCTCGGTGGCGGCCGACCCGTCGCTGTCGGTGCAGCAGGAGGACCAAAACCGGTTGGCGATGGAGGAAGGCAACGCCGCCTTCGAGATCAACTACCCGTTCGTGTACCCGTCCATGAAGTCGGACAAGCCCGCCCTGTTCAAGGTCTTCAAGTGGACGACCTACCCGACCGTCACGCCCGGCACGACCTCCCATCCGACCATCGGCGGGATCGACCTGACCGTCAGCAGCTATTCGCGGCACAAGGACCTGGCCATGCAGGCGGCCTTGTGCCTGCGCAACGGCACCAGTCAGCTCGAGGCCGCCGTCAAAGGCGGCTTGCCGCCCACCCTCAAGTCCCTCTATGAGAACCCCACCGCGGACTTCGTGGCCCAGTACCCCTTCTACCAGGACATCCTCCAGCAGCTGACCAACGCCTCGGTCCGACCCAAGACACCTGAATATCAAGCCGTGTCCATCTACATCTCGCACACCCTGTCGCCGCCGCAGGGCATCAGTCCGGCGTCAAACCTCAAGTCGGTGACCAGCCAGATCCGCGACGCTCTCGCCCAGAAGGGGCTGATCCCATGACCGTGACCACTCCTCCGACGACCAGCACGGACGAGGCCGCCCCGCCCCAGATCTCCAAGGCCGACCGGCGCCGCCTCTCGGAGGGGGCCCGGGCCGAAGAGCGCCTGGGCTGGCTGCTGTGCGCCCCGGCGGTGGTGGTGCTGCTGGCCGTGGCCGCGTTCCCGATGGGGTATGCCATCTTCCTGTCCCTGGAGCGCTACGACCTCCGCTTCCCCAACCTGGCCAAGTTCATCGGCTTTTCCAACTACGGCACCGTGCTCACCAACCAGTACTGGTGGCGGGCCTTCCTGATCACCGTGATCATCACCGTGATCTCGGTTGCCATCGAGTTCGTCATCGGCATGGTGTTCGCCCTGCTCATGCACCGCACCCTGGTCGGCCGGGGCTTGGTGCGAACCCTGATCCTGATCCCGTACGGCATGGTGACCGTGGTCGCCGCCTACAGCTGGCAGTACGCCTGGACCCCCGGTACCGGCTACTTCTTCCACCTGTTGCCCAAAGGCAGCGCCCCCCTTACCCACACGTTCCAGGCCACCGCCGTGATCATCCTGGCGGAGGTCTGGAAGACGACCCCCTTCATGGCCCTGCTGCTGCTCGCCGGCTTGGCCCTGGTGTCCGATGACCTGCTCAAGGCCGCCCGCATGGACGGCGCCTCCACCTGGCAGCGATTCATCCGCGTCACCTTGCCGCTGATGAAACCGGCCATCCTGGTGGCGCTGTTGTTCCGGACCCTCGACGCCTTCCGGATATTCGACAACATCTACATCCTGACCCAGGGGCAAAACAAGACCGGGTCGGTGTCGATCCTCGCCTACGACAACCTGTTCACCAACCTCAACCTGGGGCTTGGTTCAACCATCTCCGTGCTGATCTTCGTGGCCGTCGGCATCATCGCCTTCGTGTTCATCAGACTCTTCGGGGCCGCCGCCCCGGGATCGGATCTGTAGCCATGGCCGCCACTCTCACGCCAAAGAAGCGAGCGGCCTGGACCGGGGCCGACTTCATCGTGATCCTCTGGGTCCTGATCCCGGTGTGGTGGATCTTGGCCCTGTCCTTCAAGGCGCCTGCCACCATCAGCAACGGAAGTTTCTGGCCCACCAAGTGGACGCTCGGCAACTACCGCACCATCTTCAAGACGTCCGACTTCCTCGACGCCCTCCGCAACTCGGTCGTCATCGCCATCATCGCCACCCTGGTGGCCGTGGTCCTGGCCAGTTTTGCCGCCTACGCCATCTCGCGGCTGCGCTTCCGGGGTAAGCGGGTGCTGTTGGGGGCGTCCCTGATGGTGGCCATGTTCCCGCAGATCTCCCTGGTCACTCCGATGTTCAATGTGGAGCGGACGATCCACCTGTTCGACACCTGGTGGGGCCTGGTGATCCCGTACATCGCCTTCTCGCTGCCGCTCGCCATCTACATCCTCTCGTCGTTCTTCCGGGAGATCCCCCGAGACCTCGAGCGAGCCGCGGAGATGGACGGCGCCACCCCGATGCAGGCGTTCGTCAGAGTCATCGCCCCCCTCGCCATGCCGGGACTGGTCACCGCTTCCATCCTGGTGTTCCTCTTCTGCTGGAACGACTTCCTCTTCGCCATCTCCTTCACCTCCACCAACAACTCGCGGACTGTCCCCGCGGCCATCGCCTTCTTTACCGGGAACTCGTCGTTCGAGAACCCCATCGGCAACATCGCAGCCGCAGCAGTCATCATCACTATCCCGATCCTGGTGTTCGTCCTGTTCTTCCAGCGCCGAATCGTTGCCGGGCTGACATCCGGCGCCGTCAAGGGCTGACCGACCGCAACGAAAGGGAGACCCTCCGTGGCCGCCATCACCCTCACCCACATCACCAAGCAGTACGCCGACGGCGCCATCGCCGTCAGGGATCTGGACCTGGAGATCGAGGACGGTGAGTTCTGCATCCTGGTCGGCCCGTCCGGCTGCGGCAAGACCACCACGCTCAACATGATCGCCGGTCTGGAGGACATCAGCTCGGGCGAGCTGCGCATCGACAACGAGTTGGTCAATAACAAGGCGCCCAAAGACCGCGACATCGCCATGGTCTTCCAGAACTATGCGTTGTACCCCCACATGACCGTGCGCGACAACATGGCCTTCGCCCTCAAGCTGGCCAAGGTGCCGAAAGCGGAGATCGACCAGAAGGTCACCGAGGCGGCCCGGATCCTCGACCTGACCCAGCACCTGGACCGCAAGCCGGCCAACTTGTCCGGCGGTCAGCGCCAACGGGTCGCCATGGGCCGGGCCATCGTCCGCAGCCCCAAGGCCTTCTTGATGGACGAGCCCCTCTCCAACCTCGATGCCAAGCTGCGGGTACAGATGCGGACGGAGGTGTCCCGCATCCAGAAGCGCCTGCACACCACGACGGTCTACGTCACCCACGACCAGGTCGAAGCCCTGACACTGGGTGACCGGATCGCCGTGCTCCGCACCGGGATCCTGCAGCAGTACGGCTCGGCTCAGACGCTCTACGAGAATCCGGTCAACCTGTTCGTGGCCGGTTTCATCGGCTCGCCTTCGATGAACTTCGTGGCGGCCGAGTTGGCGGAGGGCCGCTTGCGGACGCCATTCGGGGATGTCACTTTGCCGGACGAGAGTCGCCAAGCCGTCGAGGGGTCGGGCGCCGGCCGTCAGGTGATCATGGGCGTGCGCCCCGAGCACTTCGAGGACGCGGCCCTGGTGAGCGAGCAGGACAAGCACCGCGGGGCCACGTTTACCACCAACATCGACGTGATCGAGTCCCTGGGATCCGATGTGTTCGCCCACTTCACCCTCGAGCAGGGGCAGGCCAGTTCCTCCGAGTTGAGCGAGCTGGCCGCCGACTCCGGCCAGGCGGACACCATCCAGGGCGGTCTGACCGTGGTGGCCCGGCTCAACGCCGCCACCAAGATCAAGGAGGAGGAGCAGGCCACCCTGTGGTTCGACACCTCCAAGATCCACCTCTTCGACCCCCAGTCCGGCCGCAACCTCCTGATCCACGCCCTGTAGACGGTCAGCGATGGAGCTCGGCTCGCAGCCGGGCGATGATCTCGTCGTTCCACTCGTGGGTGCGCATGATGCGGTACCGCTCCGCGGCGATCCGGAGGTAGGCCTCGGCTTCGGTGCGCGAGCCGATCAGGTCGGCGGCCCGCAGCATGCGCACCACCCGGCGGTACTCGTCCTGGTACCAGCGGATGGCCACTTCGGCCCGGGTCAGGAACCGTCCCTCCTGTTGCGTGAGCCGAAAGCCCCACGCCTCGACCGTCTCGGAGAGTTCGGCCCAGTGCCACGGATCCTGCATGGACAAGGTGGCCTGCGCGTCGGGGGGCAGCGGGACCCGCTCCCGGAACAGCCGCTCGTAGTCCTTGAAGACCAGATCGCTGAGGGCCCGGATGCCGGTCGCCGGCAACCGGGTGCGGACCTCGGTCACGTCGGCCTCGATGACCTTCTGGCGCAGGGCGCGGGCGACGGACACCCGATGATGGCCGTCCCGGACAAAGTGCAGTTCGCCGACGCGGTAGACCGAGATGGGAGGAAACGGTTCGCCCCGCCGGGCCGCCGAGGCGATGCGCTCCCACCGTTCCCGGGGCCGGGCGGAGGTGGGGCGGAAGCGACGGTCGAAGTCCCGCGTGCGGTCCACGCTGCCCACGATGGAGTCCACGGGGATGACCTCGAGGCCGACGTGGTGTTCGCCGACGACGCCGAGGGCCGCCACCACCTCGTCGAAGGGGAGGACGAGGTTGACGTCGTCGGGCTCGCGCCGGAGGCGCTGGGCGAGCCGGGACAGCACCTGCCGGCGACGGAGCCGCTGGAAGTCGTCGGCGGCGTCGGCGCTCGGGAACCCGGTCGACCGGGCCATGTCGCTCAGCCCTCCCCGTCGAGGTCGAGCAGCCGGTGGTCGTACACGTTGACCACCCGGGTGGCGCCGATGCGATACTCGCACCCGCCCGGGGCGGGCGCCACGTGGCCGTGCAGGAACAGCCGGGGTTGCAGCGCGGTCACCAGCCGGCGGAAGGCGACGAAGCCCTGATGCACCGGGTCGTCGCCGTCCCCGACCCCGGCGATGGGGGCGTGGGTGATCACCACGTCGACCGGCCGCCGCCGCGTCCAGCGGGCCCGGGCCAGCAGCCGCCGGACCCGGCGGGCCTGCTGACGTTCGGTGTACTGGTTTGGTCCGGGCCCGTATCGCCGGGAGCCTCCGAGTCCGGCCACCCGCACCCCGCCGACGTCGACGATTCGGCGGTCCACGTTGATGGTTCCTGCCGGCCACGGCGGCTCGACGGGCATCCCGGCCTGCAACACCAGCCCCCGGCGGGTGCGCCGGTAACCGGAGAGATCAGGGTCGTGGTTGCCGGGAACGAAGAGCACCGGCGCCGCGGTCGCCCCGGCCATCCAGCCCAGCAGGTCAAAGGGGACATCCCCGCATCCGACGATCAGGTTGGCCTGGAAGCCGACCACGTCGTGCGTCCAGAGGCGCTCGGAAACCTCGTCGGCGACGGCCAAGACCCGCACGGCGCGCCACCGTACTCTTCGCCCGCCAGCAAACGGTTGGGGAATGATGGCGGCCGTGGTGGTCTACGACGTCCTGGTCGCCCTCCACGTCGTCAGCGCGGTGGCGGGCTTCGGGGCCGTGGCGATCAGCGGGTTGTACGGCGGGCTGGCCAAACGCCCGGACCGCCCAGACGCGTCGGAGGAGACCCGGCGGTACTTCCGGTCGCCGGGGCGGGCCGAGTGGCTGGTGCTGGCCGTGCCGTTCCTCGGTGCCGCCGCCCTGGGCGCCCGCCCCGACGGGCGCGGACTTCGGTGCCCTCTGGGTGATCGCCGGTCTGGTGGTGTGGCTGGCCGCCGCGGCCCTGCTGCTGGGGGCGGTGCGGCCCGCCGAGGCCCGGATCCGGGCCGCCCACGCCGCCGGTCACGCTGCCCCCGGGGCCGGCCGCCGGCTGATGTGGGCGGCCGCAGCCAGCGATCTGCTGTTCGTGGCGGCCCTGGTCCTGATGATCGGCCAACCCGCCTAGAAGGCCTACCATACGGGGAGATATGGCTGTCCCTCTGCGTGCCGTTCCGGTGGAAGCGCCGGCGTCCACCTTCCGTGGTTTTCCCGTTGACGAGCTGAAAGCCGACTTCGCCGCCGCCTGGACCTCGCGGTACCTGGACGACCGGGAGATCGCCCTCCAGAAGCAGAGCCGGGTCTTTTTCCAGATCTCCGGCGCCGGTCACGAGGCCCTGCTGCTCGGCCTGGGGCGGGAGCTGCGGCCCGGCTACGACTGGTTCTTCCCGTACTACCGGGACCGGGCCCTGATGCTGGCGCTGGGGGTCACCCCCGAGGAGATCCTGCTGCAGGCGGTCGGCTCCGCCGCCGACCCGGCTTCCGGCGGGCGCCAGATGTCGTGCCATTGGGGCAACGCCGCCCTCAACATCGTGACCCAGTCCAGCCCGACCGGCAGCCAGTGCCTGCCGGCGGTGGGTTGCGCCGAGGCCAGCCGATACATCTCGCGCCGACAGCTGCCAGGTTGCGTCGCCCACGGCGACGAGCTCACCTACGTGTCCCTCGGCGAGGGGGCCACTTCCGAGGGGGAGTTCTGGGAGAGCCTCAACACCGCCTGCACCCTCCATCTGCCGGTCCTGTACGTGGTCGCGGACAATGGCTACGCCATCTCGGTGCCGTCCGTCGACCAGTCGCCGGCGCCGATCTCCGAGCTGGTGCGCGGCTTCCGGGGCCTGCAGGTCCACGCCATGGACGGGCGCGACTACTTCGAAGTGCGCTCCCGGGCCGCCCACATCGTGGCCGAGGTGCGGGCCGGCGTCGGCCCCGCCCTCATCCACGCCACCGTCACCCGGCCCTACTCGCATTCCTCGCAGGACACCCAGAGCAAGTACCGCCCAGCCGAAGAGCTCGCCGAGGAAGCCACCCACGACCCGCTGGTCCTGATGGAACGGGCCTTGGTGGAGGGCGGCGTGCTGTCGCCCGAGGAAGTGGCCGAGATCCGCGAGGAGGCCCGGCAGACCGTACTGGCGGCCGCCCGGCGGGCCCTGGCGGCGCCGCGGCCCGACCCGGCCACGGTCACCGACCAGGTGGTCGCCCTCCCGGTCGTCGACCCGGCCGCGGAGGACGCCGACGACGGCACCGGCGAGGTGGTCGCCCTGGGCGAAGCCATCAAGCGCACCCTCCACGAGCAGATGGAAGAGGACGAGCGCATCCGGGTCTTCGGCGAGGACGTCGCCGACGCCCGCGAGGCCGTGCTGGCGAACGTCGAAGGCAAAGGCGGCGTGTTCGGCACCACCTCCGGCCTGCAACGGCGTTTCGGCCTGGCCCGGTGCTACAACACCCCACTCGCCGAGGCCAACATCGTGGGCCGGGCCGTCGGGCAGGGCATCAGAGGGCTGCGGCCGGTGCCCGAGGTCCAGTTCTTCGACTACATCTGGCCCGCCATGCACCAGATCAAGAGCGAAGCGGCCACCATCCGCTGGCGGTCCAACGGAGCCTTCTCCTGCCCTATGGTGCTGCGGGTTCCGATCGGCGGCTATGTCAGCGGCGGGGCCATCTGGCATTCCCAATCCGGCGAGTCCATCTTCACCCACATACCGGGCCTCACCGTGGTGATGCCGTCGCGCGCCGCCGACGCGGTGGGGCTGCTGCGGACGGCCTTGCAGGCCGAGGATCCCGTGCTCTTCCTCGAGCACAAGCACCTGCTGCGCCAGCCCTACACCCGCGACCCCTATCCGTCCCGGCCCTTCCAGGTTCCGTTCGGCCGGGGCCGCATCGCGGTCGCCGGGGACCAACTGACGATCGTCACCTGGGGTGCGCTGGTCGAGAAGTCCCGCCAGGCAGCCGCCGAACTGGCCGCCTCGGACGGCGCGTCCATCGGGATCATCGACCTACGTTCGTTGCTGCCGTGGGACCACGACCTGGTCGCCGCCGAGGTGGCCAGGACCGGGCGGCTGCTGGTCGCCCACGAGGACGTGATCACCAGCGGGTTCGGCGCCGAGGTGGCGGCCTGGGCGGCGGAGCACTGCTTCGCCGATCTGGACGCCCCGGTGCGCCGGCTGGGCGCCACCGATACCCACGTGGCCTACGAGCCGACCCTGGCCCGGGCCATCCTCCCGCAGGTCGAGGACATCGTGGCCGCCGCCCGCTCGCTGCTGGAGTTCTGAGATGCCTCACTCGGTGCGGGGTGTGGTGGCCTTGGAAAAAGGTGCGCCCGTCACGGTCGAGACCGTGGTCGTGCCCGATCCCGGTCCGGGCGAGGCGCTGGTGGCGGTGCGCGCCTGCGGTGTCTGCCACACCGACCTCCACTACCGCGAGGGATCGATCAACGACGACTTCCCCTTCCTCCTCGGCCACGAAGCCGCGGGCACGGTCGAGGCGGTCGGAACCGGGGTCGACCACGTGGCACCGGGTGACTACGTGGTGCTGGCCTGGCGGGCACCGTGCGGCGCCTGCCGTTCGTGCCGGCGGGGGCGCCCCTGGTATTGCTTCGACAGCGCCAACGCCGCCCAGCCCATGACCCTCGAGGACGGCACGCCACTGGCCCCCGCCCTCGGGATCGGGGCCTTCGCGGAGAAGACCTTGGTGGCCGCGGGCCAGGCCGTCGTCGTCGATGCCGCGGCCCGGCCGGAGGCGGCCGGCCTGATCGGCTGCGGGGTGATGGCCGGGTTCGGCGCCGCGGTCAACACCGGCGGCGTGGGCCGGGGCGACACGGTGGCGGTGTTCGGGTGCGGGGGAGTGGGCGACGCGGCCATCGCCGGCGCCTCCCTGGCCGGGGCGCGGGTGATCGTGGCCGTGGACATCGACGATCGCAAACTCGAATGGGCGCGTCGCTTCGGTGCCACCCACACGGTCAACAGCGGCCTGGTCGACGCCGTCGAGGCGGTCAAGGAGCTCACCGGTGGGTTCGGCGCCGACGTGGTGATCGAAGCCGTCGGGCGGCCGGAGACCTACCGGCAGGCGTTCTTCGCTCGCGACCTGGCCGGGACCCTCGTGCAGGTAGGGGTGCCGGACCCGTCCATGACGATCGAGCTGCCGATGATCGAGCTGTTTGGCCGCGGCGGGGCGCTCAAGTCGTCCTGGTACGGCGACTGCCTGCCGTCGCGCGACTTCCCCATGCTCATCGACCTGTACCTGTCCGGCCGGCTGGACCTCGATGGTTTCGTCAGCGAGACCATCGACCTGGGCGGGGTCGAGGAGGCCTTCGCTCGCATGCAGCGCGGCGAGGTGCTCCGGTCGGTCGTCGTCCTGTAACCCCGATCCGGGGTCGCCCCGTCGTCAGGAGTCGCGGCGCCGCCGGAGGAACGCCAGGTCGAAGCGCAGGGTTGCGATGTACCAGCGCCCGTCGATCCGACGGAACGTCAGATGGTAGTCACCCACGTACTTCGGGTGATCCGCCGGGGCCGGGTGGGCGGCCACGTCGCCGGCCGCGTCGTGACGGAAGTTGATGAGGTACGCGATCCCCGTGGCGGTGTCCGGTCCGGCGACATCGACGATGACGTTGGTCATGACGTGGCGGGATTGGCGCCGGGTCACCGCCTGGCGGGCGGTGAAGGCGGCCCGGATCTCCTGCTGGCCGTGCATGCCGCCCCCGTCGGCGCCCACCCATTCGCCATCAGCGGTAAAGAGATCGGCGACGTCGGCCGCGTGCCCGCTGTCGACCAAGCGGGCGTACTCGAGGACGAGCCGCTCGCACGCCCGCTCCGCAAGGAGAGGCACGACGGGATCGCTCATGCGGCGCACTCCTTTGCGGTCGGGGCCCGCGGGGATGGTAGTCGCGGCGCCGCCAAAGCCGGCCGGGGGTTACCCCGGGCGATACCGGACCGCCAGGGCCCGCCGGGGTTGCGCCGACCGGTTGGGCAGGGAGCCGTGGATCAGGTTGGGATGGTGGGCGGCGACGTCGCCCGGCGCCAAGGTCAGCTGGCAGGCGAGGGTGTCGTCCACCAGGCCGGGGTCGATCTCGCCGCCGAACACGCCGGCCGCGTTCGGGCTGGGGCGTAGGGGCTGGGCGGGCAGGACGTGGCTGCCGGGGATCACTCGCAGGCCACCGTTGTGTCCGTCCGCCGGGTCGAGGGCGATCCACAGCGTGACCGCCTCGGCGATACCCAGCTGGGTCCGCCACGGATGACCGTCCTGGTGCCACCACACCGGATGCCGCCCGCCGGGCTCCTTGACGATGTAGGTGCAGCCGAACGCCAACGGGTCGGACCCGAGGAGGCAGCCGGCGAGGGCCGACAGCCGGGGATCGTCCGTCATCCCGGCCAGGAAGCCGTCGCGCTCCAAGGGGGCCGTCACCAGGGGTCCGGTCAGGGCCGGATCAGCCCGCAGGTGGCGAAGGTGCTCGACGCACCCGGCCACGGTGACGTCGTCCAGGAGCGCCGGGATCACCACGAAGCCGTCCCGCCGGTATCGGGTCGGGGGCGCGGCCATCGTCACCAGCGGGGCCCCGCCCAGGGGTTGTATGCTGCCGCGTAGCGGAAGGAGTCGATCATGGGGCAGCAGGTCGTAACGGGGGCCATGATGACATGCTCATTCGGGGTGACGCCCGCCCCGCTCAACGCCACCCCTACGGGCGTTACCGCCGGCGGCCTGCCCGCCGCGACCATCATGGATTTCGTTCCGATGGACAACATCCCGACCTTCGGCATGTGCAGCACCATCAGCAACCCTGAAGTCGCGACGGCGACTACCGCCGCCCTCGGGGTGCTGACGCCCATGCCGTGCGTACCCGCCACCACCACCCCGTGGGTCCCGGGCGCGGTGTCGGTGACGATCACCGAGATGCCGGCGCTGACGAACACCTGCACCTGCCAGTGCATGTGGGGAGGCGTCATCACCATCACCGAACCCGGACAGTTTATGGTCGAGGCCACCTGATCGACGAGGCCGGCGCGGGGTCACGTCCCGGTCGACGAGGCCGCGACGCTCTGGGAGTACCGGTGCACCGCGATCACGGACCAGATCCCCTCGACCACACCGAAGGGCCACGCCCCGCTCAAGAAGCCGTAGCTCGCTGACAGCGCACAGCCCACCGCGAAGGCCAGCACGAAATAGCGGTGGCGGCGCTCAAGGGCGTACATGACCATCATGAAGGTCAGGACGGTGGCGCCATATACGGTGAGCACGGCGCCCACCCTACGACCCGGCGAGGCCGCTCTTGGGCAACGGTTGGGCGTCCGTGGGGACGGACGTGGGACCGACCTGGCACCGTTGGTTGCATGTTCGCCGCCCTCCTCGCCCGCCGATGACTGGGCCCCGAGCCCTGCCCGACCTGCCCCAAGTGGACGAGGCTGGGCTCGATACGCTCAGCCCGGCCGCGGCCGTGCGGATGTTCCGCGAGCTGGCGCGAGCCGATCACCATCGACGGGGAACGCAGTACGTGGCGCCGCTCCGGACTGACGAGTCGGCCGCCTGAGCTGAGGGTTCGGTGCCGCCCCGTTATCGGCAGTCGGCGCAGAGTCCGAGAATGTCGAGGCGGTGGCTGTGCGGCAGAAAGCCGGCGGCGGCGGCGAGCTGATCGACGGTCTTGGCGACGCTGCGCTCGAAGTCGGCCGTCGGGGTGACGTCGATGACCTTGCCGCAGTTGACACACAGGAGGTGGTGGTGGTGTTCGGTGAGGTCCTCGGCCAGCTCGAAGCGGGCGAACTCGTCGTTGGCCGCCACCCGTCGCACCACACCGGCCGTCTGCAGGTCGAGCAGGTGGCGGTAAGCCGAGCTGCGCGGCAAGTCGGGTAGGCGCCCGGCGATGTCGCCGATGCTCACCGGATCGCCGGCGGCCAGCAGGACGTCGATGATGGCCCGCCGCCCGTTCGTGTACCGCTGATCGGCGCGCCGTAGCCGATACTCGACCACCTCGTGCAGCTCGTCGTCACCGGCGGGCACACGCATCACGGACTCTGTCGCTCCCTTCTCCGGGGCCGATAGGCCCCTCAGCCATCATACTCGACCCGGTCGTGGGTGAGACTCAGTCTCAAACTATATCCGGGCTGTCGGGTTCCCCACCCGTTTAGTAGGACGTCCTAGCTTCGTGGTACGCTCAGGGGGATGTCCGCCACCCAGGACCCCCCAGCGCTGCACCGGCCCACCCACCCGGTCCGTTTCGTGACCGCGGCGAGCCTGTTCGACGGCCACGACGCCGCCATCAACATCATGCGCCGGCTACTGCAGGCGCAGGGCGCCGAGGTCATCCATCTGGGCCACAACCGCTCCGTGGACGAGGTGGTGACGGCCGCCTTGCAGGAGGACGTGCAGGGGGTGGCGGTCAGCTCCTACCAGGGCGGCCACGTCGAGTATTTTCGGTACCTGGTGGACCGGCTGCGGGCCGCCGGCCGCGGTGACATCCGGGTGTACGGCGGGGGCGGCGGCACCATCGTGGCGGCCGAGATCGCCGAGCTGCAGGCCTATGGAGTGGCGCGCATCTTCTCGCCCCAGGATGGTCAGTCGATGGGCTTGGCCGCCATGGTCAATTCCATGATCGTGGAGTGCGACCGCGCCCTGGACCCGCCGGGCGCCGGCGACCTGGACGCGCTGTTGGCCGGCGATCACCGGGCCCTGGCCCGGGTGATCACCGCGGCGGAGGCGGGCCGGCTGGAGGCCGCCGCCGTCGAAGTCATCACCCGGGCCGCGGCCAACCACCCGGCGCCGGTGCTGGGCATCACCGGGACGGGCGGCTCGGGCAAGTCCTCGCTCACCGACGAACTCGTCCGCCGCTTCCGCCTCGACCAGGAAGACAAGCTGCGCCTGGCCATCCTCGCCGTCGATCCCACCCGGCGCAAGGGTGGGGGGGCGCTGCTCGGCGACCGCATCCGGATGAACGCCATCGACAGCGGGGCGGGCGCCGGGACCGGCGCGGGCGGCGCCGACAGCGGGGAAGGAGGCGGGTCGGCCAGTCTGGGCGGGCGGGTGTACTTCAGGTCCTTCGCCACGAGAGGGTCCGGGCACGAGCTGCCCGCCAGCCTGGACGAAGCCATCGCGGCCTGCCGGGCGGCCGGATTCGACCTGGTCATGGTGGAGACACCGGGGATCGGCCAGGGGGACGCCGCGGTGGTCCCCCACGTCGACTTCTCGCTCTACGTCATGACCCCGGAATTCGGGGCCGCGTCCCAGCTGGAGAAGATCGACATGCTGGACTTCGCCGGCGCGGTGGCCATCAACAAGTTCGAACGTCGGGGCGGCGAGGACGCCCTGCGAGACGTACGCCGGCAGCTGGCCCGAAACGGTGAACACCCCGGTGTGGTCCTCGACGACCTGCCGGTGTTCGGGACCGTCGCCAGCCGCTTCAACGACGACGGCGTCACCGCCCTCTACCAATTCCTCCGGGCCGCCCTCGCCGCCCACGGGTTGCACGTGGCCGCCGGCGTGCTGCCCGCGGTCACCACCCGGACCTCGACGCGCGGTCAGGCCATCGTGGCGCCGGAGCGCACCCGCTATCTGGCCGAGATCGCCGAGACGGTGCGCGATTATCACCGTTCCACTGCCCGTGAGGCCGCCGCGGCTCGGCAGGGCCAGCAGCTGCGGGAGGTGACGAAGCTCCTGGCCGACGAGGGCCGGTCCGAGGCCGCGGCCGAGGTCGAACGTCTGGCCGAAACCTCCGAGCTTTCCCCCGCGGGCCGGGCCCTGCTCGACGCGTGGCCGGCGAAGGCCGCCCTGTACCGCTCGGAGAAGCGGTCCCGCCCGTCCCTGTCGGGCACCCCGGTACCGCGGGTGGCGCTGCCCCGTTTCACCGACCACGGCGAGCTGCTGCGGTGGCTGCGCGAGGAGAACCTGCCGGGAGAGTTCCCCTACACCGCCGGGGTGTTCTCGTTCAAGCGGGAGGGGGAGGACCCGGCCCGCATGTTCGCCGGCGAAGGCGACGCCTTCCGCACCAACCGGCGCTTCCATCTGCTCTCGGAGGGCCAGCCCGCCACCCGGCTGTCAACGGCGTTCGACTCGGTCACCCTGTACGGGTTCGACCCGGCTCGCCGCCCGGACATCTACGGCAAGGTCGGCAACTCCGGCGTGTCCATCGCCACCGTCGAGGACATGAAGGAGCTGTACCGCGGCTTCGACCTGTGCGATCCCGCCACGTCGGTGTCCATGACCATCAACGGACCGGCCCCCACCATCCTGGCCATGTTCCTCAACACTGCCATCGACGATCAGCTGGCCCGCTTCCCTGACGAGGACCCGGCGCAGGTGACGGCCCGGACCCTCCAGCAGGTGCGCGGTACCGTCCAGGCGGACATCCTCAAGGAGGACCAGGGCCAGAACACCTGCATCTTCTCGACCGACTTCTCCCTGCGGGTCATGGCGGACATGCAGGAGTGGTTCATCGACCACGACGTCCGCAACTTCTACTCCGTGTCCATCTCCGGGTACCACATCGCCGAGGCCGGGGCCAACCCCATCAGCCAGCTGGCGTTCACCCTGGCCAACGGGTTCACCTACGTCGAGGCCTACCTGGCCCGGGGCATGGACATCGACGCCTTCGCCCCGAGCTTCTCCTTCTTCTTCTCCAACGGCATGGACCCCGAGTACACGGTGATCGGCCGGGTCGCCCGGCGCATCTGGGCCGTGGCTATGCGCGATCGCTACGGCGCCAACCCCCGGTCGCAGAAGCTCAAGTACCACATCCAGACTTCCGGGCGGTCGCTGCACGCCCAGGAGATGGCCTTCAACGACATCCGCACCACCCTGCAGGCCCTCTGCGCCATCTACGACAACGCCAACAGCCTGCACACCAACGCCTATGACGAGGCGGTCACCACGCCGACGACGGAGTCGGTGCGCCGGGCCCTGGCCATCCAGATGATCATCAATCAGGAGTGGGGGCTGGCCCGCAACGAGAACCCGCTCCAGGGCAGCTTCGTAGTGGAGGACCTCACGGATCTGGTCGAGGAGGCGGTGCTGGCCGAACTGGACCGGATCAGCGAGCGCGGCGGCGTCCTGGGCGCCATGGAGACCGGCTACCAGCGGGGCCGAATCCAGGACGAGTCGATGCTCTACGAGTCGAAGAAGCACGACGGCAGCCTCCCGCTGATCGGGGTCAACACCTTCCGCAACCCGGCCGGCGACTCCGTGCCCGATCACCTGGAGTTGGCTCGCTCCACCGACCAGGAAAAAAAGAGCCAGCTGCAGCGGCTGGACGCCTTCCACGCCGCCCACGCCGGTGAGCGGCCGGCCGTCCTGGACCGGCTCCGGGACACCGCCCTCAACGGGGGGAACGTGTTCGCGGTCCTCATGGACGCCGTCCGGGTGTGCAGCCTGGGCGAGATCACCGACGCCTTGTTCGAGGTCGGAGGCCGCTACCGCCGCAACGTGTAGGTAGCCTGTCGGGCGCCTATGACCACTACCTACGAGCTCTCCCACCTGCGCGCCCTGGAGGCCGAGGCGGTCCACATCTTCCGGGAGGTGGCGGCCGGGTTCGAGCGCCCAGTCCTGCTCTTCTCCGGCGGGAAGGACTCGGTGGTCATGCTCCACGTGGCGGCCAAGGCCTTTTGGCCGGCCCCGCTGCCCTTCCCGGTGATGCACGTGGACACGGGGCACAACCTCGACGAGGTCATCGCCTTCCGGGACGCGACCGTGGCCCAGTTGGGGGTCCGGTTGGTGGTGAGCCGGGTGCAGGACGACATCGACGCCGGCCGGGCGGTGGAGGAGACGGGCCCCCGGGCCAGCCGCAACCGCCTTCAGACGGTGACCCTGCTGCGGGCCATCCAGGAACAGCGCTTCGACGCCGTCTTCGGCGGAGCCCGCCGGGACGAGGAGAAGGCCCGGGCTAAGGAGCGGGTGTTCAGCTTCCGCGACGAATTCGGCCAGTGGGACCCGCGCAACCAGCGCCCGGAGCTGTGGAACCTGTACAACGGTTTCCACCGCAAAGGCGAGCACATCCGGGTGTTCCCGTTGTCCAACTGGACCGAGCTGGACATCTGGCAGTACATCCTCGACGAGGACATCGCCTTGCCGTCCCTGTACTACGCCCACCGGCGGGAGGTCTTCGAGCGGGACGGCATGCTGCTGGCGGTGTCGCCGTTCGTGACCCTCATGGATGGCGAGGAAGCGTTCGAGTCCACCGTGCGCTTCCGGACCATTGGCGACGCCACCTGCACCGGTTGCGTCGAGTCCGCGGCGTTCACCGCGGAGCAGGTCGTGGCCGAGGTGGCGGCCTCCCGGCTCACCGAGCGGGGGGCGACCCGCGCCGACGACCGCATTTCCGAGGCCGGCATGGAAGACCGCAAGAAGGAGGGGTACTTCTGATGACCGAATTGCTCCGCCTCGCCACGGCGGGCAGCGTGGACGACGGGAAGTCGACGCTGATCGGGCGGCTGCTCTTCGACTCCAAGTCCATCTTCTCGGACCAGCTCGACGCCGTCGAGAGAACCAGCCGGGAGCGGGGCGACGGCTACACCAACCTGGCCCTGCTCACCGACGGGCTGCGCGCCGAGCGCGAGCAGGGCATCACCATCGACGTCGCCTACCGATACTTCGCCACCCCCCGCCGCAAGTTCATCATCGCCGACACCCCCGGCCACATCCAGTACACCCGCAACATGGTCACCGGGGCGTCCACCGCGGACCTGGCCCTCATCCTCATCGACGCCCGCAACGGGGTGCTCGAACAGTCCCGCCGGCACGCCTTCATCGCCAGCCTCCTGGGCATCCCCCACTTTGTCGTCTGCGTCAACAAAATGGACCTGGTCGACTGGTCGTCCGACCGCTTCGAGCAGATCCGGGACGAGTTCCGCAGCTTCGCCATGAAGCTGGAGGTCCACGACCTCACGTTCATCCCCATGTCGGCCCTGCACGGCGACAACATCGTCGGGCGCAGCGCCAACATGTCCTGGTACGAAGGCACGCCGCTCCTCCACCATCTCGAGGACGTCCACATCGCCTCGGACCGCAACCTCATCGACGCCCGCTTCCCCGTCCAGTACGTCATCCGCCCCCAGCGCGGCACCGATCACGACCTGCACGACTACCGCGGCTACGCCGGTACCGTCGCCGGCGGCATCTTCAAGCCCGGTGACGAGGTGGTGGCGCTGCCGTCAGGCTTCACCTCCAAGGTGGCGGAGGTGCGGGGCCCGGGCGGCGAGGCCCTGACCGAGGCCTTTCCGCCGCAAGCGGTGACCCTACGGCTGGCCGACGACCTCGACATCGGCCGGGGCGACATGATCTGCCGGCCCCACAATCGGCCTTTTGTAGGCCAGGACATCGACGCCATGGTGTGCTGGTTTTCCGATCGGTCCTCTCTTGCCGCCGGGTCCCGTTACAAGGTGCTGCACACCACCCGCTCGGTGGTGGCCCGGGTGGAGCACCTCGACTACCGCCTCGACGTCAACACCCTGCATCGGGACGAGACGGCGATGGCCTTGTCCCTCAACGAGATCGGCCGGGTCCGCCTGCGGACGCAGGCCCCCCTGATGTTCGACCCCTACCGGCGCAATCGGTTCACCGGCGGCTTCATCCTCGTCGACCCGGCCACCAACGACACCGTGGCCGCCGGGATGATCGTGGGCGCCGAGCAGGCCAACGTCAGCAACGTGGTTTGGCACGCCAACGCGGTGCGGCGTGAGGAGCGCGCCGGGCGAGGGGTCACGGTGTGGCTCACCGGGTTGTCGGGTTCGGGGAAGTCGACCGTCGCGGTAGAGGTGGAACAGAAGCTGGTGGCCGCCGGCCGCCCCGCCTATCTGCTCGACGGCGACAATCTACGGCATGGGCTCAATGCCGACCTGGGTTTCAGCGCCACCGACCGGACGGAGAATGTCCGTCGGGTGGGCGAAGTCGCCCGGCTGTTCGCGGACGCCGGGTTGGTGGCGGTGGTGTCGCTGGTGAGCCCCTATCAGGCCGATCGCGACCGGGTCCGGGCCGCCCATCTGGCGGCGGGGCTGCGTTTCGTGGAGGTGTTCGTCGACACCCCGTTGGATATTTGCGAGGCGCGCGATCCCAAGGGCATGTACGCCAAGGCCCGAGCCGGTGAGATCACCGGATTCACCGGCGTTGACGACCCTTACGAGGCGCCCACCCATCCCGACCTGGTGCTCCGGCCCGGACACGGCAGTCCATCCGCCATGGCCGACTGGGTCATCGCCCGGCTGGACGGTTGACCTCAGACGCCCGCCTGGCCGCCGATCTGGCCCGGGCGGCGGGGGAGCTGCTGCTGACGATTCGGGCCGAGGGCGCCGACGGCAAACGGGGCGACGTGGAGTCCAATGAGTGGCTGCTGGCCCGGCTGGCCGAGGCCCGACCCGACGATGCGGTCCTCTCCGAGGAGTCGACCGACAACCCGGCGCGCCTGGCCGCGACCCGGGTCTGGATCATCGATCCGCTCGACGGGACCCGGGAGTTCGCCATGCCCGGCCGCGATGACTGGGCGGTGCACGTGGCGCTGTGGCAGGCCGGCGTCGGGATCGCGGCTGCGGCGGTGGCGATGCCGGCGACCGGCGAGGTCTTCGCCACCGATCCGCCGCCGCGGCTGCCGGACACGACGACGGAGCGGCTCCGCTTGCTGGTCAGCGACAGCCGGCCGCCGGCGTGGGCCCCCGCCGTGGCCGCCGCGGTGGGCGGCGAGGTGGCGGCCATGGGCTCGGCCGGCGCCAAGGCCATGGCGGTGGTGCGGGGGGATGCCGAGGGCTACCTGCACTCGGGCGGGCAGTGGGAATGGGACTCGGCCGCGCCGGTCGGGGTGGCCCGGGCGGCCGGGCTGCACGCCTCGCGGATCGACGGCTCGCCGCTGCTCTACAACCAACCCCATCCCTACCTGCCCGATTTGCTGATCTGCCGACCGTATCTGGCCGCGCCGCTGCTGGCGGCGCTGCGCCCGTACCGCTAGCACCGGGCCCCCGCTGGCACCGGGCCCCCGCTGGCACCGGGCCCCGACATACCGCGGCGTAGGGTACGGTGCCGGGTCGTGTCCGGCCCGACGGAGAATCGCAGCCGGGCCTCGTACTTCGCGGCGGCGATGGACATCCTGGGCCAGGAGGGGCCGTCGGGCGTGACGATCACCGCCCTGTGCGCCCGGCTCCAAGTGACGAAAGGGTCGTTCTACCACCACTTCCGGGGCCGTTCGGACTTCGTGGCCGCCCTGCTCGAGTACTGGGCGACCGAGCACGCCTCCCGGCTGATCCGCATCTCGGAGTCGGTCGAGGACCCGATTGCGCGCATCACGGTGCTCAAGAACATCGCCGTCGGTCTGCCGCACGGCGCCGAAGCGGCCATCCGGGCCTGGAGCTCGCACGATCCGGCCGTCGCCGCGGTCCAAGCGCGCGTCGACACCAGTCGTGAGGAGCATCTCCACCAATCGTGCCTGGCAGCCGGTGTTCCCGAGCCTCGGGCCGCCACCCTGGCGACCATCTCCCTGAGCCTCCTCGTCGGCATTCAGCAGCTGCGCCGTCCGGCCCCCCCGGAGTTGGTGGCCGCCGTGTTCGAGGAGTTGGAACAGCTGGTCCTCAGTGCCACGTCACGATGAGCGGCACCAGCACCGCGTCAGTGACCTGACCGTAGGGAGAAGCGTCCTCGAAGGCGGCCGCCTCGATGATGCGGTGCGCCGGTCGCGGTAGCGTCGTCGCCGAACGGTTGGGGATTGGGGGACCACATGAAAGTTGACGCCGACGCCGCCGGGATGGATGCGGGGCGGCTCTCGCGCCTCGACGACCACCTGCGCACCCGTTATATCGAGCCAGGCAAGATCGCCGGCTGCCAGGTGGCGGTGCTGCGCCGGGGGAGCCTGGCCCATTTCTCCTCGCTGGGCTACGCCGATCGGGAGCGACAGGTGCCGGTATCAGCAGACACCATCTGGCGGATCTATTCCATGACCAAGCCGATCACCGGCGTGGCCCTGATGTCGTTGTACGAGCAAGGTCAATTCCAGCTGACCGACGCGGTCTCGCGGCTGATCCCCGAATGGCAGGATCTCAAGGTCGCCGAAGACTCACCGGACGGCTCCCGGCGTCTGGTCGAGCCGGCGCGGCCCATGGAGATCCGGGACCTGCTCATGCACATGGCCGGAATCGGTTATGGCCGGGACAACGCCGATCTCGACCTGGGTCCGATCGGCGACCGCGGCACGGCGCCGTCCGTCCGCTTCGACCGGGATCTGGAGACCATGGTGTCCCGGCTGGCCGACTCGCCGCTGCGCTTTCACCCCGGGACCCGATGGCTGTACTCGCTCGGCATCGACGTGTGCGGCCGCCTGGTCGAGATCCTCTCGGGCCGGCGTTTCGACGAGTACCTCGCCACCGAAGTCCTCGGGCCCCTTGGCATGTCCGACACCGCGTTCTCGGTGCCCGAAGCCGACGTCGGCCGGTTCGCCGGCAGCTACGCCCGCAACTCCCACAAGGAATTGGTCCTGGTCGACGACCCCGCGGCCAGCCCCTACCTGACCCCGCCCAGCTTCCTCTCCGGCGGGGGTGGGCTGGTATCCACAACCGCCGACTACGTGCGCTTCTGTCAGATGCTCCTCGGGGGCGGCGAGATCGAAGGTCGGCGTATCCTCGGCCGCAAGACGGTGGAGTTGATGACCGTCAACCACCTCCCGGGCGGGGGACAACTGGGGGACTTCGCCCTGGCAGGTGGGTACGGCGAGGTGGGTTTCGATGGCATGGGGTTCGGCTTGACCATGGCGGTCAGCCAGGGGCCGGCGCAGACCGGCGTGATCGGCTCGGGCGGCGAGTACATGTGGGGCGGCGCCGCGTCCACCGTCTTCTGGGTGGATCCCGCCGAGGAGCTGATCGTGGTGTTCATGACCCAACTCCTGCCCTCGGGGACCTTCAACTTCCGGGGCCAGCTGAAGGCGCTGGTCTATCCGGCCATCGTCGACTAGCGGGCGCCCCCACGGCTCAGTCGTTGCGGGGGACCTCGGGTCCCGGTGGTGGGCTCGATCAGCGGGCAGTACAGCGCACCAAGCGATAATCGCTTGACGAGTCCGGCCTTCCCGGGTGTACTCCAAGACGCCGCCACCGAGGCGGCCCCAACGCACTGACGAGAGGTGGTGACCGATGGCCGTGTCCACGAGCGTCCTCGCGTCGCGCCTCGCGGCCGGCTGACCCCCGCCTCCGAGACGCGACGCCGCTCATCCCGGACCTAGCTGTCCGGGCTCACGGTCCTGTTCGCCTTTCTCGGAGGTCCTGCCTTGTCCAACCCATACCATCGGGCGCGCCGTGCAGCGCGCCCTCGCAACGGCGGGTCCTTCCGCTGCCGGCATTGCCAGCTCGACGTGCCACTCGAGGCGCCGGGAACCACCCACCGCAACCACTGCCCCGGGTGCTTGTGGAGCTGTCACCTGGACGACGACGTCCCCGGCGACCGCGACGCTGACTGCGGCGCGTCCATGGAGCCGATCGCCATCACGGTCCGGGGCGCCGGCGAGTGGGTGCTCGTCCATCGCTGCCTCGGGTGCGGCGAGGTCCACCTCAACCGCACCGCCGCGGATGACAATCCGCTGCTGCTACTCCGCCTGGCGGTCCGCCCCCTGGCGCAGCCGCCCTTCCCGCTGGAGCGCCTCAGGCACCTCTGAGGTGTCTGGCCGGCGCCGGCCCCGCCGGCCGGCCCCCGCCGGCCGGTGCCCGCCGGCCAGCCCCGCCGGCCAGCCCCGGCGACCCCCTACGTCCGGGCCGGCAGCCCCAGCTCCCGGGCGATGAGCGTGCGCTGGACCTCCGAAGTCCCCTCGCCGATCTCGAGGATCTTGGCGTCGCGGTAGAAGCGGCCCACGGGGGTCTCGTTCATAAACCCGTACCCGCCGAAGATCTGGGTCGCCTCCCGGGCATTCACCATCGCCGCGTCGGACGCTACCAGCTTGGCGATGGCGGCCTCCTTCTTAAAGGGCAGGCCTGCCATGAGCCGGGCCGCGGCGTCGTAGTACGCCAGCCGGGCCACATGGGTCCGGGCCTCCATGTCCGCCAGCTTGAACTGCAGCACCTGGTACTCGCTGATCTTGTGCCCGAAGGCCTCGCGCTCGTCGACGTAGCGCAGGCATTCGTCGATGCACCCTTGGGCCAGGCCGACCGACAGGGCGGCGATGGCGATGCGCCCCTCGTCGAGGATCCGCAGGAACTGGGCGTAGCCCCGGCCCACCTCCCCCAGCAGGTTGGCCGAAGGCACCCGGCAGTCCAAAAACGACAGCTCCCGGGTGTCGGATGCCAGCCACCCCACCTTCGAGTACTTCGCCGACACCGTGAACCCGGCCGTGCCGGCCGGCACGATGATGGCGGAGATCTCCGGCCGGCCGCCGTCTCCCCGGCCGGTGACCGCGGTGACCGTGACCAGGCCGGTGATGTCGGTCCCAGAGTTGGTGATAAACGACTTGGTCCCGTTGATCACCCACTCCCCATCCTCCAGGCGGGCCGTGGTCCGGGTCCCGCCCGCATCGGAGCCCCCGCCCGGCTCGGTGAGCCCGAACGCACCCAGCATGGTGCCGGCGCACAGCCGGGGCAGCCACTCCTGTTTCTGCGCCTCGGTGCCGTACCGGTAGATCGGCATGGCCCCGAGGCCCACGCCGGCCTCCAGGGTGATGGCAACCGACGAGTCGACGCGCGCCAGCTCCTCGAGGGTCAGGCACAGGGCGAAGTAGTCGCCGCCCATCCCGCCGTACTCCTCGGGGAACGGCAGGCCGAACAAGCCCATCTTCCCCATCTGGGCCACGATCTGATACGGGAACTCCTCCCGCTCGTACAGCTCGCCGATGACTGGGGCGACCTCCTGGCGGGCGAACCGCTCGACGGTGGCGCGCAGCTCCTCGTGCTCGGCGCTCAGGGTGGTGGTCATACGCCGGCGGGCCGCGGCCCGAGCGCCTGCACCACCTTGGAGGGGCTGGGCCGGCCGAGCTGCTCCGCCATCCACACCGAGGTGCTGACCAGGGCGTCCAGGTCGACGCCGGTGTCGATGCCCAATCCGTGCAGCTGCCAGACCAGGTCCTCGGTCGCCAGGTTGCCGGTGGCGCTCTCCGCGTACGGGCAGCCGCCGAGGCCGCCGGCGGAGGCGTCGAAGGTGGTGATGCCGGCTTCGAGGGCCGCCAGGGTGTTGGCCAGGGCCTGGCCGTAGGTGTCGTGAAAGTGGACGGCCAGGTCGCTCGTCGGGATGCCCGCGCCGACCAGGGCGCCGATCAGGTCGCTGACGTGGCCGGGGGTGGCCACCCCGATGGTGTCGCCGAGGCTCAGCTCCTCCGCGCCCATGGCCATCAAGCGGTCGGCGACGTCGACCACCTGGCCCACGGGCACGGTCCCTTCCCACGGGTCGCCGAAGCACATGGACAGGTACGCCCGCACCCACATGCCGTCCTGGCGGGCGCCGGCCACGACGGGGGCGAACATGTCGAGCGACTCGTCCACCGTGCGGTTGAGATTGCGGCGGGCAAAGCTCTCGGTGGCGCTGCCGAACACCGCGACGTGCCGGGCGCCGGCGGCGCGGGCCCGGTCCAGGCCGGCGAGGTTGGGGACCAGGACGGGGTAGCGGACCCCCGCGCCCTTGTCCAGCAAGGGAAAAAGGACCTCGGCGTCGGCGAGCTGCGGCACCCACTTGGGGGATACGAAGCTGGTGGCTTCGATGGTGCGCAGCCCCGCGGCCGCCAGGCGGGAAATGAATTCCAGCTTGGTGGCCGCGGGGATGATCGTCGATTCGTTCTGCAAGCCGTCGCGGGGTCCGACCTCGTAGATGTCGACCCGGGCGGGGAGCCCGGCGCGCCGGTGGGTGGTGGGCTGCCGCACGGTCATGCCGGGTCCGGCGGGGCGACGACGGTGGCGAGCGGCTGGTCGAGTTTGACCGACTCGCCGGCCGTGACCGATACCTCCGAGACGACCCCGTCGACCGGGGCCACCACCACGTGTTCCATCTTCATGGCTTCGACCGCGACCAGCGCTTCGCCGGCGCGGACCGTCTGGCCCGCGGTGACGTACACGGCCAGCACCGTACCCGGCATGGGACTGGTCACGGGGCCCGCGCCCGAGCCGGCTGGGCCGGTCCGGTCGATGGTCTCGCGCAGCCGGGTCAGCGACCAGGCGTCACCGCCGGCGCCCAACCAGACCGTCTCGCCATCGACGGCCCAGCCGTACCGGGCCGTACTACCGTCGCGCTCGACGACCAGGACGGACCCGTCCAGGTGGGCCCGGCCGGCGGCCCCGATCACCTCCACCACCTGCCCCGCCACCCGCCATTGGCTGGCCTGCTCGGCGGTCCCGCTCAGGCGCCAACCGTCGGGGAGGTCCCAGGGGTCCACTAGCGGACCGGCCGGTGTGGCCAGCAGCCGGGCCAACTGGGCCGCGGCCGTCACCACCTCGGGTGGCGCGGCCGGGCCGTACAGGTCGGCGGCGATGCGCTCCACCAACTCGGTGTCGAGCCGGCCGGCGATCACTTCGGGGTGCTCGAGCAGCCGGCGCAGGAAGCCCACGTTGGTGGTCACGCCCAGGATCTCCGTGGCCGCCAGTGCGGTCGCCAGGCGGGACCGGGCCTGTTCGCGGTCGTCGCCCCAGGCCACCACCTTGGCCAACATGGGGTCGTACTCGGTGCCGACCACCAGCCCTTCGCGCAGCGACGAATCGACCCGGACGCCGGGGCGGTCGGTCGGCTCGGCCAGGCGCAGGACGGTGCCGGTGGCCGGCAGGAAGCCGCGGCGGGCGTCCTCCGCGTAGATGCGGGCCTCGACCGCGTGGCCGTGCCGTCCGGGCGGCGCGTCGGCCCAGGGGAGGTGCTCGCCGGCGGCGACCCGCAGCTGCCATTCGACCAGGTCCAGGCCCAACACCGCCTCAGTAACGGGGTGCTCGACCTGGAGCCGGGTGTTCATTTCCATGAAAAAAAACTCATCCGGCCGGTGCGCCGACACGATGAACTCCACCGTCCCGGCGCCCACGTAGCCGCACGCCTTGGCCGCGGCCACCGCGGCCGCACCCATGGCCGCCCGGGTGCCCTCGTCGAGCAGGACGGACGGGGCTTCCTCGATGATCTTCTGGTGACGGCGTTGCAGGCTGCACTCCCGCTCGCCCAGGGCGACGACCGTCCCGTGGGTGTCGGCGAAGACCTGGACCTCGATGTGGCGGGGCCGGGCCACGAAGCGCTCCACCAGCAGGGTGCCGTCGCCGAAGGCCCCGGTCGCCTCGCGGCGGGCGGCCGCGATCTGGGCGGCCAGATCGCCCGGATCGTCCACCCGGCGCATGCCCTTGCCGCCCCCGCCGGCCGACGGCTTGAGCAGCACCGGCAAGCCGATGTCGAGGGCCGCGGCAGCCAGGTCGGCGTCGTCGAGGCCGGCCTCGTCGCGCCCCGGGACGACCGGCACGCCCGCCGCGGCGGCGGCCCGCTTGGCGTTGATCTTGTCGCCCATCATCTCCATGGCCTCGGGCGGCGGGCCCACGAACACGACCCCCGCCTGGCCGCAGGCGCGGGCCAACGCCGGGTTCTCGGCCAGGAACCCGTAGCCGGGGTGGAGGGCGGCCGCGCCGGCGTCGACGGCCGCGGCCACGATCCGCCCGACGTCCAGGTAGGCGGCGGCCGCGCCGATGGCGATGGCCTCGTCCGCGTCGACCACGTGGCGGGCGTCGCGGTCGGCGTCGGTGTAGACGGCGACGCTGCGGATCCCCATGGCGCGCAGGGTGCGGATGACCCGGACCGCGATCTCCCCCCGATTGGCCACCAGCACCGTCCCGAACATCCCCATCACATGCGGAAGACGCCGTAGCGGACGGGGGCGATCGGGGCGTCACCCGCCGCGGCCAGGGCCAGGCCCAGCACCCGCCGGGTGTCGGCCGGGTCGATGATCCCGTCGTCCCACAGGCGGGCGGTGGCGTAATAGGGATGCCCCTGGCGTTCGTACTGGTCGCGCAGGGGGGCCTTGAAGGCCTCCACGGTGTCGTCGTCCCACGTTCCGTCCCGGTCGGCCACCGTCGCCAACACCGAGGCGGCCTGCTCGCCGCCCATGACCGAGATGCGGGCGTTCGGCCACATCCACAAGAAGCGGGGGGAGTAGGCCCGGCCGCACATCGAGTAGTTGCCGGCGCCGAAGCTGCCCCCGATGATGACCGTCAACTTCGGCACCCGGGCGCAGGCCACCGCGGTCACCATCTTGGCGCCGTGTTTGGCGATCCCGCCGGCCTCGTAGTCCCGACCGACCATGAAGCCGCTGATGTTCTGGAGGAACACCAGGGGGATGCGGCGCTGGTCGCACAGCTCGATGAAATGGGCCCCTTTGAGGGCCGATTCGCTGAAGAGCACGCCGTTGTTGGCCACCATCCCCACCGGATAGCCGTGCAGGTGGGCGAAGCCGGTGACCAGGGTGGGGCCGTACTCGGCTTTGAACTCCAAGAAGCGGCTGCCGTCGACGATCCGGGCGATCACCTCCCGGGCGTCGTACGGCGTGCGGGAGTCCGTCGACACCACCCCGTACAGCTGGCCCGGATCGACGACCGGTTCGTCGGTGGGTATCGACGTCCAGGGCGGCGCGGGCGGCGGCCCCAGGGTGGCCACGATGGCCCGCACCATCGCCAGGGCCTGGCGGTCGTCGGCGGCCAGGTGATCGGTGACCCCGGACTTCCGAGCGTGCAGCTCGCCGCCGCCGAGCTCCTCCGCGGTGACCACCTCGCCAGTGGCGGCTTTCACCAGCGGCGGCCCCCCCAGGAAGATGGTCCCCTGGTTGCCCACGATGACCGTTTCGTCGCTCATGGCCGGCACGTAGGCCCCCCCGGCGGTGCTGGAGCCCATCACCGCTGCGATCTGGGGGATGCCGGCGGCCGACAGATTGGCCTGGTTGTAGAAGATGCGGCCGAAATGCTCCCGGTCGGGAAAGACCTCGTCCTGGGCCGGCAGAAACGCCCCGCCCGAGTCGACCAGGTAGATGCACGGCAGGCCGTTGTCGCGTGCCACTTCCTGGGCCCGGAGATGCTTCTTGACCGTCATCGGGTAGTAAGTGCCGCCCTTGACGGTGGCGTCGTTGGCGACGATCACACACCGCCGGCCGGCCACCCGACCGACCCCGGTGATCATCCCCGCCGCCGGGCACTCGTCGTCGTACATCCCCAGCGCGGCCAGCGGCGACAGCTCCAGGAACGGCGACCCTGGATCGAGCAGATGGTCGACCCGCTCGCGGGGCAGGAGCTTCCCGCGGGCCACGTGGCGCCGGCGGGCCGCCTCCGGCCCACCCACCGCCGCGGCCCGCAACCGCTCGCGCAGGTCGGCGACCACCTGGCGATGGGTGGCGTCGTTGCGCCGGAAGGACTCCGAGGCCGGGTCCGCCCCGGTGCTGAGTACCGGGTACTCCTGGGTGGGCGCGGCGGCGTCGGCGAGCATCGCCCGGCATGATACGGCGCTGGTCACTCTGGCTAGCCTGGCGGCGTATCGACCTGCGCAGAGCGAGGGGGGAAGTTGTACGCAGCCCGGCACGCCCGAGAACGT
The DNA here is from genome assembly GCA_963702305.1 of uncultured Acidimicrobiaceae bacterium. GTDB lineage: Bacteria > Actinomycetota > Acidimicrobiia > Acidimicrobiales > Palsa-688 > PALSA-693. Next base: position 69,531 of record CAVPBX010000008.1, on the reverse strand, counting down.
CCCGACCAGGCGGCCATCATCATGGCCAGTACCGGGGAGACGACGACCTACGCCGAGTACGAGGCCGCCTGCAACCGGCTGGCGCATCTGCTGCGCGACGCCGGCCTGCGGCGTGGTGACCACATATCGGTCTTCATGGAAAACCACCCGCAGATGCTGGAGATCGAAGGGGCGGCGGAGCGGACCGGGCTGTACTACACCCTGGTCAACGCCTACCTGGCGCCCGAGGAGGTGGCCTACATCGTCACCAACTCGCAGTCTCGGGTCCTCTTCACCTCGGTGGCGAAGCGGGACGTGGCCGAGGAGGCCGCCCGGGCCTGCCCGCAGCTCGAGCGGCTCTTCATGGTGGGCCTCGACGCCCCCTTTGAGCGCTGGGAGCCCTACCAGGCGGCGGCGGGCGCCTGGCCTTCGGAGCCCGTCGCGGATGAGCAGCTGGGGGCGGCCATGCTGTACTCGTCGGGGACCACCGGGCAACCGAAAGGCGTCCTGCGCCCGCTGCCGGCGTCGGCGCCGTCCGACGAGTTGCCGGTCATGCAGTTCGTCCGCTTCATGTTCGGCGTCCGCGAAGGGATGATCTATCTCAACCCGGCCCCGCTCTACCATTCCGCGCCCCAGGCCAACGTGTCCGCCGCCATCCGGCTGGGCGCCACCGCGGTGATCATGGAGCACTTCGACCCGGAGCAATGGCTGGCGCTGGTCGAGCGGTACCGGGTCACCCACTGCCAGATGGTGCCCACCATGTTCACCCGGATGCTGCGCCTGCCCGAGGACGTCCGTAACCGCTACGACGTCTCCTCGCTGGAGCGGATCGTCCACGCCGCCGCCCCCTGCCCGGTCCCGGTCAAGCAGGCCATGATCGACTGGCTGGGCCCGATCATCACCGAGTACTACGGCGCCACCGAAGCCAACGGTTTTACCTTCTGCGACTCGGCGCAGTGGCTGTCCCATCCCGGCACGGTCGGCAGCTGTGTGCTCGGTGAGCTGCTCGTCCTCGACGAGCACGGCGAGCCCTGCCCGACCGGAGTGGACGGCACGGTGTGGTTTCGGGGCGCCACCGCCTTCGAGTACTTCGACGATCCGACCAAGACCGCCGAAGGGCGCAGCGCGGACGGCACCGCCAGCACGGTGGGCGACGTCGGCCACCTCGACGCCGAGGGCTACCTCTACCTCACCGACCGCCGGAGCTACATGATCATCTCCGGCGGGGTGAACATCTACCCCCAGGAGGCGGAGAACCTGCTGTCCACCCATCCGGCGGTCTTCGACGTGGCGGTGATCGGCGTGCCCAACGAGGATCTCGGCGAGGAGGTGAAAGCGGTGGTCCAGGCGGTCGACCCAAGCGACGCCGGTCCGGAACTGGCGCGCGAGCTGATGACGTTCTGCCGGGCGCACCTGGCCCATTTCAAGTGCCCGCGTACGGTCGATTTCGTCGACGAGCTGCCGCGGCTGCCGACCGGGAAGCTGTACAAGCGCCTGGTCCGGGACCAGTACTGGGCCGGTCACCGGTCCGCCATCGTCTGACCGGGCCACGGTCCCCGCAGACGGGCACCTACCCTGTAGTCATGGCGATCTCCAGCGCCCCCGCCCGGGCCACCGCCGGCATCCGCGCCTGGCTCGTCGAGCGCCAGCTGACCCGGACCAGCCGCCACCGCGACGTGCAGGGCAACGCGCCGCGGGCCGCGGTGCTCGGCGCCGGCGACGGTCTGATCACCAACGTGTCGCTGGTGCTGGGCGTGGCTGGCGCCTCCACCAACGCTTCCACCGTCCGGCTGGCCGGGGTGGCGGGACTGCTGGCGGGGGCGTTCTCCATGGCCGCGGGGGAGCTGGTGTCGATCCGGGCCCAGAACGAGTTGCTGCAGCGGGAGCTCGAGGTGGAGCGCGAGGAACTGGCCGACGAACCGGAGGCCGAACGGCGCGAGCTCTCCGCCATGTACCGGTCACGGGGGGTTCCTCCCGAGGATGCCGACACGGTGGCGCGCATTCTCTCGTCCAACGCCCACCTGGCCCTCGACACCCACGCCCGGCTGGAGCTGGGTATCGACCCGGACGCGGGTGGTTCCGCCGGTCGGGCCGGCCTGGCCTCCTTTGTGGCCTTTGCCATCGGGGCGGTGCTGCCGCTGATGCCGTGGTTCTTCGCCTCCGGCGGCGGGGCGGTGCTGGCGTCGGTGATCATCGGGGCGGTGGCGGCCCTGTTGCTGGGGGCGGTGATCGGGTCGTTTACCGGGCGCGGCGTGGGCCGGACCGCCTTGCGGCAGTTCGTGGCCGCCGCGGTGGCCGCGGCCGTCACCTACGGGGTGGGGTCCCTGCTCGGGGTCTCGACGTCGTGACATGAGCGCGGCGCCCGGGCCGGGTCCCGTGCGGTCCGCGGGTGGCGCGGTCGGGACTGCGGTGCGCCTCGACGGGCTGCGCATCGGTGAGCTGCTCGCCGAAGGCGGCGAGGGCCGGGTGTTCGAGCTCCCGCTCGTCCCCCAACTGGTCGTCAAGTGCTATCGGCGCCCGGTGGCGCGGGAGTTCCTCGACGACATCGTGGCCTGGCCCGACGGCATCGGCGACGCGGCGCTGGCCCGACGGGTCCGGGCCGCCACGGCCTGGCCCGCCGCCACCGTGCTCGATTCGGCCACGCCGCGCCAGGCTGCCGACTTCGGGGTCGGGGTCCTGCTCCCCCGAGCGCCCCGCCGGTTCGCCCTGCGCCACCGAGACGGCACCACCCGCCTCGCCACCTTGAGCTACCTGACGGCCGACCCCGCCCACCGGGCCGTCGCCTACGGGCTGGCGCTCCCCGAGCCGGTCGGCCCCTCACGACTCGGCCTGGTGTATGCCCTGGCCCGGCTGCTCGCCGCGTTCGAGTGCGCCGCGCCCGCTATCGGTCACGGCGACCTGTCGACCAAGAACGTGCTGTGGTCGTTGCAGCGGGGTCCCGAGGTGTTCGTCCTCGACTGCGACAACTGCGAGCGCTTCGGGCCTGACGGCCGACCCCTGACGCCGGCCGGCCGCCGGCGGGCCATGACGCCCAACTGGGACGACCCGGCCGTGCCCGCGGGCAGCAACCCGACCCTGCTTTCCGACCGGTATTCGTTGGCGCTGATCTTCCTGCGGGTGGTCGGCGCCGCCAACTTCCCGATGCAGGCCCGTCAGCGCCAGGGCGGCCCCATTACCGTCGACTTCGCCCTGCCCGCTGGGCGCTTCGGCGAGGCCCTGCTCGGACCGGGCGCGCCCCTCTGGGCCCTCTGCGAACGAGGGTTGAGCATGGCCGATCCCGGCGGGCGCCCGCCTGCCGCCGAATGGGTCGCGGCCCTCGAGGCGGTCCTCGACACCCTGGGCGCGGCGGAGGTGATGCGGTCCGTATGGGCCGCCCAGGGCGGCGGTGTGCCGTCCCCAGCCCACGAGCCGGCCCGGTCGTCCCCGCAGACCGAGGTGGCCATTCGGCCGGTCCTGGCGTCTCCTCGTCCCGCGCCCCGGTGGACGCTGGTACCTCCGCCCGCCCCGGTGGCACCCTGGCGCTGGGCGCCGCGTCCGGCGGCGGCCTCGGTCACCTCGGCGGCGCTCAGCCGCGGGCCCGTCGCCCGACCCGCGGCCGGGGCGCGCCCGTCGCCGCCCAGGGCTGGGCCTACGTCGTCCAGGCGGTCGCCTGGTTGGTCGCCATCCATCGGCACGCCGCGATCACCCTGTGGACGTCCGGGCATCGCGCCGACGGCCTGCGCCGCCTGGCCCTGTGTGGGGCCGTGGACCTCGTCGTGGCCGTGGTCGGGTTGTTCGTCGTCGCCATGATCGTCTCGCCGGTGCTGGGCATCTGAAGGCGTTGCCGCCCCAGCGACGGGGGTCGGGCGGCGTGGAACCGGTAGCGTGAGTGCGCCGTGACGACCGAGACCGTGAGCGTCGAAGAGCGCTATGCCGTCTTTCCCTTCTACCTCTGCCTGGACGTCTCCGCGTCGATGGCGGGTGCGCCGATCGACAGCGTCAACCGTCAGCTGCCGTTGTTGCGAGCCAGCATCGGGGAGGACCCGGCCATCGCCGAGGTGATCCGCTTCGGGGTGGTCACCTTCAGCGATGTCGCCCACACCGTCCTGCCCCTCTGCGACCTGAGCCTGGTCGAGGCCGTCCCCGAGGTCGCCGCGCAGGGTCGCACGTCCTATGCGGCCGCCTTCGACCACCTACGTCAAGTCATCGAGCACGATTACCAGGCCAGCCGGGCCGGCGGCGACCGGTGGTACCGGCCCGCGGTGATCTTCATCTCCGATGGCCGCCCGACCGATGACAGCGAGCGGTGGCGGTCCGCTCATCTGCGCCTGACCGACCCGGGCTGGAAGCGCCGTCCCAACATCCTGGCGTTCGGGTTCGGCGATGCCGACCCGGCGGTGCTAGCGACGGTGAGCGAGTCCAAGCCCAACCGGGCCTTCATCGCCGTCGAGGGCGCGGAGCCCAGCCAGGTGGTGCCCGAGTTGATGGCGGGCTTGATCCAGTCGATCGTCAGCTCGTCCGCGAGCGTCTACACCGGGGAGGCCCAGCTGGTCCCACCGGAGGTCCCCACCATGACCGCCATCCCCGTGGACCCGCTGGACTGACGGCGTGAGCCGAGGCTCCCCCGTGCTGGGCCGGCCGTCACCGGCCGCGGCCGGTGCAGCCGCTCTCCGCCCGGACGGCACCGCCGCCGAGGCGGCCTACCGCGCCGATGGCGGCGACTGCGAGTGGTGCGCGGTGCGGGCCGCGTCGGTCGCGGGCGTCCGGCACCGGCTGGCGGGCCAACCGGGCCAGGACACGTTCGCCTGGACCCGCCGGGGCGAGGAGCTGGCCCTGGCGGTGGCGGACGGGCTGGGCAGTGTGCCCGGTTCGGGGCCCACCGCGGCGCGATCTGCCGTCGCGGCCACGGCCGCCGCGCTCGGGACGGCCGGGACCCGGGAGGCCCAGGTCCGGGCGGGGGTGAGCGCGGCCAACGACGCGGCCCGAGGTGGGGGGGCCACCACGGTGGTCGTCGCCGTCCTGGCCGCCGCCGGCCACGCCTGCCTGGCCCGCGTCGGCGACAGCACCGCGTTCGTGCTCAACGACGGTGGAACCGGGTGGCGGGAGGTCTTCGCGACCCCAGCCGGTGACGACGAACTGGTCGCCACGGTCACCGCGGCCCTGCCCGCCGACGAGGTTTCGGCCGAAGTGGCGGCGGTCACGCTGGGCCCGGCCGACGTGCTGGTGCTCGTCACCGACGGGATCGCCGATCCCTGGCGCGACGGGCCGTCGACGGTGGCGCCCAGCCTGTCGGAGGCGATCGCCGGCCGACCCGATCCGTTGGAACTGGCGCAGCTGGCCGACTTCTCCCGCCAGGGCTGCCACGACGATCGCACGGTCGTCGCCGTCTGGCTGCAGCCGTCCACCGGGTAGCGTCAGCTGCCATGCCCACAGCGCCAATGGTCCTCGAGACGCCGGACGGGCCCATGCCGACCTACGAAGCGGCCCCGGACGGTCCAGCCAAGGGGGGCATCGTCGTCGTCCAAGAGGCGTTCGGTGTGACGCGCCACATCGAAGAGGTAGCCGAGCGCCTCGCCGAAGCCGGGTGGCACGCGGTCGCACCCGCCCTCTTCCACCGGCAGGGTTCGCCGGTCCTCGCCTACGACGACCTGGCCGCGGTGATGCCGGTGATGCAGCAACTGTCGGCGACCAGTATCGACATTGACGTGCGGGCCGCCCTCGACCACCTCCAAAAGGCCGGCAGTCCGCCCCCTCGGCAAGGGGTGGTGGGCTTCTGTATGGGCGGTTCGGTCGCATTCCACGTCGCCTGCGACCATGCCCTCGGAGCCGCCGTGACCTTCTACGGCGGCGGCATCCGCGAAGGTCGGTTCGGGTACCCGGCGCAGCTGGATCGGGCCGGCGACCTGCGCACGCCCTGGCTGGGCCTGTACGGCGACCTGGACAAGGGCATCCCGCCGGACCAGGTGGAGGCGTTACGGGAGGCGGCGGCGGGCGCGCCGGTGGCCACCGAGGTGGTCCGCTACCCCGACGCGGACCACGGCTTCAACTGCACCGACCGGCCCGCGGTCTACCACCCCGCCGCCGCCCGTGACGCCTGGGCGCGCACTCTGGCCTGGTTCGACACTTACCTCGCCCCCGGCTGAGGTGGAGGAGAGGGGTGAGGCCGCTCCCGAGCCGGAGCGGCTGAGGTCAGAGGACCTCGGCCAGGGCCTCCACCCGGGCGCCGCTGAGGGCCCAGGCCTCGACCACGTAGCCACCGCCCGGTATGAGGCCGGCGACCAGGATGCTCAGCGTCGTCAACAGCGTCCAACGCATGCGGGCCCGCACCACCAGCACCAGGATCAGGTAGGCGGTGAACACGCAGCCGTGGGTGAACCCCACGATCATCAGGGCCACGGCCCACGGCCCGGTCAACTTGTACCCCGTCAGGGTCACCACCCACGCCACGCACAGCAGGACGAAGAAGGTGGCCTCCCAGAAGGCCACCTTGCGCAGCAGGCGGATCATCCTCATGGCCCTCTCACTGTATTGGTCCCGTGCGGCTGAACGTCATCGCCGCGGTGTTCCCGATCATCTTCCTGGGTGAACTGCCCGACAAGACCATGTTCGCGGCCCTGGTCCTGGCCGCCCGGGGCCGGCCGGTGGCGGTGTGGGCGGGCGCGGCCGCGGCGTTCGCAGTGCACGTGGTCATCGCGGTGGCGATCGGCGCGGCGTTGTTCGCGGTGGTGCCCCACCGGGCCCTGGACGCGCTGGTGGCGGCCATGTTTCTGGCCGGAGCCGTGTACTCCTACCTGATTCGCAACCACCAGGAGGAGGACCCGTCGGTCCGCGCCGCCGGCCCGGCCTGGCGGGTGGCCGGCCAGGCCGGTCTCGTCATCTTCGTGGCCGAGTGGGGGGACCTGACGCAGATCCTGACGGCCAACCTGGCCGCCCGTTATCACCAGCCCTTGAGCGTCGGGGTCGGCGCCCTGGCCGCATTGTCGGTGGTCGCGGCCATCGCGGTGGCGAGCGGCGCCAACCTGCTCCGGGTGCTGTCGGTCCGCACCCTCCGGTTGGTGACGTCGGTGGTGTTGGTGGGCCTGGCGGCGTACACCGCGGTGGAGGCCGCCAGGTAGTCCTACGCTGGGCGCCGTGGACGACGGTGGGCTCGAGCGCGAGGTCAAGCTGGACGCCGGTATCGGTTTCCGGATCCCCGTATTGGACGGGTTGGGACCGGGTGTCGCGGCTCGCCCGCAACCGGAGCAGCACCTGCATGCGGTGTACGTGGACACCCCCGACCTGCGTCTGGCCCGCACCGGGCTGACGTTGCGCCATCGCTCGGAGCGCTCACCGTCGAGCGGACCCGGCGAGTGGACGCTGAAGCTGCCGGAGCCGTCGACCGAGCCCGGGCTTTCTCGGCGCGAGCTCAACTGGCCCGGCCGGTGGGGGGCGGTCCCGGCTGAGGTGTCGGGCCTGCTCCGCGCCTACCGGCGCACCGCCGCTCTCGGCCCGGTGGCCCGCTTGGTCACCCACCGCCGGCGGATCACCCTGGTGGGCCGGGCCGGCGAACCGCTGCTCGAGATCGATGACGACGTGGTCTCGGTGATGGACGGCCGCCGGCTGGCGGCCCGGTTCCGGGAGGTCGAGGTGGAGGTGGTGGGCGCCGCCCCGGCGGCCCTCCTCGACGCGGTGCTGGCCCGGCTCGGAGAAGCCGGAGCGGTGCCGGGGGACGGTCGTTCGAAGCTGGTCCGCGCCCTCGGCTTCCGCGCCACCGAACCTCCCGACGTGGTGCCGGTCCCGGTGGGGCGGGCCGCGTCGATGGGGGAGACGGTGCGCGCCGCCATCGCCCAGGCGTATCTGCGCCTGCTCGCCCACGACCTGGGCGTGCGCCTCGACGAGGATCCCGAGGATGTCCACCAAGCCCGGGTGGCGACCCGGCGCCTCCGTTCGGACCTGCGGACGTTCCGGGCCTTCCTGCCCGAAGATTGGGCCCGGGAGACCCGCGCCGAGCTGGGCTGGCTGGCCGAGGCCCTGGGCCGGGCCCGCGACGCCGACGTGTTGCTGGGCCGCTTGCGCCATGAAGTGGAGGCCCTCGATCCTCGCGACGCCGGCGCCGCCGCCGCCCTCATCGGCACCCTGCTGGGCGAGCGGGACCGAGCCCGCGACCACCTGCAGGACGTCATGCTGAGCGAGCGCTACGGCCAGCTCCTGGACCGGCTCGTAGCCGGGGCTCGGGAGTTGCCGCCGATGAAGCCGCCGGCCGAGACAGTGGCCTTGGCGCCGGCCGTGGCTTTCCCCGCCGAGGCAGGCGACGCCCCGCCCGCCGAGGCCGGCGACGCCCCGCTCGCCGCGGCCACCGACGCGCGCCCCGGCCCCAGCCCCGGCGCCGGCCGCCGCCCTGCCACCGGTCGCCACCCCCCCTTCGGTCGCCGATCGTGACGCGCCGGCTCGCCGCCTGGCCCCCTCCGTGGTGAGTGGGCCGTGGCGGCACGTGAACCGGGCCGTGGCCGCCCTCGGTCCCGAGCCGACCGACGACGCCCTCCACGAGGTTCGCATCCGGGCCAAACGGCTCCGTTATGCCTGCGAAGCGGTGGCGGGCGTGATCGGCAAGCCCGCGACCGACCTGGCCCGAGCGGCCGCGGATCTCCAGGGCGTGCTCGGCGACTTCCACGACGCCATCGTCGCCGAGGAGTGGCTGCGGGGCGTCGCCGTCACGGCGCCCGCCGCCCAGGCCCTGGCGGCCGGCCAGGTGATCGGGCGGGAACGGGAAGAGGCGGCGCGCTGCCGGGCGGCCTGGCCCGCCTCTTGGAAGCGGCTCGACCGCAAGAAGCTGCGCGCCTGGCTGCACTGAAGCGCGCCGAAGTGGTCGGGGGCTCCCGACCCGGGCCCTGCGGGCCGCGGGAACCGCGGGAGCCCGCGCCACTTCGTAACACAGGCACCGTCGGGTTAACGGCGTTCGGTGACGTTGTGGCGGCCCGCCGCCCCCTTTGTAACATTTGGTCGGTCGCCGGAGGTGAGGGGTGGTCACGAAGCGGCGCGCCACCTACCGAGCGCCGGTCCAGGCGGGTGGGGTGGCCGGCGCCACAACCGTTTCGCGCGCGCATCGCACCGCGGCTCGGATCGGGAGTGGCGCGAAACCGTTTGTCGGCGCGCCCGGCGGGTGCCGCGGCGCCGACTCAACCGGTGGCGGCGACGAGTGTTCCGCCGGCCTGACGGCCGGCGGCTACCGCCCCGCCGCAAGCGGCGGGGCGGTGTCAAAGAAGGCGGCCAGCGTCGCGGCCGGTCGAACCACGTATCGGCCGGCGCGCGCCACTTCGTCACCCACCCGCCCCCCAGAGACCGACCTCGGGTGACGTTGTGACGGCCCGCCGCCCCCTTTGTAACAACTGGTCAGGCCACGAGCGCGGGGCGTGTTACGAAGTGGCGGCGCCGGCGTCCGGCCGCCGGCGTCCGCCCGACTCCACGACCCGACCCCACTACCCCGGAATGAAACTGCCATCCTCACGAGGCCGGACCCCCCGCTGAGAAGACGCCGGCCCCGCCCGCCAGGCGTGTACGGTCGGCGTTCGTGCGCATCGCCGCGCTGGATCTCGGGAGCAACTCGTTCCACCTGCTGGTTGCCGACGCCCACCCGGACGGGACCTTCGAGCCCCTAGCCAGGGACAAGGAGATGCTCCGGCTCGGCAGCGTGGTGGCGGCCACCGGGGAAGTGGGCGAAACCGCCGCGACCGCCGCCGTCGACGTGGTCCGGCGCTTCCGGGCCCTGGCCGAATCGCTGGGCGCGGACGAGGTGGCGGCGTATGCGACCGCGGCCCTCCGGGAAGCCCGGGACTCGACCGCGGTGGTGGATCGCATCGAGGCCGAGACGGGCGTAAAGGTCCGGGTGATCAGCGGGCGGGAGGAAGCCGCGCTGATCTTCCGGGCGGTGCGGGCCAGCGTGGTGATCGAGCCCGGCCCAGCCCTGGCCCTCGATCTCGGGGGCGGCAGCCTGGAGTTGATGGTCGGCAACGCCAAGGGGATGGGGTGGTCGGCCAGCCTCAAGCTGGGCGTGGGCCGGCTCACCTCCGACCTGGTTCGCGGCGACCCGCCCACCGGAGGTGATCGGCGGCGCGTGGTGCACGCCGTCACCACGGCCGTTGGTCGGGTCCTGCCCGACATCGCCAGCTTCCGGCCTCGGATGGCCATCGGCAGCAGCGGCACCCTCGAGACGCTCATCGGCCTGGCGGCTGGGCGACGCGGTGGGCCGATGCCGGCTTCGGTCAACCAGTTGGCCGTGACGGCGGCCGAGCTCGGGGCCCTGACCCAGGACCTGTTGAGCATGACCTCCGCCGAGCGCGCCGAGCTGCCCGGCGTGGATGCCCGCCGGGCCGACCTGCTCCCGGCCGGCGCCCTGCTCACGATGACGCTGCTGGAGCTCACCGGGCTCGGTGCCCTGGTCGGCTGCGAGTGGGCGCTGCGGGAGGGAATGGTCCTGGAGGCCATCGGTCGTCATTCGCGAGCGGAGTGGACCGGCGATCCCCGGGCCATGCGCCGCGAGTCGGTGTTGGGGCTGTGCCGCCGCTGCGGGTGGAACGAGACCCACGGGACCAAGGTGAGCCGGCTGGCGGTGGAACTTTTCGACGGCACCGCCGAGCGGCACCGTCTCGACAGCACCGATCGCGAGCTCCTCGAGCTTGGGGCCCTGCTCCACGACATCGGGGAGCACGTCAGCATGGAGGGACACGAGCGCCACACCGCCTATCTGATCGAGAACGGGCGGCTGCGGGGCTTCCGGCCCGACGAGGTCGCGGTGCTGACGTGCCTCGGGCGCTTCCACAAGCGCGGCGCTCCGAAAGCGTCATTCGAGGCCTACGCCCAGCTGGCGGGCGCGGACCGGGATCGGGTGACCCGCCTGGTCGCCTTGCTGCAGGTGGCCGACGCCCTCGATCGCAGCCATGGCGGGCCCGTCCGCGACATCGAGGTGTACACCAGCCCGGGGCTGGTGGAGGTGGTGGCGCACGCCGACGACGACATCGACCTCGAACTGTGGGGGCTGCGCCGCAAACGGGAGCTGTTCGAACGGGTCTTCGCCTGCCGGCTGGAGATCGTCGACGCCCAGCTCTCGCTGCCGCTGGACGGCGACGGGCTCCTGAGCGAGCTGGCCTGATCCCGCCCCAAGCCCGAGCCCGGGGTCGACCCTGCGGCCGGAGCCGTCAGTTGCGCGGCACCTGCGACCAGGGCACGCCCTTGTCGGTGCGCACGTCGCCCGGGAGACCCAGCACCCGCTCACCGAGGATGTTGCGCATGACCTCGGACGTCCCCCCTTCGATGGAGTTGGCGCGGGCCCGGAGGAACATGCGCGGCACCGGACCGGCCCCGCCAGCCGCGTCCGGGCGGCGCATCTCGTAGCTGTCGTAGAGCATCCCTTCCGGCCCCAGGAGATCGAGGCACAGGTCGTAGATGCGTTTGTTGAGCTCGGCGTAGGCCAGCTTGGCGGTCGACCCCTCCGGCCCCGGCGTGCCCAGCAGCGAGTTGGCGGCGGCGCGCACGTTGGTCAGGCGCTGCACTTCCGCCTCGATCCAGAGGCGCATGAGGCGGTCGCGGGTGGCGGCATCCTGCTGGTCCGCCGGCCGGCGCCGCCATACCGCCAAGGCGGTCGCGATCGGTCCGCTGCCCCGGGGCCCGATGGCACCTCCGATCGAGACCCGTTCGTTCATCAACGTCACGATGGCGCCGCGCCAGCCGCCGCCGACGTCACCAAGCCGCTCGGAGTCCGGGATCCGGGCGTCGGTGAAGTACACCTCGTTGAACTCGGCGTCGCCGGTCATCTGGCGCAGGGGCCGGATCTCCACGCCGGGCGCCTGCATGTCGACGACGAAGTAGGTGAGACCGTTGTGCTTTTCGGCTTCGGGGTCCGTGCGGGCCAACACCATGCCGAAACGGGACGTGTGGGCCAGCGTGGTCCACACCTTCTGGCCGTTGACGATCCACTCGTCACCGTCGCGGACGGCGCGGGTGGCCAAGCTGGCCACGTCGGAGCCGGCGCCGGGTTCGGAGAAGAGCTGGCACCAGATCTCCTCGCAGGTAAACAGGGGCCGGAGGTAGCGCTGCTTTTGCACCTCCCCACCCAGGGTCAGGATGGTGGGCGCTGCCATGCCGTATCCGATCGGGTTTCGGCTCGCCAGCGACGGGGCGCCGGCGGCGCGCAACCGGTCGTTGATCAAAGGCTGCAGCTTGCGGGACAGACCTAGGCCGCCGTACCCGGCGGGAAAGTGCACGAACGCCAGGCCGGCATCGAACTGGGCGCCGAGGAAATCACGGGCCTCGGTCGACGCCGGCGGATGGGCGGCCAGCAGCTCGTCAGCCTTGCTGGTGACCAGTTCTTCGGCCCTCTGGCCGCTCGCGGCGGTGCCGGTTTCGACTGCGGTCATGCGATCCTCCCTGGGCCGGATCCGGCCATTTGGGGATCACCCTACCGGCCTGCCGCTTGCCGCCACGAGCCCGCAGGTAGGCTCAATCAGCGTGTCTCGGCTTCTCCGTCTCGTCGCCATCACCGCGGCCAGTGCCACGTTGCTCACCGGCGCGGTGACGGGAGTGGCGGCGGCCGGCACCGGGTTGGTGCATCACGCGGCAACCGCGGATGCGCTGCCCCTCGCCGCTCTCACCAGCCAGGCCGCCCTGGGCGGGTCCACGGTGTACGCCGCGGACGGCACCACCGTGCTGGCCAACCTGCACGCCTCGCAGGATCGCAAGCCGGTCCCGCTGTCGCAGGTCGCCAAGGTCTTGATCACGGCCGTGCTCGACACCGAGGACCACCGCTTCTACCTCCACGGCGGTTTCGACATCCCCTCGACTGTCAGAGCGTTGGCCGCCGACTCCTCCGGCAGCGGTGGGATCCAGGGTGGATCCACCATCGCCCAGCAACTGGTCAAGCAGACCTACCTCACCTCAGCCCGGAAGCTGTCCCGCAAGATCAAGGAAGCCGTGCTGGCGGACCGACTCGAGCGCAAGTACACCAAAAATCAGATCCTCCAGGCGTATCTCAACACCATCTACCTCGGCAACGGCGCCTACGGGGTGGAGGCCGCCGCCAACGTGTACTTCGGCAAGGCTGCGTCGCAGCTCACCCTGCCGCAGGCCGCGCTGCTCGCGGGCCTGATCCAGAACCCCAGCGGTTACGACCCCATCCTGGCGCCGGCCGACGCCCGGACCCGCCGGTCCGAGGTCCTCTCCCGGATGGTGCACTACCGCGACGTCACCGCGGCCCAGGCGGCCGCGGCCAACCGGGTCCCGCTGCCCACCACCATCGTGCAGACCCCCGTGGCCGGCGACCAAATCAGCAACTACTACGTGCAGGAGGTCCAGACCGAACTGCTCAGTCCGGGCAGCCCCTTGGGCGGCACCTACGACGAGCGTTACCAGGCGCTGTTCGAGGGCGGACTCAAGATCTACACCAACCTGGACCCGACGATGCAGGCCGAAGCGGAGCAGACCGTCGTCGCCGATACGCCGCCCAACGACCGGGGCTTCCAGGAGGCCATGGTGTCGATCGACCCCACCACCGGCAAGGTGCGGGCCATGGTGGGCGGCGCTGGGACCCAGGTCAACAAGTTCAACATCGTGACCCAGGGCGCCCGCCAGCCCGGCTCCGGCTTCAAGCTCTTCACCCTGTTGAGCGCGCTGTCCCAGGGCTATTCGGTCTTCGACACCGTCGACGGGCAGTCACCCTGCGCCATCGCCTTCCCAGGCAACATCGGTTTCGTCCAGCATCCGGCGGTCAACGACGCCCCCGCGGGCGTGGTCAATCTGGTGAGTGCCACCGCCGCCTCCATCAACTGCGCCTACCTGCGCCTGGCCCACGAGGCGGGGTTGCAGAACGTGGCCGATATGGCGAGGGCGCTCGGCGTCAGCGAGAACCTCCAGGTGGTGCCGTCCATGGTGCTCGGGGCTGACGCGGTGCGCCCGATCGAGATGGCCGCGGCGTACGCCACCGTGGCCAGCGGTGGCGTGTACCACAAGCCGACCTTCGTCGACCACATCGTGGACCGGACCGGTGCGACCATCTTCACGGGCGCCGATCCCGGCCACCGGGTCTTCTCGGCGCAGGTTGCCGAGGAAGCGACGCTGGCCCTGCGCGCGGTGGTGCAGTACGGCACCGCGACCGAGGCCGGCCTCTACAACCGCGAAGTGGCCGGCAAGACCGGCACCACGACGCAGAGCGTGGACGCCTGGTTCAACGGCTTCACCCCCCAACTGGAAACAACCGTGTGGATGGGGAACCTGCACGGCGAGGTGCCGATGTACGGGGTGATCGGCGTCGGCGAGGTCTATGGCGGCACGGTCCCGGCCCGCACCTGGCACGACTACACCAGCCTGGCGTTGGCCAATCAGCCGGTGCTCTCCTTCACCCCACCCGACTACTACCTCCTACCTGCGGCGAAGTACATCACCTCGCCCTCCCTGGTCCAAGACGACGTCCTCGACCACAATTATGTGGCCGCCCCGGTGACGCTCCCGCCGCCCACCGCCACGACCACCACCCCGACCTCGACGGCGCCGGCGACGTCGACGCCACCGACCACCGCGACCAAGCGCGCCCGCAAGCCGTGAGCGACCTCGACGCCCTGCTCGCCCTCCAGGATCTCGACTCGGCTCGCGACCAGGTCCGTCACCGGCGAACTCATCTTCCCGAGCGGGCCGAGTTGGCGGCCATCGAGCGCCAGGCGGCCCAGTTGGACACCACCATCCGGACCGTCACCACCGCCCGCGACGAGATCGCGGTCCGCCAGGCCGCAGTGGAAGCCGAGCTGGCCGCCACCGAGGCCCGGGCTGACTCGGTCAACCGGCGCCTGTACGGCGGCGAGGTAAGCGCCTCCCGCGAATTGCAGGCCCTCGCCGCCGACGTCGACAGTCTCAAAGCCCGGGCGTCGGGGCTCGAGGACCAGGTGCTGGAGCTCATGGAACAACGAGAGCCCCTCGACGCCGCCCTGACCGACGGCACGGCGCAACGGGCGGCCTTGGACGAGCGCCGACAGGCCACCCTCGGCGCCCTGGCCGAGTCGGAGGTCGCCGTCGACGAGGAGCTGGCCCGCCTGGATAGCCGGCGGGAAGAATCGGCCCAGGCCGTGCCCCCCGAAGCGATGGCCACCTACGAGCGTCTGCGCACCCGGCTCGACGGCGTCGCGGTGGCCCGGCTGGTCGGCAACCACTGCGACGGTTGCCACCTGACCCTGCCGTCCATGGAGCTCGACCGGATCCGGCACCTGCCGCCCGACGAAGTGGTCACGTGCGAGCAGTGCGGCCGCATCCTGGTGCGCGCCGTCCCCGCCAAAGGAGGGGAATCGGAAGGCTCGTCCTGATATACTTCGTTAGCAGAGCTAATGAGACCCGCCTTCCAGAGAACCTTCTCCTCCCTCCGCAACCGCAACTTTCGCGTCTATTTCGCGGGCCAGAGCTTGTCGATGGTGGGGACCTGGATGCAGAGCGTCACCCAGTCCTGGCTGGTGTACACCCGTACCCACTCGGGGTTCGAGGTGGGCCTGATCGTGGCCTTGCAGACCCTGCCCATTCTGCTCCTTGGGCCCATCGGCGGCACCATCGCCGACCGCTTCGGCAAGTACCGGATCCTCAGCTACACCCAGGCGTTCGCCGGCGTGCAGGCTCTCGTGCTGGCCGGCCTGGAGCTGACCGGTCACCTGCAGCTGTGGGAGCTGTTCGTCATCGCGGCCTCGCTGGGCTTCATCAACACCGTGGACAACCCCACCCGCCAGACGTTCGTGGCCGAGATGGTCGGTACCGACGAGCTGACCAACGCCGTCACGCTCAACTCCGTGATGGTCAACGTGGCCCGGGCCATCGGCCCCGCCGTGGCCGGACTGCTCATTGCCACGGTCGGCGGCGGATGGTGCTTCCTGATCAACGGGCTGTCCTTTGGCTTCGTCCTGGCCTCGCTGCGGGCCATCCACACCGACGAGCTCATCCCGACGCCCCGGGCCCCCCGGGCCCGGGGCCAGATCCGGGAAGGGTTCCGCTACGTGGGCCGGACCCCCCTGCTACGGGATGCCCTGATCATGATGGCGGTGGTGGGCTGCCTGACCTACGAGTTCCAGACCACCCTGCCCCTGATCGCCGGCAACACCTTCCACGGCGACTCCCGCACCTACGGGTTCCTCACCGCCTGCATGGGTGTCGGGGCGGTGGTGGGCGGCCTGTTCGCCGCCGGCCGCAAGCGAGGCGGGCCGGGCCGCCTGATCCGCACCGCGGTGCTGTTCGGTACGGCCATCCTGGTCGCCGCCGTGGCTCCTTCGCTGGCCCTGGAAGCCGTCGTCCTCCTCCTGGTCGGGGCCTGCTCGGTGACCTTTCTCTCGCTCGGTAACGTCACCCTGCAGCTGGAAGCGGATCCGGCCATGCGGGGCCGGGTCATGTCGCTGTGGTCGGTCGCCTTCCTCGGGTCAACCCCCATCGGGGGCCCGCTCGTCGGCTTCGTCGGGGGCAGCCTGGGGGCCCGGTACGCCCTCGGGCTGGGCGGGGTGGCCGCCCTTGGCGCCGCGGTTTTCGGCGGGCTGGCCTGGCGGCGTCGCACCGCCAGCGAGGGGCCGGGGCCGACCCGGGTCGACGACGACCTGGGGGTCGGAGACGCGGCCGCCCTGCCGGTCCTCGTCGGAGGCGCCGAGTAGCCTCGGCCGCCGTGCTGCTGTTGGTCCGTCACGGTCGCACCGCCCACAACGCTTCGAGGCGGTTGGTCGGACGGCTCGACGTACCGCTCGACGAACTGGGCCGCCGGCAGGCGGCCGCCCTCGGCGCGTCGGCTCCCCTGCGCGACGCCCGCCGGGTGGTGTGCAGCCCCCTCCTCCGAGCGCGGGACACGGCCGCGGCGCTGGGGCCAGCGGTGTCGGTCGACGAGCGGTGGACGGAGATCGACTACGGGATCTACGACGGCAAGGAGCTGGACGCCGTGCCGGAGTTGTGGCGCCGGTGGGGCCGCGACGTCGAGTTCGTGCCGGAAGGCGGGGAATCATTGGCGGCGGTCGGGAGCCGGGTGCGCGCGGCATGCGAGGACCTGTGGGCGGAGGCCGCCGAGCGCGACGTGGTGGTCGTCACCC
This sequence comes from uncultured Acidimicrobiaceae bacterium, assembly GCA_963702305.1. Taxonomy (GTDB): domain Bacteria; phylum Actinomycetota; class Acidimicrobiia; order Acidimicrobiales; family Palsa-688; genus PALSA-693. The sequence continues at coordinate 52,513 of CAVPBX010000008.1, read as the reverse complement.
ACGTGTCGCCCATCAAGGCCGCGGTGGCGTGGGCGCTCGGCGTCGGCGACGAAGCGGTGTGGCGCATGTTCGTCGACGTGGCCTCGGTGAGCAGCGTCGGGCCGGGGCGGCCCACCACCAAGGGGACGGCCGTGGAGCGGCCCGGCCCGGTGCTACGGACGTTCAACGACACCTCCTGTCGCCCGTCCGCCTGACCGCGCCGAGGGCGTATCGTCTCGACCATGGCGCCGACTGTCACCGCGATCCCGCAGCAACGTCAGCTCGTCACCGAGATCCCCGGACCCAAGTCACGCGCCCTGGCCGGCCGGCGGGACGTGGCCGTGGCGCCCGGGGTCAGCTCGGTGTTGCCCGTGTACATGGAACGGGGGGAAGGGGCGGTGCTCGTCGACGTCGACGGCAACGCCTGGATCGACCTGGGGTCCGGGATCGCGGTGACCAGCATCGGCCACGCGGTGCCGGCCGTGGTCGACGCGGTACGGGCGCAGGTCGGCCGGTTCACCCACACCTGCTTCATGGTCGGCCCGTACGAGGGTTACGTGGCGGTCTGCGAGCGCCTCAACGCCCTCACGCCCGGCGGGTTCGCCAAGACCTCGGCGCTCTTCAACTCCGGGGCCGAGGCGGTCGAGAACGCCGTCAAAATCGCCCGCCACGCCACTGGCCGCCAAGCCGTGGTGGTCTTCGATCACGCCTATCACGGCCGGACCAACCTGACGATGGCCCTCACCGCCAAGAACATGCCCTACAAGGACGGGTTCGGCCCGTTCGCCCCCGAGGTGTACCGGGTCCCCATGTCCTATCCGTTCCGGGATCCGGCCGGGCTAAGCGGTGAGGCGGCCGCGGCGCGCGCCGTGGAGCTGATCGACAAGCAGGTGGGGGCGGCCAACGTGGCCTGCGTCCTGATCGAACCGGTCCAGGGCGAGGGCGGCTTCGTGGTGCCGGCCCCCGGTTTCCTGCCGGCCCTGGCCGCCTGGTGCCGGCTGCACGACGTCCTGCTCGTCGCCGACGAGATCCAGACCGGGTTCTGTCGGACCGGGGCCTGGTTCGCCTGCGAGCACGAGGGCGTGGTGCCCGACCTCATCACCACCGCCAAGGGCATCGCCGGCGGGATGCCGCTGGCGGCCGTCACCGGCCGAGCCGACATCATGGGCCATGTCCACGTCGGCGGGCTCGGCGGTACCTATGGCGGCAACCCGGTGGCCTGCGCCGCGGCCGGGGCCGCCATCGACACCATGCGCGACTTGGACCTGGCCGCCGCGGCCCGCCGCATCGGCGCCCAGGTCGCCGACCGGTTGGCGACGCTCCAGGCCGCCTACCCCGCGATCGGCGACGTGCGCGGCCAGGGGGCCATGCAGGCCATGGAGCTGGTGCAGCCGGGCACTATCGGCCCCGACGCGGCGGCGGCCGCCGCCATCGCCGCGGCCTGCCACGCCCAGGGGGTGGTGGTGCTCACCTGCGGCACGTGGGGCAACGTGCTCCGCCTGCTCCCGCCGCTCACCATCGAGGACACCCTGCTGGCCGACGGCCTTGACGTGCTCACCTCGGCGGCGGCCGCGGTGCTCGGTTAGGGCGCCAGGTCCCGCAAGGCCGGGGCCAGGGCCCGCCACTGCGCCGCCGGTACGTCCCGGGGGCTTTCGGTCAGGGCCTGCACGCACACGTGGTCGGCGCCGGCATCGAAGTGGGCCTTGACCCGATCCAGCACCGCCTGCTCGTCGCCCCAGGCCACGATGGCATCGACCACCCGGTCGCTGCCGCCGTCGGCGAAGTCCTCATCGGTGAAGCCCAGGCGCTTCAGGTTGTTCTGGTAGTTGGGCAACCGCACGTACACGGCGGTGTGCGCCCGGCCGATCTGGCGAGCCCGCTCCGGGTCCGTCTCCAGCAGCACGGCCTGCTCGGCGCACAGCAATGGACCCGCCCCCAGTTCCTTCCGGGCCCGCTCGGTGTGCTCGGGCGGGACCAGGTAGGTGTGGGCGCCGTCGGTCTTCTCGGCGGACAGGGCCAGCATCTTCGGGCCCAGTGCGGCCACGACCCGGTGCACGGGCGTCTTGGGCCGGAACGCCGTGTAGGGCGAGGCGTCCATGGCGTCGAGGTAGGCGCGCATGGACGCCAGCGGCGGCTCGTAGGTGTGGCCCCGCAACCCCTCGACCAGGGTGTGATGGCTGACGCCGAGCCCGAGCAGGACCCGTTCCGGAAAGGCCTCGGTCAACCCTTTGACCCCTCCGGTCATCGTCACCGCGTCGCGGGCCCAGATGCTGGCGATACCGGTGGCGCCGACCAGGCGTTCGGTGGCGGACAGGAGCAGGGCCAGGTGGACCATCACGTCGCGGCCGGCCACTTCGGGCAGCCAGATGGCGCCGTAGCCGAGCGCCTCCAGCTCGGCCGCCAACTCCTGGGCCTGGGCGGCCGGGGCCGCGTCGAGGGCGCCGGTCCAGATACCGATGGGGGAGAGCGCAAGTGGTTCCATGGCTGCAACCTACGACAGGCGCGGCGCCCGGCGCTATCGTGACGGTCATGCGAGTTGTGGTCGACTATGACCTGTGCGAGAGCAACGCCTTGTGTATGGCCGCCGCGCCCGAGGTGTTCGAAGTGCGTGACGACGACTTCCTCTATGTCCTCCAGGACAACCCGCCGGAGAACTTGCGGGCCAAGGTGCTGGAGGCGGTGCAGCGCTGCCCCAAGCAGGCCATCAAGCTGGAGGACTGAGCCGCTCCTCGTTGGCGATCTCCAGGGCCGAGGCGCCGCCGTGCGGGGCGAAGCCCAACACCCGGCCGTAGAACGCCAGCTCGGCCTCGGCCACGGCCACGATGGTGGTGGCCTGGCGGAACCCGTGCTGCTCGCCCTCGAAGGGCAGGTAGGCGACCGGGATGCCGCGCCGGCGCAGGGCGTCGAACATGAGTTCCGACTGGGCGGGCGGGACCACCGCGTCCTCCAGCCCCTGGAACAGGATGAGCGGGCAGCTGATCTGCTCCACGTGATGGATCGGCGAGCGGCGCCGGTATTCCTCCGCCGCCTCCGGCCACGGCCCGACGAGGCCGTCGAGGTACCGGGACTCGAACTTGTGGGTGTCGCGTGCGAGCAGTTCGAGGTCGGCGACGCCGTAGTGGCTGGCGCCGGCCGCGAACGTGTCCGTGAACGCCAGAGCGGCCAGGGTGGTGAAGCCGCCGGCGCTACCCCCGCGGATCACCGCCCGCCCCCCGTCGACCCGGCCCTGATCCGCCAGCCAGCGGACCACCGCCGCGCAGTCCTCGACGTCGACCAGGCCCCAGGCCCCGTTGAGCCGCCGGCGGTAGACGGTGCCGTACCCGGAGCTGCCGCGGTAGTCGACGTCCGCCACCGCGAAGCCCCGGCTGGTCCAGTACTGGATGGCCAGATTGAAGGCGGAGGTGGTCTGCGACGTCGGCCCGCCGTGGCTGATCACGATCAGCGGCGGCCGGTCGTCGGGCGGTCCGGCCATCTGGGGATGGCGCGGCGGATAGAACAGGGCGTGGGCCGTCTCGCCCGCACCGGTCGGGAACGCCACGGCCTCAGGGGCCGAGATGGCGTCGACAGCGACGGGCACCTCCCGGCTGCGGCGCAGGACCTGGACCTGGGCGTCGTCGAGATCCAGCCGGACCACGGCGGAAGGGGTCGTGGGGGAGGCGGCCAGGGCGATCACCGCCCCGGCCATGAGCTGCACGTCGTCATAGTGGGAAAAAGGGAACCCAAGGGGGTGGGCCTGTCCCTCGGTGACCAGCCCGAGGTGGCTGCCGTCCCCGTCAACCCAGGCCGCCACCAGTTGGCCATCGGGGAGGAACCCGTACGTGCAGTTGCCGAACACCCAGTCCGGCTGGCCGAACTCGGCCGCCAGGGGACACTGCGCCGCGCCGGTCTCGTCGTACAGGTTCCACCAGCCGGTGCGGTCGGACACGTAGTGCAGGATCCCCTGCGGTGACCAGCGGGGCTGGGTGACGGACTCGCCGGGGTCGCCGGCCATCCGGGTGGGCTGGCCGAGCCGGCCGCCGGTCGTGACGTCGGCGACCCACAGCTGGCTCTGATCCCACGGCATGTCGGGCAGGTCCCAGGTCACCCAGGCCAGGCGGGAACCGTCCGGTGAGAGGCGGGGGGCGGCGTAGAAGTCGTGTCCGGCGGCGAGTTGGCGCGGCGGCTGCTCGGGATCGGGTGGATCGAGGGGCACGGCCACCAGGTCGTTGACCACCCCGTCGGCGCCATGGCGCTCGCGGACGCAGACCACCCATTGGCCGTCCGGGGTGATGACCGGGTCGGCGTAGCGGTCGGCCCGGGGGCTGGCCGATGCGGGCGTGAGGGGCCGTGGCCCGTGTCCGGGCCGGATCTCCCACAGCCGCTGGTCCTCCCAGTTGGAGAACACCACCGCCTCGCCGTGCACCGCATAGCACCGGCCGCCGTACTCGTGCACCTGGGTCCGGGCCGAGAACCCGGTCGGGATGACATCGACCGGCTCGCCTCCGGTCGGCTGCGAGACGAGCACCTGGCGGCCGGCCTCGGTGGGACGGCCCTCGTTCCAGTACACCCGGTCGCCCGCCACCTGTACCTGCCCCAGGCGCACGGCCTGCTCGACCAGGAGGGCGGCGTTTACCGGCGAGGGCCAGGTGCCGTACGGGGCGACGGTGGGGCTCACCGCCGGGATGCTACGCGGCCGGCTCTCGCGGCAAACCGAGAATGCGCTCGGCAATGATGTTGCGCTGCACCTGCTCAGTGCCGCCACCGAAACGCGACGACCACTGCCCCAGGAAAAGGCTGTCGAGGTAGGCCACGTTGGGGTCCGGGCTCAGCAGGGTCCCGGCCGGGCCCTGCAGGGCCATGATGAGGTCGCCCATCTCGCCCAGTCGCACCGACAGGGCCAGCTTCGCCACCGAGCTCTCCGGGCCGGGTTCTCGGCCTTGGCTGAGGGCGGTCATCTGCCGCCAGCCCAGGTACTTGACGAGCTGGAAGCCGATGTAACTGTGGGCCAGGGCCTGGCGCCGGCGGGGGTCCGCAGTGCCGCCCGTATGGCGGGCCAGCTCCAGCAGCCGAGGAAAGCGGTCACCGCCCAGGGCGCTGATCAGGCTGCGTTCACTCGTCAGGGTGGTGCGGGTCACCGCCCACCCACCGTCGACGGTCCCGACCAGATTGGCGTCCGCTATGGCCACGTCGGTCAGGAAGACCTCGTTGAAATGGGCCGAGCCGGTCATCTGCCGCAACGGCCGGATGTCCACCCCGGGCGTGCGCATGTCGAGCAGGAAGTAGCTGATGCCGCGGTGCCGGTCGGCCGGCTGGCCGGTGCGGGCCAAGAGGATCCCGAAGTCGCTGTAGTGGGCGCTGGACGTCCACACCTTCTGGCCGTTGACGATCCACCGGTCACCGTGGCGCTCTGCGCGGGTGGCCAGGCTGGCCAGGTCCGAGCCCGCGCCGGGCTCGCTGAACAGCTGGCACCACACCTCGTCGCCCCGCAGCATCGGGGCCAGGTAGCGATCCTTCTGCTGTTGGCTGCCATGCACCATCAGCGCCGGTCCGGCCATGCCGATGCCCTGGGTGAAGATGGAACCCGGGACGTCGAAGTGGCTCTGTTCGTCGGCGAAGATGACGGCCTGGATCGGGGTGCCCCCCCGCCCGCCGTATTCCTTGGGCCAGGTGATGCCCGCCCAGCCGCCGTCGTACAGGGTGGCCTGCCACGCCTTCGAACCGCGCACGTGGTCGGTCTCCTCGGCCGAGAAGGCGTCGGTCAGCGTCGCTGGCGGGGCGCTGCCGGCGGTGCGGAGCGGGGAGTGGTCGGCGAGCCAGGCGCGGGCCTCGGCCCGGAACGCCGCCTCCTCGGGGGTGTCGCGAAAGTCCACCCCGTCAGCTGGCTGCGGCCTTGAGCAGCGCCTCGTTGGGGTGCTCGGGCAGCACGTCCAGCGGAGTGGCCAGCTCTTTCACCGTGGGTCCCACCTTGGCCGCGAGGGGGGCGAGCGCGTCCAGGTCGAAGCCGTACAGCTCGGCGGCGTTGCCGGCCAGGATGGCCTGTAGCTCGGCCTCGGGCGTGGCGTGGAAGAGCTGGCGCAGGTGCTCCCGGGTGAAGGGATACGTCCCCTCGTCGTGCGGGTAGTCGCTGCCCCACATAAATCGGTCGGCGCCGATCTTGGCCCGGGTGGCGGCATCCTCGGGCGTGGGCTGGCTGACGCCGACCCAGCAGTTGCGGTGGAAGTACTCCGTGGCCGACAGGGGCAGCACCATGTCGTCGGAGAAGCGCAGCTCGCCGATGGCCCGGTTCTTGCGGATCCCGGCCAGGAGGAAGTCGAGGCGCCGCAGCAGGGACGGGATCCAGGCGCAGCCCATTTCTGTCATCACGAACTTGAGCCGTGGGAAGCGCTCGAACACCCCGCCGATCATCAACTGCACGAACGGGCGCTGCGAGTAGAACGGCACCTCGGCGATCATCAGCACCGCCGACGCCGGCGTGCGCGGCGTACTCGGGGGAGCCGGTGCCGCCGTGACTGCTGATCGGGATGTCGAGCTCCTGGCACTCTGCCCACAACGGGTCGTAGTCGGGGTGATGAAGCGGCTTGATCCACTTGACGTCCGGCGGGACGTTGGGCAGCAGGACCCCGCCCCGCAAGTCGTGCTCCTTGATCCAGCGGACGTCCTCGATGGCGTGGTCGATGTCGTTGAGGAAGATCTGGCCGATGCCCGCCCGCCGCTCGGGGTACTCGGCCACGAAGTCGGCGCACCAGCGGTTGTGGGCGTGGATGCCCGCCCGGCGGTGGGGGTAGTCCTCGGGCGACGGTTGAGGGGCGAACAGCACGAAGCTCGGGAAGAAGGGCGGGATGGTGTTGGGGAACAGCACCTCGGCCACCACGCCGTCCCGCTCCTCGTCTGCCCAGCGGCGCGCGCTGTCCCAGTTCCGGATCCGCAGGTCGGTGTCCTTGAGGTCCTGGTACGGGTTGCGGTACTTGCCGCGCCAGGCGTCGAAGTCCTCCAAGAAGTCCGGGTCCAGGTACTCCCGGTACTGGGCGTGACTGCCGCCGGCGTGGGTGTCGGCTGAGATGATGGTGTAGCGGTCGGACATCGCGGTCGCCTCCTGGCCCTCGAGCGCGGTCGCTGGCGGCGCCAACTCGGAGTAGAAGCTTATTGCAGTTTTGCCGCCGGTGCCAGTCCCTCCACAGGCCGGGCGGGTGGTGCGGGCATGAATTTTTCTGGCGGGGGCCCGCCGCGGCGATATAGCGGATGACCCCGGGTATGGTGATGAGTAGCGGCACGTAGTCACAACAACTCGAAGCCGCCATGCGAGCCCGGTCCCAGGAGTTACCCGCCACCTGGCCGGGCTCGTGCTGTGTCTGCGCTCTGGTGGCTCATCGGGCTGGGCGGGCGGCGATCGCGAGGCGCTCCCGGAGCAGGGTGCGTTGCACCTGCCCGGTGGCGGCGGTGCGGGGAATGTCCGCCACGGCTTCGACCCGCCGAGGATGCTTGTATGGGGCCAGCGCGGCCCCGATGTGGTCCCGGAGGGCGGTCACGGAAGGTCGGGGCGCGGCCGGCGGCGGTCACCACCACCGCGCACACGACCTCGCCCCAGTCGTCGTCGGGCACGCCGATGACGGCCAGGTCCTGCACGCCCGGGTAGCCGGCCAGCGCCGCTTCCACCTCGGGCGGGGCCACCGATTCGCCGCCGGTCCGGATGAGCTCCCGGGCCCGGCCGGTGATGTGCAGGTACCCCTCGTCATCCATGACGCCGAGATCGCCGGTGTGGTACCAGCCGCCGGCGAGCGCGGCCGCGGTCTCGTCTGGTCGTTCGAAATAACCCCGCATCAAGGTGGGGCTGCGGTATAGGACCTCGCCGTCGGGCTGGCAGCGGATCACCCCTGGCGGCGCCACCCGGCCCACGCTTCCGGGTTTCCGGCTGATGTCCCAGTCGGCCAAGGTGGTGTGGTGGCCGCCCTCGGACGACCCGTACAGCACCGACGTGGTGGCCTGCGGCATCCGGGCCCGCAGCCGCTCCAGCAACTCGATAGGCGCCGCGGACGTCCCGGTGTCGGCGTGGCGCACCGACGCCAGCGCCGGTCCCGACGGCGATGTTTCGAGCACCCGGGCCCACACCGCCGGAATGCAGTACATCCCGGTGGGGCGGTGCCGCTGGGCCACCGCCACCAGGCTGGGCCCGTCGAAGCGGTCGGTGAGGTGGAGGCAGCAACGGTGGTGCCAGGCTTCGAGCACGTAGTGCCACCCGCCGTAGTGGAAGAGCGGGAAGCTGGCCAGGATGCCGCCCGGCCCTCGTAGGCCGACGGCGAAGGTGGAGCCGCCGGGAAAGGACCGCAGCCAACTGGCCCGTTGGCTGACGACCACGCCCTTGGGCCGCCCGGTGGTGCCGCTGGTGAGGTAGATGATGTGCGGGTCGCCCGTCGGAGATCGGTCGCTGCCGGTCGGGGGGTCGGGCGGAGGCCTCCTCCACGGCCCGGTCGAGGTTGGTGCCCGCCGACCGGACGGGGCCGCCGGCCATCCGGGACTCGGCGCCACCGGTGACCGCCATCGGGAGATCGACCGCGGCGAAGCCGGCCGCGACCTCGGCGTGATCGGGGTCGGCGACCAGCAACCGCGGATGCAGGTAGTCGATGACGTCCGCCCCTTCCCCGCCGCCGAGGCCGGGATTGAGCGGCGCCAGCACCGCGCCCAGGCGGGCCGTGGCGGCGAACCCCGCCAGAGCGCTCAAGCTGGGCCCGGTCCACCAGGCCACCACGTCGCCCGCGCCGATCCCCAGCCCCGACAGGGCGTTGGCCATACGGTTGGCCGAGTGGTCCAGCTCGGCATAGGAGACGATACGCGGCCCCAGGGTGGCGGCCGGGCCGGCGGGGGTGACCGCCGCCGCGTCCGCCAGCAGATCGCCGATCAGCAGCTCCACGACCGGTCACGGTAGCGCCACCGGGTGAACTGAAACGGCATTCCAGTAAGGTGGTAGGGTGGCGGCGTGAGCCAGGCGCAGGCCAGCCAGCCGGTGGCCCGATGGCGCGGGGGGAGGGGAGTTGACCGTGCAAGTTGAGGTCCTGCTCACCGGGCTCGGCGGCCAGGGCGTGCAGCTGGCGGCCAAGACGCTGGCCATGGCCGCCACGGCCCAGGGCCGACAGGTCCTCATGAGCTCGCACTACGGCGGCGAGATGCGCGGCGGCCAGACCGAGGCTTCGGTGGTCGTCGCCGACGAGCGGTTGCGGTCGGTGCCGATCCTGGAGTCGGTGTGGTCGGCGTACGTGATGCACGGCAAGTACTGGCGGGGCGTGGCTGCCCGCCTGCGGCCCGGCGGAGTGGTGGTCGCCAACTCGACGGTCGTGGAGGACCTGCCGGTGGATGGGTTCCGGATGTTCGCGGTGCCGGCCGGCGAATTGGCCCTGGAGGCCGGGGCGGCCATGAGCGCCGGGTTCGTGCTGCTGGGGGCCTACGCCGCTGTGACCGCCATGGTGGACGTGGAGTCGCTGGTGGTGGCCATGCGCGAATTGGTGCCGCCGTACCGCACCCAGCACCTGGCCGTCAACGAAGCGGCCCTGCGCGCCGGGGCCGCCGCCGTCGAGCGGGGTCAGGCGCCGGCCTGGGCCGCACCCGCGCCGGTGGGGACCGCCCGGTGATGGCGCGGATCATCACGCGCGGCACCGTCACCATCGACGTGGAGCAGTGCAAGGGGTGCGAGCTGTGCATCGCCGCCTGCCGGCCCGGGGTGCTGGAGATGTCGACCGCGGTCAACGAGACCGGCTACCGCTTTCCGTTGCTGGCGCCCGGGTGCACCGCCTGCCGGGCCTGCCGGGACGTGTGCCCGGACTACTGCTTCGAGATCTTCAAGTTCGACACGCCGATCGAGTCCGGCTGATGGCGCCCCGGTTGCTGCAGGGCAGCGACGCCGTCGCCCAGGCCGCCATCGCGGCCGGCTGCCGCTTCTTCGCCGGCTATCCCATGCTGCCCTTCACCGACCTGCTCGAGAGCATGGCCCGGCGGTTGCCGGCGGTCGAGGGGGTGTGCATGAACGCCGAAAGCGAGATCGAGGCCGTCAACATGACCCTCGGCGCCGGGGCCGCGGGCGCCCGGGCCGCGACCGGGTCGTGCGGTCAGGGCCTCGCCCTGATGCAGGAGGCCATCGCCGAGGCGGCCCTCAACGAAATCCCGTTCGTGGTGTTCAACATGGCCCGGGGCCAGCAGGACTACTTCCAGGCCACCCGCGGCGGAGGGTGGGGCGACTACCGCACTTTGTGCCTGGCGCCCAAAGACGTGGCCGAGGCCGTCGAGCACACCCAGCTGTTGTTCCACCTGGCCGACCGCTACCGAGCCCCGGTCATGCTCTACGGCGACTACCTGATCGCCCACACCTACATGAGCGTCGACGTGGCTGCGCTCGATTTCGGGCCCCTGCCGCCCAAGGACTGGGCCCTCGACGGCAGCCTGGGCGGCACCGGCCGGTCTCGTCAGGTGTGGACCTGGGCGATGGGCAAAGCCGGCGATCCCGGGCCCGGCCCGGACCGCCACTGGCAGCACATCGCCGAGAAGTTCGAAGCGGTCGCCCTCGCCGAGCAGCGGTGGGAGGCCTTCGAGTGCGACGGCGCCGACGTGGTCGTGGTGTCCTTCGGCACGGCCGGTCCGTTCGTGGAACAGGTCGTGGGGGAGTTACGGGCCGACGGGATGCCGGTCGGGGCCTTCCGGCCCATCAGCCTGTGGCCGTTCCCCGAGGCCGCCTTGGCCGACGCCTGCCGGTCCGCGTCCCGGGTGCTGGTCTTCGAGGTGAATGCCGGCCAGATGATCGACGATGTCCGGCTGGCCGTCGCCGGCCGGGTGCCGGTGGCACCTCTGGGCCGGGTGAGCATCGACTTCAGCGGCATGCGCCAAGGCGAGATCCTCACCGTGCCCTGGATCCGAGACCGGGTTCGCCACGCCATCGAGGAGGTCACGGTCTGATGCCCACGTCCGATACCAAGGCTGCGGCCACGGGTCCCGGCGGCCCCGTCCCCACCGATGTGGCCCCGGCGGTGCCGCACCGCAAGGTGGCCGACGCCCTGGCCCCGCTGCAGCTCACGGGCGAGCACCACCTCTGCCCGGGCTGTGGTCATCCCGTCGCCTGGCGGCTCCTCCTGGAGGTCATCGCCGAGCTCGACTTGGCCAGCCGGGCCATCGGGGTGGTCGGTCACGGTTGCTATACGAACATCGTCTCTATGGCGGACATCGACTTCCTGCAGTGCCTCCACGGCCGGGCACCGGCCGTGGCCACCGGCGTCAAGCGGGTCCAACCGCAGGCCGCGGTCTTCACCCTGCAGGGCGACGGGGACGTGGCCAGCGAAGGCTTGGCCGAAGTCCTCCATGCCGCGGCGCGGCGGCGAGCGGATCACCACCATCATGCTCAACAATGGGGTCTTCGGCGACACCGGCGGTCAGATGACGGCGGCCTCGGTGATTGGGCAGCGGACCAAGACCAGCCTCGAAGGCCGCCAGCCGGAGGCGCACGGCTACCCCGTCCCGGTCGCCGATCTGGTGGCCTCGCTCGAGGGTGCGGTGTACGTCGCTCGGGGCGCGGTGCACAACGCCGGGTCGATCGCCCAGACCAAGCGGTACCTGAAGCGGGCGTTCGAGCTGTCCACGGCCGGCGCCGGTTTCACCTTCGTGGAGGTGCTGACGATGTGCCCGACGGGGTGGTTCCTGCCGACCGCGGCGGGACCGGATTACGTCGAAGAGACCTTTGAGCAGACCTTCCCGCTCGGAACCCTCAAGGGCGGCTAGCCCGCTCCGACCCGGTCCGCTCGGCACGCAAGGCGGCGTAGGGGATCTGCTGCACGTCGACGACCAGGCGGTCGAGCAGGGTGGCCAACGCCTCGACGTCGCCCTCCGGCCAGCCGGCGAGGACCCGACGCATGTGCCGCCAGATCACCTGCCGCATGCGGTCGAAGGCGTCCCGGCCGGCGTCGGTCGCGTGCATGGTGCTGACGCGCCCGTCGGTGGGGCTGCGCTCCCGGCTGACGAGCCCGCGCTCCTCCAGTTGGCGCAGCAGGCGGGCCACGACGGCGGGGTCCAGTTCGAGCCGCGCCGCCAGCTCCCCGGGTGACGTCGGCCCGGTGTCGATGAGTCGGCCGAGCAGGCGCAGGCCCTGCTGGGACAGGTCGACACCGGCGGCGGCCGCCTGCTGGCGGTGCAGGCGCCGGCTGCCCTCCAGGCGAAACAGGGTGGCAATGGCACCCGTCACGCGGTCGGTGGTCACCCGGTCGGTGGTCACCCGGTCGGTGGTCACCCGGTCGGTCCCGTCTTCCACGGCCGCCCACCCTAACCGCAATCCTTGACTTTCATCAATAATATGGGCGTATGGTGCGGCCTACCCCGTCAGGACGCTGAGGGGGATGGGGTGGAAGGTGCCATTGCACTCGAACCCGGTGGCGGGATCGAGGCGGGTCCATTGGCCGTTGACGATCCCGGCTATGACCGAGCAGTGGGCGGGCTGCCGTCCACCCGGGTTGTAGGTCGCGGTGAGCCCGCCGGAGTTGAAGCTGGTGATGCCGTCGATGGCCCGGGCCACGCTGGCCTGGGTGATCTGCGCCCCCGCGGCGGCTATGGCCTGGTCGAGGAGCATCCCGGCGCCCCATGCCGACACGCTGTAGATGCTGGCCGTCTCGTTGGGGTGCGTCCTGTCCAGCCAGGTCAGGAAGGTGTTGAGTTCCGGCACGCTGGCGCGGTCCTGCCCCAGGTACAGGGCGTACGACAGCGGGGCGTACAACAGATTGTCGGCGATGGAGTTGTTTCCGAGCAGGTGGAGCAGGTGACCGTCGTAGCCGGGTGTGGAGATGACGGCGTCCAGATGGAGCCCTTGCTGGTGGGCCTGTTGTAGGAAGTCGGCCAATATGGTGACGGAGATGGCGCCGAGATCGACGATCTTCACCCCGGCCGATTTCATGCGGAGGATGTCGCTGGTGAAGTTGGTCTCGATCGGGCCGATGGTCCGCTGGTAGACGTACTTGAAGCCGATGGACTCCGCGGTCAGCACCTGCTCCTTCCCGTTGACCTGGACCACACCGGGGATCAGGGTGGCGGTCTTGGTGATGTCGTTGGGGAACTTGGCCTTGATCCACTCATAGCCCGTCGTGGAGTAGCCGGGCGGCAACGGGGTGGGGCTGAAGACGTTGGGGAAGGAGTAGAGGACCGGTGACAGCACGGCGCCCTGGAGATCGATCAACGACGGGTTGGCCTTCAGGGTGGCCTGCCCACAGGTGTCTTCGATGGTAAACGACCCGATCAGGGCGAAGACTTGGCCCGCCAACTTGTTGATGTCCTGGGTGTAGGTGTTGCAGTCCAGGGCGTCGTCCATGTGGATGAGCTTGACGGTGCGCCCGGCCAGGCCGCCGTTGGCGTTGAGGTAGGCGACGTAGGCGTCCATGCCGTCGTTGGCGTCCTGGAACAGCCCGGGCACCGGGCCCGATGTGGTGGTGATCTGCCCGAGGGTGATGGTGCTGGCGGTGACACCCGGGCCGCTGATGGTCCCGGTGGCCTTGACCGGCGGGGGGGCGGTGACCCCGGGCGAGCCGCCGCCCACGGTGGTGGTGGCCGTGGTGCCCGTGGCGGGCGCGCCGCTGTGGGACGAGCTGCCGCACGCGGCCAGCACCAGGCTCGTCGCCCCGGCCACGCAGGCCCACCGCCATCCTCTCGAGTTCTTCTGTCGCACGGTCACCCTTCCCTTTCGCTGATTGGCTTGTCGTCGCCCCGCAGGTAGAGGTCCCCGACCGCCGCGCCGACCTGGTCGGGAGCACCTTCCATGACGATGCGGCCGTGGGTCATCACGGCAGCCCGGTCCGCGACGCTCAGCGCGGTGCGTGCGAACTGCTCGACGACGAGGATGGCGAACCCTTCGGCGGCGATCTGGGCGACCAGCTCGTACAGCTCGGCCACGATCAGCGGCGCCAGGCCCATCGAAATCTCGTCCAGCAACAAGAGGGTCGGTTTCGTCGACAAGGCCCGGGACATGGCCAGCATCTGCTGTTCGCCGCCCGAGAGCACCCCGGCCAGTTGGCGGCGGCGTTCGGCGAGCCGCGGGAACCTGGTGTAGGCCTGCTCCTCCACCTCGGCGCGCGGCACCCCGCCCCGGTAGGTCCACATGCGGAGGTTCTCGGCGACGGTGAGGTTCGGGAAGACGCCGCGGCCTTCCGGCACGCTGCAAATCCCCTGCCGGGCCAACTTCTCGGGGCTGGTGCCAGTGACGTCGCGGCCGTCGACCACGACCCGGCCCGCGAGCGGCCGCAGACGCCCGCTCGCGACCCGCAGCGTGGCCGTCTTGCCCGCACCATTCGGCCCGAGCAGGGCGACGACCTGGCCGGCGGGCACCGTCAGGTTGACGTCGTGGAGGACTTCGACGCGTTCGTAGGCGGCCCGGATGCCGCGCAGCTCGATGGCCGCCGGTCGTCCGGCCGAGCCCCCCACCTCCGGGGTCGCGGCACCAAGTGCCATCAAGGTTCCACCCCGACGCTCTCGGTGCCGAGGTAGGCGGCCTGCACCGCCGGGTCGGACCGGATCTGGTCCGGGGTGCCGGCCGCGATCAGCCGCCCGAAGTCGAGCACGTGCACGCGGGCGCACACTCGCATCACCAGGTCCATGTCGTGTTCTACGAGCAAGATGGCCATGCCCCCGGCGGCCAGATCGCCCAGGAGGTGGCCGAGCCGTTCGCCTTCGGACTCATTGAGGCCGGAGGACGGTTCGTCAAGGAGGAGCACCTTGGGTGCGCAGGCCAGCGCCCGGGCCAGCTCCAGCAAGCGGGCCATCCCCGTGGGCAACACGTCAGCCTGAGCCGTCGCCACCTGGCGCAGGTCGACGCGCGTCAGCAGCTCGTCGGCGGCCTGCCGGGCGTGCCGGCCTCGCACGCCGCGGCTCTCGAGCGCCACCAGCACGTTGTCGCGCACGGTGAGCGAACCGAACACCTCCAACCGTTGAAAGGTTCGGCCCAACCCCAACCGGGCCCGTTGCTTCGGACCGACCCGGGTGACGTCGCGGGCGTCCAGCACCACCCGGCCCCGGTCCGGCATTTGCAGCCCGGTGATCACGTTGAACAGCGTTGTCTTGCCGGCCCCGTTGGGCCCGATGAGACCGGTCACCTCGCCGGCTGCGACCTCGACACCCACCTCCAGGAGGGCCAACAGCCCGCCGAACTTGACCGAGACGTCTTCAACTCGCAGCATGCGTCAACCTCTCGTCCGGCGAGAGCGTCACGTCGGCGACGACGGGGAGCGCGCCCCGCCGCGCCGGTCCCGCCACCGCTGTAGGGCGGTGTTGCCGCCGAAGGTCCCCTCGGGGTTCTGCGACACGCCGATGGCGGCCAGCCCTACGACCAACGACACCACGTCGCGGGGTTGGCTGAGGTGGGCTTGCAGCAAGGGGCCCAGCGCGAACGCCACCCCACCCAGCAGCATCCCACCGGCGGTGCGGATCCCCCACGCCACGGCCAGCAGCAGCAAGGTCAGGCTGATCAGGAACGAGAAGTCGTTGGGCGCAACCGCGCCCTGGGCGCCGCCGTACAGCGCCCCGCCGAGTCCGGCCAGGCCGGCCGACAGCGTGAACACCGCCAGCTTGGCGCGCGTCATGTCGATGCCGAGGGTGAGGCAGGCGCTGGGGCTGTCGTTGATCGCCAATAGCCGGCGGCCGAAACTCGAACGGCGCAGGGCCAGCAGCCCGACGGCCACCGCCGCGAACACCATGCTGAGAAGGATCAGGTAGGCGGCGTTGTCGCGCAACGAAATCCCCGGGATGTGGGGCCGGGCCACCTGCAGGGACAGCGAGGCGCCGAAGACATTGATGCTGTTGAAGAAAGCGCTGTCCATGCCCACCGCGAACGCCAAGGTGGCCAGGGCCAGGTACAGGCCCCGCAGCCGGAGCGCCGGCAAGGCCACGAGCGTCCCGACCCCGGCGGCCAGGCCGACGGCGGCCAGGATGCCGAGCAGCGATCCGCCCGTGCCCCCGACCTTGCTCATGGCGAAGGCGCCCATGCCGGCGAAGGTGAGTTGGCACAGCGACACCTGCCCGCCGTAGCCAGTGAGCAGGACCAAGGACAGCATGATCACCCCGAGGGCCACCCCCCGGTTGGCGTAGCTCAGGTTGCTGGACGAGAGAAACCGCGACACCGCCACCGCGGCCACCAGGAACACCCCCGCGGTGAGCAACGACTCCCTGAGGCCCACCAGCCGGGGGGCCCGGACCCGCACCCGCCGGGCCAGGCTGGCCCGATTCTGGGGCAGAGCCAGGATCACGACCAGCAGGAAGAGCATCGGTATGGTCTGCTCGACGTCGGTCCAGATGTTGCCGACCGGCAGGTAGCCGATGGCATACGACTGCAACAGCCCGAGGACCAGCCCGCCGGCGAACGTCAACGGCAGGCTGCGCAGGCGGCCGACCATGGCCGCCGCGTAGCCGTTGACGACCAGGAGCGTCAGGGTGGTGATGTCGAGGTTGACGAGGGGCGCGATGAGCACCCCGGCGAGGGACGCCAGCGAACAGCCCATGGCCCAACCGAGTTGGGAGTAATGGGTGGGGGTGGCGCCGGTCAGGGCGGTGAGTTCGCGGTCGTCGACGACCGCCCGGGTGGCGATGCCCGCCCTCGTCCGGTAGAAGAAGAGGCGCAGGGCGATGGCCGCCGCGATCGAGGCGCCGACGACGATGAGCTGGTGCCAGGTGAGGACGACGCCCCCCACGGTTACCTGATTTCCGTTGAAAAACTGGGGAATGGTGCGGCTCACAGCCGGGTTCCAGGCGATGGTGGCGACGGCTATCCCGAGGAGCAGCAGGGCGACGGTCACCGTCAATTTCGCTTCCAGGCCGGCGTGTTCCAGTCGGCGCACGACCACGCGTTCGATGCCGGCGCCCAACGCCGGCATGACGATGAACACCACGAAGACAAACGCCGCCCACGACGGCCAACCGAAGTGCACGGCGAACTGCCAGTAGACGAACGCGCCGATCATCCCGATGGCGCCTTGGGCGAAGTTGAAGATGCCCGACGTGGTGTAGGTGACCACCAGGCCCATGGCGGTCAGGGCGTAGATACAGCCGTACGTTCGCGATGCCTGCCACGGTGAGCGACAAGAACTGTGACACGGCGCCAACCTCCCCCCGATTGCGCCCCGGACGCTAGCGGACGACCTCCCGCCGATGTAACCCAAATCCAGGCGCCGTCCCGGTCAGTCGAACGAGACGAGAGAATGTGCCAACTCTCCCAATTCTCCCGATACAGGACCGACCCGCGCCCCCGCGCCATCCCGAGGCTGGGGCACGCCGCGGAGGTCTACTCGGTGGCAAAGTAGACGCCAAATTCTAGGTGGCAGCGCCCGTCGTGGGCGAGGCCAGGTTGTACACCGTGACCCCCCCGACGGTGGTCGAAGCGAAGTGCGCCACGACCCAGGTCGTGATTTGCGAGCCGGTACCGGAGTTGCCGACCCCGCCACCGAATCCGCCACCGCCGCTGGCGATGAAATAGTGGATCTGGCCGGCGCTCACCATCTTCTGGAACTGGGCCAGGGTGGGCGTGGGGTCGCTGCCGTTGAAGCCGCCGATGGCCATCACCGCGTCGCCGGTGGCCAGCTGGTAGCCGGCCGCTTCATTGGCACCCACGGTCGCCAGCATCCACCGGTACCTGCTGGCGCCTTGCTCCAGGTAGCTGACCAGCGCCCCGCTGGGGCTGCTGGCATTGAGTAGGCCGCCGCCGGCACCCCCGACGCGGCCACCCCTGGCCCCTGGCGGCGCGCCGCCGGCGAAGCCACCGAACCCGCCGGCTGGAGGGCCACCGGTGAAGGCGCCACCGGCCCGAGCCGCGCCCGGGAGGCCCCGGCCGGCGAACGGACGGCCGCCGCCTCCGCCCGGCCCGAAGCCGGCCGAGGTGGTGACCGCGGGGCCGGCGGTCGGGATGGACCCCGAGTGGGGGGTGGCGACGGTGTCGAGGGTGTAGGCCGCGGGCGCGGCCAACGACGCCAACACCGCGGCTGCCACTACCCCCCGCCGGGTCCATGTCGCGATCCACGGCCACAACAGCAGTCCGACGGCGGCGGCCAGCCCGACGAGCAGCACCAGGTCGCGCAGTTCCGGCATCCACGCCGGGCTGCGGTCCATCAAGATCCACGCCCACACCGCGGTGACGCCCACCACGGCCGCCAGCACCACCCGGCCGACGGTCTGGTGCCGGCGCGGCCACACGGCGACTACGCCAATGCCGACGATGGCCCCGATGGCCGGCGCCAGCGCCACCGTGTAGTAGGGATGGATGATTCCCTGGCCCAGGCTGAAGGCCGCGCCGCTCACGAGGAGCCATCCGCCCCACAGCACCAGGGCGGCTCGGGTCCGGTCGGTGCGGCGGGCTCGCCAAGTGAGGGCGATGCCGGTGCCCAGCAGGATGAGCGCGGCGGGCAGCAACCAGGAAATCTGCGAGCCCATGTCGGCCCCGAAGAGGCGAGTCAGGCCCGTGACCCCCCAGCGGCTGCCGCCGGTCCCGCCGCCGACACTGCCGGTCTCGTTGCCCGTGAGGCGGCCGAACCCGTTGTAGCCGAAGATGAGATTCCAGAGGCTGTTGTTCTGCGAGCCGCCGACATATGGCCGGTCCGCGGCCGGCGTCAACTGCACCGCGAGCACCCACCAGCCGGCCGCCGTCATCATGGCCACCCCGCCGTACGCCAGCTGCCGGATGCGCCGGCTGATGGGACCCGGCGCCGCCATCAGGATGACCAGCCCCAAGGCCGGCGCCACCAGGAACGCCTGCAACATCTTGGCCAGGAAGCCGAACCCGACCAGGCCGCCGGCCAGGACGACCCAGCGGGTCCGGCCGTCTTCGATGGCTCGTACGGTGGCGTAGGCGGCGCCGGTCAAGAGCAGGACCAGGAGCGCGTCAGGATTGTTGAAGCGAAACATCAGGGCCGCCACGGGCGTCAGGGCGACCACCGCGCCGGCCAGGAGCGCGGCGGCGGGGGAAAACCAACGCCGCACGGTGGCGTACAGCACGGCGACGGTCGCCACTCCCTCGAGGGCGTTGGGCACGAGGATGCTCCACGAGTTGACCCCGAAGAGGCGCGCCGACAGCTCCATCACCCACAGGGCCGCGGGGGACTTGTCGACGGTGATGAAGTTGGAGGAGTCAAAGGATCCGAAGAAGAACGCCTTCCAGCTCTTCGTGCCGGCCTGCACCGCGGCGGAGTAGAAGCTGTTGGCCCAACCGGATGCGCTCAGGTCCACCAGGTAGAGGGCGCCGGTCGCGAGCAGCAGACCGACCAGCGCCGGCCGGACCCAGACCGGGTCGTCCGGGCGCCCTCGGACGAGGCCGGCCATGCGGCTGCGATGCCCACCCGAGCCGTCGCGATCCTCCGAGATGGGATCCGCGGCCGGGCTGTCGACGGTGACTGCGCTCATCGCGGCTGACCCCACGTGGCCAGGGCGGCCCGACGGGACGCCGCGGTGACCGGAGGCGCCGGTGCGGTGGCGGCGTCGCGGCGCAGGCGCCAGATGCCTTTCAGGTCGTCCCAGGCGGTACGGACGAGGTCCACTCTCGAGTCGGGATCCTCGACCCAGTCCACCGGCACCTCGTGGATGCGGAGGCCTTGACGGGCGGCCCGCACCAGGAGTTCCGTGTCAAAGAACCATCCGTTGTCGGCGATCGCGGGCAGCAGCTCCTTGGCGACGTCGGCTCGCAGGGCCTTGAAGCCGCACTGGGCATCGGCGACGCGGGTATGCAGGGCGCCCCGCAGGATCAGGTTGTAGGCCCGGGAGATCACCTCTCGCTTGATCCCCCTGGTCACCCGGGCCCCGGGGGCCAACCGCGACCCGATCGCCACATCGGAATGGCCAGAGAGCAGGGGCGCCACCAGGGGCAGCAGGGCGTCGAGGCCGGTCGACAGATCGACGTCCATGTAGGCGACGACGGCCGCGGCGCTGGCGCTCCATGCCGTCCGCAGGGCCAGGCCGCGCCCCTTGCGGTCCACGTGGACCGCGGCGACGCCCGTCAGGTCCGCATGGAGACGGCGGGCGATCTCCCACGTCCCGTCGGTGCTGGCGTTGTCGACGATGACGATGGTCGAGGTGACCGGGAAGCGGGTGTCGAGGTAGCCGCGCAACTCGCGCACGCTGGTCTCGAGGACCCGCTCCTCGTTGTACACCGGCACCACTACCTCGAGGACAACATCCACTTCCGTGATCGGCATGCGGCAAGGATGCGGGTGGATGCTGAAGACCGGCTGTGGGCCGACTGGACCCGCGCGCACAATCCCGGGCGGTCTACGCCTCCGTGTCGATGAGCAGCGGGAGGCGCACGGTGAAGGCCGCGCCCCGGCCGTTGGCCGGGGCGGCGGCCACGGTGCCGCCGTGGGCCGCCACGATGGCGGCCACGATCGAGAGCCCCAGGCCTGCGCCGCCGCTGGCGCGCGACCGGGAGGGATCCACCCGGAAGAACCGCTCGAACAGCCGACCGGCTTCGTCGGCGGTGATCCCGGGCCCTTCGTCCTCGACGCGACAGACCGCCTCCTGGCCTTCCGCGGTGACCGCGACGGTGGCCGCGGTGCCGGAAGGGGTGTGCGACCGTACGTTGGAGATCAGGTTGTCCAACACCTGGCGCAGCTGGCTGCGGTCCCCGGAGACCACGACCGGTGGACCACCGTCGAATCGGATCGGCCACCCTGGTCCGACAATGCGGGCGGCCTCCACGGCGTCGGACGCCACCTCGACGAGGTCGACGGGCGACCGTTCGATCGGCCGGCTTTCGTCCAGATGCGCCAGCAGCAGCAGGTCCTCGACCAGATGACCCATGCGAGCGGTCTCTCCCCTGATGCCGCTCATGACTCGGGCCAGGTCCTGGGGGCGGCTTTCGGCGCCCCGTTCGAACAGTTCGGCGTAGGCCGAGACCGCGGCCACCGGGGTGCGCAGCTCATGCGACGCGTCCGCCACGAAGCGCCGCAACCGGCCCTCGGACGCACGAAGGGCCGACTCCGTCGCGTCGCGCGCTGCGAAGGCATCCTGGATTCGGCCCAGCATGACGTTCAGGGCGCCGGCGAGGCGGCCCACCTCGGTCTTGCGGTTTTCACCCGGGACGCGCTGCCCGAGCTCGCCGTCGGCGATGGCGCCGGCGGTCCGTTCGATGTCACGCAGCGGACGCAACCCGAGCTGCACCAACCACCAGCCGATGAGGACGGCCAGGAGGAGCGCGGCCCCCGTGACGGCCAGCTCGATGAGCAGCAGCCGGTGCAGGGTGGCGTTGGTGTCCGATAGCGACACGGCCAGAATGAGCGTCCCGCCGTTATTTTGGAGGATGGACGCCCGGACCCGGAACTCCGGTCCGCCTTTCTGGACGGAGGGGGCGTCGAAGTACACGGTTTCCTCGCGCGAGTCTCCCTGTA
Organism: uncultured Acidimicrobiaceae bacterium; assembly: GCA_963702305.1. GTDB lineage: Bacteria > Actinomycetota > Acidimicrobiia > Acidimicrobiales > Palsa-688 > PALSA-693. Next base: position 31,193 of record CAVPBX010000008.1, on the reverse strand, counting down.
GCGAGTAGCCGGTGATCTGGGCCGGGAGTCGCGGGCTCAACTGCTGTTGGGTGGATGGGTCGTGGGTCTGGACGCAGATTGACAGCTTGGTCCCGCTACGGACGGCTATGTAGGTGCTCGAGGGGAAGCCGCCCCCCGGCGGTCCTCCGCCGCCAGGTTGCCCACCTCCGCCAGCGGGTTGTTCGCAGCCCTGGCCCGCGTCGAGCGCGTTCTCGATGGGTGCATGCGTTTGCTCGAGCCCCTGATCAACGCGGTTGAGGAGGAACGAGCGCAGCGACGTGTAGGTCGCCACGTCGGCGGCGAGCAGCGCCGCTACTGCCACCACCCCCAGCGCCAGCAGGAGGCGGGTGCGCAGCGACACGCGCTAACCCGGCTCTCGCAGCGCGTACCCAACGAGCCGGATGGTCTGGATCAACGGCGGCCCGAGGGCATCGAGCTTCTTCCGGAGGTAGCTGACATAGGTCTCGACGATGTTGGCGTCGCCACCGAAGTCGTAGTGCCAGACGTGGTCGAGGATCTGGGCCTTGGACAGCACCCGCCGGGGGTTGAGCAGGAAGAACCGGAGCAGGCTGAACTCGGTGGCGGTGAGCTGGATGATCTGTTCGGCCCGCCACACTTCGTGGGAGTCCTCGTCCATCTCGACGTCGGCGAAGCGGAGCCGGTTGTCCTGGTCGGCCTCGCCGTGCGTGCGGCGCAGGATGGCGTGCGTTCGAGCCACGATCTCTGCCAGCGAGAACGGTTTGGTGACGTAGTCGTCCCCGCCGACCGTGAGGCCCGCGACCTTGTCCTCCACGGCGGCGCGCGCCGTCAGGAACAGGATCGGGACCCGGATCCCGTCGGCGCGGAGCCGGCGGGTCACTTCGATCCCGTCCAGGTCCGGCAGCATGACGTCGAGCACGATCATGTCCGGCGGGTTGGCCTGCGCCGACGCCAGGGCTGATCGCCCGGTGGCGGCTTCGTCGACTTCGAACCCCTCGTAGCGCAGCGACGTGGCTACCGCGTCGACGATCGACGGTTCGTCGTCGACGACCAGCACTCGTTGTTTGGCGATCCCCATCGTCATCAGATGTGCACCTCCTGATTCCCAGGATGCCGGTGGCAACTGCCGGTGGTCTGAGCCCCGGCTGAGTGCCCGCTGTGAACGTTACCCGGGGCGCGCCCGCCAGCACGGAAGCCGCGTGGACTCCGCCGCCGATCGTAGGTGGTCACCGTCGCCTCTACCATCAGGCGATGTCCGGTGAACGGTGCCCCTGGGCCGACGGGTCTGCGGCCATGCGCGCCTATCACGACGAAGAGTGGGGCGTGCCCTCCCGCGACGATCGTCATCTTTTTGAAATGCTGATCCTGGAGGGCGCCCAAGCGGGGCTCTCGTGGTCGACGATCCTGGCCAAGCGGGCGAACTACCGCCGGGCGTTCGACGACTTCGACCCGGCCCGTGTCGCCGGATACGACGAGGCCCGGGTGGCCGCCCTCCTCCTGGATCCGGGGATTGTCCGCAACCGGTTGAAGGTGCGGGCCACTGTCACCAATGCCCGGGCTTTTCTGGCCACCTGCGAGGCCGAGGGATCATTCGCCGAGTATCTGTGGGCTTGGGTGGACGGCGGTCCGGTGGTCAACCGCCCCCGCGCCATGGCCGATGTCCCCGCCCGCACCGAGCTCTCCGACCGGATCAGCAAGGACCTCAAACGGCGGGGGTTCACGTTCGTGGGGACCACCATCGTGTACGCCTTTCTGCAGGCGGTGGGCGTTGTCGACGATCACCTGATCAGCTGTCCCGCCAAGCCGCCGCCACCCCGGGTGGTGTCGTCGCGGCCCCGGTTCTGATCTGGCTCACAGGCAGGCCGCGGGACGCTCCCAGGGAGCTGCACCACAGTCGACACCGCGAGCCGGATGGCATCGCCTCTGACGAGAAGGAGTAGCCCGTGCCGCAGAACAGCCGTCAACCCTGGTCCCTATCCACTCGAGCTCGACGATGGCTGGCAGGTTCGGCCCTGCTCACTGCCGGGGCTGCAGGAGGGGGCTATCTGGCCACCACCGCGACGGCCGGTGCGGCGACCGTGTCCAACTCCGGCTCGACCGGTTCCAGCTCCAGTGGGGCGGTGTCGACGACGCGGCCGGCCCCCGCGAATGGCGCCCCCCACGGACTGGATCAGAGCGGGACGGTGAGTGCGGTCGGAAGCGCGAGCGTGACCATCACCGCGAGCAGCGGCACCGCGACCACCTACGCGGTGGTGGCCAACAGTGACATCGATAAGAACGGAGAGGCCGCCTTGTCCAACCTGGCCGTCGGCGACAAGGTCACGTTCGACTACGTCACGTCCGGCACCACCAAGACGATCGCCCATCTGCACGCCGGCAACGAGGCGCTCGACCGGCCGACTGCTGACGGCGGCGGCGCCGGCAGCGGCGAACTCCCCGGGGGTGGTCCCGGCGGCGCCCCGCAGGGCGGCTACGGCGGGCCGACGAGCTCCTCCGGCTCGGCCGGCCCGGCCGCCTGAGGCGCCTCAGGCTGGGCGGCGGCCGGGTAGTCCCGCCGCCGCCCAGCCAGGCCGGAGAGTGGTCACCGGCTGTGCCAGGGTGGGGGTATGCGGTACGTCATGTATGGGGCCGGCGCCATCGGTGGCTTGGTCGCGGCCCAGCTCGCGGAGTCAGGTGAGGATGTCCTGGTGATCGCTCGGGGCGCCCACGGCACGGCCATCCGCAGCTCCGGTCTGGCCGTGGAGTCAGCCGCTGGGCGCCGGGTCGTTCGTCTGGCTGTGGCGGAGGACCCCGGCGAGGCGGAGATCGGCGCCGACGACCTGGTCCTGCTGGGGATGAAGTCGCAGGACACCCCCGCGGCGTTGGTGGCACTGCGGCGCGCGGTTCCACCGTCGACGCCGGTGGTCTGCCTGCAAAACGGCGTCGACAACGAACGGGCCGCCCTGCGACTGTTCGCCAACGTCTATGGGGTGTGCGTCATGTGTCCCGCCGCCCACCTCGAGCCTGGGGTCGTCCAGGCTTTCTCGTCGCCGATTCCCGGCCTGCTCGACGTGGGCCGGTACCCCACTGGTCGTGACCAGTTCAGTCGTCGGCTGGCAGCCGCCTTCGGCGCGGCCCGGTTCGATTCGGTGGACCGAGCGGACATCATGCGCTGGAAGTACTGCAAGCTGTTGATGAATTTGGGCAATGCCGTGGAGGCGGTATTCGTCCCCGATGCCCGATCGGAGATCTCCGCACTCGCCCGCGACGAGGGGGTCGCCTGCCTCCACGCGGCCGGCATCGACTTCGCTTCGGCGGAAGAGGATGCCGCCCGACGCGACCACCTCCTGACGGTGGAGGAGATCGATGGCCGACCTCGAGGAGGTGGTTCCAGCTGGCAGAGCCTGCAGCGGGGGACCGGTACCATCGAGAGCGACTACCTCAACGGTGAGATCGTCCTCCTGGGCCGGCGGTGCGGCGTCCCGACTCCGGTGAACGCCGTCCTGCAGGAAGTGGCATTCGACCTGGCCCGGGCCGGCGTCCCCCCGGGGACCATGCCGGCGGCAACCTTCTTCGAGCGATTGGCGGCCCGGTAGGAACCTGGGCCCGTTAGCCGCCGATGGCCGGCGGGTGGGTCAGCGCGGCGGGGCTCAACAGATTCGTCGGGAATCCCACCTGGCGCGGGCCGAGCAGCTGCGAGTCCCACATGTCGTCGCCGATCAAGGCCAACACCTGGGCCGTGGCGAGCAGCGGCGAATTGGCTGTCGGGGCGCCGACCGCCAGTCGCGAGGCCTCGGCAGCGCGCAACGCTTCTCCGGCGACGAGCAGGCTGAGGCGCGTCTGGGTGCTGGCCGCCCGTTGCTGGTAGGGGTCGCTGGTCCGATCGAGCAAGTCCACGGCGGCCTGCAGTTGGTCGGCGCCGGTCCGTAACCCGTCGACGCGCCCGGAGTCGATGAGCCGGCGCTCCTCGGCCGCGGTCGGCACGCCGGCGCGGGCGACGGAGGCGACCCATCCCGCGACGGATTGCTGCGGGCGAGTGGTCTGATAGGTGGGAAATGGTGCTGGCGGGTGGCGGCGGCTGGGCGTCCAGCGGCGGGCCGGCCGCCAAGCCCAAATCCGGCCACGACGGCACATCGGCCGGGCGGTTCGAGGGTCCGGCCACGCTCGCCGCGGGCGGGATGTCGAGCGACGCCAGCGTGGTGCCGAGGTCGTACACCCGGTCGCCGAGCTCGCGGATGCGGGCAAACGACAGCTGCAGCTGGCGCGCCAACGGGCCCGGGGGGAGCTTGGTGGCGGCCGCTTCCAACCGGAACGCCGCCACATACAGGTCGATGGCGTCGATCGACATCCGCTTGGCCGCGGGCGCGGAAGTCGGGGGAGCCTGGGCGTCGAGGTTGCCCAAGGTCTGCTGAAATCCCGCCATGTCGGCACTGATCTGCGCATCGAGGGCGGCGGGGCTCGACGTGCCCTCCGCCCAGCTCTGAGTCGATTGCACCAGTCCGATCAACGTGCCGCTGATCGGGTTGAGATCGGTGCCGACGGAGCGGATCCACTGCTCCGCGCTGGCAGCCGCCTGGCCCCCTGCGCCCCCCGTGCCGCCCGCTCCCCCCGTGCCGCCGGCGTTGGTGGCGCGTCGGGCCGGGCCGCCGGAGAAGACGTCGCCCGCCACCAGACCCGCCACCAGCCCGGCAGTGGCCAGGGTGATCGCCAACAGCACGACGCGGTGGTGGCGATACCAAGGCGTCACCGGCTCACGACGCCGGTTGGATGAGCAGCTCGGCGACGGCTCGGGCGTGGCTACGGACGGTCGCCGGGTCGGTGGGATCGGTGATGCCGATGCGGTTGGCGAGCGGCCGGTGGGCGGCAGGAGCGGTGGCGCCGTGGGCGATCAGGAAGAAGAGGGTGCCGGCCGGCACGGGGCGCATCTTGCCCTGGGACTGGAGGGTGGTGGCGAGGGCCGCGACGGGGAGCAGGCAGGGGGTGATGAACCGTTCGAAGAGGTAGTCGAGTCGGGGACCGCCGACGCTGGCTTCCACGTTCATGAGCCGGGCCAACTCGGGTCGACGGGCGTTGACCTCGATGAAGGTGGCGACGAACTGCCGGAGACCCTCGAGCGGATCACCGACGCCGGCCTGTTCGGCGCAGGGGGCGAGGATGTCGATGACTTCTCCAAACCAGCGGTCGACGGCGGCCCGCCACAGGCGCTCCTTGGATCCGAAGCGGCGGTTGATGAGGTTGTGACTGACACCGAGGGCTTGGTTGAGCTCCCGGACGGAGGTGGCGTCGTAGCCGCGGTCCGCAAAGGACCGCAACGCGGCGAGCAGGATGTCGTCGCTGGGGGCCGGCGCCTCGTCGGCTCGAGGGCGTCCTTTGCGGGGGGCGGTTGCTGACACGGGGCGAATGTATCGCCTGTCCGAGAATATTGACAGGTGACAACTTAGCCCCTAAGTTGATAACTGCCAACTTGCCAACCGGATCGCCTTTGAACCGGCGGAGGAGCGACGATGACCGAACCCACCCCCCCGTGGCCGCCGGCCCGATCGAGCCGGGCCGGCATCCTCGCGCAGTTCGGCGCCAGTCGAGCCGACCTGGTCGGCGGGGCACTGGTTACTGGGGACCCCCTCGCCGACGCGGTGGTCGAGGAGATCCACTCGGGTCGCCCCGGAGTGAACGTGGTCCTGAATGCCGGCATCCGCCACGGCCTGGAGTCATTGCCCGATCCGCCTCCGGCGGTGGCCGCGCTCCTCGCCGCCACTGAGACGCGGCCCCCGTTCGTCGACGACGAACTGGTCGATCACGGCACCGCCCCGTTTTTCTCGGTGCCCACCCCCGTGCACATGGTCTCCTTGAGTGCCGGCGCGCTGGTTCGAGTGTACGAATCGCCCTCGATTGCCACCGTATTGGCGACGACCGGCCGGCTGATCGACGGCGCTCAGCGGCGCATCGAAGAGACCGGCAAGTGGTTGATGGCCCAGATGCTGCCGGGTGCGCTGCGGCGCGGTGAGCCCGGCTACGTCGCCACCCTGCAGGTCCGAATGCTCCACGCCCACATGCGCCGTCTGGCGCGCCACCGGGGCTACGACGAGGCCGCGTACGGCGCACCGATCAACCAGGTCGACCTGGCCCGCACCTGGATGGATTTCACCGTCACCTCGTTCGGGTTTGAGGAGATGCTCGGCTTCGGGTACACCGCCTCGGAGTTGGCCACCCTGTACCGCTATTGGCAGTTGGCGGCGCACGTGCTGGGCATCGATCATCGGCTCGTGGAGGGCATCTCCAACAACGAGCAAGCCAGACGCGTCGACGACCTGTTGCAAGCGGTCACCGGGCCGCCCATCGAGGAGTCGGGCGCGCTGGCCTCGGCCACCATCCACTCCATCTCGTCGATGATGCACGACGCCGTCAAGATTCCCTCCGGGATGGCGACCGCCGCGCTCCAGGCGCTGGTGCGTCGCTATCACGGCGACGCCATGTGCGACGAGCTGCGGGTGCCCCGTGCCCCCGTCGCCGACGCCCTGCTCGGGCCGGCGATCCGCCTGCTGCGGACTCGTCGCGCCCGCCTCCGAGTGGACGCGGCGGCGTGGTCGGCCGCTCAGGAGAAGAACCTCGCCGGCTCCCGCGAGTTGGTCCACGCGGGTACGCAACCGGCTGCCTACGAGCAGCAAGCAGCCCAGGTCTAGGGTCCGAGGATCGGAAGCGGTTGTCTGGTCAGCCGATGGAGGCGATGGCCACAATCGGCTTGGCCAACCTGAGGTTCCCGGCTGAGCCGTGGGAGACGGCGTCGCCATAGCTGAAGATGTTGCCGTCGGATCCGACCAGCCAATAGCCGTTGCCGCTTGGCGTGGTCGCCATGCCGACGATGGGATTCGCCAGCCGGAGGTTACCGGCCGAGCCGTGGAAGACGGTCTGGCCGAAGCTGAAGATGCCGCCGTCGGACGCGACCAGCCAGTAGCCGTTGCCAGTGAGCGTCGTGGCCATGCCGACGATGGGCTTCGTCAGTCGGAGGTTGCCGGTGGAGCCGTGGAAGACGGCGTCGCCGAAGCTGAAGATGCCGCCGTCGGACGCGACCAGCCAGTAGCCGTTACCACTGGGCGTTCGCGCCATGCCGAGCACGGGCTTGACCAAGCGCAGGTTGCCGGTGGATCCGTGGAAGGCGGCGTCGCCGAAGCTGAAGACGCCGCCGTCGGACGCGACCAGCCAGTAGCCCTTGCCGTCTTTGGTGGCTTCCATCCCCACGACGGGCTTCGTCAGCCTGAGGTTGCCGGTCGAACCGTAGAAGCGGGCGTCCCCGAAGCTGAAGACGCCGCCGTCGGACGCGACCAGCCAGTAACCCTTGCCGGTCGTGGTCGGTTCCATGCCCACGATGGGTTGCGTCAGCGTGATGTTGCCGGTCGAACCGTGGAACACCGCCGCGCCGTAGGTAAAGATCCGCCCGTCGGTTGATGCCAACCAGTAGCCCTGCGGGGGAGGCGGCGGTGGCGGGGGTGGCATGACGGGGGCGAACGCGGCCATCAACACGTACGCCGTTGACCCGGCACCCAGCGTCAGCGCTCCGGTCTGCGGCCCAGCCGCGGTCGCCAGGATGTCCTCCATGCTGGCGGAGGCGCTGCCGTTGGCGACGTCCATCACGTAGGGCACGTTGCGGCTGCTGCCGGGGGTGGCGCTGCCGGGCTGCCCGGCGGTCAGGGTGGAGGTCAGCAGGAGGTCATTCGCCGGGACGTTGGCCGTCCAGGAGGAGGAGATGGGCATCGTCCCGGTCGGCGGCGAGGTGATGACGTCGATGTAGGGCTGCAGCAGCGGAGTTGCCGTGTTGACCCCGCTGTACTCACCGAAGGCCTCCTGCAGGTACGACGGGTTGCCGATGCCCCCGGGTGCGGTCATGGTGACGGCCAGCCCGGAGGGAGCGGCCTTCGAGACCACGGACTCCATAGCGATGTCACCGAGGCCATCGGTGAACGTCGTCGACACGCCCCGAGTCCAGAGTCCGTTGACGTTGTCGGAGACGGTCACCTGGCCCGGTGCGTTGTATTGGGCGAACCAGCCTACGAGGAGGTCGCCGGCGCCCACCGGCTGGGTGAGGGTGAGGGTAACGGTGGCCACCCTGATGCCCGTGGACCCGGCGTTTCCTTGCACGAACCGGGGAGAGAGCACCGGTGTCTTCACGGTGACCGGCCCCACCCGTCCTGAGTGCAGCCCGGCCCCGTCGAAGGAGTCGATGGTATAGACGTAGGTGGTGGAGGGCTGCGGAGTGGTGTCGAGGAACGTCGTCTGGTCGGAGGCGGCCAGTCCGATCGGCAACCCGTTGCGGTAGACGGTGTAACCCGTTACGTCCGGGGTGGGAGAGGCCGTCCACGACAGGGCCACGCGGCTGGTCGCGGCACTGGCGGACTGCAGATTGCTCGGAGGTGCCGGCGCGGTCGTGTCGCCGGTGGGGTAGACCCGGAAGGTGGCGACGACCATGTACCAGTCGGGAGACGGCTCGTTACCAAGGGTCGCGCTGGCTTGCTGATTGCCGGCCGTGGCCGACAGGATGTCGCCCTCCCAGGCGTTATTGCTCGCTGCGGCGGCCCGCTGGACAAACGTCTGGCCGCCGCTGCTGCCGGGCGTGACCGTTCCCGGGGCCGAGCCGGTGATCAGGCTGGTGTATACCAGCTCGCCCGCCGGCACGGAGTTGGGGGTCGATCCCGAGGAGGCGACCGTCAGCGCCGGCGCCACTGCCGGTGGCGGCGGGGGCGTAGGTCCCGTGCTGCCCCGGGCCGAGCTCAGCTGGTCCAGCGGCCCGGCGATCGCCAGGCCCGAGTACTCGGCCGCGGTGGCCGTGAGCGAGGTTCCGGCGCTAGCCCTCACCGTCAGGTTGAGGGTTAGGGCCGCCTTCGAGCTCGATACGTAGTACAGGGCGATGTCACCGGTGTCCGCTTCGAACGCCAGGGCGCCTGGCGCCCGGGTCCACCCACCGTTGACGTCATCCGACACCTGGACCTGGCCGGGTGCGTTGAACTGGGAAAACCAGCCCACCAGCAGGTCGCCGGACTTGACGTTGGTGAACGTCATGGTCCCGCTCGTGGCCATGGGGCCGACCGGCGGGCCGACGGACAGGGTGGCGCCCTGGACGAACGCGGCCGGGGGCGGCTGCCCGGCGCTCGCCCGCCCCGGCGTCAGGGCGAGGAGGCCCAACCACCCCAGCGTCACCGCGGTGATGCCCGCACACACCCGTCTCCACATCATCGTTCGCCCCTCCCTCGCGCATCGCGCTCATCTCGACGCTAGGTGGGACCGGTTGGCGCCGAATCCCGCAATTGGCGTACGAATCCGGTCGGATCGTGGCCTCGATTGCGGGGGTTGCCCAATTCGGACCAACCCCGTATCGGACAATCGGGCGAGACGCGTTGCTTGCACTCACGCCCGACGCGCCGTTGACGCCCTGTCTGCATCCTGTCAGGATGACTTCCGCCAAAAGGGGGATTCGTTGCGGACGTCGGCGGATTGCGAGGAGCGACAGTGACCGAGTCGGTAGTCGCCCGCTCGGACGCCTCGTACGTACTTGCGGTCACGTCACGAGCAAGCAGCCATTAGGAGGAGAAGGACCGACATGTCTGACAGCGGTAGCGAATCCGAGAGCCCAGTAATCGCCTCCCCGACTCCGGCGCCGAGTCGGCCCAGGTCGATCCAGGACTGGTGGCCGAATCAGCTGGGCCTGCAGGTTCTCCACCAGCACTCGCCCCGGTCCAATCCGATGGGCGAGGACTTCAACTACGCAGAGGAGTTCAAGACGCTCGACCTCGATGCCCTCAAGGAGGACATCATCGGGGTGATGACGACGTCGCAGGACTGGTGGCCGGCCGACTATGGCCACTACGGGCCGCTCTTCATCCGGATGACGTGGCATGCCGCCGGCACGTACCGCATCGCCGACGGCCGGGGGGGTGGAGGCACCGGCGCGCAGCGCTTCGCACCCCTCAACAGTTGGCCCGACAACGCCAGCCTCGACAAGGCGCGCCGGTTGCTCTGGCCGGTCAAGCAGAAGTACGGCCGGCAGCTCTCCTGGGGCGATCTGATCATCTTCGCCGGCAACTGTGCCCTGGAATCCATGGGGTTCAAGACCTTCGGCTTCGGGTTCGGGCGAGAGGACATCTGGGAGCCCGACGAGATCTTCTGGGGCACTGAGGACACCTGGCTCGGAGATGAGCGCTACAGCGGCGACAGGGAGCTCGCCAGTCCTTTCGGCGCGGTGCAGATGGGCCTGATCTACGTGAATCCGGAGGGGCCCAACGGCAACCCGGATCCGCTGGCTGCCGCCAAGGACATTCGAGAGACCTTCAGTCGAATGGCGATGAACGACGAGGAGACGGTTGCGCTCATCGTCGGCGGCCACACGTTCGGCAAGTGCCATGGTGCAGCCGGCGCGGAGTATGTCGGTCCCGAACCCGAGGGTTGCCCCCTCGAGCAGCAAGGCCTCGGCTGGAGGAACACCTTCGGCAGCGGCAAGGGCGCGGACGCCGTCACCAGCGGGCTCGAAGGCGCATGGACCACTGACCCGGTGCAGTGGGACAACGGGTACTTGGACAACCTGTTCAACTACGACTGGGAGTTGACGACGAGCCCGGCCGGGGCGAAGCAGTGGACTCCCAAGGATTCCTCGGCCCAGGGCACCGTGCCCGACGCACACGACCCGTCGAAGCGGCACGCCCCCATGATGCTGACGACCGACCTGGCGTTGAAGCTGGATCCGATCTACGAGCCGATCGCGAAGCGCTTCCACGAGAATCCCGACCAGCTCGCCGACGCGTTCGCCAAGGCGTGGTACAAGCTGTTGCACCGCGACATGGGGCCCGTTTCGCGCTATCTGGGCCCGTGGGTTCCGGAGCCGCAGCTGTGGCAGGACCCCCTCCCCGCTGTCGATCATGACCGGATCGGGGAGAAGGAAATCGCGGCCCTCAAAGGCAAGGTCCTCGCATCAGGACTGTCTATCTCTCAGCTGGTCGCCACCGCATGGGCGTCGGCGGCCAGCTTCCGCGGCACCGACAAGCGTGGCGGGGCCAACGGGGCACGGATTCGCCTTGCGCCCCAAAAGGATTGGGAGGTCAACGACCCGGCCGAACTGGCCAAGGCGCTCCAGACCCTCGAGCAGGTCCAGCAGGACTTCAACAGCTCACAGTCCGGGGGAACCAAGGTCTCGCTCGCTGATCTGATCGTTCTGGGCGGATGCGCAGCCGTCGAGCAAGCGGCGAAGAACGCCGGGCAAGACGTGACGGTTCCCTTCGTGCCCGGGCGCACGGACGCCTCGCAGGAGCAAACCGATGTGGAGTCATTTGGGGTGCTCGAGCCGACCGCCGATGGGTTCCGCAACTACCTGCGAGCCGGAGAGAAGTTGCCAGGAGAACACCTGCTGGTGGAGCGGGCCAATCTGCTGACGCTGACCGCCCCGGAAATGACGGTTCTCATCGGCGGCATGCGCGCCCTCAACGCCAACTTCGGGCAGTCCGAAAACGGCGTCTTCACGAGCCGGCCCGAGACGTTGACCAACGACTTCTTCGTAAACCTGCTCGACATGGGCACGGAGTGGAAGGCATCCGCCTCGTCCGAGAACGTGTTCGAGGGTCGCGATCGTGCGAAGGGCGAAGTCAAGTGGACCGGCACGGCCGTCGACTTGGTCTTCGGCTCGAATTCGCAGCTTCGAGCCATCTCGGAGGTCTACGCGTCGAGCGACTCGAAGGCGATGTTTGTGCGTGACTTCGTGGCTGCATGGGACAAGGTGATGAACCTCGATCGCTTCGACCTCGTCTGATGGCCAGCTATTGATACGTTTCTCCACCCGGGGGGGTACGAGATGGAAGGCGCTACTGCAAAGAAGAGTCGTGAATTAGCGACAACGCGGACCGACTTCTGAGGGTCACGCCGTGACCTTGGGGAGCAGCATGCCGAATCCGGATGAGTTCGTGGAGTTGCTCCGCCGTCGCGGGCTTCGTGCCACCCCGCAGCGCCGAGCCATCATCGACGCGGTGGGCAGCGCCGGTGGGCACGTGACCGCGGAGTCTGTCTTCGATCGGGTTCGTGCCGAGCTGCCGACGATCTCGTTGAAGACCGTCTACGAGACGCTCCATTCCCTGGTGGCGGTGGGGGAGATGCGGGAGCTCTTCCTCGGAGCGGGACCAACCCGCTTTGACACCACGGTCGGCCCGCATCAGCACTTGATCTGCCTCATGTGCAACCGCATCGAGGACATCGACTTCGACGTAGACGCCGTCGCCGTCGATCAGCGCCAGGGCTTCTCTGTGGTCCGCACGGATGTAATCGCCTGGGGACGCTGCCCGGAGTGCGAGGATCAGGACGGGTAGCGGCGCGACAGTGGCTCGTCCAGGCTGACGATGCGCCGGTCGACGATCGTCCCGCTGTGGATGAGCAGCTCACCAAGCGAATGGGACGGCTGGGCCCTTCGTTGTGTGGGGGATCCAGGATTGAAAAGCAGCTGACCCTCCTCGCCGAGCTCATTGACCGGGGCATGGCTGTGGCCGAATACGACCATTTCGGCATCAGGAAACCGGCGCCGCAGGCGCCGGCCACGGCCGGTCACCGGACCACTGTCGTGGACCATGCCGATCCGCACCCCGTCGAGATCCATCAACAGGGTTTGGGGCAGCACTCCGACCAGGTCGCGGTCGTTATTGCCGAGCACTGCATAGACCGGCGCATAAGTCCGTAGGCGTACCAGCACGCCGTCGTCGAGAAGGTCCCCGGCATGCAAGATGACGTCGGCTGACTCGAGATGTGGTTCGGCTGCGAGCGGCAGCCATCGCCGCATACGACCGTGGGGTTCGGAGCGCAAGTGGGTGTCGGCGAGGACCACCACCCTTGTCCGCCCTGAGGGAACCGCACCTCCGCAAGTGACCTGGTCGCCCGTCAGGTCCCCATTCAACTGGCTCGTGGTGACTGCGAGATGCCCAGGGCGTCGTCGCCGGCCAGCCAGTCATGGGTAAGGGCAGCAGCCTGGTCGATGAGGCGCGCCGACTGGCTGAAGTCGTAAGGACTAATGGCTGCGGTCGGCGGTACCGGCATCACGTGCACCACTGAGTGTTTCGGAGCAACCATGGTGGTCGTCCCGGAGTGACCGAATCTTTGGCCGATGGCAGAAAGCCCAACCCGCAGCGCGGAGCGCTCTGGGCGAGCTTCCGGACCCGCTCCGAAGGTCGGCAGCACGTAGATGGTCGACGCCCCGAGCGACTCGGCCTCGAGCGTGGGTGGGTCAGACGCGATGGCCCCATCGACGAGCAGCCGTCCGCCGATGTCAACCGGCGGAAAGACCCCTGGGATGGCCGTGCTCGCCAGCAGGGCCGGCACGACTGGCCCTTCCGAGAGCACGACCGGGTCGCCCCTCAACAGGTCGGTCGTGACCACGTGGGCAGGAATAATGCTCGCCTCGAGGTGCTCAACGTGGACGAAATCCCTAATCAGGGTGGCCAGACCACGGTTGGTGAGGATGTGGTCGCGGCGCCCAATCGCCCCCAGGACCAGGCTGGGTGACCAAAGGGGGAAGACCTGTGAGCGTCTCGCCCGCCGCCATCCTTCTGTCAGGCGGGAGATCCCACCGGGGGTCGGATCGGCTGCGTACGCGACGGCGTTGACGGCGCCAGCCGAGGTTCCAACCACGAGATCCGGTCGGATTCCCGCATCGGTCAAGGCCTTGAGCATGCCCACCTGGACTGCGGCGTGGCTGGCGCCCCCGGCCAGTACGAACGCTACCCGGCCCTGATCCTGCGAGTCTGAGCGCTGCTCCCGAAGGGAGGACACCCTCGAGTAACCCGTCTCCTGATCCACACGCGCTCCGTTCGTCGTGCTGTCCACCCTCTACCAGCACCAATACCCCTTCCGCGTATTCCACGAACGGTCACCGCTCGCAGATAAGTCCCGCTGCAGGCCCGGCGGTCAGCCAGGGACCGAACGGGCGGCTCGAACGTCGAAGTCGGCCACTCGCTGAGTATCCACATTGATCTCGTCGAGTATCACCCGGCCCCAACGCAGCTGAAGGTACTGCACTCCGTGGTTGGAGTAGACCTCGCCCGCATCGTTATGCAGCGCGTCGTCGAATACCACGCAGACACTCATCCGCCACGGTGGGCCGTTGACGACAAGATCGGCAGTACGCAAGTCCGGCCGGAGGGCGGTGAAGCGCTCGAACCAGGAACGCACCTCGCCGGCGTCGGTGGTATCTATGGCCCACGAGTGGGTGCCGGCGAACCGGAACCGAGTGTCCGCCCTGAACATGCGAAGCGCCGGCTCCGGATCGCCATCTCGCATCGCCGAGTACACCCGCTCCACCAGCTTGCGAACTATCCATCTACGCACCGTTCCTCCTCGAATGGTTCGGACACGTCGCCTTGGTCAGCGACTGCTGACTATAGTCATCGACTGATGACGTCGTCAACCCGAAATCGGCTCCTCGACGCGGCCCTCCCCCTCTTTGCCCGGAATGGGTTTCGAGGGACGTCGGTCGGCCAGATCGAGGCCGCCGCGGGGCTGACCGAGCGTGGTGGCGCGGCCTACAAGCACTTCCGCAGCAAGGCGGAGATCTTGCACGCCGCCCTGGAACGCCAGATCGACCAGATCATCGAGATGCGCGGCGCGGTCACTGACATGCTCCCACTCGGTGACGTCAGAGCCGAACTGGTCCTCCTGGCCAAGTGGATCCTCACTGAACTCGGCCACGAACGGCTGATCAACTCGCTGCTGGAAAAGGATGGCAACACCGCTCCCGGCCTGTGCGAGCAGTTCCGAGATCGGGTCGTCGAGCCGGGATATGCGGCCGCAGCCCAAGTACTACGCGAACGACTGTCCGACCTGCAGCTGGACCCGGCAACCGACACCGATGCCCTCGCCGCCGTCGTTGTCGGCTCCCTCGTCAATTACCGGCGACACCAGTGGACCTTCACCGCGCCGCCGCTCGGCGTCGACGAACAACGCTACGTCGAAGCCTTGGTGAACTTGGTGTTCCCGCATCAGCAACGAAGCAGGGGTCAGCACTGACGCGCTCATCCCGATCGGGCAGACCAGGATCTGACCACCGGCGGCGGTCGGGTGCGGTCCGCCAGCGCCGCCTCACCGCTTTGGCGGCTCTGATGATCGCCGCCATCGTGGGTACCGCCATCGGCTTGATCGCCGTCCACGCACCGGCCCGAACCTCTGCGGCACTGTCGGTACCGACCACTCAACCGGCCGCCGTCGTAACCCCCGGGACCGCGCGGACGCCATCAACGACGCAGGACCTGCGGGCGACGCCGCCGGGGGGAGGTTCCGTTCTGGCCGGGAACGTGGTCGCCATTGATCCCGGCCATAATGGTGGCAACTCCGGTGATCCCGCCTACATCAACAGTCCCGTCTGGAACGGCCGACAGACCGAGACGTGTGACACCACGGGGACCGAGACCGACGGCGGCTATAGCGAAGCGACGTTCAACCTTGAGGTTGCCAGGATGCTGGCTGTCGACCTGGAAGCCAAAGGGGCGAAAGTTGTGCTCACCCGCACCAGCAATACCGGAGTCGGCCCGTGCGTCACCCAACGCGCCGCCATCGGCAACAACGCCCACGCCAACATCGCCGTCAGCATCCACGCCGACGGCGGACCGCCATCCGGACGTGGCTTCACCGTGCTCGAACCGGTGGCCGACGGCGTCAACGACGCCATCATCACCCCGTCCGCCGTGTTCGGGAGCGCGGTTCGCTCTGCCTTCCTCGCCGCATCGGTCGAACCGATCAGCAACTACTACGGCACCAACGGCATCCAAGCCCGAGACGACCTGGGGGGCCTCAATCTGTCAACCGTCCCGAAGGTGCTAGTGGAGTGCGCAAACATGCGCAACGCGACCGACGCCGCCCTCGTGACCAGTTCAGCCTGGCAGCATAAAGTGGCCGCCGCTCTCGCCGCCGCCATCACGCAATTCCTCAGCCATGCAGGCTGACGGCTTGGATGTCGGTCGGGACCGTGGATGCAGGGCCTCCTCGAGCCTCGGCGCCAGAGCCGCCGCCCCAAAGACTCGGAACGTCTCAGTGCCCGCTGCCGTCTCGACCACCAACCACACTTTCCCGCGGACTCGCACCCCGGTTACGTCTTCTGCCGTGCACTCCCAATACGTGTCGGCGCGCCGACGCTCCAGTCGGTTCGGCGCGAAGCGCAGGCTGGCGTTACCGGCGATCAAGCGGCCGCCGGCGAGACGCCAGCGGTATCGGCGGGCCGCTCGGATAGAGAGCACACCGGAATGATCGGTCATTCCGTGCCGGCGCTGTAGCCGCGAGGGCTCAGCCGGCTTCGGCCACCCGCTTGAGGTTCGCCAGGGTCTCCTCCATCCCCGACGCGGTGCTGGGCAGGACCGTCTCGACGATCGCGTCCCTCTGCTCCTCGGGCATGGCATTGACGATCTCGAGCGCGGACGGTGTCAGCTGCCAGGACTCCTCCACGTCGGTACCGCCCTGGACGGCGGTGAACGTGTAGCCCCACCGGGTCGTACCGTCCTGGTCTGTGTCGTCACCGCCCGGCGTCCCGATCGTGGCGAAGGCGAACTCCCGGCCGTGGTCGGCGACGAACACCTTGCACCGCATATCCCAGCTGCGCTCGGGCGTCACGTTGTGCCCGACGAAGACCGCACCCACCGACGGGTGAGAACCGTCCTCCCACTCGCACGTCCTGCACACCGGACTCCACTCGCCCATGCGGGTCACGTCGCTGATCATGTCGTACAGGACCGCCGGCGGACGCGCCACAGTGATGCGTCGAGTCAAGCGGTCGGAGACGTCCATAGGCGGTGGGATAGTCGCACCTTAGGTCAGGGTGTACTCGGGGCCGGAACCGCCTTCGGGTGGGGTGAGGCGGCCGCCCTTGGCCGTGATGGCACCGCACTGGACACAGTTGGAGGGGGCGATCTCGACGGTGCACAGCCCGTCGGGTCCGGGTTTGCCGGCCGTGTAGACGTGGGCCGGGCAGAGGTTGACCCACATTTGGGCGACGTCGGGAGCGACTCGCTGCTGTAAACGGATGTGGTTGGGTTGGTCGTCGCGGGCCTTGTTTCCCGACGCGAACACCGAAGCCAGCCGGTCGAACGTGAGCTTCCCATCGGGCTTGGTGCTTGACTCGGCCCGGTCGGTGATGAGTATGGGCTGAGCGTCGTCCGCCTCGGCGTCGACCCGGCCCAGGCTGACCAGCCCCTTGGTGGCGGTCATGACGCTGGCGAGAGCCCCGCCGACGAAGAATCCGCGGCTGAACACCTGGCGCATGTCGCGCACCTGGCGTAGGTCGCTCCAAATGTAGCTGGACCGTACCGCCGCATCGTAGGACCTCAGCGCGGCCGGATCGTCTTTGGTGGCGGCCTCGAAGGCGGCCTCGGCGCACAGGCGGCCGGACTCGATGGCGTAGTCGATACCCTTGAGCCGGGGAATGTTGACCAGGCCCGCCGCGTCGCCGCTGATGAGCACGCCGGGGGCGTGGAGCCGCTTCGGTAGGGAGTGAAACCCGCCGCTCGGTATGGTTTTGGCTCCCCACTCCAATCGCTCACCGCCGTCGAGGATGGCCTGGATTCTGGGGTGGGTCTTCAGCTCCTGCAAGAGGTCGTGCACCGACAGGCCGGCGTCCCGGTAGTCCAGCCCTACCACCATCCCGATGGCCACCATGTCTGGTCCCATGGGATAGACGAACGACCCACCGAACTCCCGGTAGCGGGCGCCGGAGCGCAGGGGCCAACCCATGGTGTGGATCACCCGGTCCAGGGGCCGGGACACCCTCCACACCTCTTTGACTCCCAGCTCCCAGGTCTGCGGGCGCGCCCCACGGAGGCCGAACTGGTCCAGGGTCACCCCCGTGAGATGGCCCTGGGTGCCCTCGGCCAGCACCGTGACCCGGGCCAGAATGTCGCTGCCGGCCTCGAAGTTAGCCAGCGCCTGGCCCGCGGCGTCACGGCCCCGGTCACCGGTGCGGACCCCCCGCACCACGCCGTCGGAGACCAGAAGTCGATGCCCGGTGGTCTCGGGCAGGATGGTCGCTCCCCCTTCCTCGGCTCGCTCCGCCAGCCATCGCCCCAGGCGCGACAGCGACATCACCACGTTTCCGTGATTGCGCATCGGCGGCGGAGTGGGGATGCGCCATGCGGCCCCGCGGGTGAGCACGTAGACGGCTTCGCGCGATACCGGTCCGAAGCTGGGCGCGTCCGACGCCCGCTCACCAAGCAGGGCTCGCAAAGACCTCGGGTTGACCACCGCGCCCGACAGGAGGTGTGATCCCGGTTGTTTGCCCTTCTCCACCACCGCCAGCGGCAGGTCGCCGAGGGCCTCCGCCGCCTCAGGATGCTCCTCGAGCAGCTGCCCGAAGCGGATGGCACAGGCCAGCCCGGCCGGTCCGGCTCCCACCACCAGCACTCCCACTTCGATCCGCTCGTCGGGGGGGTCCGTTGGTTCGGAAGCGAAATCGGCCGCGTGGAAGGGCGGTGGGAAGTCCGCGGCCCTCGTCACTATCGGCCTTTGCGTTGTTCGATGATCGCGATCAACCGGGGCACGATCGTGTGGACGTCGCCGACCACCGCCAGGTCGCTGCATTCGAAGATGGGAGCGGCAGGATCCTTGTTGATCGCCACGATCACCTTGGAGGTCTGCATCCCTACCCGGTGCTGCACAGCCCCTGACACACCGAGGCCGATATAGAGCCTTGGGCTCACCTTCTTGCCGGTCTGGCCAATCTGGGCCGCGCGGGGATACCACCCGGCGTACACCGCCGCCCGGGTGGCTCCGACCACCCCTCCCACCGCAGCGGCGAGCCGCTCGGCCAGGGTGAAGCCCTCGGGCGCGCCGAGACCCATTCCTCCGGCCACCACGACGTCGGCGCCTTCGACAGAAGGTCCTTCGGTTTCGGGGACCAACTGGCGGCTGAGCAGGCGCACCGCCCGGGAGTGTTCTTCGACACGGACGGCCACTTTCTCGATCACCGGCTCCGCCGAACCGACGGGTGAAGCATCGAATGAACCGGGTCGGAACAGGCCGAGGCGAATGGGTGAGCGCCAGCCGACCTCGATGAGCACCGAGTCCTGGAGCGCAGGGCGGGTGCCGACTGGGGCGCCGTCGCGCCAGTCGATGCCGGTGAGATCCCAGTTGAGCCCGGCGTTGAGGCGGGCGGCAAGTCCCGCGGCCACGTCTGCCGCGAGGACCGAGTTCGAGAAGAACACCGTGTCATGTTGTCCGCTGCGGACCAGATCGGCGAGGGCGTCGACCCGGGGCTGGGGCAAGGGCGCATCAAGGGCCTCGTCCTGGGCCAGGTACACGCGAGCCGCCCCGTAGCGGCCGGCCTCGGCGGCTAGGGCGTCGAGCGGGCCACCTCCGCAGAGAACGGCGGATACTTCCCCGGCTCCCAGCGCCGCGGCCCGCGACAGCAGTCCCAGCCCGCTCTTGTCGAGCTGGCTGCCGTCGTGCTCAGCGAATACCAGAATGCTCACAGCAGGCTCTTCTCGGCTAGGAAATCGGCGATGCGCTCGGCCGCGCCCTCCGTCGTCTTCGATCTTGGTCATGCCGGCTCGAGCTGGCATGGCGCCGAGCGACAGCACGGAGGTCGCCGCTCCCGCCTCGCCCACCTCTCCCGCCGTTATCCCCAGGTCGGCCAGGGCCAGCCGTTCCAGCGGCTTCTTCTTGGCCGCCATCATCCCCTTGAGGGAGGCATAGCGCGGCTCGTTGATCGAATCGCTGACCGATATCAGGGCGGGTAGAGCGACCTCGAGTGTTTCGTCGCCCACCTCGGTCTGGCGCCCCACTCGGGCCTGCCCGTCCGTCAGGGTGAGGCTGGAAGCCTGCGAGACCAGGGGCAGCCGCATGAGGTCTGCCACCGCGGCCCACAACAGGGCCCCGCCGCCGTCGCTCGTCTGCTGTCCGAACAGCACCAGATCCGGGGTCTCCCGCCGGAGGGCACCGGCCAGCACCTTGGCAGTGCCCAGCAGGTCGGAACCGGTAGCGGCCGCATCACTTACCAGCACCGCCCGATCGGCGCCGAATCCCAGCACCGTGCGGAGGGACTCAGCGGCGCTCTCCGGTCCCATCGACACCGCAACCACCTCGGCCCCGGCCGCTTGCTTCACCCGGAGCGCTTCCTCGACCGCGAACCGATCGGCCCCGTTGAGATCTCCGGGACCGCCGCGATCGAGCCGCTTCAGCTCAGGGTCGATCCGCAGGCGCCCGTCGGGGACGTGCTTTATGCAGACGGCAATCTTCATCGAGTGGTCGACGTCCCTCTCGGGCCTTAGGTGGCGCTCAGATCGAGGTCGGGCGGCGGTTGGTCCGGCAGCTTCCACCGGAGGAAGGACTTGTCGTAGACCTCGTGATAGCCGTTGGCCTCCTCGACCATGGTGTTGAACGCTCCGTCAAACGCGTCCCAATCCTCCGACTCGATGATCGTGCGCAGCGTAGCCACGCTGCCGGAGACGAACTTCTCCATGTTCTCCTCGTATTTGGGCCGGAGGATCGCCCCCTTCTGCATCAGGTTGACGGCCTCGGACAGCTGGAACCGGGCGAGAGCCCGGTTCTTGGCCTTGCCGGCGTAGTAGCACCGCCAGATCCGGGCACCCACCAGCGGCATGATCTCCGCCATGCCGGGTAGCAGATGGCCCAGGTCGCTCAGGGCGAAAGAGCCGCCCTTGATGGCGACTTCATGGTCATGGTCCAAATTCCCTTGGTCAGACATGTCGGCGATCCTACTGCGGGGCAGGTGGTCCCCCCAATCGTCCGGGCGTCCCCGGGTCCGCGGTCCCGGATGGCAAGCTGCGCGCCGTACGCCAAGCACGCCCGAAGGTCTTGTTCCGCGAGCTGCGGGTACTCTCGGCGATCCAGGTGGCAGCGTGCCGGTGCAGCGTCCGTAAGGAAGACTCCGAGAAGCATGTACAGAGCCACACGGGAAACGACATCCGGCAAGGCGCAGTGGGTCGGGTGGCAATCTCGGACGGCGACGACCGTCGGTCGATTGGCTTCGTCGCCCCGCTGCATCGCGCTCCTCGTCTTCGTGATCTACGGCGCCTGGATATCCGCCGTCCTGCTCGTGCACCACTCTCCGTACGCCTTCGTCCACCCCGGGAGGCACTACGTCGACCTGGCCCATCAGAACGGTGTCCGTCTCCCGCCACTGCCTTCCAGGTACGGGGGCACTGCGGCGAATCCCAGCCCGTACGGCTACGACGGCCAGTTCACGTACTACATCGCGTTGCATCCAACGGGCGCGAGGGGTCTGCTCGACGTACCGTGGTACCGCTACCAGCGCATCCTGGAGCCACTCTTCATCAGGTTCGTATCGCTCGGGAGCCCGACCCTCGTCCCCTGGGTCATGCTCACCGTTTCGTGGATGGCGGTGGTCGGCGGTACGTGGGCGCTGGCGTCGTGGTTGGCAGCCCGTGGCCGCAACCCGGTCTGGTCGTTGCTCTACGGGTTCTGGCCGGGCCTGATGGTGACCGTCCGCAACGACCTCACCGACGGGGTCGCATACGGCTTGGTGGCGGCGGCCGTTCTGCTGCTTGATTCCCCGCGCCGATCCCGGCCGGTGCTCTCCGCCGTGATCATGAGCCTGGCCATATTCGCCAGGCAGGAAGTCGCCATATACGGTGTCATGATGGCGGCGGGCATCGCGGCAGGACTGTTCCCACCGCATCGCACCCGCGAGCTTCTGCCCCTCCGCAACCGGCTGTTCACCGCGCTCAAATTCGAGGCCATCGCCATCGGTCCCTTCTGCGTGTACCTGCTGTTCCTGTCGAACTGGTTGGGGTCGGCGCCGAGCCAGAACTCGGCACCAGTGGCGGTGCCGATCCCAGAGAAGCTGGCCGACATCTTCTTGCTCATACTCCCGGCGGTCGTGGCCTCCTGGGCCTTCCGGCCGAGCATTCGCAATCCGCGGTCCAAACACGCATGGGCGTGGCTGACGCTATTTGCGCATGTACTGGCCTTGACCGGGTTCATGGTCATAGGAAAGTCCGGCGTCTACTATTCGTGGTCGTTTTCCACCGTGTTTCGCTACTACATTCCCGTCGCGCTCGGCGCGGTTGTGTGTTACGGGTGCGTGCAAGGACTGACGCGCAGGAGGTCGATGGTCCTCGTCGCATGTTGCGGCCTCACGATGGTCGGACTCCCCGTACTGGCCGGCACAGGACTGTGACAGCTGGCCTGGCTTTCTTTTGGGCCTTGTCCAATCAGCCCTCTCGAAGCCGAATTCCCCGCAATCGAAATAGACACTCAAAGTGGTGTCCGCTTGGATCCGTTGCCTATGCGCGAATTAGGCCGCAACCTGACAGGGATGAGCGAGCAATGCCTGACCAGCACCACGGAGAAGTCGATTCGCCCGATGACGATCTCCTAGCTCGGCGATGGCCTCATGCGCGACTCGGCGATCTTTGATGAGTTGCGGAACTTAAAAACCATTCGATAAGCAGTTGAAGAAATGGTCCGGTCCGGTCCGGTCCGACCAGTGGACGCGGGCGGGGAGCTGTTGTGGGTTGTGTCAGTGTTTGTCAGCGACCGTTTGTGCTGGTCTGTGGGTGTGCGGTTGCCGGAGTGGGCGGCCGGCGCAGGGTGTGCATTATCAGAGGGCGTGGAAGTGGTTCCGGGACGGGAAGTTGCCGGTGCCCGCGGTCCAGACTGAGACCGGGGTGATCTTGGTGCAGCCGGAGTCGGCTGGGGATGGCGCGGTGGGTGGCTTGGGCTTTACGCCCGGGTGTCGTCGCATGACCAGCGGGCCGATCTTGATCGGCAGGCGGCCAGGCTTTCGGAGTGGGAGGGCCAGGCGGGCCGGTTGGTGGTTCGGGTGGAGGCGGAGGTCGGCTCGGGGATGAACGGGTCTCGCTCGAAGCTCCGCGGCTTGTTCGTCGACCCGAAGGTGACCACGGTGGTGGTCGAGTATCCGGACCGGCTGGCTGGGATGAACGCCGAGCTGGTGGAGGCTCTTTTGTCGGCGCAGGGGCGGGGGCTGGTGGTGCTCGACGGGGGCGAGGCCGATGACGATCTGGTGCGGGATATGAGCGAGGTGCTCACGAGCTTGTGTGCCCCGTTGTATGGTCGGTGTTCGGCTGGCAATCGGGCGGAGAAGGCGTTGCGCTGCGCCGAGCGTGACGGGGGCCGGCTGCGCTGTCACAGGCGGGTGGGAGGATGTCTCGGTGATGCGATATCGGATCGAGTCTGACGTGGAGTTGTCCAGCGACTGGCTGCCAGCGGAGGTCTTCGCTCCGGTCTGCCCCGACCGGGCGATGGCGGTGGCGGCTGCCGTCGAGGGTATTGACGATCCCGGCCTGGGCGAGGTTCGGGTGCTCGAGGCGTCGAGTGGCGCGATGGTGCGGCGTTCGAGCGCGGAGGAGCACGAGACGGCAGTCGACGAGGAAGGCTGGTAGGACAGTTGCGTCGCCGTCTGCGACTGATTGCCGATCCGTTCGTGGTGGCGGCGCCGGCGGGGGCCAGGGTGCGAACCCGTCTGGCGGTGTCGGGGCTCGACCGGGCCGTGCTAGTGGCGGTGGGCGAGCATCTGGGGTCGCTGGCGGGCGGCGACCTTGCCGCCGCGCTGTTCGCAGGGCCGCCTGGGCACGAAGGCCAAGGCGGGGTCACGCCAGACCCGCAAGCAGGACTTGACCGCGGCCAGCACCTCTCGGTGGGCGGGGGCGATCACCCGCACCAGCGAGGACGCTTGGGTCTTGGCGGAACGCAACCTCCAGGCGGAGGCCCGCAGTCTGCGGGCCAGGATCGGCAGGATCCGCGGCCGCCTGGCGGTCGGTGTCGGTGAGCGTCGCGGCCACACCCGCGGGTATGCGACTGGGGCGGAGCGTTGGGAGAAGCAGCGGCGCCTCCAGGCACTCCAAGGCCGCCTAGCCGAAGTCGAGGCCCGGCTGGGCGAAGGTCGGGTGAGCGTGTGCCGGGGCGGTCGGCGTCTGGCTCGCGCCCATCACAACCTGGAGGCCGCCGGGCTCGACGAGGGTCAGTGGCGGCAGCAGTGGCGGGCGGAACGCTGGTTCATCACGGCGGATGGCGAAGCCGACAAAACGTGGGGGAACGAGACCATCCGCTGGCATCCCGAGCAGCACTGGTTAGAGGTCAAGCTGCCCGCCGCGGCCGCCCATCTGGCGAACCGCCCCCATGGCCGCTACCGGCTGTCGTGCCCAGTCGAGTTCGCCTACCGGGGCGACGAGGTGGCCGCCCAGGCCGCTTCGGGCCCAGTCCGCTACGACATCGCCTACCGGCCAGAGCGGGACCGGTGGTGCCTGGACCGCGCTCGTGGAAGACCCCCGACCGCCAGTCGGTCTCACTCGACGAGCTGCGCCAAAGCCCGGTGCTGGCCGTCGACGTCAACGCCGGGCATCTCGCCGCCGCCGTGGTCGATCCTTCCGGCAACCCCGTCGGCACCCCGGTCACGGTCCCCGTGCATCTGGCCGGCTTGGCGGCCACCAGCCGTGACGGGCGTCTGCGGGCGGCGATCTCCGACCTGGTCCGGCTGGCCAAAACCAGCCAGTGCCGGGCGGTGGTCATCGAGAACCTCGACTTCCAGGCCGCTCGTATCGAGGGCCGCGAGCACGCTGGCAAGCGCCCATCCCGAGGGCGTCGGGGCCGGGGCTTCCGGCGCCTGATAGCCGGCATCCCGACCGGCCGGTTCCGGGACCGGCTCTCCCAGATGGCCGCCAACGCCGGCCTGACCGTAGTCGCGGTCGACCCGGCCTACACCTCCAGATGGGGCGCACAGCACTGGCTGACGCCCCTCCAACACCTCTCGCCTGATGCCTCCGGCCACCACGCGGCGGCCCTGGTCATCGGCAGACGCGGGCTCGGGCAGCGAGCACGACGACGGGAAAGGTGTGACTCGACTCGACCAGAGGATCGCGAAGAGAGAGCTACCGACTCCGCCGTGCAGCCCACACCAGCAGCCGCTGGTCTGGCCGAGCAGCGACACAGGAAACCTGGGGACCGCCAGGCCCGAGGGCAGCCACCACCACTGTGGCAGAAGACCCCACAGGCCGAACGGGCATCCCCAAGCCACCAGGCGACCCAAGACCGTTCGGAGTCGCCCGTCACCGTCTCAATCAGCTCGCGCTGATCAACGCTGATGAATCAGGAACGGTCGACGCTACAGTTTGGCGCCGTGGTGCCCAGTCCGCCTGAGCACCAGGAGGGTGGGAGCGTCGTGGACGACGGAACAGTGACAGTCAGCCGGGAAGAGATGGAAAGCCGAGTGGCGCGGTTCAAGGACATGACGCCGCGGCCGAAGCCAGGCGCGGGGGAGGTCCCTGAGGAGGTCCTCGAGTTCATGACCGCCGACGCCAACTTCTCCTACCTCGCGCCGGGATGGAGGGCCAGAGCATCATCCAGCAGTTCGCGGTGCTCAACGGAGGTGACGCTGGGGATGCCATCTCGGTGTCGATGGCCGTGTGCTCGCCGGGCCGGGGACCGACGCTGCACGCCCATCTCAATACCGTTGAGGCATTCTTTTGCCTCTCCAGCCGGTTCGCCATCGTATGGGGGCCGGAGGGTGAGGACTCGATCGTGCTGGAACCGTGGGATTTCATCCACGTGCCCAAAGGCGTGGTGCGGACGTTCAAGAACGTCGGGGACCAGCAAGGCGCGCTCTTGGTGATCATCCAGGGCCGGCGCAACGAGTTCAACGATGTCGTCAACGCCCCGTATGTCGCCGAGCAGCTCACCGAGCGGTTCGGCTCCGACGCGGTGGCCCAATTGGAGGCGTCGGGGCGGCGCTTCTACGCGCCGACCTCCTAGTCACCGTGACCAACGGCTCGGGGCGGCCTCCACAGTCGTTCTGGGTGACGAGCGGAGGGCGACGCGTCCCCGGCCTGGTGTGGCTACCCGACCAGGACTCGCCTCGACCGCTGGTCCTGCTCGGTCACGGCGGAAGCAGCGACAAGTCGGCGATGGCCCCGTTGGCGGCCCGGCTGGTTGCGGAGCACGGCCTAGTGGCGGCCGCGATCGACGGGCCCGTGCACGGAGACCGGCGCGCGGACGGTGCGGCACACGAGCAGGTGCTGGCCGACTTTCGGGCCTTGTGGCAGGCGGGCACGCCGGGCATCGACGAGATGGTCGCCGACTGGCGGACCGCCCTCGACCACCTGGTCACCTGGCCGGCCGTCGATTCGCAGCGGGTCGGTTGGGCGGGGCTGTCGATGGGCACCGGGTACGGCTTGCCATTTGTGGCGGCCGAACCCCGGGTGCGGGCCGCGGTGCTCGGCATGTGGGGACTGTCCTACCCGAGCTCGCAACGACTAGCGGTCGATGCGCCTCGGGTTCGCTGCCCGGTGCTCTTCCAGCGTAAGGCCGAGGACGAGCTGTTCACGGTGGACGGTCAGGAGGAGCTGTTCGACTTGCTCGGCTCGCGGTACAAGCGACTGGTCCTCTACCCGGGCGGCCACGGCCCGCCCGACGAGGTGCAAACCGCGGACCTGGTTGGATTTCTGGCTGAACAGTTGGGATCTACCGCCGGGAGTGGCTGAGGAACGTCCTGGTGCCGGCGATGTGACGGTGAGTCGGTCTGTAGGCGGGAAAAAGTGAAAAAAGGCCTTCTACCAGCACTTTCGCGGCTGAAAAATCGCCTCAGTCCTCAGCTGGTCCTCAGTTCGAACGGTTCGCAAGGGTTGAGAACGGTTCTCAAGGGACACTTTCAGAGCTACAGGAGCTGACCCGCTTCGGTCTCCTGGTAGAGCGCTTCCGGGCAGTTGCCCCGTGGGTCACTCATCGAGATCGGGATCCTCTTCGTATTGCCGGATGCGACCCGGCTCGACGACCCAAGTCGCCCTTTGAGGTCGTGAGCTGAGAGACCCTGGATCAGTTGGGATACCACCAGGTCGAGATCCCGCCGGCCTGGGCGGTCACGAACCCGTAGAACGGCGATGCCCGGCGTACGACGTGGCGGGAACTGCACGGGATTCGAGAAGTCGAGGTCGAGTGTGATCAGGGCGCGGTCCGACGACACTGCGGCGTCGAGCACGGAGGTGTCCGACGCACCGGACAGGTCCTCGTCCCGCACGGTGTCTACGTCGTGGCCTGCCCGCCGAATTTGGTCGGTCCACCGGCCCCCGAGGTTCTCGTCGAGCTTGAGCCTCACGCCACGTCGACGAAGCGGCCGACTGCCAGCTGGGCGCCGTAAGCCAGGCACGCTCGGAGGTCTTCGTCCGACAGCTGCGGATACTCGCTCAGGATCTCGTCTGTGCTCATGCCGTCGGCCATCATGCCGAGGATCAACCCGACCCAGATCCTGGTCCCCTTAACGCGTGGCTTACCGAAGCAGACTCGTGGATCGATGTCGATCCTCTCTGGCAGGTCAGAGATCACGTTCCCAGGCTATCTCCCCGAAGAACGGTCTCAGTCGTTTTGCGTCGCCGCTGAGCGTCGGTGCAGAGACTGGAAGAAACGCCGGCGGCGCCGCCGATTCGACGCCAGCTGCATCCCGCCCCACGGGCGGCCGTCACTGCGTCGTCGAATCGGGCCTGCGCACGCTTCAGCCGCCTGGCGCTGTCGATCACGGCTGCGAGTGCGCCATCAGCGGCATGACGGTCTGTCTCGAATTGAGACTCCGGCTCGGAATCGGGCTGACCTTCGAAGAGCCGGAGTGGTTCAGGCGCTGCGGTCATCGCCATCTTGGGGCCGGCGGGTGGTGTCGAGCCAGGCGGCGATCTCGTGGTCGGCGAAGCGGATCAGCTTGCCGAGCTTTCGGTACGGCACCCGCCTCTCGTAGACCAGGCGGCGGATGTAGCGCTCGGTGACGCCGAGCCGCTCGGCGAGCTGGTCGATGGTGATTAGTTGGGGGATGTTGTCGATGTCGGCCATTGGGCTCCTTGATTGTCGGTACTCATCTGACTGCCAGGGTTGGGACCACCGCGTAGGTGCTGTGCTCCGTAGGGGCCGTGTTGGCGTCAGCTGTTGTCCTCTCCCTGTTACCGGGCAGGAGAGGGCCGTTTGTTGGAAAAATTGTGCGGACCGGTTCGATACGACCGGTCCTCGGGCGTCGGTGGCCTCTGGCCGGTGGCGGGTAGCGGGGGCGAACGCCGGTTCGAACGCTGTCTCCTCCTTTCGTGAGGTCCTCTCATGGGAATCCAGGGGACTGTCATTTCCCGCAGCGATCCCAACAGCAGCGGACCGGATGCCCGGCGCCTGGCGCTCCTCCTCGATTGTCAGGAACTCTGAAACCTCGTCCAATGACGTCCTCCCTCTCCGGTCCTCATTTGCAAAGGGACCGTGTATGTCACTTTCGGGACATCGGCCGGCCCTGGAGCTCCCCGGCCTCAGCCATAGGCACGGGTCCAGCCAGGTCAATGACCGGGGTGATCCCCCTGGGAGGGGGCTCACCCCTGGGTTGTCGTCGGGCCGGGCCGACGCGGCGCGGTGCGGGTGGAGCCCTCAGGGCGTCCGGCTCAACGCGTCCGGGTCGAGGTTTGGGGGCGATCAAGGAGCAGGGCGAGCACGCGATTGGCTGCGAGTTGACGATCAGTGACTGGCTGGTTGCGGGTTGCGACGTCGGAAGTGTCGTCGGCTGGGAACGCTCGACCCGTTCCGCGGGGCCTCCCCGAGGGGGAGTCCCCGCTGCCGGAAAGCCTCGGTTGATTGGCGCTGGGCGCCCCCGGTGGCGGGTCGGTGACGGTGCTGGCGTTCGTGACGGCGGCGCGGTGGACCGATTTTCGACGACCACAGCTCACCGGCCCGTGCTCTACCCAGGGGCCTGACCCGGCGCTATCGCCTACAATAGGCCCGTCTCCTGCGTCCTAATATCTAGGACATAGCAGACTGTCAGACATTTCACGGACAGGACATATATGCCGAGCCGTGACGCCCGCTGATCCGCCCCCTCTGTACGTACCGGTGAGCACAGTCTGAGGCGAATTACCCCTACGAGCTGCAGGCGTTCACCACCACAGCTTCACCAGAACACTCACAACCACATCAGATCTTTACTTCTATTGACCACTACTTACCATCATCTACCGTTAGCAAAAAGATCACAACAAGATGACCGAATCTATGTGATACAAAGAAGAGAAATCTTAGGAACACGATTGCAACCTGGGGCTTGCCATCGGATGGGTGCCCGGTTCGCGGGAGGTCGACTGGCATGGCGTGGATGAGCATGATGGGCGGGGAGTCGGTGGAGTACCACCGCGAGACGGTCATCGAGCGCGGCGGACGACTATCCGGGCCGGGCGCTGGCCTACTACGCGTCTCGGGGTGAGACACCATTGATGTGGGGCGGCAGCGGGCCGCCGCCCTCGGCCTGGCCGGAACGGTGACCGGCGAGGAGTACGAGGCGATCTACGGGCCCGGCGGCGCCCGCCACCCGAGTGAGCGGCGAGCGGCTGGTGTCTACCGCCGGCCGGGCCTGGAACTGGTGATCTCGGCCCATAAGTGGTGGCCGAGTTGGGGGTGATCGGCCGGGCCGAGGACATGCATCGGATCATGGACGCCGAGCGGGATGCCACCCTGGCCTATCTGGACCGGGTTACCCGCCAGATGGGGGGCCGGCGAGGCGAGGCCGCCGATCGCGACGCCGACGGGCGGGCTGATCTACGCCCATACCCGCCACGCCACCTCGCGGGCCGGCGACCCATGCCCACATGATCATGTGCTGGTGGCAAACCTGGTCGAATGGCCGACCAGCGGGGCGGCTGGAAAGCGGCCGACACCGCGTTGTGGCGGGAGCACCTGCACGCTGCCACCATGGTCGGCCGGGTGGCCGCGGCGCGGGTGGCGGTGGAGTTGGGCTATGGCATCGAGGCCGATCCGGGGCCGTCGGGGAAGCTCGGGCACTGGCGTATCGCCGGTGTCCCCGGCGAGGTGATGCGAGGTGCACTCCAAGCGGGCGGCGGAGATCGACGCCGAGTGCGCCCGCCGGGGCGAGTCCTCCTACCAGGCCCGGGGGGTGGCGGCCCGCAACACCCGCCGGGCCAAGCGACGAAGGCGTCGAGGCTGACCTGGTCGCCCGGTGGCAGGGCGAGCTGGCCGACATCGGCTGGCAGTCGAGCGTCTGGCCGCGTCGGTGGACGCCGCCGCGCAGCGGAGCAGGCCGGTCACGCGCGCCCCGATCACATCAGTTCCGACGCCCGGCCCGACAGCCACTACAATTCCCGCCACCCCGTTGCCCGGAACCGCAGGCAACCGGGGAAGCATCGAGACATGCGGAGCGCAGCCCCCGTCGGAGCCCGCGTCTCCACAAAGGTCACGCTCGAGAACGAGACCTGGATCAGCACTTGGCCTGGACCACACGCGGGATCCGCAACGTTGCCGCAAAACCAGCACCTCAGGCGGCCCGAACTCCTCCATCACGATCGCTTGCACGTGCAACGCTCCGATCCGAACATGCGAGCAATCGTGCTTGCACGGCAAGCCCGAGCGCAATCCGCAATTAGCCCTAAGCCCCCGCAGTTCGCCCGGGCGGTAGTGGATCCAGCCCGCCATAGCTTCGCCGCAAGCCGCCCGGGTTCCACGGACGCAGACGCCCGGTGGGCGCGTCATCCTGCTCGCGGCATGCAGCGACGCAGGCGCACCGGTGTGTGGGCGATCCTGGCGGTCGCGCTCGTCCTGCGGCTGTTGGCGGTGGGGCTCACCTACCACGAGCCTATTACCCACGATCCGGCCGACTCGCAGCCGCGTCGCCGCATCGATCGCCAACGGCCACGGCTACCCCCGCACCAACCGTGCTCCCGGTGGCGGGCCGCAGCCCGCTTCTCCGGCCTCCGGCCTACCCGGTGTTACTCGCCGCCGTGTACGCGATCGTGGGCCGACGAGGCGCCGTCGATCGGCCGCCTGGCCGGAGCTTTCCTCGGGACGCTAGCGGTTGCGCTGATCGGGATGATCGCGCTGCGCCTGTGGGGGCGGCGCGTGGGGATGCTGGCGCTCGGCATCGCCGCCGTTGCCCCGCCAGTCGCGATGTCCTGCACGGTGCCGGAGCGAAGGCACCGGAGGTGAGAACCACGGGCTCGGGCCGGCGTCGTAGTGCGCCCGGCCGTCGGCCGCACTCAGGTGCGTGGCCAGACCGCATGCCACCAGGGTTTCGAGGGCCTTGTAGACGGTGGCCAGGCTGATCTTGGGGATCGTCGTCTTGACGCCTTGATACACTTGCTCGGCGGTCGGGTGGTGCTCGGAGTGGCACAAGCAATCGTAAACCGCCGCTCTGCCTGACGCAGGCTGGTCCTCCAGGCGCTCTGCAGGCCGTGAGAATCGAGCGGGGGTGACATCATCGCGGCGGATCAATGCGTGTCGGTCGCGGGCTG
>CAVPBX010000007.1:0-388459 GCA_963702305.1 uncultured Acidimicrobiaceae bacterium | reverse complement strand
ATCCCCGTGGTGATCTGCGAACCCCGCCCGGGTTGAGACCGGCGTCGTGACCGGCCCGTTTGTCCCCGAGGCGTTCGAGGTGCCGGCGGGGTTGGCCACCGACGAGTTCGTGCTCGAACCGCTCGAGGTCGACCACAACCCCGCTGACCACGCGGCGTGGACGAGCAGCATCGAGCACATCCGGGCCACCCCCGGCTTTGCGGGGCGCGAGTGGCCCCGGCCGGGCTACTCGCTCGAGGACAACGAAGGGGACCTCCGCGGCCACTCGGCCGACTTTGCCGCCCGGACCGGTTTCACCTACACCGTGCTCGACCCGGGGTCCGGCGAGGTGATCGGCTGCGTGTACTTGTACCCGCCGAAGCGAGCCGGCTTCGACGTCGACGTGCGTTCGTGGGTGCGGGCCGACCACGCGGCCCTGGACAAGCCCCTGCACGACGCGGTGTGGCAGTGGCTGGGCGAGCAATGGCCGTTCGTGGCGCCTGACTACGCCGCCAGGTAGGCGGTCGCGGGGCGTGGACGTCGGTTCGGTCGCCGAGGAGCTGTACGGCCTACCCGCCTCGGAGTTCACCGTCGCCCGCGACCGGCAGGCCGCGGCGGCGCGCCAGGCCGGCGACCGGACCCTCGCGGCGGAGATCAAGAAGCTGCGGCGCCCGACGGCGAGCGCCTGGCTGGCCAATGCCCTGGTCCGCCAGCGCGCCGACCCGGTCGACGAGCTGCTCTCGGTAGGCGCCGCGATGCGCGAGGCCCAAGCCCGCCTCGACGGGGACGAGCTGCGGCGGCTGTCGCAGGATGGTCAGCGGCTGATCGTGGACTTGTCGAAAGTAGCCCGGCGTGTCGCCGGCGACACCGGGCAGCAGGTGAGCGACGCGACCGGTCGGGAGCTCGATGAGACGCTCCACGCTGCCCTGGCCGACGCCGGCGCGGGCGAGGCGCTGCGGTCGGGCTGCCTGACCACGCCGTTGCAGTACTCGGGCTTCGGGATGGTGGACGTCGCCGGTGCGGTCGCCGTGCCAACGAAACCGGCCCGAGTGAAACCCGCGGCCGCCGCCCCCGCGGCGCCGGCGCCGGACCTGTTGGAGGTCCGGGCCGAACTGGTCGCGGCCAAGAAGGAAGCCAACGTGCTCACCCGGCGCGCCGAGGCGGCCCGGCGGCGCCGGGACGACCTCGGCGACCAGGTTCGGCAGCTTCGCGAGCAGCTGGAGCAAACCGAGGCCCGGGCCGCGGCGGCCGCCGAGGAAGCGGACGAATTGCGGCGCGCCCGCGACGCGGCCCAGCTGGCCGTAGACGCGGTGGAGGAACGGCTCCGCCAAGCACGCCCGGTAAAGCGGTGACGCCCACCTGACGATGTACGACGCATGACATCCGACCCGCCGCGCTGTCCCGGGTGTGGCCAGCTCATGACCCGGGTGGCCGACCACGGCGTCCGCTACGGGTGTGCGGGCTGCGGCGGCCGGCTGCTCGGCCTGCGCCCCTTCGAGCAGCTCCTCACGGACGGCGTGGGCGCCCGGCTCTGGATGGCGTCCGAGGCGGGCGACCCGGCCGGCGCCTGTCCCTTTTGCAGTCAGGCCCTCCACACCGTGCCCGCTTCTGCCGGCGGTCCCGGCGGCCTGGCCATGTGCCGGGTCGACCAGCAGGTATGGATACCCGCAGACGCCCAGTCCTGGCTGGCTGCCCATGCGGCCGCCCCGGACTCGACCGGAGTGCCTCCGTTGGCCGCCATGCCGACCCGGTGTGACGAGTGCGGGGCGCCCTGGCAGCCCGACGACATGGGTCGTTGCCGGTTCTGCCACGTGCAGCTGACGGCACCGGCGCCAGTGGTGGTATTCGAATCGCCGCCGACGACGCCGCCCGCCAACGACCTGCTCGGCGTCATCTCCCGCCTCGTCACCGGCTTCGATGAGTTGGGTCTCTGACCGGTCCTGCCTGTCCTGGCCCTTCGACGAGCGTCACACGGAGTGGCACGGACGGGAGCGGCTCGGGCAGTGCCGGCGGCCCCTACCCCACCAGACCGGTAGGGCAAAAGTGTCGCTGTTCGACTGGCGTCACACGCAGTGGCACCGCCCGAGGGGGCCAGGGTTATGCCGGGCGGATCATATCGGGACCAATATCGGCTCGACCGCTGCCACCACGTGTGATCGACCTCGAACATCGACCGGATTGCGGCCCCGGATGCTCGAGACATCGATCCCGCAGCCGGCGGCTTTGGGATGATCCACCAAACCCACCTGCCACTACGTGTGACCGACGTCGAACACCGACGAGTGGGTACCTTCGGATGCTCCAGTGAGCCGGCCGGCGGGTGATTCCGCCAACCGGCTCACGGCGGAGGGAGTGGGATTTGAACCCACGGTGCCCATAGGACACAACGGTTTTCGAGACCGTCCGATTCGGCCGCTCTCGCATCCCTCCAGTACGGCCCACGAGCCTATAGGAGCGACCCGCGGGCGGACCCCCGCGTCGGGTCGCGGTTGGGTGACAGGACAACTATCGGGTGGGCGCTGCGGACCGTTCTTAGACTTGGGCTCCCGTAACGAAGGGAGCATGGGATGCACGTACGGATTACCGGTTTGACGGGGGTCAACGACATCGACGCCGTCGTCTCGTTTGTGCGGGATGAGGCGAAGCCACAACTCCAACAGCAGCATGGCTTCCGCGGTATGACCGTGAGCGCCGACCGATCCGCCCGGGTCGTAGGGGTCCTGAGCATGTGGGACACCGACGCCGATCTGCGGGCGAGCGATGGAGTTGCGACCAAGGTTCGCGGTGAGGGGGTGGCGGCATTTGGCGGAGAGGCGACGGTCGAGACCTTCGAGCAGACCGTGGCCGAGGTCGCCACCCCGCCCGGCCCGGCCAGCCGCTTGCAGATCAGGCGCATCAGCATGGATCCGTCGCGGGTGGAGGACAACATCGCCTTCTTCAAGTCCACCGTGTTGCCCGACATCAAGGCGCAGCCCGGGTTCCAAGCGGTGCGGCAGCTGATCGACCGTGCCACCGGGCACGGGATCGTCGGCACCACGTGGGCGGACATGGCGTCCCTGGAGGCCGCCGCCGCCCACGCGGACCAGCAGCGCCAGCGGGCCACCGATCGCGGGGTGGAGTTCGGTGAGGTGAGCGTTAGGGAGATCCTCTTCGAGCGCGGTGTGAGGGACCGGCTAGCCGCGCCGGCCGGCGAACCACTGCCGGAGGACCGCGGCGCACTCCGCCTCGCGCACCCCAGATACGACGGGCAGCTCGTGGTTGAGGCGGGGATCCACGCACAGGTTGTAGAGCGAGCCGCAGGCGCCCGCCTTCGGATCAGGCGCCCCGAACACGAGGCGCCCGACGCGCCCCGCCACTAGGGCGCCGGCGCACATGGGGCAGGGCTCGAGGGTCACGTACAGGGTCGCGTCCGACAGCCGCCAGCTCCCGAGCGAGGCGGCGGCCTGCCGCAGGGCCAGGATCTCGGCGTGGGCGGTGGGGTCGCGGTCGGTCTCTCGTTGATTGCCGGCTGCCGCGATCACCTGGCCGCCGGCGATCACCACCGCGCCCACGGGCACCTCGCCGGCCGCCCCGGCCCGCCGAGCTTCGGCCAAGGCCAAACCCATCGCCTCGGCATCGTCCACGGCCGGCACCGTAGCGCCTCCCAGCAGGACAACGACCCACACATCCCGAATCCCAATGCGACGATCGGGCGGCGCTGGGGCCGTCCGGCCGGGAAGCCGTGATGCGGGGGGAAAGAGGAGTTCTGGCCCGCGTCGGCTCCCTCTTTTTCCTGATGGGCGGCGCAGGTAGCATCGGGCAATGCCCCCGCTCGAGTACGACGAACGTCCGTGGGGCCACTACACCGTCCTCGACGACAGCGCCGGCCACAAGGTCAAACGCATCGTGGTCCACCCGGGCCGGAGGCTCAGCTACCAGCGGCACGCCCGGCGGGCCGAGCACTGGTTCGTCGTCGCCGGCGCCGGCGCGGTGACCCTGGACGGGGAAAGGATCGGCGTCTCAGCGGGGACCGCCATCGACATCCCCACTGGCGCCGCCCACCGCATCGAGAACCCAGGCGACCAGCCGCTGGTCTTCATCGAAGTGCAGCACGGTGACTACTTCGGCGAGGACGACATCGTCCGCTTGGAGGACGACTTCGGGCGGGCCGGCGTCGCCGGCTGACCGTTCGAGCACTCAGCGGCCGGCAGCGGCTGGCAACGACACGACCATGCGAGTGCCGCCCTGCGCCCCGAGCGGTGACTCCGCTCGGACCGAACCGCCCATGGCGCCGACCAACTCGGCGACGATCGCCAGGCCCAACCCGGAGCCCCCCGGACCGGAGCCCACCGGGCGGTCCGCCCGCGGCCGGGAAACGAAGAGCCGGTCGAACACCCGGGGTAGGTCGGCGGCGGCGATGCCCGGGCCGTCGTCGGCGACCCACAGCTCGGCGCGCCCGCCACCGTTGGTAGTGGTCACCCGGACCTCGTGGGCGGCGTAACGCAGGGCGTTCTCGATCAGATTGGCGGTGATTTGGGCCAGCCGGTCCGGATCGGCGGTGGCCGGGACCGCGGCCGGGTGGCCGTCATCGATGACCAGGGAGAGGCCCAGCTCTGCGGCCGCCGGCGCGAAACCGGCTGCGGTCGCCGCCACCGCCGGGCTCAGATCGACCGCCTGCAGTTGCAGGGTGAAGCGGCGGGCCTCCAGGGTGGCGAGGGCCAGCAGGTCGCCGACGAGTCGTTCGAGGCGGGCGGCTTCCGAGCCGATCACCCCCGCGGCGGCCGGGATGTCCACCACTGTGCCGTCTTCGATGGCCTCCGCGAACCCGCGGATGGACGTCAGGGGGGTGCGGAGGTCGTGGGACACGGACAGCAGGAACTGCCGCTCGGCGCCTTTGGCCTGCGCCAGGCTGGCGGCCATGGCGTTCACCGACCCGGCGAGCGCCCCCAGCTCCGGATCGGAGGCGGGCGGATCGGGAACGCGGGCGTCGAGGTCGCCGCCGGCGATGCGGCTGGTCACCGCCTGGGTCGCCTCCAGGGGCCGGACGAAACGGCGCCCCAGCCGCCGGGCCACCACCACGGCCACCAGCAGGATCACCAGTGACGACGCCACAAACCACAGCCCGGCGCCGGCCAACGCGCTCGGCGGGCTGCGGGTCAGGACCACCACCTGCACCACCTCGCGGGCCGCGCCGAGGATCTGGACCTGGGCCCGGTACGGCACGGCCGCGTACACCAGGCCGCCTTTCGTGCCCGACACCGTGGAGCCACGCAGGAGGGCGGCCGGATCGAGGTCCGCGGCCAGCAGCCGCCCCGGCAGGGTGGGCTTCGCCCGGGGCGCGGTCGGGTCGAAGACCGCCCC
The DNA here is from genome assembly GCA_963702305.1 of uncultured Acidimicrobiaceae bacterium. GTDB lineage: Bacteria > Actinomycetota > Acidimicrobiia > Acidimicrobiales > Palsa-688 > PALSA-693. The sequence goes on along the minus strand of CAVPBX010000007.1, from coordinate 383,140 downwards.
CGACGGCCGGACGGCGACGACGGCCGAGCCCTCCAGGCGGAGGGTCGACTTCATGGCCAGCAGCAGGTTGCGCAGCGCCAGTGCCGGGTCGGCCGGGTGCGTCGTCTGGGCCTGGTTTTGCACGGTCAGAGCCAAGCCCTGGGCCTCCCGCACCAGCTCCCGGCGGGTCTGCACCCCGGTGTTGTGGACCACCAGGGCCAAACTGGCCAGTCCGGCCAGTACCAGGGCGCCGACGACCATGAGCACCATGGCGATGGTGAGACGGCGCCGCACGCCTTACTCCAACCGGTAGCCGACGCCCCAGATGGTCGTCAGCGGCAAGGCCTCGCCGAGCTTCTTGCGCAACTGGCGTACGTGCACGTCGACCGTGCGCTCGTCGCCGTACCAGCCCACCCCCCACACGCCGTCGAGGAGCTGCTGGCGGGACAGCACCAGCCCGGTGTTCTGGGCCAGAAACTGCAGGAGGTCGAACTCGCGGGTCGCGAGGGCCACCACCTGCCCGCCGGTGCGGGCCTCTCGCCGGCGGGTGTCGACTTCGACCTGGCCGGCGGTCAGCACCGTGGGGCGGTCGGGAGGCGGCCCCTCCGCCCGCCGCAGGATGGCCTTGACCCGGGCGGCCAGCTCCCTCGGCGAGAACGGCTTGGTGACGTAGTCGTCCGCGCCCAGCTCCAGGCCCAGGATCCGGTCGACCTCCTCGTCGCGCGCCGTCAGCATCAACACCGGCACCCGGTTGGTCGCCCGGAGGAGCCGGCAGACCTCGAACCCGTCGATCCGGCCGGGGAGGCCGATGTCGAGGATCACCAGGCGGGGGTGTTCACGCTCGACGGCGTCCAGTCCGGCTTCACCGGAGCCGGCTTGGATGACCCGGTGCCCATCCTTGCGGAGGTACAGGTCGATGAGATCGGCGATGTGCGGGTCATCCTCGACGACCACGATGGTGCCTGGCTCGCTGCCCACGATCGCCGAGTGTGTCAGGCGCTGATGAGGAAATTGTGAACAAAAAGGAGGTAGCTATGCTTCGGTCGGAGGGGGGCGTGTGAGCGACGTCTACGACCTGGTAGTGATCGGATCGGGAATGGCCGGTCTGAGTTCGGCCGTCCAGGCCGTTCGCATGGGACTGCGCACGATCGTGGTCGGCGATGGCGTCACCGGCGGCCAGATCGTCAACGCCGAGCTCATCGAAAATTACCCGGGCTTCGCCGCGGGGGTGTCGGGTGTCGATTTGGTGACGGCGGCTCAGGAGCAGGCCGCGGCCAACGGCGTCGAGTTCGCCTTCGGCGGGGCGCAGGGCCTGATGACGACGGTCCGACCCTTTCATGTGCTCGGCGACCGCGGCGGCTGGCACGCGAGGGCGGTGGTCGTGGCCACCGGCGGCACCCGCCGCACGCTCGGCGTGCCCGGCGAGGCCGAGCTGACCGGTCGGGGGGTGTCGGAGTGCGCCACCTGCGACGGCCCGTTCTTCCGCGACCGGGACGTCGCCGTGATCGGCGGCGGCGATTCGGCCATGGACGAAGCGCTCGTCCTCGCGGGCATGTGCCGAACCGTCCACCTGGTCACCCGCGGCGACGACCTCACCGGTCTGCGGGTGCTGCGCGACCGCGTCGCCTCCTGCCCGGACATCACGGTGACGACCGGCGCCGACGTCGAGGCCATCGCCGGGGACGACCACGTGACCGCAGTCCGCCTGGCCGGCGACCGCGAGGTGGCCGTCAGCGGGGTGTTTGTCCAGATTGGCAGCGACCCGGCCACCGCCCCGTTTGCGGATGTCATCCCCGCCGACGGCGCCGGTCACCTCAAGGTGGATCTGCGGATGCGCACCGAGGTCCCGGGTGTGTTCGCGGCCGGGGAGTGTCGGTGGCACTCGAGCCGACAACTGGCCGCGGCGGCCGGTGACGGCGTCACCGCGGCCATCGCCGCCTACGAGTGGTTGCAGGGCGACGGACCGCGGACGGCGGAGCCCATCTCGCAGGCGGCGACCGTGTGGGACGGTCACTCATCGCAGGTCGTCGAAGCCGACGACTTGGTGGCCGCCCTCGAGACGGCCCATGCGCGCGGCTGGACCGACGGGCTGCCGATCGTCCCGCCGACACCCGATCTGGTGCTCGCCTTCCTCGCCCACCTGGGCGCCCGACCCGACGAGGTGCTGGGCGAGTTCGCCAGCCGCGGCAAGACGATCACCATGGAGAAGGTCGCGGCCAACGCGGTGATGGCTGGCTGCCTCGCCGAGCATATGCCGGTGGTTGTCGCGCTCGTGCGACTGACCCTTCGGGGCGGTCTTTCGCCGGGGATGTCGACGAGCGGGTGGACGAACCTGTTCATCGTCAACGGGCCCATCCGCGATCAGCTCGGCATGAACTACCGCGGCGACGTGTTCGGCCCGGGTAACCGAGCGAATGCCAGCATCGGGCGTGCCATCGCCCTGATCCATCGCAACGTCTTCGGCAGCGCGGGCGGCGCCGGCAACGACGGCTACCTGCCGGTGCCCGTGCTCGACCGCTCGACGTTGGGTCAGCCCGGCCAGTACACGATGTACCACCTCGTCGAGAACGAGGAGGACTTCCCCTCGCTCCTGCCGCTGCACGTCATGCGCGGCTTCGACGCCTCCGACAGCGTGGTCACCGGGATGCCGGTGCACTGGCATGCCCAGATCGGCGTCCACGAGGAGAAGAGCGCCGAGGAGGTGCTCGACACCGTCAGCCACCACATCGTGCGGCAGGGCTGGCTGATGCGGCGCGGCTCCCTCGTGCTCGTGTTCCCGCCCGAACTGGCCGGCCACCTGGTCGACAGCGGGTTCACCAAGGCCGACGTCGGCCGCTACGTCTTCGAGCACACGACGCGCTCGAAGAAGTGGATGCGGGAGAAGGGCCTGCAGACCTGGTCGCCGGCGAGCCCGCGCCTCGAGCCGGTCGAGCCGGGCGACGAGGACAAGCTGTACGCGGCGGCGGGCAGCCCCGCGGACGTACTCTCGGTGGTGGCCGGCGGCCCCGCCGGCGGGTTCTGTCACATCATCCACCCGTTCCCGGGCATGGGGTTCAGCCATCCCGCCGTGTCGCAGAAGATCGAAATCCCGAGTCAGTAGGAGGAATCGATGGGCATCCTGATGGTAGATCCGATCGCCGCATCGGTCGCCGTCGAGCAGCCGGCCCCGGCCCGTCTGGCGACGCTCGACGGCAAGGTGGTCGGCCTGTACACCAACACCAAACTGAACGCCACGAAGGTGCTGGAGATGGCGGCGGAAATCATCCAACAGCGGTTCACGCCGGCGCGCTTCGTCTGGGTCGAGGGCCGGACCGGGCTCGGTCACGACATGAGCGATGAGGAGCACTGGCGCGAGCCGGTCGACGTCGCCCTGGTCGCCATCGGCGATTGAGGAGGTTGCAGCGCGGGCAGTTTGCTCGCATCCATCTGGCTCGAGAAGAAGGGCATCCCCGCCTTGGCGCTGTGCACCGAGGCGTTTACCGGCGCCCTCACCGCGCTGGCCAAGATCCAGGGCCGTGCGGACAAGGCATGGGCGCGCATCCCGCACCCCTTCGGAAGCCTCGACGACACCGGCGTCCGTCAGCGGGCGGAGTTCTTCGTCCGCGAGCTGTACCGCACCTCCCTGACGGAGCAAGAAGAGTGAAAGACTGAAACGCGAAGAGTGAAAGGCGAATCGCCCATGAGCACGATCATCTCAGCCGACTCCCACATGTTCGACCTCGACGAGAATGTCGTGAAATATCTCCCCAGCGACCTTCACGAGACCTACCTGGGCGTCGACGGCCCGCACCGCCGGCCGGGCCTGACCCCCGCGGACCCCGGCCCCGGCCCGGCCGGCGAGTGGGACCCCGTCGCCCGTCTGGCCGACATGGACCTCGATGGCATCCAGACCGAGGTGCTCTACATCGACGCCACCGGCGGTTCGATGCTCTACGGGCTCGACCCCGACGCCGGCCGCGCCATCGTGGCCGCGATCAACTCTGCGGCGCTCGACTTCGCCGGTGCCGACAACGAACGCCTCGTCGTCGTGCACCTCCTGCCGCTACACGGCATCCAGGATTCGCCCGAACACGCCATCGCCGAGGTGCACCGCCTGGCCGCCGCGGGGGCCCGGGCCCTGCAGATCCCGCTCTACCCCCAGGACCAGGGCCTGCCCAAGTACATGGACCCGATCTACGACCCGGTGTGGTCCGCCATCGAAGAGGCCCAGATGCCGGTCAGTCTCCACGTGTGCCCACCAAAGGGCCGTGGTCTGGGCGCGGATCCCACGCCGGCACGCGGCGTTTTCCAGGTGATGCCGCCCATCCTGATGTCGCAGCCCATGGTCGAGCTCATCCTGAGCGGCGTGTTCCAACGCCACCCCGGCCTGCGCATCGTGCTCGTCGAGTCGGGCCTGAGCTGGATCCCGTACATGCTCGAGCGCCTCGACACCTGCCACCAGAAGGGTGACTGGAAGGCCCGCGGCATGCCGATCGACAACCTCCCGAGCGACTACTGGTACACCAACATGGCCGCCACCTTCGAGGAGGACCTCACGGCCATGGGCATGCGCGACAAGCTCGGTGTCGAGAACCTGCTGTGGGCCAGCGACTACCCCCACATCGACCAGACCTTCCCGAACTCGATGCGCGTGATCGACGAGCACTTCTCGTCGATGTCGGAGCGGGAAAAGGACTTGATGACACGGGAGAACGCCAAGCGCCTGTACCGCCTGTAAGCACCTCGGCGGCAGCCGATATGCACTACTGCCAGGGCTTTTACCGCGGAGAGGGTGGGATTTGAACCCACGGTGGGTTGCCCCACACACGATTTCCAATCGTGCCGATTCGGCCGCTCTCGCACCCCTCCTCGTACCGCGAGCCTCTCACGCTATCGGGTTGGCGCTATCGTGTTCGCCCAGAGGCCGGGCGCCGGGCGCGGCGGTCGGGTCCTGCGCAACCGAGCACCCGTGAACCGAGTCAGGGCCTGACGGCAGCAGCTCTCAGCGGATCGCTTATGTGTGCCGCAGATCAGCCTGACCGTCGCGCCGGGCTCCCGGCCCCGCCGGCAGGGTCGCACCCCTGTCGTAGGCTGGGCGGCCGTGGCTGACGACGATGACGCTGCTGCTCCCTACCAGGCGCTGTACCGCCGCTACCGGCCGCAGCGCTTCGAGGAGGTGCTCGGCCAGGAGCACGTGACCAGGGCCCTCCGCCACTCGGTGCGGGACGGAAAGGTGGCGCACGCCTACCTCTTCAGCGGGCCGCGCGGCACGGGCAAGACGTCCACGGCCCGCATCCTGGCCATGGCGCTCAACTGCGAGCACCCCGAAGACGGCGAACCGGACGGCACCTGCCCGTCGTGCGTGGCCATCCGGCAGGGGTCGTCCCTCGACGTGCAGGAACTGGATTCGGCGACCAACCGGGGCATCGACGAGATGCGCGACCTCCTGGGCCGGGTGGCGCTGGGGACCCCCGGCCGGTGGAAGGTGTACATCATCGACGAGGTCCACCAGATGACCTCGGCGGCGGCCAGCGCCCTGCTCAAGACCCTGGAGGAGCCGCCTGGGCACGTCATCTTCGTGCTGGCCACCACCGATCCGCAGAAGGTCCTGCCCACCATCCGCAGCCGCACCCAGCACTTCGAGTTCCGCCTGCTCGGTGCGGACGTGCTGGCGTCGTTGCTGCGGGACGTGGCGGCCCGGGCCGCCCTCGACCTTCCCCCCGAGGCCATCGATCTGGTCGTCCGGCGCGGCCACGGCTCCGCCCGCGACGCCCTGTCGGCGCTCGACCAGGTCGCCGCGGCCGGCGGCATCGACGACGAGGCCTCGCTGCTCACCGACCTGGTCGACGCCATCGCGGATCGCGACCCGGGCCGGGTGCTGCAGGAGGTGGCCGCGGCCAGCTCCGCCGGGTCGCGACGCCCGCCGGCTCGGCACCGACCTGCTCGAGCACCTGCGCAACGGTTTTCTCGCCACCCAGGCCCGGAACCTGGTGCTGCTCCCGGACGACGCGGTCGTCGAGGTGGAGGCCCAGGCCCGCCGGCTCGGCACCCCCGCCCTGGTGCGCGCCATGGAGCTGATCGGCCAGGCCCTCATCGACATGCGCGACGCATCCGACCCCCGCATCACCCTGGAGGTGGCGCTGGTCCGCCTGGCCGCCCCGGACGCCGACGACAGCCGGGCCGCCCTGCTGGACCGCCTCGAGCGGGTGGAGCGGCTGGTTGGCGAAAGGGGCGACTCCGGCGCCCCGCCGATCGCCGCGGTCCGTTCCACCCCGCCGCCTGCCCATCCGGAGCGCCCCCCGCCGCCCGGCTCCCTACCACCGGTGACGGCCGCCGCCGGCCAGTCGGCCCTCGGGGCCCATCGCAAGCCTCGGGACGGGCGTCCGCCGTCCGGCCCGGGGCCGGCGCCGGCCCCGCCCCGCGGGCCCGCGGCCACCCCCCCGCCGCCCGCGGCCGCCCCCCCGCCGCCCGCGGCCGGCCCGCCGGCGGCGCAGACTGGCCCCCTGCCGACCCGGGAGGCGCTCACCATGGCGTGGGGCGATCAGATCCTCCCCGGGCTCCGACCGGCCGTCAAGGTGTATCTCTCGTCCGGCCGTTTCGTCGGCGTCGACGAGTCGGCGGCGATCTTCGCCGTCCCCGACCGGGGCCTGCTGGGCCGGGCCGAACCCAACCGGCCGGAGGTGGAGGCCGCCATGGCCGCCCACTTCGGGCACCGGGTCCCGTTGCGGCTGGTCCTCGACGAGACGGCGGGGTCGCCAGCCGGAGCCGGCGTCCCGATCGAACCGGAGCTGGAGGAGGACCCCGGCGCCATCGATCTGGCGGAGCTGCAAGACGCCCCGCCGGCGGTAGTGTCGCCGGAGCAGCGCCTGATGGAAGCCTTCCCCGGCGCCGAGGAGGTGTCGCCGTGACGGGCGAAGAGCAATCGGTTCCGGACCTGGGGGCCCTCCTCTCCCGGCTGGGCGAGGTGCAGCAGAACCTGCAGCAGGCCCAGGAGACCGCGGCCGCCAAGGTCCTCGAAGGCACCGCTGGCGGGGGCGCGGTCCGGGTCCGGGCCAACGGCAGCCTGGAGTTCGAAGCGGTGACGATCGACCCCTCGGTCGTCGACCCCGACGACGTCGAACTGCTGCAGGATCTGATCCTGGCCGCGCTGCGCGACGTGGTCGAGCTGGCCCACAACGAAGCCGCCCAGGCCCTCGGCGGCTTCGATCTCGGCGGCGGCCTCGGGGGCCTGCTGGGGTCGTAGGACCCGCCGCCGGGGCCGGCGGTCCAGGTAACCTCCCAGGCAACGTGCCCGTTGGAGGCGCTCCCCCCGCCGAGGAGGTCGGTCAGTTACCGCGATGTACGCCGCGGCGGTTCAGGATCTCATTGACGAACTCGGCCGTCTGCCGGGGATCGGGCCCAAGTCGGCACAGCGGATCGCCTTTTACCTCCTGAAGCTCTCGGCCGAGGACGCCCTGCGATTGGCGCAGGCGATCAGCGTCGTCAAGGCCCGGGTGTCCTGGTGCCGGCGCTGCTTCAACATCGCCGAGGGCGCGCCCGAGGGTGACGCCGCCAGCGTCGAGTGCGACATCTGCCGGGACGATCGCCGGGACCAGACCGTGGTGTGCGTGGTGGAGGAGCCGCGGGACGTGGTGGCGGTGGAGAAGACCCGCGAATACCGGGGCCTCTATCACGTGCTGCAGGGCGCCATCAGCCCCATCGACGGCATCGGGCCGGACAAACTCCGGGTCCGGGAGCTGCTGGCCCGGTTGGATCGGGAGGGCGTGACCGAGGTGATCCTCTGCACCAACCCCAACATCGAGGGGGACGCCACCGCGCTGTACCTGGCCTCGCTGCTCAAGCCGCTGCCGATCAAGGTGACCCGCATCGCCAGCGGTCTGCCGGTCGGGGGGGACCTCGAGTACGCCGACGAGCTCACCCTGGGCCGGGCCCTCGAAGGCCGGCGGGAGCTCGCCGATTAGGCCGGCGCTTCCTTCGAGCCGCGGTCGAGGGCGTCGAGCAGGGCCAGCATGGCGGCGTTGAGCGGGACCGGAATGCCGTGGCTGGCGGCCCGGCGCACCACCTCCCCGGTGAGGTACTGGTGCTCGAGCGGGTTGCCCGCCAGGCGGTCGTAGAGCATCGAACTCCCGGTCCGGTCGCCGTAACGCCGGGTGCCGTCGAGGACCGCGGTGACGTCATCGTCGCCCAGGTCGGCGCCCTCCGCCCGCCCAACCTGCACGGCCTCGACCAGCAGGCCGCGGGCCAGCGCCGCGATGCCGGGATCCGCCATGACGCTGATGCGGCGCAGGGTGAGGGTGGTGATGGGGTTGGCCACCAGGTTGCCCAGGAGCTTGCGCCACGTCGCCGTCCGCATGTCCGGCACGCCGCGGACCACCAGGCCGGCGCTGGTGGCCCGGGTCAGGCGCTGCTCGGCCTCGCCGGCCGGGACCAGGACCCGGTCCCCGGCCAGGTGCACGACCCGCCCGGGGCTGACCCGTTCGGCCGCGATGTAGGCCAGGGCGGGGACGACCCACCCGTTGGTGAGGAACGGGGCGAGGCGGGCTTGGTGGTCGAGTCCGTTTTGGGCGGCGGCGACCAGGGTGTCGGCCCCGCAGAGGCGGCCCAGCCACGGCGCCGCGCCGGCGGTGTCGCCCGCCTTGGTCGTCACCCACACCACGTCGGCTGCCTGTAGGGAGGGGTCCGTGGGGTCGGCGACGATGGTGACGGGCAGGGTGCGTTCGGCCCCGTCGCGCTCGACTGTCAGGGCGCGGATCGGGGTGCGGGTGCACACCGTCACGTCATGACCCGAGTCGCAACCGGCCGCCGCCACCACCGCCCCGATGGCGCCGGCGCCGATGACGGCGATGTGCATGCCAGCCCTACTGAAGTGGGTCGGTGGTCCTCAGCCGACCCGCACGACCAGAGCGTCGCCTTGCCCGCCCCCGCCGCACAGGGCCGCCACGCCGACCCCGCCGCCGCGCCGGCGCAGCTCGTGCAGCAAGGTGAGGGCCAGCCGGTTGCCCGACGCGCCGATGGGGTGGCCGAGGGCGATGGCGCCGCCGTTCGGGTTGACCACGTCGAGCGGCAGGCTCAGGTCGTCGACGGAACCGAGGACGACCGCGGCGAAGGCCTCGTTGAACTCGTAGAGGTCGACGTCGCTCACCGACAGCCCAGCCTTCTCCAGGGCCACGCTGGTCGACCGGGACGGCTGGGTCATGAGGCAGGTGTCCGGCCCGGCGACCATGCCGTAGCTGACCACCCGGCCGAGCGGGGTCACGCCCCGGCGGGCCGCGGCCGCTTCGGACATGACGACCACGGCCGACGCCCCGTCCGAGATCTGCGAGGCGTTGCCGGCGGTGATGGAGCCGTCGCGGACGAACGCGGGCCGCAGCGCGGCCAGCGACTCCGGCGTGGTGCCGGGCCGGATGCCCTCGTCGGTCTCGACCAGCAGCGGGTCGCCTCGGCGTTGGGGCACTTCCACCGGGGTGATCTCGGCCGCCAGGAGACCGTCCTTGGTCGCCCGGGCCGCTCGTTCGTGCGACAGGGCGGCGAAGGCGTCCTGCCGTCCCCGGGTCACGGCCGGGAATTGCGGGAGGTAGTGCTCACTGTCCAGGCCCATGGCCTCGTGGCTGTGGGCGTCTTCCAGGCCGTCGTACATGAGGGCGTCGTGCAGGGTGGCGTCGCCGATGCGGTACCCCTGCCGGGCTCCGAGCAGGAGGTGCGGGGCGGAGGTCATGGACTCCATGCCGCCGGCCACCACCACCTCCGCGTCCCCGGCCGCGATCATCAGGTCGGCCTGGTAGATGGCGTTGAGCCCGGAAAGGCACACCTTGTTGACCACCGACGCCGGCGTGGTCATGGGGATGCCGGCGGCGGTGGCGGCCTGGCGAGCGGGTACCTGACCGGTCCCGGCGAGCAGCACCTGCCCCATGATCACGTAGTCGACGTCCTCCGGCTCGGTCGCGGCCCGCTGCAGGGCGGCCCGAATGGCGACGGCGCCGAGGTCGACCGCGGCAAAGGAGCCGAGGGCACCCGACAACCTCCCGATCGGGGTACGGGCGCCGGCGACGATCACGGATCCAGGCATGGGTCCGAGTCTACGGCGGGCGCCGTCCCGAACCGCACCCCGGCGCCGGCGGTAGCCTGACGGGCATGGCTCTCACCGAAGTCGACCACGTGGCGATCGCCGTCCGGGACCTCGACGCCGCGGTGGCCTTTTACGCCGAGGCCTTCGGCGCCTCAGTCGCCCATCGAGAAGTGGTCGAACGCGACGGCGTGGAGGAAGCCCTGCTCGCCGTGGCCGACTCCTACATCCAATTGCTGACCCCCATCCGCCCGGACTCGCCCGTCGCCAAGTACCTCGACAGCAAGGGGGAGGGGCTCCACCACGTCGGCTATCGGGTGGCGGACTGCGCGACCGCCCTCAAGGAGGCCGTGGCCGCCGGCGCCCGGGCCATCGACGCCGAGCCCCGGCCCGGATCGCGTGGGACCACCGTGGCCTTTCTGCACCCCAAGAACGCCTTCGGCACCCTGATCGAGTTGGTGCAGGAATGACAGGAATGACGACCCGGTCGTCGACCGCGCCGCCGGCCGCCGCCCAGACCCCCAAATCCAACCAGACCCCCAAATCCAACGACCCCTGCTGGTGCGGCAGTGGCCGCAAGTACAAGCGCTGCCACCGCGCCTCCGAGGGCCGGGTGCTCCCCGGTCGGGTGAGCCCCATGCGCACCGTCCCGAGTCACATCGTGCCGACCGACTATGCCGCCACCGGCGCCCCGGTCCGCCGGGACGAGCCCCTCGTCAAGTCCGCCGACGTCATCGCCCGCATGCGGGTGGCCGGCCGGGTGGCCGCCGAGGTGCTGGCGGTCACCGGAGCAGCGGTCGCCCCCGGCGTGACCACCGAAGAGCTCGACCGGATCGCCCACCAGGCCTACATCGAGCGGGGCGCCTACCCGTCGACCCTCAACTACCACGGCTACCCCAAGGCCATCTGCACCTCGGTCAACGAGGTCATCTGCCACGGCATCCCCGACGACCGGCCCCTCGAGGACGGCGACATCGTCAACATCGACGTCACCGCCTACCTCGACGGGGTCCACGGCGACTGCAACGCCACCTTCGGTGTCGGTGACGTCGACGCCGAGTCGCAGGCCCTGGTGGAGGTCACCCGCGAGTGCCGGGACCTGGGCATCGCCGCGGTCCGGCCGGGCCGGCCCATCTCCGACATCGGCCGGGCCATCGAGGCCCACGCCCACGCCCACGGCTACGGGGTGGTGCGGATGTTCGTGGGCCACGGCATCGGCGAGCAGTTCCACATCGCGCCCAACGTGCCCCACTACTTCACCGCCGAAGCCGCCACCATCATGCAGCCGGGCATGACCTTCACCATCGAGCCCATGATCACCCTGGGCGGCTGGCGGGAGAAGATGTGGGACAACGGTTGGACGGCGGTCACCATCGACGGCCGGCGTACCGCCCAGTTCGAGCACACCCTGGTCGTGACCGACGACGGCGTCGACGTACTGACCCTGGAGCCGTAACGCCGCGTGCCATCGTGGCTGGCCCGCGTCGCGGGGTTCCTGGTGCCCGAGGACAACCCGGCATCTCATGTCGACGGCATCATCACCACTGGGGCTCTCCTGGCGGCGGAAAGTAGCCGCCACGAGACCCTGATCGAGGCGGCCGGGGCGGTGGCGACGATCATCGTGGTGGTCTGGCTGGCTCACTCCTACGGGGCCGCGGTCGCCCACCGGCTGCAGACGGGCCACCCGTGGTCACCGAGTCAGCTCGGCCGCGCCGCGGCGCACGAGCTGTCCCTCCTCCGGGGCGCGTTCGTGCCGCTGATCGTCCTGCTGCTCGCCCGCGCCGCGGGCGCCGGCACGTCGGGAGCGGTGCTGGCCGCCCTCATCGCCGCGGTCTCCCTCCTGGTCGTCTTCGAGGTGGTGGCGGCGAGGCGCGGCCGGCTGGGACCGGCGGCCCTGGCCGGCCAGGTCGTCATCTGCGTGCTCCTCGGTGCCGGCGTGCTCGCCCTCAAGCTGATCCTGCACTGACCGCGTCGAGCTGGGCCGGGTCCTCGAACACCCGGGCGTCGATGCCGAACGCCGCGGCCGCGGTCACGTTGGCCGGCCGGTCGTCGAAGAACACCACCTCCTGCGGGTGGGCGCCGAGGTCGTCGAGGACCGCCTGGTAGGCCGCCGGCTCCGGTTTGACGACCCGCAGGTAGCAACTGAAAAAGCGTTTGGTGAAAGGGGCCAGCCACGGCGCGGCGTCGATCGCCTCCGCCACCTCGATCGGCGCGTTGGACAGGATGGCCAGACGCAACCCTCGCTCGCCAGCCCGCTGGACCGCCTGGACCGTCCCGACATTGGGGTGCAGCCAACCGTCGGCGTCGGCGGCCGTCAGTCGAGCCAGCTGCTCCGGCGCCGGCTCCCGGCCCAGCACGCCGGCCCAGTAGGCCGCGGCGGTGAGGTCGGCCCGGTCGTAGGCGAGGCGGTCGACCCAGTAGGCCGCCCAGAAGTCCCCGCGGGCCGGATCCCAACCGGCGATGGCGGCCAGGTGGGCGCGGTCGTCCGCGGTGGGGGGCAGGGACAGGACTTCGCCGTAGTCGCAGAGGAGCCAGGTCACCCATCCAACCTAGGCAGCTACCGTGGGCTCATTCAGGTCCACCTCGTCGACGGAACTTACGAGCTGTTTCGCCACTTCTACGGCGTCCCATCCCACGTCAACCCCGAGGGCCGGGAAGTCGCCGCGGTCCGCGGCGTGCTGTCGTCGGTGCTGGGTTTGCTCGGCGACGGCGTCACCCACGTGGGGGTGGCGACGGACCACGTGATCGAATCGTTTCGCAACGAGATGTGGCCCGGGTACAAGACCGGGGAGGGGGTCGACCCCCTGTTGATGGGTCAGTTTGGGTTGCTGGAGGAGGCGCTCGAGCTGATGGGGGTGGTGGTGTGGCCGATGGTGGAGCTGGAGGCCGACGACGCCTTGGCGTCGGCGGCGGCCTCCGCCGCGGCCGATCCGGCGGTGTCCCAGGTGATCATCTGCACCCCGGACAAGGATCTGGGCCAGTGCGTCGTGGGCACGCACGTGGTGCAGATGGACCGCCGCAAAGGGGTGGTCATCGACGAGGACGGCGTGCGGGCCAAGTTCGGCGTGGGGCCGGCGTCGATCCCGGACTACCTGGCCCTGGTGGGCGACAGCGCCGATGGCTTCCCCGGGCTTTCGGGATGGGGGGCGAAGACCACCGCCGCGGTGCTGGCCCGCTACGAGCACCTGGAGGCCATACCCGACGTGCCGGGCCAGTGGGACGTGCCGATCCGGGGGGTGGCCGGGCTGGCCGTGACGCTGGCCGCCCAACGGGACCTGGCCCTGCTGTTCCGGGACCTGGCCACCCTGCGGACCATGCCACCGGTGATCGCCGGTGTGGACGAACTGCGTTGGACGGGGCCCCGGGAGGGGTTCGCGGCGCTGGCCGCCGGCGAGCTCGACTCGTCCAGCCTGGCGGACCGGGCCGAGCGGCTGGCGGTGGCGCGGCGTTAGCCGCCGCCGAGCGCCGGCGGCTGGGGTCGGCGCAATGCGTCCGCCAGCAGGGCGTGGTAGCGGGGCCGGCTGACCGCTACCGCCCCGAGCGACACCAGGTGGGGGGTGGCCCACTGGACGTCGAGCAGCCGCCCTTCGGCACCGGCCGCGCGCAGCAGGGAGACCAGACCGACCAGGGCCACCTTCGAGGCATCGGTCTGGCGATGAAACATGGACTCGCCGGCGAACAGCCCGCCGATGGCCACGCCGTACAGCCCGCCCGCCAGCTGCCCGCAGTCGTCCCATGCCTCCACGCTGTGCACCCACCCCAGCTGGTGGAGGCGGCCGTAGGCGGCTTTGATGCCCCGGTCGATCCAGGCGCCCGTCCGCCGCCGGTCGGCGCAGGCCTCGATCACCTCGTCGAAGGCGGTGTCCACCCGGATCTCGAAGCGCCCGCACGACTTGCGGAGCGACCGGCTGACCCGCAGACCGTCCTCCGGGACCAGCGGGATGACGCCGCGTGGATCCGGCGACCACCAGGCCATCGTGCCCCGCCGCGCCGGCATGGGGAACAGCCCGGACCGGTAGGCCGCCAGAAGAGTGCCGGGCTCCAGGTCGGCGCCGACGCCGACCACCTCGGTGTCGCCGGCGGCCTCGGCCAGCCGGACCGGGTCGTCGGGAAACGCCCAGCGGCTCGCCGGTGGCTCCGTCGCGGTGAGCGGTCGGATGGTCACCGCTGCAGTCTGCCGCCGGCGGCCGTGACGGAGTGCGGCGGGTAACGTTGAAGGCGCGATGTCAGCTCACCCCATGACCGAACGCCTGGAGGAACTCGCCCGCCGCAAGGAGGCCGCCCTCCACGCCGGCTCCCCCCACGCGGTCGAACGCCAGCACGCCAAAGGCAAGATGACGGCCCGGGAGCGGATCGACTATCTGCTCGACGAGGGCTCATTTCAGGAGCTCGACATGCTGGCCCGGACCCGGGCCCCCGGGCTGCCCGACGACAAGCGGCCCTATACCGACGGCGTCGTGACCGGCTTCGGGACCGTTGACGGCCGCAAGGTGTGCCTCTTCTCCCAGGACTTCACCGTCAACGGGGGGTCGTTGGGCGAGGTGTTCGGCGAGAAAGTCCACAAGATCATGGACCTGGCCACCTCCCTCGGCGTGCCCATGGTCGGCATCAACGACGGCGGTGGCGCCCGGGTCCAGGAAGGGGTGGTGGGCCTCCACTACTTCGGCGGGATCTTTAAGCGCAACGTCGACGCCTCGGGGGTGGTGCCCCAGATCAGCGTGATCATGGGGTCCTGCGCCGGCGGCGCGGTCTACAGCCCGGCCATGACCGACTTCATCTTCATGGTGCGCGAGACGTCGCAGATGTTCATCACCGGGCCCGACGTCGTCAAGACGGTGACGGGCGAAGAGGTGACCCTCGAGCAGCTCGGCGGGGCCCTGACCCACGCCACCAAGTCCGGCGTCGCCGCCTTCGTCGCCGCGGACGAGAAGGGCTGCCTGGACGAGGTCCGGTACCTGCTCGGCTTCCTCCCCGCCAACAACCTGGAAGAGCCGCCCCGCGTCGACACCGGCGACGATCCCGACCGGTCCGTTCCCGAGGTCGGCGAGCTGATCCCGGCCACCCCCAACCAGCCGTACGACATGAAGAAGATCATCGCCGCCGTGGTCGACGGGGGAGACTTCTTCGAGTACCACGCCCTGTGGGCCATGAACCTGGTGTGCGGTTTCGCCCGCATCGACGGGCACGTCGTCGGTATCGTCGGCAACCAGCCGCAGGTGCTGGCCGGGGTGCTCGACATCGAGAGCTCGGAGAAAGGCGCCCGTTTCGTGCGCACCTGCGACTCTTTCAACATCCCCTTGGTGACGTTCGTCGACGTCCCGGGCTTCATGCCGGGCACCGACCAGGAGTACGGCGGGATCATCCGGCACGGGGCCAAGCTCCTGTACGCCTACTGCGAGTCCACCGTGCCTCGCATCCAGATCATCACCCGCAAGGCTTACGGCGGCGCTTACGTCGTCATGAACTCCAAGTCCATCGGCGCCGACCTGGCCTACGCCTGGCCGTCGGCCGAGTTGGCCGTCATGGGACCCCAGGGCGCGGTCGACATCGTGTACCGGCGGGAGCTGGCCACCTCGACCGACGCGGCCGGCCGGCGGGCCCAGCTGGTGGAGGAGTACACCGAGCGGTTCGCCAACCCCTACCTGGCCGCCGAACGGGGCTACGTCGACGACGTCATCGACCCGGCGGAGACCCGCAAGGTGCTCTCTCGCAGCCTCGACCTCCTGCGCTCGAAGCGGGAGGAGCTGCCGAAGCGCAAGCACGGCAACGTCCCCCTGTGAACGACCCCACCCCCGAGGAGCTGGCCGCCATCGTGGCCGCCGTCGAGATGGCCTGGCCCCGCCCGGTCGTGGTGGCCCCGGCCGCGGCGCCGGGCCCCAGCCCGTGGCGCTTCTCGGGTCGCTGGTGGTCGCGGCCGCAGACCGCTCGCCGCGAGCGGCCCTGGCTGACCCTGCCGTCCTAGGGAAAGACGTATGCCGGTCGAGTTGGCCACTGTCGCCGACGACGAGGCCGTGCTGTTCGACGGGGTGGAGGCCCGCCACTACGCCGGCCTGCAACCCGGCGTGGAGCACGATCTGGACGGGACATCCGTGCGGACGCTGACCCGGCCGCCGGGTGAACGGCTGGCCACCATCGCCACCGTCAACGACGTCCACTTCGGCGAGACCCGCTGCGGCTACGTGGCCGGGGCCGACGTGGGCCCGGTCCTGAGCGTGGCGCCCGGCGAGGATCCCTACCCGCTGACGATGAACGCCGCCGCCGCCGCCGAGATCACCCGCCTGGCGCCCGACGCGGTGGTGGCGAAGGGTGACCTGACCTCGATCGGCACGGCCGAGGAGTACCAGCAGTTCCTCGACGTCTACGCGGCCGCCTTCGGCGGGCGGCTGCTGGTGACGCGGGGCAACCACGACAACCCGGCGGGCGGCGGCGGGCTGCCGGCGCCGCCCGCGTCGCAGGCCGTCTCGCTCGACGGCGTCACCCTGGCGGTGCTCGATACGTCGCGCCCCGGGTGGGTCGCGGGCGAGATCGACACGGAGCAGGCGGACTGGCTCGACGACGCTGGCGGCTGACGCGGACCGACCGGTGATGGTCTTCGGGCACCATCCGCCGGCGGTCGACAACAAGAGCCTCGAGCTGATCTTCGGTCCCGACGCCCTGGCGGCGAGCGGCTTGACCCCGGCCAGCATGGAGCGGCTGGCCGCGGTCGTGGCCCGGCGGCCGGCGATCGTGGGTTACTTTGCCGGTCACACCCACCGCAACCAGGTGCGGCGATTGCCGTCCACCGGACCCTTCCCGTGGGTCGAGGTGGGCTGTGCCAAGGACTTCCCCGGCAGCTGGGCCGAATACCGGGTGTTCGAGGGCGGGATCCTCCAGGTGCACCGGCGGATCCACGCCGACCCGCACGCGATCGCGTGGAGCGAGCGGTGCCGGTCGCTGTACGCCGGCTTCTACCCGGCGTACGCCATGGGCAGCATCGAGGACCGGTGTTTTGGGATTCCACTACGCGAAACGGGTCGGTGACGCCTTTGTCAAAGGTATGGAACCCGATGACATCCCGGTGCACGACCTTCTCGGCGTGGGTGAAGGGGGCCCGGCCGGCGCCGCGCCCGGCCCCGACGAGTTGCGGGCCATCGTGGCCCGGGCGGGGCGCCGGCGGCTGCGGATCACCTCGGTGGGGGTGGCTGCGGCCCTGATTGCCGGCGGGGCCATCGGCTACGCGGTGTCCAACCATTCCTCCTCGCCGGCGGCCCAGACCGCCACCGCTCCGAGTTCCGGGTCGAGTGGCGCGCCGGCGCCGAACGCCGCGAGTAGCGCGGGGGCGCAGTCGTCGTCGAGCGCGGGCGGGGTGTCGATCGGGTCGCCGGTCGCCGAGCACTTCACTGCGTTGTTCAGTCGCACCGCGGGCGGGATCACCATCCGGGGGTACCTCACCAACTCGCCCCAGCCGACCGGTGCCCTGGCCCGCTGCGCCGTCGGGCCGCCGCAGATCCAAGTCGAGGTGTCGACCGCCAAGATGGTGGGGACGGTGTCCTCCCTGCAGCTGGGCGTCAACCGGAGCCAGCCGGCCAGCGGGGTGACCTCGGACGTGCTCGGCGTCGCCGAGGGCGACCCCACGGCGGTGGTGACGATGGCGACGGGCTCGGGGGTACGCGAGGTGACGATGTCGTTTACCGGCGGGGCGACCGACCAGATGGTGCCGGTGCAGGGCTGGGCCGTCCTGGCGGCTCCGGTCGCGGCCAACCTGGCGTACGGGCAGAGCTTCGGCACCCTGGTGGCGAAGGGCGCAGCGGGCCAGACCCTCAGCTCCACCAAGGTGACGCTCGGCAGCGTGCCCATCGGGACGGCCGCGCCGTGCGGCTATGGCTGCGGGACCAAGACGGCGCCGGCGCCGGTCCCTGGGGGGACGAGCTCCGCCGGCGGCGTCATCGCCGCCGACTCGCACCTACCCCCTGCACGGTGTATCCGCCGTGCGCACCGCTGCCGGCCCAGGGGCGGCCGTCCACGACGGTGAAGCCCGGGGCGCCCGACGCTGCCGAACTCGGCATCGGGTGGCGCCACCTATGCCTGCCCGCTCTACAGCGGGACCGCCGGCAGCGGCTCCACGGGTGCCGGCACGTCCACCTCTGTGGGGGCCTCGACCGGGCCGGCGATCACCACCACCCCGGCTGGCGGGTAAGCGCACCCGGTGGGTGCCAGCATGGGGGCGGTGCAGGCCGGTCCGCCCGACGCTTCCGAGGTACCTGACGCCGCCGGCGCGGTGGGCGAGGGGGTCCTCGCCACCTCCGACTTCGTCGACTGCTATCAGACCCACTACCGCCGGCTGGTGCGGGCCCTCCGCCTGGGTGGCGCCGACGCGGCCACGGCGGAGGACCTGGCCCAGGAGGCCTTCGCCCGGGCCCTGGTGCACTGGCGCCGGGTGCGAAACGGGCCCAACCCTCCCGGGTACGTGTACACGACCGGGTTCCGGCTCCTCTGGCGGGGCCAGCGCCGCTTGCTCCGGGGCCTGGAGCACGCCGCCGAGGCGGCACGCGAACGCCAGGCCGCGCCGTCGGCATCCCCGACGGAAGCCGCCGCCGTGACCGCAGTGGATGTCGAGGCGGCCCTGGCGGCCATGCCCCCCAAGCGGCGGGCCTGCGCGGTCATGTGCCTGGTGGCCGGGCTGCCGGTCCACGACGCGGCCGGCGCCCTCGGCATCGCCGATGGCACTGTCCGCAAGCACTTGGAGGAGGCCCGCCGGGACCTCCGGCTGGCCTGCGGCTGAGCGGCCCTCCCTACCTGCCAGCCGTCCCTATCTGCCAGCCGTCCCGAGGGCCTTGTCCGCCAGATCGGCCAGGTCGGCCATGATGCGGCCGAGTTGGAAGTCCTTGGGGGTGTAGACCGCCGCCACCCCGGCGGCGGTGAGGCGGGCGGCGTCCTCGGGCGGGATGATGCCCCCCACCACCAGGGGCGCCTCGACGCCGGCGGCCTGCAGTTGCTGCAGCACCTCGGCCACCAGGTCGAGGTGGCTGCCCGAGAGAATCGAAAGACCGACCACGTCGACGTCCTCGTCCCTCGCCACTGCCGCGATCTGCTCGGGCGTCTGGCGGATCCCCTGGTAGATGACCTCGAAGCCGGCGTCGCGGGCCGCGACCGCGATCTGCTCGGCGCCGTTGCTGTGCCCGTCGAGCCCGGGCTTGGCCACCAGCAACCGGGGCGGGGCCCCGCCGCCGGCGGCGATGCGCCCGACGTGCTCGCGGGCCGCGCGCAGCTCGTCGCGGGGGATCGTCGGGGCGGTGGCGCCGACCCCCGTCGGCGCCCGGTACTCGCCCCACACCTCTCGGAGGGCGCCGGCCCATTCGCCCGTGGTGCCGCCGGCGTGGGCCAGGGCGATCGTCGCCGGCATGAGGTTGGTGTCGGGCGTGGTCGCGGCGCGGTGCAGGTCGTCCAGCGCGGCTCGGACGGCGGCGGCATCCCGGGCGGACCGCCAGCGGGCCACCCCCTCGATCAGCTCGGCCTCCACGGCGGGATTGACCCGCAGGATCGATTCGTCGCCGCCGAGCGGCGAGGCCTCGGTGGTGGTGAACTGGTTGACGCCCACCACCACCAGGTCCCCGGACTCGATCCGCCGGGTCCGGGCCGACTGGCTGGCGACCAGCCGGGACTTCATCTCCTCGATGGCCTCGAAGGCGCCCCCCAGGGCCAGGATCTCGTCCAGCTCGGCGCCGGCCGCCTCCACCAGTTCGGCGGTGCGGGCCTCGACCACGTGGGAGCCGTCGAGGATGTCGGGGTAGTCGAGCAGGTCGGTCTCGTAGGCGAGGATCTGCTGGATGCGGAGGGACCATTGTTGATCCCAGGGGTGCGGCAGCCCGAGCGCTTCGTTCCAGGCCGGCAGCTGGAGGGCCCGGGCCCGGGCGCGGCGTGACAGGGTGACGCCGAGGGCCTCGAGGACGATGCGGGGCACGTTATTTTCCGGCTGCTGCTCGGTGAGGCCCAGCGAATTGACCTGCACGCCGTAGCGGAATCGGCGCAGCTTGGGGTCCTCGACCCCCCACCGCTCCGCGCCCAGTCGATCCCACATGGCGGTGAACGCCCGCATCTTGCAGGCTTCCTCCACGAAGCGGATGCCGGCGTTGCAGAAGAACGAGATCCTCCCCACCACCGCCGGCAACTCCTCGGCGGTCAGCTGGCCTGAGTCGCGGACCGCGTCGACGACGCCGATAGCCGTGGCCAGGGCGAACGCCAGCTCCTGCACGGGGGTGGCGCCCGCCTCTTGCAGGTGGTAGCTGCACACGTTGATGGGGTTCCACTTCGGGGCGTGGCGAACCGTCCAGGCGATGGTGTCGACGGTGAGGCGCCGGCTGGGGGCGGGCGGGAAGATGTAGGTGCCCCGGGACAGGTACTCCTTGACGATGTCATTTTGGGTGGTGCCGGCGAGATGGGGGCGGGCGACGCCGGTGTCGTCGGCTTGGGCCACGTAGAGGGCGAGGAGCCAGGCGGCGGTGGCGTTGATGGTCATGGAGGTGTTCATGCGGTCGAGGGGGATGCCGTCCATCAGTTCGGCCATGTGCCCCAGGTGGACGACGGGGACCCCGACCTTGCCGACCTCGCCCGTGGCCTCGGGGGCGTCGGGGTCGTAACCGGTCTGGGTGGGCAGGTCGAAGGCCACCGACAGTCCGGTTTGCCCCTTGGCCAGGTTGGTGCGGTACAGCTCGTTGGATGCCCGCGCCGTGGAGTGGCCCGAGTAGGTCCGCATCACCCACGGCTGATCGGGCGTCGGCAATCGGGCTCCGGTGGCGGCTGGGGCGGCGGCGCTCGGGTCCTCGGCCATGGTCCCATTCTCCCACTCGACGTCCCTCGTGCTTGCTGGTCGCCGGCCCGCTACCATGGCCGGCGCAGCGGAGAAGGGGACCGCCACCCCGGGGTGACGCGACGGGTGTGCCAGGCGAACGGCCAGGTGCACCCGTCGAACCCTGTAGCCGTCAAACCCTGTTGCCGCCGA
The DNA here is from genome assembly GCA_963702305.1 of uncultured Acidimicrobiaceae bacterium. Taxonomy (GTDB): domain Bacteria; phylum Actinomycetota; class Acidimicrobiia; order Acidimicrobiales; family Palsa-688; genus PALSA-693. The sequence goes on along the minus strand of CAVPBX010000007.1, from coordinate 362,141 downwards.
ACCCTGTTGCCGCCGGCCGCTACGGTGAGCGGCCGATGAGCAGCGACGGAGCCGGGCCTATCGCGCTGGTCGGCGGAGCCGAATGGACCGACGGTTGCACCTTCGACGTCGAGCTGTGGGAGGCCAGCGGTCGGGCCGAGGTCCTGGTGCTGCCCACGGCCGCCGCCTACGAGCATCCGCAGCGGGCGGTCGACACGGCGGGGAAGTGGTTCGCGGCCATGGGCGCCACTGCCCGGGGCCTCATGGTGCTCAACCGGCGCGACGCCGAGGACCCGGACGCGGTGGCGTCGGTGCGGGCCGCCCGGTTCGTGTACCTCGGCGGTGGTTCACCGCTGCACCTGCGCTCGGTCCTCAAGGACAGCCCGGTCTGGGCGGCCCTCGTCGCCGCCTGGCACGACGGGGCGGTGGTGGCGGGTTCCTCGGCCGGGGCGATGGTGCTGGGCGACCCCATGGTCGATCCCCGGGGCGGCGCCCTCACCTTGGGCCTGGGCCTGATCGATCATCTGGCGGTCCTGCCCCACTACGACACCTGGTCGGAGGAAAAGGCCCACCGTACGGTGCAGTTGGCCACTGGTCACCTGCGCATCGCCGCGGTGGACGAGCGCACCGCCCTGATCCGCGACCCGGACGGCAGCTGGCGGGCCGCCGGCGCCGGCGGGGTCACCGTCTACGTCGACGGCCGGCCGGCCCCGGCGGGGCTGGCCGCGCTCGCCGGCCGCTAGGGGCGGAGGGCGTCCACCCTCGCCGGCGGCCCCGGCCGATCCTGCGTCCTGGTGAGCTTCTCGGCGTAATCGGAGAATCTCGGTGTGAAATCGTGGTCCACACGTCGTAGTGGACGCCGAGATTCCCCAGTTACGCCGAGATTCGCGCCCGAGCGACCGCGCGGCCCTGGGCCGCCGGCCCCCCGGCCCCGGCCGCCGCTGGCGACCGCCGGCCCCGGCCGCCGGCGCCTGGCTCAGTCCGCTTCGGTGATGGTGACCGACTCGATGGTGACGGTCTCCTTGGGCGTGCCCGACGAGGTGCCGATGGCGTCGATGGTCGCCACCACGTCGAGGCCGGCGACGACCTTGCCGAACAGCGAGTACTGCGGGGGCAGGCGGATCCCCGACGGCCCGCTGATCACGAAAAACTGGCTGCCGTTGGTGTCCGGGCCGGCGTTCGCCATGGCCAGCGAGCCGAGCTCGTAACGGCCGGCCGCCGGCAACTCGTCGGCGAACCGGTACCCCGGGCCGCCCCGCCCGGTGCCGGTGGGGTCCCCGCCCTGGAGCACGAAGCCGGGGATGATGCGGTGAAAGATCGACCCCGTCGAAGTAGTGGTACCGGGCCAGGAACACGAAGTTGTTGACCGTGACCGGCGCCGCCAGCGGATCGAGGGCGATGCTCATCGTCCCTTCCGAGGTCACCATCGTCGCCGTGTAGCGCTTCGACGCGTCGATGCACGTCGGCGGCGGGCCGTCGAACTGCTGCTGCTTGGGACTGGAGCCGTCGACGGCGGGGCAGGGGGTGGTCATGGGAGCGGCTCCTAACGAGCGGGGGTAGGGATCAGGATTCGGTGATGGTGACCGACTTGACGATGACGAGCTGGCTGGGGGCGCCGCCGAGGCCGCCGGCCGTGTTCTCGTTGAGGCTCAGGATCTTCTGCAGCACGGCCAAGCCGGTGGTGGCGTGGCCGAACGTGACGTAGGTGCCCTGGCCATTGAGACTGGAGCACGCCGCCCCCGCGCAGAAGAAGAACTCCGACCCGGCGCTGTTCGGCGCCGACGTGCGGGCCATGGTGAGATCGCCGGCGGTGTACTTGTACCCGGACCCCTCGTCCTTGATGGTGTAGCCGGGGCCGGGGTCCGACGCGCTCTGGGTGTGGGGCCCGCCGCCCTGGATGATGTCGATCGACGTGTCGGTGCGGAACAGGGCCGAGCCGTCGTAGTAGTGGTAGCGGGCCAGCACGATGAAGTTGTTGGCCGTCATCGGGGTCTTGGTGGTGTCGAGGGCGACCACCACGTTCCCCTCGTTGGTGACGAAAGTGGCGGTGTACTTCTTGCCCGGGTCGAGGCAGTTGGGCGGCGCCGATTTGAAGGTGGTGATGCGGGGGGACGACCCGTCGGGCTTGGGGCAGGTGGTGGCCGCGGTCAGCGTGCCGCCGATGGCCGGGGCCGCGGTGGGCGGCGTGGCGGTCGCGGCGGTGGTGGACGACCCGACCGCCGTGGTGGACGACCCGACGGCCGTGGTGGACGTCGACGACGAGGTCGACACCTTCTTGCTGCCGCCCTGGGTGGCGCTGTAGATGGCTCCCACCAGGGCCAAGGCGATGGCCGCTACCACCACCGGCACCACCCGGGTGCGGCGCCGGCGGCGCTGCTGGGCCTGGCGAAGTTGGGCCTGCCGAGTCGACTTTCCGGCGCGCTGGCGGGCTCGCTTGTCGGACGGCACGGCGGAACAAGCTAGCCGCGGCCCCGGCGCCGGGAAACGCGGCGGGAGCCCGAAGGCCCGCTGGTAGCCTGGTCCGTCGTGGCCCGGCTGGTGATGAAGTTCGGCGGCACGTCCGTCGGGGACGCCGACCGCATCCGCACCGTCGCCGACTACGTGGCGCGGACGGTGCGGCGGGGCCACCAGGTGGTGGTGGCGGTGTCCGCCATGGGCAAGGAGACCGACGAGCTGCTGCACCTGGCCGCCCAGGTCTCCGACACCCGCCCCGGCCGCGAGATGGACATGCTGATCACCGCGGGCGAGCGCAAGGCGATGGCCCTGCTGTGCATGGCCCTGCACGACCTGGGCATCCCGTCCGACAGCTTCACCGGGAGCCAGGCCGGCATCATCACCGACACCGATCACACCCGGGCCAAGATCGTCGACATCCGGGCCGACCGCGTCCGCGCACGCCCTCGACGAGGGCCGGGTCCCGGTGGTCGGGGGCGCCCAGGGCGTGTCCACCGAACGCGACGTCACCTTCCTGGGTCGGGGCGGGACCGACACCACCGCGGTGGCGTTGGCCCAGGCCCTCGACGCCGACGCCTGCGAGATCTACACCGATGTGTCCGGGGTCTTCACCGCCGACCCCCGGGTGGTGCCCGAGGCCCGCCGGCTCAAGCGGATCAGCTTCGAGGAGATGTTGGAGATGTGCGCGGCGGGGTGCCCCAAGCCGGCCATGCGCTCGGTGGAGTTCGCCCGCAACCACGGGGTCCGTCTCCACGTGCGCTCGGCGTTCACCTGGGAGCCGGGCACCTGGATCGAGGAGGAGGACCCCGAAATGGAGCAGGCCATCATCTCGGCCGTGGTCTCGGACAGCTCCGAGGCCAAGCTCACCGTGACCGGCGTGCCGGACCGCCCCGGCATCGCGGCCCGGCTCTTCCGGGCCCTGGCCGACTGCTCCATCAACGTCGACATGATCGAGCAGAACGTCTCGCAGGCGGGCACCACGGACATCTCGTTTACGGTGCCGCACGGGGATCTGGCCACGGCGGCCGACGTGAGCCGGTCGTTGCAGCCGGAGATCGGGGCCCAGGCGGTGACGGCCGACCCGGACATCGCCACCGTGTCGATCATCGGGGCGGGCATGAAGACCCACCCGGGGGTGTCGGCGACCATGTTCGAGGTGCTGTCGCACGAGGGCATCAACATCGAGATGATCTCCACCTCGTCGATCCGCCTCACCTGCGTGGTGCGCGCCGCCGTGGCCGAGAAGGCGGTCGTCGCCCTGCACCGGGCGTTCAAGTTGGAGGGCGAGTAGATGCTGACCGTCGGGGTGTACGGCGCCACCGGCCAGGTCGGGGCGGCGATGCGTTCGGTGCTCGAGACCCGTCATTTTCCCCATGACCGGCTGCGGCTGTTCGCCAGTTCCCGCTCGGCGGGGCGCAGCCTCGACGGCGTGGTGGTGGAGGACGTGGCGGCCGCCGACCACCGGGGTGTCGACGTGGCGCTGTTCTCGATGGGGGCGTCGGCATCGAGGGAATTCGGTGAAAAGGTGGCCGCCGCGGGCGCCGTCGTCATCGACAACTCCTCGGCGTGGCGCATGGACCCGGACTGCCCGTTGGTGGTGCCGGAGGTCAATGCCCACGCCCTGGACCGCATACCGAAGGGCATCGTCGCCAATCCCAACTGCACCACCATGGTGGCCATGCCGGTGCTGGCGCCCCTCCACGCCGAGGCCGGACTGCTGCGGCTGGTGGGCTCGACCTATCAGGCGGTGTCCGGGGCCGGATTGGCCGGGACGGCCGAGCTGGAGGAGCAGGTCCGGGCGGTGGGCGACAAGTCCGCGGCGTTGGCGTACGACGGCAGCGCCCTCGACTTCCCGCCCCCGTCGGTGTTCCCGGGGCCGATCGCCTTCAACGTGCTGCCCCATGCCGGCGCCTTCGAGGGGGACGAGACGGTCGAGGAGCTCAAGTTCCGCAACGAGAGCCGCAAGATCCTGGAGCTGCCGGAGTTGGCGGTGTCGGTGACGTGCGTGCGGGTCCCGGTGTACACCGGCCATTCGCTCGCGCTCAACGCCACCTTCGAGCGGCCCATCACGCCGACCCGGGCCCTCGAGCTGCTCGGCCGCGCCCCTGGCGTCGAGGTCGTCGACGTGCCGACGCCCCTGGAGTCGGCCGGGGGCGACACCTGCCTGGTCGGCCGGGTGCGCCCCGACTACAGCGACGACTCGGGGCGGGGGCTCAGCCTGTTCGTGTCCGGTGACAACCTGCGCAAGGGGGCGGCCCTCAACGCCGTCCAGATCGCCGAGGCGCTGCTGGCACTGGGGATCGTCGGCTAGTCGCCAGCCACCTCATCGAGGACGGCGAGGTCGTGGCGGTCGACGGGGCGAGGTCCGTAGCCGCGCCGGCAGAGGCGCTGGACCGCCGCGGACAGGCAGGGCACCACCCGGCCATCGATTGTCCCTTCGGTGTAGACCAGTGCGGTCAGCTCCTCGGCCGGCGCCAGCGCGTCCCGCAGCCGATCCCAATCCAGGTCGACGAGGTCGACGCGGTGACCGGCCTTGTCGTCGAGCCAGGTGCGTCGTGGCATCCAGCTGCCTTCGTGGGTGCGCTCGACGACCGGGAAGCCGAGCCCGTTGAGGACGCCGCTGGCCACTGGCTCGTCGCGGTCGAAGCGATGCAAGACCACGTCCAGGTCGTTGTGGGGGCGGGTCTCGCGGCCGGCGAGGGCGTCGACGCCCCACCCTCCGGCGATATAGAGCTCGACGCCGCGTGCCTGCAAGTGGTCCACCACCATCAGGACGTCGCTCGAGGTCATCCGGGCGCCCAGACGCTGCCGCAACGGGGCCAGGAGCCGCGCCGCGGGCGACCTGGACGACTCGGTTAGCGATTCGCTGAGGCGCCCCACGACCCCTGCGAGCGCCTCATGGCGCTTGATAAACCGGTAGATCCGGTGGTCCCTCCGAGACGCGATGCACCCGGACCCTACTGCGGCCTTGACGCCCTTCGACGGCGCGGTGATTTCCTGTTTCGGCCACCGCGTGGCCCTCCGGGGCAATTGGAGAGTAACGTTTCGGGTGGGCAGACGGACGATGTCGGAAGACGGCATCGATGAAGGAGCAAATTTCGTGGGACCAGGGCAGCGGTCTTCGCACAACCAAGCGCGACGCGGCGCGGCTTCACGGTGGTTCTCGATCCTGGCCGTGCCAGCGGTGGTGGCGCTCGTCCTGGCCGCCCAGGCGCCTCTCGCGCAGGCCGCGACGCCGTCACTCGTTGCCGCCGCGACCGGGAAACCCGATCCGGTGGTCGTGGCGGCCGGTGACATCGCCTGCGATCCGGCGAACTCGAACTTCGCAGGGACCGACCCTTCGACCTGCCAGCAGGCCGCCACCGCCAAGGAGGTCGTGGCCCTGCATCCGCAGTACTTGCTGCCGATCGGCGACGAGCAGTACCTGGATTCCACGACCGAGGGTCAGCAGCCAACCCTCACCCAGTACCAGCAGGGTTATGGGGCGTCTTGGGGCAAGATCCAGACCGCCGCCGAGGTGCCCGGCATCGTGGTCCACCCCGTGCCGGGAAACCACGACTACGGCGACGTCGTCGAGTGTGACACCTGCGGCGCGTTCAGCTGGACCGCCACGACCTACTTCAAGTACTTCGGCTCCGGATCCGGGGGGCTTGGTGACCTGCCGGCCAGCGTCACCGGCCCGTCAAACGACTGGTACGGCTTCGACGTCCCAGTCAACGGGGGCACCTGGCACGTGGTCGCCCTCGACACCATCTGTGCGGGCATTGGCGGCTGCGGGGTTGGCTCCCCGGAGGAAACTTGGTTCCGGCACGACCTGCAGCTGCACCAGGGCCAGTGCATCCTCGTGGAGCAACACAACCCGGCCTGGGCGTCGGGGGCCGCCGGCAACGACAGCACCCTCGACGCATTGTGGGCCGACGCGGTCCAGTACCACGCCGCCGCGGTCCTGGCCGGGCACGACCACTATTACGAGCGCTTCAGCCCTATGGACGCCAAGGGGTACCCGTCGTCGACGGGTACCGCGGAGATCATCGTGGGAACCGGGGGGGCGGACCACAACGCCTTCGGCACCCAAGCTGCGCCGTTCCCAGCCGTGCAGCAGAACACCCAGTTCGGTGCGCTCGAGATGGTGCTCCACTCGTCCGGTCTCAGCTACCAGTTCCTCTCCACCAGCGGGGCCACCCTCGATAGCGGCTCGCTGCCCTGCTCGGGTGCAACTCCGGTGGGGGTCCCGTCGGTGAGTGGGTTGGCGCCGGGGTCGGGTCCGTCGGCGGGGGGGACGTCGGTGACCGTGTCGGGGACGAATTTCACGGGGGCGACGGGGGTGAGTTTCGGGACGGTGCCGGCGGCGAGTTTCAAGGTGAGCTCGGTGTCGTCGATCACGGCGGTGGCGCCGGCTGGTTCGGGCGCGGTGGATGTGACGGTGACCTCGTCGGCGGGGACCAGCGCGACGGGGGTGGCGGATCAGTTCAGCTATGTGGTGGCGACCAATGGGTATGCGGTGGGCTTGTCGGCGTCGTCGGCGACTCCGGCGGTGGGGGCGTCGGTGGTCTTGACGGCGACTGCGAATCAGGACGTGGGTCCGACGCCGTATGGGATCTGGGTGTACGACTCCACCACGGGTGCGTTGGTGGCGCACGCCCCGTCGGGTACGTCGGTGTCGGCGGTGGTGAGCCAGTCGGCGGCGTCCACGCAGCGGTATGTGGCCTATGTGGCCAACGCCGGCCCGACCAACGTTCAGGCCACCTCCGCCCCCGTGACCGTCACCTGGGCTGGTTCGGCTCCGCCGCCGGTGGGGGTCCCGTCGGTGAGTGGGTTGGCGCCGGGGTCGGGTCCGTCGGCGGGGGGACGTCGGTGACCGTGTCGGGGACGAATTTCACGGGGGCGACGGGGGTGAGTTTCGGGACGGTGCCGGCGGCGAGTTTCAAGGTGAGCTCGGTGTCGTCGATCACGGCGGTGGCGCCGGCTGGTTCGGGCGCGGTGGATGTGACGGTGACCTCGTCGGCGGGGACCAGCGCGACGGGGGTGGCGGATCAGTTCAGCTATGTGGTGGCGACCAATGGGTATGCGGTGGGCTTGTCGGCGTCGTCGGCGACTCCGGCGGTGGGGGCGTCGGTGGTCTTGACGGCGACTGCGAATCAGGACGTGGGTCCGACGCCGTATGGGATCTGGGTGTACGACTCCACCACGGGTGCGTTGGTGGCGCACGCCCCGTCGGGTACGTCGGTGTCGGCGGTGGTGAGCCAGTCGGCGGCGTCCACGCAGCGGTATGTGGCCTATGTGGCCAACGCCGGCCCGACCAACGTTCAGGCCACCTCCGCCCCCGTGACCGTCACCTGGCGGTAGCGCCGGCCAGCAGACCGTCCGCGCCGACTTCGCGCCACCCCCGTCGCCGCGCCCGAGGGGGAACCGCTTGACGACTTGCCACGACTCCTTCCCCCGAACGGCCTGGGCCGACATCAGCCAGACCTCGGTCGCCGAGGCCCGTACCGGAAGGCGCGCCGCGACGTGTCGCTCGGCGCGTCGCAGCCGCCAGCGCGGCGCTCCTTCGCCGATCGTAAGGTGAGGGACCACGTCGTCGAAGGCTCCGGCGTACGGGGGGTACTCGGGGAAGTTCGACCAGACCGCTGTCGTCAGTGCGGCGAACGGCGTCGCCGGTGTGGGTGCGAGGTAGAGGACGCGCTGGCCGAACCATCCCGGCTGCGCCAGCCTGAAATCGAAGGGCGGGAAGCGACTGAAGAGGTCGGCGAGCCCATCGAGTACGGCAGGCGACGCGGCAGGGCCATCGGCAAAGGGGACGAGGATCGAGACGTGTGCCGGCATCCCGGCGTCAGCCGACGGGTCCAACCGTCTCCGTAGGCGCCCCACGGCGACCTCCGCGGCAGGGACGGGGACGATGAGCGCACTCACGAGAGGTTCGGGCTGGAGAACGCTTGAAAGTGCGTTCCTTCGCCGGGCGCAGTCGGCCTCGGCACGGTCGACCAAGCTAGCCGCCGGCTCCGCGCCGGACGCGCGTGGCGCATCGGCGCAATTCCGGAAAGCGTCTATACTTCATTCTATGCAGTTTCTATGACTTCCGTTGGCGAGTCCTCAACGCCAGCCCAACACCACCCCATGTGGCGCCCTCCAAGCGCCCAGATCGCCGCATTTTGCCTATTCCCGCTAGCACCACGCTGAGTGGGGGTCTATGATGTCAGTCATGACGGGGCCACGCTTGGAGGGGCTATGAAATCACGATTCATGCAGGTGAAACTGGGACTGGGAGTGGTGGCGGTAATAGCACTCTCCGTGGTGCCGGCGACAGTGGCGTCGGCACAGGTGCGAACCCAAGCCTGCTCCACGTACCCCGCCCTGAGCTGCCCCACCCCGAGCGTGAGCTCGGTACCGGCGGTGGACTATGACCCGGTGCCCGTGGCGGCCCCTGCCGCCGCCGCCAGTTCCGGCACTTTGCCGTTTACTGGTTCCGACGTCGTCGAGTTGGGCGGAATCGGCTTGGCCGCCATCGGCGTGGGTGCAGTGCTCGTCCGGCGCAGCCGGACCCGTCACTCCACGGACTGAACTCATGGACATCCAGCTTTCTTCACCGTGCGCCATCGTGGGCGGTCGGCGCACGCCGCCGGTCCGGTTCCGGCGGGTCCGGCTCATCGCTGGCGCCATGATTCTCGTGGCGGACATCTCGGGTCTCTGGGCCGGCGTGGCGGTTTCTGACGTCGCCTTGGTCTGGGGGTTGCTCTTCTCCGGTATGGCCCTCGTTGTCCTGGCCGTGCGCGGCCATTACCGCGTCCGGATCTCCCCGCTGCTGAGCGAGGAAGCGGGGGCGTTGGCCGGCTGCCTGGCTCTCCCGCTCCTGGCCGTCGCCGTGGTCGCGGGTAGCGCAGCCGCGGCGCCGGTCCTGCGGATGGGCGCAATCGCCATCGGGCTGTTGTTGAGCGCCCGCGCCGTGACGTACATCATCCTGCGGGCGGCCCGGGCCCGAGGCTGGCTGGTCGAGTCGACCTTGGTGATCGGCGCCGGTCAGGTGGGCGCAGAATTGGTCCAGCTGCTGCACGACCACCCGTCGTACGGTTTGCGCCCGGTCGGTTTCCTGGATGGATTCGACGACGCGGAGCTGCCCGCACCGATGCTCGGTTCGGTCGACCGGCTGGACCCGGTGCTGCTCGAGCACTGCGTGAGCCGGGTCATCATCGCCTTCGGTGCTACCCGGGACCCCGACATGGTCAAGATCGTGCGGTCGTGCCGCCAAGCCTCGGTGGAGATCCACGTGCTGCCCCGGCTGTTCGAGTTGGGGGTGGACGCCCGCGGGGCCAAGGTGGACAAGGTGTGGGGGCTGCCCCTGGTGCGCTTGCAGCGTTCCGCCTTCCGATCGGGTGCCTGGCGCATCAAGCGGGTGATCGACGTCGCCGTCGCCGGCACCGGGCTGTTGGTGATCGCACCCCTGTACGGAGCCATCGTGGCGGCCATCCGCCTGACGAGCCGGGGTCCGGCGCTCTTCCGCCAGGAACGGGTCGGCCAGGATGGGCGGCTCATCACGGTGCTCAAGTTCCGGTCGATGGTCATGAACGCCGACTCGGACTCCACTTGGTCCGTGGCACGAGACACCCGGGTGACTCCGGTCGGGCGGATCCTGCGCAAGACCGGCCTGGACGAACTGCCCCAACTGTGGAACGTGGCGCGCGGTGACATGTCACTGGTCGGTCCGCGTCCCGAGCGGCCCCGTTTCGTGCGGGACTTCCGGGTCAAGGTGGCCTCCTACGACGATCGTTTGCGGGTTCCGCCGGGCATCACCGGTTCGGCCCAGATCCACGGGTTACGCGGCGATACCTCGATCAGCGAGCGGACCCGCTTCGACAACCAGTACATCGAGAATTGGTCGCTGTGGCAGGACGTCTTCATCATCCTGCGCACCGTCCGCACGTTCTTCGGGCTCGATCACGGCGAAGGCGACGCGCTGGTCGAAGCAGGTGCCGCGCGGCCTCCACCCGCCCTTGGCCGCAGTGCCCCGCGGTGACATGGAGCTGCCCGACAGCCGGCCCCACGGCCGCGGGGATCAGGCCGCCGCCACATCAGTCGCCTGATTCGGATCTGCGTTCCGCCCAGAGGGCGTCGGATCAGGTCGAGCCCCGGTGTAGCCGGAGCTCCGACGCCCGTCGCTGCTCCGCGTACTGGTCAGCCTCCGAGCGAACCCGGTCGGCGTACTCCGCCGCTTCGGTGCGCACCTGTTCGGCGCGTCGCTCCGCGGTCAGCTGCATTGCGGCTGCGGCTTGGGCCGCACTACGCAGCACTTTTGCGATCCCGTCGCCGAGCTCGGCGAAGGCGTCGAGGGCGCTGACCGGCCGGCCGGCGCTGATGGTGGCTGGACCGGTATTGGAGGCGTCGCCGAGCGGCATCCCGTCCGCGAGCTGGGCGATGGCCTGATCCCGCTCCTCCTCCGCGGTGGCCGTCGCTACTTGCGCATTCCGCAGCCTGGTCTGGGTGATGGCCAGCTGCTCTTCCAGTCGCCCCACCTGACCCCGTAGGTCGGCGCATACTCCGGCCCACCGGGCGGACTCATCGAGGGCCGCCTGGTAGTCCCCGGCCACGCCGGCGAGAAACGCCTTGACCTCCTCCCGGTCCCATCCCCGCAATCCGGAGGGGAACTCGACGCTTGCCACCTCGTCAGGTGTGAGAGCCATCGGATTCCATTCTGCTGTCATCCTGATACTCCGCCGAAACGGTGGGGCCGGCCTGGGCCGGTCCCAGGGCGAGGCTTACGCGTCACCCCGGGGCATCTCGCCATGATGTCACAGCCCCACCTGGCGTACCGCTTATTGAGTCGCATCAGCCTTCCATCATCACCGTTTGAGATAGCGATCCTCACGCCGACGCCTGCGTTCATCATCGGCCGGAGTCCCGGCGACATTGAGGGCAAATGGCCTACATCGCCCACGAAAACGGCAGAAATTTCGGGTTTTGCCCCTAAAGGTCGGTTATTGACCGGCCGAAGCACTGTGGCATGCCCCGATACCAGCGGTTGGCGAGAGTGGTCGGCGCGTCGGTGGCGGTCACGGCCGCAGCGGCCTTCGGCTGGCCGGCGATCGAGACCCTGTCGCCGGCCGCCGCCTCGACCCCCGTGGTCTACCCAGCCATGGCCGGGATCACGCCCGAGGCCCAGATCCAGACGCTCTCGGGAACGGCGTTGGCGGGGACGCTGGACGCCATCGCCGCCAGCGGCGCCAAATGGCTGCGGGTCGACCTGTTCTGGCCCAACGTCGAGCCGTCGCCGGGGACATTCGACTGGTCCGAACCCGATCCGGTCATCCAGGGTGCCCTCGCCCGTGGCATCAACGTCCTGGCCGTGCCCGACTACACGCCGAACTGGGAGCCGACGCCTGGGAGCCCGACCGCCTTCGCCGCGTTCATGACGGCGGCCGCCCGCCATTACGCCCCCATGGGACTGCACGCCTGGGAGATCTGGAACGAACCCAACCTGGCGGGCAGCTGGGGATCGGCGGTCAACCCCGCGGCGTACACCGCGACATTGAAGGCGGGCTATCGGGCCCTGAAGGGCGTCGATCCGGGAGCCGAAGTCGTAGCGGGGGCGCTGTCCCCGGCCGTCGACGCGTCCGACCGGAGCGAGCTGTCGCCGACGACCTTCGTGACCCAAATGTACGCCGCCGGCGCCGCCGGGTACTTCGACGCCCTGTCTGTCCACCCCTCGAGCTTTCCCGACATGCCGACCGCGCCGGATTCGTGGAACACCTTCTACGACCTGCCCTCGCTGCACAATCTCATGAGCGGGCACGGCGATGGGGCCAAAAAGATCTGGCTGACGGAGTACGGCGCGCCCACCGGTGTCGCCACCGACGCCGTCAGCCCGACGGTACAAGCCGCCATGCTCTCGCAAGCCTACGCGGCTGCCGCGGCGTGGCCGTGGGCCGGACCCCTGTTCAGCTACTGGCAGGACGCGGGGAGCAACCTCGCTTACGACCAGGACAACTTCGGGATCATCGCCTACAACGGAAGCCCGAAGCCCGCCTATTACGCCTTTCTGACCGCGGCGGGTCGTAGTGCGTCCGGCCCGGTCCGGTCGGCCGCGACGTCCCCATCGGTCGCCGGTTTCAGGATCGTCAACCGCGACGGGACGCTCTTCGCCTACGGAGGAAGCCCCACGTTCGGGTCGGCCCCGAGCCCCCTGGCCCGGCCGGTGGTGGGTCTGGCGGCGACGCCGAGTGGTCACGGCTATTGGATGGTGGCGTCGGATGGTGGGGTGTTCGCCTTCGGCGACGCTCGCTTTTATGGCTCGACGGGCAATATCCGGCTCAACCAGCCGATCGTGGGCATGGCGGCGACTTCGACCGGGCAGGGTTATTGGCTGGTGGCGTCGGATGGTGGGGTGTTCTCGTTTGGTGACGCCCGCTTTCACGGGTCGACGGGCAATATCCGGCTCAACCAGCCCATCGTGGGCATGGCGGCGACTCCGAGTGGTCACGGCTATTGGATGGTGGCTTCGGATGGGGGGGTGTTCGCCTTTGGCGACGCCCGCTTTCACGGGTCGACGGGCAATATCCGGCTCAACCAGCCCATCGTGGGCATGGCGGCGACTTCGACCGGGCAGGGTTATTGGCTGGTGGCGTCGGATGGTGGGGTGTTCTCGTTTGGTGACGCCCGCTTTCACGGGTCGACGGGCAATATCCGGCTCAACCAGCCCATCGTGGGCATGGCGGCGACGCAGAGTGGTCACGGCTATTGGATGGTGGCTTCGGACGGGGGGGTGTTCGCCTTCGGCGATGCCCCCTTCTACGGCTCGGCCGCCGGGCTGACGCCGTCGCCGGTGGTGGCCCTGGGCGCCACCAGCAGTAAGTGAACGCAGTAGCGTGAGTTGAAGTGAGTTCGTCCCCGGGGGAGGAGACGGCCGGCACCGAGCTCACGGTCTTGGAGCCGGCGGGACTTCGGGGCGGTGCGGAACTCGCCTTGCGCCGCATGCTCGTGGCGGCCGTGGCGCGGGGCTGGACGGTGCGCTGCCTGTGCCCGCCAGGGCCGCTGGCCCGCGACCTGGAGACCGATGGGATCCGGACCGTGGCCATCCCCGAACTGAAGCTCCCGGCGGGACCGAGACCCGTGGCTTACCTCCGGCTGGGAATGCGGGTGCTCGCCGCGGGGCGCGCCCTGCGGCGGGCGGCCAAGGGAGCCGACGCGGTGGTGGTCAACGGGATCTTCGGGCTGCCGGCGGTCGCGCTCGCCCGTCTCGCCGTCCCGGTGGTGCTACTCGTCCACGAGGTGGTCACCCGGCCCGACCGGGTCCGCCTGCTTCGCCTGCTCCGGGGCCAGGTGACGTCCACCATCACCGTCTCCGCCGCCGCCGCGGCCGCGCTGTCCGACGCCGGCATCGCGGCTGAGGTCGTGCCCAACGGCACCCAGTGGCCGGTTCCTCCGTCTGCCGGGCCTGCGGTCTCGCCGCGGGTCGTGGGCTGCGTAGGGGCCCTGACTCCGGGCAAAGGCCAGCACATCCTGCTGGACGCCTTCTCGCGGCTTGACCGCCCCGAGGTGGTCCTGGAGCTGGTGGGGGACGCGCTCCCCAAAGATCACGACTACGCCGCCGCCCTGCGTACCCAGGCCGAGTTGGCCGGCGTGGCCGACCGGATCCGCTTCTTGGGCTACCTCTCCGAGCCACTCGACCGGGTCCGACGTTGGACTGCCGCGGTGGCACCCAGCGTCGAAGCGGAATCCCAATCGCTCGCCGTGCTCGAGGCCATGAGCGTGGGCGTCCCGGTCGTTGCTACCGACCACGGTGGCCCTCCTGAGCTGCTGGGGCCGGCGGGTTTGCTCGTACCCCCCGGGGACGCCCACGCCCTGACCGGCGCGCTCGAATCCCTGCTCTCCGACGACGCCCTCTGGCGCCGCTGCGCCGCGGCCGGTCCCGCTCGGGTCGCCGAGCGCTACGTGCTCGATGAGCGGGTTGGCGAACTGCTGGACAGGATCGCCGCGGTCCCGCCTCCGTCCTGGCCGCGGACAGCGGTTATCGCCGTGCCGGACTTCGATCCGATGATGGGTGGCACCAGCCGCCAGGCCCGCAACCAGGCGCTCGGCCTCATGGCCCAGGGGCGGACGGTGCTCGTCGTGACGCGCCGGCGGGAGCGCACCTGGCCGGCGAGAGAAGACCGCCAAGGCGTACCGGTAGCCCGGTTCCTGTCGCCCGGTGCGGGTGGCATCGGTGACAAGCTGAGCGTCGTCATGCTGGCCGGGTGGTTGATCCGGCACCGCCGTCATGTTGAGTCCCTGCAGGTAGTGATGTACCCCGACTTCGTGCTGAGCGCGGCGGCGGCGGCGATGCTGCGCCGGACGGTCCTCATCTGGGCCGGGCTCGGCGACGCGACCGATGTCCTCGCGCCGGCGGCAGACCCGCTGCGGCGGATCCAACGGGCCGTCCGCCGGGCGGTGCTCAACCGCTGCCATCACGTGGTCCTGACGCCCGCCATCGGGGCCGAACTGGCGGACGTGGGACTCCGGGGCGCTTCGCTCAGGGTGATCCCGATACCGGTCGACACCGAACGATTCCACCCACCCACTCCGGCGCAGCGGCATCAGCGCCGGGCCGACCTCGGCGCGGACGGCGACGACTTCGTGGTCATCTACACCGGTCACCTGCGATCCCTCAAAGGGGTCGACCGGCTGGTGGAAGCCTTCGCTCGGCTGGTCGCCACCGGGCAGCCAGCCCGACTCCTGCTGGTCGGCGGGGGCAGCGCCCCCGACGAGTGCGGAGATCAGCTCCGAGCTCAGGTCCGTCAGGGGGGCCTGGACGAGGTGGTGGACTTCATCGGCGTCGTCCGCGACGTCGAGCGTTACCTCTGGGCGGCGGACGTGTTCGTGCTGCCCTCGCGGCGGGAGGGCCTCTCCAACAGCCTGAGCGAGGCGATGGCCTGCGGACTGGCCTGCGTGGCAGGACCCGAAGCAGGGGGGGATCAGGTCCTGACCGACGGGGCGGGCGTCATTCCGCCCAGCAACGAGGCCGACGATCTCTTCAAGGCCCTGTCGGAGTTGGCCGGGGATCCGGCGCTCCGCCAGCGGCTCGGAGCGGTGGCCATCGCCCGGGCCCAGGAGATGTCGATCGAGGCGGTCGGCGCCAGCTACGACGCCTTGCTCGCTGGTCTCGAACCCCGTTGAGGGCTCAGGGTTGGCCGCGCCCGTCGCCGGCTGGGTCGGCCGTCGGGGCCGGCTCCGGGCGGCAGAGGCCGAGCAGCCGGCGCCGCGTTCGCGTAGTAGATCTTCTCCAGGACGGCCTCGGGAAGGGCCAGCCCGTAGATCGCCCAGCGCCCTTGCCCGGGGACGGGTGCGTCGGAGTACGGGAACGCCTCATCTGCCGTCTCCAGCAAGCGGAAATATGTCTGGTAAGCGCTGGTGCTCGACGGGAAGATGTCGGTCCCGAACAGGACCCGATCGGAGTGCCGCACCATGAGGGACTGCGCCGCCCGCGGCTGGCGCCCCAGCTCGGCCGCCCGGGCCCCCATGTCGATGTAGAAGTTGGGACAGTTGTCGAGGAGGTGGGACACCCACCCCAGGTTCTCCGCGAAGGCGGCGTGGGCGCCTACGAACGTGGTGGACGGGTGGGACGAAACCAGGTGTTGCAGAGCGGATATCAGCCGGTAGAACTCGTCCAGCCCGCCCGCCTGGCGGGAATTCGACGGGTGATGGAGGAGCTCCTCGAGCCGTTCGTTGTGAGCGTCGACGGGCTGGAAGAACGCGAGCGGGTCGGCGACGTGGATGAGGACCGGGATACCGAGGCCTCCGGCCGCCTCCCACACGGGGTCGAGCATGGCGTCGTCGGGCAGGATCCGCCGGCCTTCGACCGTCACCTCCATGCCGAGGTCTTTCCACACTTTGAGGCCGCGTGCCCCGGCCGCGGTCGAGCGTTCGAGCGACTTGACCAACAGGTCGGGGCCGTTGGGTCGTTCGAGCAGCCGCCAGTCCAGCTGGCAGAACGTGAAGAAGCGCCCCGGCCAGGATCGGTCGTACCGATCGAGGTTCTCCTCCAGCTCGCCATCCCACATCCCGTCGAGGTTGACCAGCGCATTGACGTTGCAGGCGTCCATGCGAGCGAGGAGGGCGCCGAGGTCGGGCTCCATCCATCCTCCGGCGGCAGACAACCACCGGCCCAGATGGGTGTGAAAGTCGATGGCGGGAAACTGGGCCCGGGTGGGAAAGTGCGCCGGCAGCACCAGGGTCGACCGCGGCGAATAGGCGCCGAGTCGAGGTTCCCTCGCCCGCGACAACTGCCGGATGCGCCGAGCCGCGTCGACGACCACGGCCGGGGTGACCGTCCGGAGACGGGGATAGCGCAGGGCGTACGGTCGGGGATTGCCGTTCGACTGGGTCAGCGGTGCTCGATTTCGCGTCCGTCTCGGGGGGAAAAGCTACGACGACTGTAATTGGCGCCGGCGGTGGCCACTCGGATCAAACCGCTATGCCGTGGGACCGGTATACCGACGCGGTAGCCGTGGCGGCCGCCACCCAGCTCAAGCTGCTGACGCGCCGTTGACCGGCGGCGGCGAGGGCCTGCCGGCGGTCCTCGTCGTCGAAGAGTCGGCGCAGGATCCGGGCCAGTTCGTCGACGTCACCCGGGGCGACCAGCTCCGCGCCGTCACCGAGGACCTCCAGCAGGGGCGGGATCCTCGACGCCACCACCGGGGCGCCACAGGCCATCGCCTCCACGGGTGGGAGCCCGAAGCCCTCGTAGCGCGTCGGGTAGCAGACGACGGTCGCCGCGCCATACAGGCTGGCCAGGTAGTCGGCGGGCACGTAACCGATGGGGCGGGCATATGCCGGCACGTCCACCGCGTCACCCACCCGGGCGCCGGCCAGCACCAGGGGCAGGTCAGCCCGCTGGCAGGCCGCGGCCAAACCGGCCACATCCTTGCGAGGCTCGATGTTGCCGACGTGCAGGACAAAGCGGTCCGGCAGGGCATAACGCTCGCGCACCGTTCGCACCTGGGCGTCGGTCGGGGGGACGAGGTCGGGTGCGGGGGCGAGCGGGATCACGGTGGCGTCCCGCCCGAATCGGGCTCTGACTCGCTCGGCGGTGAAGGCGGACATGACGATGAGCGTGTCGGCCCGCCGCGCGGTCGCGGCGATGAGCAGCCGTTCGCCGGCGGCGCGCACTCTGGGAAAGGCCCACGGGACGTCGAACACCGCCAGGTCGTGGATGGTGGCCACCATCGGCGACCGGCGCCGGAGAGGTAGGTCGACGTCCAAGCCGTGCACCAGGTCTGCGGGGCCGAGGCTGCGGAAGCCGGCGACGGCCCGGCGCACACCGTTGGAAGGACGGCGCGATAGAGCCAGGACGCCGGGCGGCAGCTCGGACACCGCGTCGGCTTGGACGGCGGCGGTGATGCCGGCGTCGACCACTGCCACCAGGTGCGCCAGGATCTCGCGGATGTACGTCTGCACTCCGCTGCCACCTGGCCGCAAGGCCAGGGCGTTGAACGCTATTGACGGTCGCAAGTGGCAATGGTCGCGAGCAGGAGCCAGGTCATCATGTCCATCGGGTAGATCTCGAAGAAGGTGGACACCGTGGACGCCACCATGGCGGCGACGATGAATGCGGCCACACTGTCGGCCAGCGCCGCGTCTCGCCCCTGGAGCCGGACGGCCAGCCGATCGCACCACACGAAGGCGGCGACGAGGAACAGCACGAGAAACCAGAGCCCGATCACGCCGAGTTCGTAGATGGTCTTGTAGTAGTAGTTGTCCGGTTGGTAGATGACGGAGGTGGCGAGCGGCGTCGGGTTGTGGGTTTGCAGGCCCGCCACTTTTTCCGCCGCCGCCCCCGTGGCGCCGATGCCGGCGCCGAAGGGGTGGAGCACGACCTGGTGGAGGTTGGCGGACCAGCCGCTCGAGCGTTCGCCCAGACTGCGCCCGGACAGCGCCGTCGAGGTGATGCCGGCGGGCAAGTAGAGCGGGACCAACGCGGCCAACGGGACGCCCATCAGCACGCCGCGGTGGCGCCGGATCCCGAGGTACAGGCAGCCGACAGCGAGACCGATCCAGGCGCCCCGCTCGAACGTAAACAGCAAGCCTCCCAGCATGACGGGCAGCGTGCCGAGGAAGAGACGATTCCGCAATCGGCCCGGCTCGGTCAACGCCTGGCTCACGCCGATGAGCAGGACCACCATGAGGAAATAGGCGAATGGCGACTGGTAGGTGAAGGTGGAAAAGGCCCGGAGGTGGCCCCCCGCGAAGCGGATGGTGCTGTTGTACGCGAAGCCGATGGAGTGCAACCGGGCACCGCCCAGCACCTCATCGAACAGCCCGAAGAGACCAGTGACGGCCCCATCGAACATGAGGATCGTTACCAGGCGGTCGCGATCGGTAGCCGAGGGTGGGCATCGCCAGATGGCCCAGGCCAACAGTATGTAGAAGAAATCGATCCGGTATCCCGTGGTCCCCTGGCTGCGCCCGACCAAAACCGCCGAGATCGCACCCAGGAGAAGAAGGGCGGCCACGGCGGGGTACCAGCCGGGAAGACTGGCGCGGCCGGTCCGGCGGGTGCCGGCGGGCGCCACGAACGTCGCCAGCAGGGTGCCGATGACCAACGCTTCCTTCCAGACGTGGAGCGAACCGGAATGCGGCAGCAAATCCAGAAGGCCGTCGAACGGGGCCAGGGCCGCCATGGCCAGCACCCCGCGCTGGGGCCGCAGGAGGAGCAGCGGCACCACCGGCGCCAAGACCGCAGCGGCCAGGGCGACCGTCCCGTGGCCGGCGACGACCGCGGCCAGGACCACCACGCCTCCGACGGCGAGGACCACGGGCATCGGGATTCTCGGCCCGCCGGCGCCGGGGTCGGGTCGAACGCCGACCGGGGTGAGAGTCATCGCCATCCGGTCAAAGGATAGAGTCACGGGAACCTAGGGACCACGGGGACGGGCGACAGTCGGGCAAATATGAACCTCCGCGACCATTTCCAGATCATCTGGCGGCGTAAGTGGCTGGTTATTGCCGTCGCCGTGGTCGTCGCCGTGGCGGTCTACGCCTGGTTCAATGCCCAGTCGAAGGTCTACCAGGCGCAGGCCCAGCTCAGTGTGACGCCCGGGCAGGTCTCCTCCGGCGTCGGGGCGTCGCAGAGCGACGCGGTCTTCTTGGCCGCGACCTATGCCCAACTGGCCAAGACCGCGCCGGTTGTCCAGGCCGCGGCCTCGGGGGCCCATCTGCCCCTCAGCGAGTCTGCAGCCAGCGCGCGGCTCTCCGTGGCAGCGCGTCGAGCACCGTCGGCTTTATCACGGTGACCGCCACCGGACCCTCGCCGGAGGCCGCCACGGCCCTGGCCCAGGGCGAGGCAGACGCCCTGACGGCGGCGGTCACTGCCCAGCAAGAGACGGCCCTCACCTCTCAACTCAAGAAGGTCGACACGCAGATCAACAACATCACCAGCCAACTGGCGGCGGTGCCCGCCGGCTCCAGCCGGCAGGCGGGGCTGCAGGCGCAGCTCCAGGCCCTGGAGCAGATCGCCACCAATCAGCAGTCACAGCCCCTGGACCAGATCAACCTGGTCGCTCCGGCCCGGTCCACCGGCGGCGCGATTTCACCG
Organism: uncultured Acidimicrobiaceae bacterium; assembly: GCA_963702305.1. Taxonomy (GTDB): domain Bacteria; phylum Actinomycetota; class Acidimicrobiia; order Acidimicrobiales; family Palsa-688; genus PALSA-693. The sequence continues at coordinate 342,151 of CAVPBX010000007.1, read as the reverse complement.
AAACCCACCCGGGACGCCCTGCTGGGCTTCCTCACCGCCCTGGTCGTCTGCTCCGAACTGGCGGTGCTCCTCGAGGTGTTGAGCGATCGGTTCCCCACCGACCGGCTCGAGGACGAGGTCACCAAAGCAACCGGGTTGGCCGTCCTGGCCCACGTCCCGGCCGGCAACGACAAGGACGTGATCGAAGCGTTCCGCAAGGTGCGCACCGCCCTGCTCTTCATGGGCGAGGCCGAGCGGATCCGGAGCGTGGCGGTCGTCAGTACCGAGCCCGGGGTCGGCAAGTCGTTTGTCTCCATCCACTTGGCGTTCGCGGTGGCCGAGATCGGCGCATCGGTCGTCATCGTGGACGGCGACATGCGCCGGCCGGCCATTCACGAGCGTCTCGACGTTCCGAAGAGCCCAGGTCTGAGCGAAGTCCTCGCCGGGGCCGATCCCCGGGTGGGCGTGCACCCGCTGGCTGCCCACCCGGGTTTGATGGTCATGCCCGCCGGTCAGCCGGTGGCCGATCCCCCCGGCTTGCTCGCCGGCGCTCTGGCCCGCCGGGTGCTGCTCCCGTTGGCAACGACCGGACCCGCCAACACCGAACTACTCGTGGTCGACAGCCCGCCGGAGGGATTGTTCTCCGACGCCCTGAGCATCGCCGCCCAATGCGACGCCGTCATCGTGGTGGTCGACGCCCGGGGCGGTCGCCGTCGGTCGCTGCGGCGGACGCTGGATCAGCTCCACCAGGTCGGCGCCAAGCCGCTGGGCATTGTGCTCAACCGGTCGTCCCGGGGCGCCGCCGGCGGCTACGACTATGGGGTCTACAGCAAGTCGCGGCAGAACCGTTGGTTGGCGCGCCGTCCCGCGCCGGCCGGCCGGGGGTCGTGACCGACCCGAGCCGGGTCGCAATCGTCCACGAACGATTCACCGAGTTGGGCGGCTCCGAGCGCGTCGTCGAACAACTGCACGCCATGTGGCCCGAGGCCACCATCTGGACCCCGATCCTGGACCGGGCGGCGCTGCCCGCGGGGCTCGCCGGGGCGACCATCCGGACCGGTTGGCTGCAGCACCTGTACCGCGGCGGGCCCACCTACGCGCACCTGCTGCCGCTTCTGCCGGCCTGCATGTCCACCCTCGATCTGGGCCCGGTCGATCTGGTGGTTACCAGCCACCACGCCTTCGCCAACCGGGTCCGGTGTCCGCCGGGGGCGACCATGGTCTCGTATACCCACACCCCGGGGCGCTGGCTGTGGGATCCAGCCTTTCGCCGCCACGAGGTTGCGAGTCGAACCGGCCGGCTCGCCTTGGCCGCCTTTGCCGGCACCCAGCGCTGGGCTGACCGACGGGCCGCGCAGCGTCCCGATCTCCTGGTGGTCAATTCGCGGCACGTCGCCGAGCGGGTCCGCCGCTGGTGGGGCCGCACCTCGACAGTCATCCCCCCACCGGTGGACGTCCACTACTTCACCCCGGACGGGGGGATCGACCGGGAGGACTTCTTCCTGTATGCGGGCCGCCTGGTCCCGTACAAGAAGCCGGAGGTGGCCGTCATGGCGGCTCGCCGGGCGGGAGTCCGCCTGGTGGTCGCCGGCGGCGGTCGCGGCGCGTCCAGTCTGGCGTCCATCGCCGGCCCCGGCATCGAGGTGCGGGGAGCAGTCGACGGCGAAACCCTCCGCAACCTGTTCCGCCGGTGTCGAGCGCTGGTCTTCCCGGGCGAAGAGGACTTCGGGATCGTTCCGGTCGAAGCGCAAGCGTGCGGGGCGCCCGTGGTGGCCTGGGCCGGTGGTGGCGTCTTGGATTCGGTCGTCGACGGCGTCACCGGCAGCCTGTACGCGCATGAGCGAGGAGAGGACGACGTCGACGCGCTGGCCCGGGCCCTCCGCGCCTTTGATCCTTCCCGCTTCGAGCCGGATGTCATACGGCGACACGCGGAAAGGTTCTCGCCGGAGACCTTCCGCTCTCGATTTTATGACGCAGTCGGCGCCTTGTCCGTCACCGGATCAACGCCCGGAGGCCCCCTTCGCCGTCCACCCGAATGACGTGCAGGACGGCCACGTACACCGCGGTCGCGGCGGCCGCGGCGGCCTCCCACGGCAGGTGCGTACGTACGGAGAAGGCGACGGCGGCCATCGCCGCGGCCGCTCCAACCACCTTGATCGCGGGGCGCCAGGGCAGCCACTCGCCAGCCGGGCCTTTGCGCCACAACACTCCAGCCAGGACCGCCAGCACCAGGGCCTCGGTGATCATGGTGGCCCCGCTGGCACCGTTGTACGACCACCGGGGAATCACCACCAGGTTGACGCTGACGTTGACAACCACCCCCAGCGCGGCCGCCACGAGGTAGGGAGCGTTGCGCCCCATCGCCACCAGGGCCACGAAACACAAGTCAGAGAAGAAGCTCAGCACTTCGGCTCCCACCAGTCCCACCGCGGCTCCGGCGCCGGCCGTGTAGTGATGGCCGTAGAGCAAGCGGACCACCGGCGTGGCGAAGGCTCCGAAGTCCAGCAACAAGGCCGTCCCGGCTACCAGCAACAGCAGGAACGCCCGCCGGAACGCGGTCACGAACGCCTCGGGTTCTTCGGGCCAGGTCTTCGTCAGCGACACCAGCAGGCTGGTGCTCACCGCGGTGGATACCGCCCCTACGAGGTTGGCGAACTTCGACCCGATGGCATAGATGCCCACCGCCGGTAGATCGGCCAGTTTGGACAGCATGATGGTGTCGACCTGCATGTAGATGGATCCGAGGGCGGCCCCGACGGACAGGAGCGCCGCCTCCTTGAGCCATCGCCACCAGCGGGCGGTGTGGAAGCGGAGCCGGACCCGGATGAGGCCTCGCATCGCTCGAATCAGCCACGCCACGAACACCAGCTCGAACAGGATGGCGGGGACGGTGAAGATCACCAGGCCGTGGAAGCCGGCCAACGCCAGCCCGACGGTCAGCGCCAGTTGCGACATTTGGGCCAGCACATTGGCCACCGCCAAGGTCCGCATCCACATCTGGGAGGTGAAGAAGATGTACAGAGCCGCGTCCGCGGACCCCACCACGAGCACCAGGGCCGCGGCGGCCATCGCGGCCAGGACGATCGTCGGGTAGCCGCCAACCCACACGACGACGAGCGCGGCGCCGTAGCAGACGGCGCCAACGCTGAGCCGGAGGGTGACAAACGAGCCCAGGGTCTCCTCCAGCTCGTCCGTGGCCGTTTGGAACTCCCGCACTACGATGCGGCCAACTTGCAGGTCGGCGACGGTCCCGATCAGGGCCATGACGCTGAAGATCAGGGAGTACTCGCCCCACGCCTGCGGCGACAAGACCCGCACCAGCACCAACGTGCCTGCCCACCCCAGCAAGGCCACGCCGTAACGGCCGGCGGTCAGCAAACCGGCACCCATCGCCAGTGACGACGCCACCGCCGGCCGGCCGGGGCCGAGGGGACGGGCTCGCCGCCAACGCCGGCGGGCATCGGTGATGCCTGGGACCTCCCCTTCGGGCATGCTCAGTACGAGACCTGGTGCGGCTGGCTGTCGGTGAAGGTGGCCTTCGGGGTTTGCCACGTGACACTCGGGAGCCGGGCGGAGGGGATGACCTCGAAAGCGCCGTGCCGGCCGGGCAGATGGAAGGTGACCACGAATTCCTGCCGGTGGCCGGGCTGGAGTCGGAAGGGCACGGCCAATACCGTCAGCGGACCCTCGCGACCCGCGGCCGCCAGCGACGAGTAGCCGGCGATGCCGCCGTTGGTGGCGCTACCCGGCAGGTTGGCGCTCAGCAGCCCGGCGTAGACGCCCGGCTGTTGGCGCAGCGCTGCCAAGGAGGCGGCCTCTCCGGTCACGTACGGCGGCAGACCGGTGGGCGCATCGTTGGCGACGTCGACCCGGACGGTGACCTGGGTGGCCGCGGCGGCCGGTCGCAGGGACAGCTGGATCTGGACGCTCAGGTAGGGGTCGAGTTTGTTGGCCCCGCCGTTGAGCACCCCGACCAGGAGGTCGTCGGGAGCGACGGTGCCGGCCACGCCGAGGGTGCGGTAGGCGCTCTCCACGCTGACGTCGGACGACCACAGCAGGACATGGCGGCCGGCGGTGGCCGCGGCGAGCCCGGTCGCCATGGTCGAGAGGCTGCCCTGGCCGTGCTCGACGCTGGCCACCGCGGCCTGGGCGAGGGCGCCCAACTCCTCCTTGCGGACGGTCTCGTCGGGCTGGAGATACTGCGTCTTGGTCAGGAACGTCAAGGCGTTGTCCGGCCCGACGGTCGTGCTGCCGACCGACACCGGACCGGTGGCCGCCAGCAGCGCCTGGATGGCGACGTCGTCGAGGACGAGGACCCCGTCGACGTGCTGGCCGGTGGCGGCCTGCCACATCTGGGCGGCCAACGGGGCCGTGACATCGAACTGCGGGGTGGTGGCCAGATTGCGCCAATCCTGACCGGGATGCAGCCATCCCCAGCGGGCGGCCAGATCGCCGCCGATCGGGACCCCAGGCGGTGACAGGGTGAGGTCGCCCGTCGGACGCGTCGGGCCCAGCACCAGGTCGCCGCCCCCGACCGTCAGCACCCCCGCCTGGAGGAGCATGCCCGACCCCGACCGCATCTCGGCGTTGTTGGCCTCCAACACCAGGTAGCGGGCGCCGGCGGTCATCTGGTGGCCGACCACGCCCGTCACCAAGGCGGCTTTGTTGAGCTCCGACCGGACTTTGGCGACGTCGTTGATGAGCTCGGACCGGCGCCGGGCGACGGCCCCGATCAGCCCCTTGCTGGGGCCATAGGACAGCCCACCCAGCTGCTCGTCGGCCCGGCCGGCCACCGAGGACAGGTCGGCCAGCACGGCCACTCGCTGCGGCCCGCTCAGGTGCGGCCGCTTGAGGGCCGCGCCCACCCCAGAGACGGTGGTCTGGCCGACCTGGGCGACCCGCTCGGCGCTGGCGGACAGATCGTCGACGGACGTGACCTGCCGTCCGATCACCGGCAGGATCCGGACCGGGGCCAACCAGGCCGATCCCAGCAACCCGTGGGCGTGATGGAAGTCCGCTTGGGCCACGGCCAACGGACCCAGGGCCCGGCCGGCCATCAGGTCGGACGCGGACAGCTCGCCGCGGGCTTGATTGACCGCGGCGAGCCCACGCTGATCGGCGTGTCCGGCCGCCAGCACCTGCAACGTCACGAACACGGCCCAGCCCGCCACGCCCGCCCCGATCACCACTGCCACCAGCCACCACGGGACCCGAACGCGACGCCGACCGACCCTCAGAATGCTGCCCTCATGATGCCCAAATCTAGGCGCCGCCCCAGTGCGCCAGGGGTCTGGCGGGTTGCCGTCTGTCGGGGCCGCTCGCCTAGCCTGCCCGCCATGGACATACGAGGAACTTCAGCCATCGTGACGGGGGGCGCGTCCGGCCTCGGAGAGGCCACGGCCCGCCTGCTTACCGAGCGGGGCGCTCGGGTGGTCGTGCTCGACATGCAAGACGCCGCGGGTGAGACGCTGGCCAAGGAACTGGGCGGCATTTTCGCCCACGCGGACGTGACCAAGACCGACGAGGTCACCGCCGCAGTCGAGGCGGCCAAGGAGCTCGGCCCGCTGCGGAGCCTGGTCAACTGCGCCGGCATCGGGTGGGCGTCCCGGACGATCGGCCGGGACGGCAGCTACGAGTCCGCCCACAATCTGGATGCCTTCTCGAGGGTCATCGCCATCAACCTGATCGGCACTTTCAACTGTGTTCGGCTGGCGGCCACGGCCATGAGCCAGACGGAACCACTCGTGGACGGCGAGCGGGGCGCCATCGTCAACACGGCCTCCCTGGCGGCCTTCGACGGCCAGATCGGTCAGGCCGCCTACTCGGCATCGAAGGGTGGAGTGGTGGGGATGACCCTGCCGATCGCCCGGGATCTGGCCGTGGTCGGCGTGCGCATCAACACCATCGCCCCCGGGCTAATCGACACGCCCATCTATGGGTCCGGCGAGGCCTCCGAGGAGTTCAAGGCCAAGCTCAAGCGGGACGTGGTGTTCCCCGACCGGCTGGGCTACCCGGCCGAGTTCGCCAGCCTGGCGACGGAGCTGATCACCAACAGCTACATGAACGGCGAGACCATCCGCATCGACGGCGCCGGCGCGCCTCCAGCCCAAGTAGCCCAGGAAAAAGAGGGGACCGACGTGTCGACCATCGAGTACGCAACCGAAGGCCATTGCGCCATCATCACCATCAACCGACCGGAGGCGCGCAACGCCGTCAACGGTGAGGTCGCCCGCGGCATCGAAGCGGCCATCGACCGCCTCGAGGAAGACGACGGCCTGTGGGTCGGAATCCTCGCCGGGGTGCCGCCGGTCTTCTCCGCCGGCGCCGACCTCAAGGAGATCAATGCCGGCCGGGCCGGCGACCTGGCCACCGCCCACGGCGGGTTCGCCGGCATCACCAGGCGGGAGCGGTCCAAGCCCATCATCGCCGCGGTCGACGGCCCGGCGTTGGCCGGCGGGACCGAGATCACCTTGGCGTGCGATCTCATCGTGGCGTCCACCACGGCCCGGTTCGGGATCCCCGAGGTCAAACGCAGTCTGGTGGCCGCCGGGGGTGGGCTCTTCCGCCTACCTCGCAAATTGCCCTTCAACGTGGCCATGGAGCTCACCCTCACCGGCGATCCGATCGAGGCCGAACGAGCCCACCATTTCGGCTTGGTCAACGTGCTGTGCGAGCCAGGCGAGGCGCTGGCGAAGGCCAAGGAGTTGGCCGCCCGGATCGAGGCCAACGCCCCCGTTTCGGTGCGCGCCTCCCGCCACGTCGTGCTCGCCGCCATGACCGAGGACGAGGACACCGGCTGGCGGATGTCGGGAGAAGCCATGGCCAAAGCCATGGGGAGCGAGGACGCCAAGGAGGGCTTGATGGCCTTTATCGAGAAGCGGCCGCCGGCCTGGACCGGCAGGTAAGCGGCATCATGACCGCCATCGACTTCCACTTCGACGTGATGTGCCCGTGGGCGTACCAGACCAGCAAATGGATTCGCACCGTGGCCGAACAACGGGATGTCGCCGTCACCTGGAAGTTTTTTTCGCTGGAAGAGGTCAACCGCGAAGAGGGCAAGAAGCACCCGTGGGAGCGGTCCTGGTCGTACGGCTGGTCGTTGCTGCGGATCGCCGCCCTCATGCGCCGCAGCCCGCAGGGCAACGACGCCGTCGACCGCTTCTACGCCGCCGCCGGCCGCGCCCTGCACGAGGAGGGTCGCAAGGTGCACAGCCCCGACGGGGCGGCCGTCGCCCTGATCGAGGCCGGCCTGGATCCGAGCGCCGTCGAGGCGGCCATCGCGGATCCGACCACCCACGACGACGTGCGGGCCGACCACGACCGGGTGGTGGCCCTCGGCGGGTACGGGGTGCCGACCCTGGTCATCGACGGGTCGGCGGTGCTGTTCGGTCCGGTCGTGACCCCGGCCCCGACCGGCGAGGCGGCCGGACGACTGTGGGACCTGGTGGCCGGCTGGGCGGAATTCCCCCATCTGTATGAGCTCCGACGGCCCAAGACCGCGGCCGACTGGGAGCACATCAGCGCCAGCTTTGCCCCGTACCTGACGGCCCGCGACTGGAACACCGTCGCCCACCCGGTGGCCTGACCGATGACCGCCGACAATTCCGCCGCCGGCCTGATCGCCCAACTCGACGAAGTCTGGTCGTCCCTCGGCGATCTGGGCGCGGGGCTGACCGACAGCGAGTGGTCCCGAGGCACCCCCTGCCCGGGCTGGCCCGTTTCCGCCCAGTACGCCCACGTCATCGGCACCGAGTCGATGATCCTCGGGCGCCCCAATCCCAAGATCGATCCGGGCCGTCCCGATCATGTCCGCAACGACATCGGAGGGTTCAACGAGGTGTGGGTGACCGCGCTCGCGAACGAGCCGCGCGCCGAGGTGCTCGAACGCTTCACCGAGGTGACCAACGCCCGACGGGAGGCCCTCGCCGGCATGGGCGAGGATGATTTCTCCGCCCCGTCGTGGACTCCGATCGGGCAGGCCGACTACCGGCGGTTCATGCAGATCCGGATCTTCGACTGCTGGGTGCACGAGCAGGACGTGCGGGACGCGGTGGGCCGGGCCGGTCACGAGAGCGGCCCGGTTGCCGAACAGGCGGTGGACGAAATCGTCCGGGCCCTCGGTTACATCGTCGGCAAGAAGGCGGGCGCGCCCGAAGGGTCACGGGTGACGTTCGAGCTGACCGGGCCTGTCGAAAGGTCGGTGCACGTGGCCGTCGACGGGCGGGCCCGGGTCGTCGACAACCTCGACGCCCCGGCGACGGCGGTGGTGGCGTTGGAGTCGGGCCTGTTTACTCGGCTGGCGTGCGGGCGGGTCGACCCGGCCACGGTGCTCGACGACGTGGCGCTATCGGGCGACACCGGGCTCGGCCGCCAGGTGGTCGCCAACCTGGCCTTCACCATTTGAGCTACCGCTTGTGGCGCTGGGCCGCGATCAGCTCGTCGGACAACCCGTTGCCCACCCGCGCTTGCACCGCCGCCGAGACGCCCGGGGCCAGGGCGCCGAGGAAGGCACCCAGGCGCAAGCTCAGCGGCGCGACCACCGCTTCGGCCCGGTCCACCCGGATGGCCTTGACCACCGCGGCTGCCACCGCTTCGGGTGCGACGGTGGCGACGCCCCAGGGGAGGGTGGCCCCGGTGTCCGCGAACATCCCGGCGTCGCGCACGAACCCGGGGAACACGACCGAGACCCCTATACCGCTGCCTCGCACGTCGGCCCGTAAGCCGCCGGCGAAGCCGCGCAGGCCGAACTTGGTCGCCGAGTACAGCGACGCCCCCTTCGACGCCACCCGGCCGGACAGGGACGACACGTAGACGAAGTGACCTGAGCCCCGGGCCCGAAAGCCCGGCAGCAGCGCCCTCGTCATGGCGATGGGGTTGGCCAGGTTGACCTCCAGCACCCGGTCGATCTGGTCCTGTTGCCACTCGCCGAGATCACCCGATGCCGGGAGGGCGGCGTTGGCGACCAGCACATCGATGTCGCCGGCTTCGGCCAACAGTCGGTCGAGCTGACGGCGGTCGGCCAGGTCGGCGACGATGGCCCGCCCCTCCACTTCGGTCGCCACCGCGTCGAGGGGCTCGGCCCGCCGCCCGGTCAGGAGCAGCTCTGCGCCTTCGACTTTCAGCGCCAACGCGATGGCCCGCCCCAGGCCGCCATTCGCCCCGGTCACCAGTACCCGCGCGCCTTGCAAATCGGTCATAGCGAGCGACCTTAGATCGCCGGCCGCGGCCGCCAGCGGTGATACTGCAGTGTGCGACGACGATTCCCGCCAGGGGTGCTGGGCGTGGTGGCCATGGGTGGGGCGGCGGGCACCCTCTTGCGGGTAGCCGTCGGCCGGGCCCTTCCGGCGGGCACCAATGGGTTCCCGTGGGCGACTCTGATCGTCAATGTGGCCGGGTCGTTGTTGCTGGGGTTCATCGCGGTCACGGCCCTGGAACGGCTCGGCCCGACGCGCTACTTCCGCCCGCTGCTCGCCACTGGGTTCTGTGGGGGCCTGACAACCTTCTCCACCTTCGTGGTGGAGATGGACCTGCTGGTGCGGGCCGGTCGGCCGGGAACGGCGGCCCTCTACCTCGGGGCCTCAGTCGCGGGGGGGTTGGCCGCGGTGCGAATCGGCGCGGTGCTGGCGCGAGCCGCCTGGACCAGGGAGGCTGGTTGAGTGGAACTGTCGGGGCCGGCCAAGCGCCTGACGATCCTGGTCGGCGAACGGGACCAGGTGGGACACCACTCGTTGGCGACCGAGATCGTCACGCGGGCGCACGCGGCCGGCGTCGCTGGCGTCACCGTGTTTCGCGGCGTCGAGGGCTACGGGAAGTCCAACCACATCCACACCACCCGGATTCTGTCCCTCTCCGACGACCTACCGGTGTGCATCGTCATCGTCGATTCGGCGCCAGCCGTCGAAGCCTTCGCCGCCGAGATCCTCGAGTTGGTGGAAGGCGGCCTGGTGACCGTGGAGGACGTAGACGTGTTGCATTACGTCCGGCATCCCGACCACGAATGACGTGGTGGCAATGGGTGCTCGTCGGGCTGGCCGGGGCGGTCGGGGCGCCGCTGCGGTACGTGGTCGATACCGTGGTCACCGAGCGGATCGGCGGCCGGTCCCCTCTCGGCACGCTGGTGGTCAACGTCTCCGGATCGTTTGGGCTCGGCCTGTTGAGCGGGCTGGCCATCTACGACGGGCTGCCCAACACACCGAAGCTGGTGGTGGGAGCGGGCCTGGTCGGCGCCTACACCACTTTTTCCACCTTCAGTTTCGAGACCATCGCCCTGGTCGAGGAGGGCGCGGTCCGGTTGGCGGCCCAGAACGTGGCCGTGGGCGTGGTCCTGGGCGCGGCCGCGGCCACGGCGGGCCTGGCCCTAGCCGCCGGGTGAGGCGAGCGGTAGCCTGGGGTCATGACGTTCACCGCTCGCCAGGCCAAGTTCCGGACGTTCGAGGAGTCCACTGCCGAGGACTGGGCTGCGATCTCGCCCCAGCTCAACGTGACGCAGAGCTTTGTGCCGGAGCACGTGCTGGAGCAGCTGCGCTACCTCAAGAACGATCACGGCGGGTTCCCCGTCGATCGGCTCGAGCATTCCCTCCAGACCGCCACCCGGGCTGAGCGGGACGGCCGGGATGACGAGTATGTGCTGTGCGCCCTGATCCACGACATCGGCGACACGTTGTCGCCCTTCAACCATCCCGCCATCGGCGCCGCCATCCTCAAGCCGTTCGTGTCGGAGGCCAATCACTGGATGGTGGAGCACCACGGGATCTTCCAGGGTTACTACTTCTGGCACCACATCGGGCTGGACAAGAACGCCCGCGAAGCGTACCGAGACTCGCCGTATTTCGAGCACACGGAGGAGTTCTGCGCCAAGTACGACCAGACCGCCTTCGACGCCGACTACCGGAGCGAGCCGCTCGAGCACTTCGAGCCGCTGGTGCGGGCCAAGCTGGTCACCAGCGTGCCGGCTGCCTGACGAGCAAAGAATACGCCGGGGGGTCAGCTGGACGCCCCTTGCCGGCCAACTGACCCCCTACGGGTTAGTTCGGCGCCTATCACCTATCTCCTTGAGGGTCGCCTATTACGTTGGGTGCTGCCGCGGTAGGCCCCCGTGCGGTCCTGGATGCTCTTGCCCCTTGCGTCCAGGACCGCTGGGCCGCTGCTGGGTGATCCTGCGAGCGGTGATGGGGCAGGGTTGGGGAACGAGTGGTCAGCGGTTGGGGGGTCGTTGGGCTGGGCGGTTCACAATCATCGGTGAAGGGTCAGGTTGGTCAAAGGGGCCCAGCCGCTGAACCCTTCCGGCGAGACAAACCGGCCCGGTGTCCTGGGGTAAGGGCACCGGGCTGCTGTCTCCAGCCGCACCCCGGACCAGGTCATCGCGCGGTAGTAGCAACTACTTCCAGCGGAAATGGACGAACACCCGGCCGAAGTTGTCGGAGTCCTTCTCCACCCGGTGGTACAGGGCCTTGACATCCTTCTGATCCAGGAACCGGAGGACCCGCTTCTTGAGCTGCCCGCTGCCCTTCCCGGGGATGATCTCCACGGTCCGCGCCTTCTTGTCGACCGCCTCGTCGATCACCGCCCGCAGCGCCCGGTCGATGGCATCTCCGCGGTTGTAGATGTCATGCAGGTCGAGGGTCAGCTTCACGCCCTCCCGGTTTACACCGCGGCGGAAGGTGGGCGGGTCGCCGCCTACACCAGCTGATCCTCGATCGGCTCGCCCATCAGGTAGGCGCCGTAGCCCGTAAGGGCCTGGTCGGCGCCGTTGACGACGTGGTGCGACCCGGCGTGCACGTCCCGCCACAGCCGCTGGATGGGACTCTTCAACGACAAACCTCGTCCGCCGGCCAGCGAGAAGATGGTGTTGGCCGCGCCGGTCGCCCGGGTGACCGCCACCACCTGGTCCCGGCGGGCCCGGGCCCGGACCTCCAGCGGGACCGGATCGCCGGCGACGGCGAAGCCGTACACGTCGCCGAGATTGTCGAGGAGCTGGAGGCGGGCGGCGTCGATCTCGGCGGACGCTTCGGCCAGCTTGGCCATGGTGACCGCCGGCCAGATCCGTTTGGCCTCGAAGGGCCCGGTCGCCGGTCCCGGCGGCACGTAGCCGCTGACCCGCTGCTTGACCAGGTCCAGGGCGCCATGGAGCATGCCGCGGGCCATGCCGACCATCGGCGCGGTCACCGCGTTGAGGAACATCGACCCCCAGGGCACCTGGAACAGGGGGGCGCGGTTGACCTCGACGCCGGGACACCGGTGGGCTCGCAGGTCCGGCCAGCTCATGCTGTGGGCGTCGGGGACGAAGGCGTCGTCGACGACGATGTCCTGGCTTCCGGTGCCGCTCAGCCCGGCCACGTGCCAGACGTCGATGATCTGGTAGTCGGCCCGGGGCAGGAGGAAGTGGCGCATCTCCACCGGCTGGTCGTCCTCGTCGTAGACGAACCCCCCCACGAACACCCACCGGGCGTGTTCGCACCCAGAGGAGAAGGCCCATCGGCCGCTCAGCTGGAACCCGCCTTCAACTCGGCGGGCCCGACCCACGTAGTTGTACGAGGAGCTGATCCACGTGTCCGGGTCGTCACCCCACACCTCGGCTTGGACCGAGTCGGCGTACAGGCCGATGTGCCAGTTGTGGACCCCGACCACCCCGAGGACCCACGCCGCGGCGCCGTCGTACTCGCCGGCGATCATCATGGCCTCCACGAAGACCCGAGGGTCTGCTTCGAATCCGCCGTACCGGGCCGGCTGGCAGAGGCGCATCACCCCGGTCTGGCGCAGGATCTTGGCGGTGCGCTCGGAGAGGCGCCGCTCTTCGGCGGAGCGGGCTGCCTCGGCTTGCAGCTCCGGCCCCGCCTGGCGGAGGGCGTCGATGGCGGGATGCGAAAACTCGTGCACGGCCGGCGCCTCCTGGAGCTGTCGGGAAGTGAAACCTCATTCTAGAGTGGGCGGCCGACACTGACGACGGGATGGCCCTGCGCCACCCCCGGGCGAACAGATCTTCAGGCGCGGCTCAGCCAGCGTTCAGCCGACGATGAACCTGCGGACGGATGATGGAGAGGCAGCCCACGGAGGCCCGCCATGCTCGTCACTCGACATTCCAGTGCCACTCCCGAACACCTCGGTCCTCCGGTGGTGGCGGTGGGGTTGCGGCTGTCGCCCGAGCAACTGGACGCGTTCACGCGACGCGCTGGGCCCGGAGTGCGCGGTGGAGGACATCCGGCGGGCGCCGCGTGACTCGGCGTTGGTGGTGGTGCCCCCATGCAGCCCGGGCGCCCTGACCGCGGTGATGCGTACGTTTCCGACGGCGCGGGTGCTGGTGGTCGAGATGGAGGGCGACGCCACGTCCGGGCCGGTCGCCCGGGCCCTGGGCGCCGGGGCCGCCGGGTATGTCGGTCCGGTGGCCGCGGCCGGCTTGGCGCAGTCGGTGCGCTGGGCCCAGGGCGGGCTGGCGGCCTGAGGTCACCACGGGGACGGCGTCTGGTCCCCGGCCGGGCCTAAGGTGACGCCGGTGTCAGGGTCCGATGGGGAGCCCGATCACCGACAAGCCTGAGCGGAGCGAGGTGCCAGTCATGATCGAGCTACCCGAGGTGATGCCAGCGGCCGTGTATCGGCGGCCGGGGGAGGTGGTGGTCGAGAACCGGCCGGTGCCGAGACCGGCCCCCGGCGAAGTGCTGCTGGAGGTCGATCACTGTGGGATCTGCGGGTCTGACATCCACATGCTCCTCGAGGGCTGGGGCGAGAAGCCGGGACGGGTCGCCGGCCACGAGTACAGCGGCACCATCGTGGCGCTGGGCGAGGACGTCACCGGTTGGTCGCTCGGTGAGCTGGTGGTGGGGGGCAATTCACCGATGTGCGGGCAGTGCCGGCGGTGCCGCGAGGGCCAGCCGTCCCAGTGCGAAGGTCAGCAGGGGGTGGTCGGTGACCGCGACGGTGCCTTCGCCCGCTACGTGCTCGTGCCGGCCGCCGCCCTCCTGCGCCTGCCACCGGGCCTCTCGGCCCGCCGGGCTGCCCTGGCCGAACCGCTGGCCGTCGCCCTGCACGCCATCACCCGCTCGGGGGTCGCCCTCGGCGACTCGGTCATGGTCATGGGCGCCGGCCCCATCGGGGCGCTCGCCATCGCCGCCCTGGTGGCGCGGGGCATCGGACCGGTCATCGCGGTGGAACCGGCGGCGCGGCGCCGCACGCTCGCCCGCCGACTCGGGGCGGCCACGGTCCTCGACCCCACCGAGCTCGAGCAGTTCCCCGCCTGGGAACCGGAGCGCCTGGCGTCGCGGCCCGTTGACGTGGTCCTCGAGTGCTCGGGCAAGAAGACAGCGATGGAGGCCGGTCTCCACCAACTGCGGCGCGGGGGCAGGCTGGTGCTGGTTGGCGCCGGCATGCAGCAGCCGACGTTCGACCCCAACCGGGTGCTCCTCAACGAGCTGACCGTGTGCGGGTCGTTCGTCTACGACGCGGGCGGGTTCGAACGCGCCCTCCAGTTGCTGGCTTCGGACGGGTTCCCGACCGACTTGTTGATCGAGGCTGACGACGTGCCGCTCGATCGGCTTTCCGAGGCCCTGGTGGGACTGGCGGAGGGTCGCTACTCGGGGAAGGTGATGGTGGTGCCGCGACTCACCGAAGCGGTCCAAGCCAGGGAGGGGGTCTCGTGATCCACCCTTATTATCCGTCGGGAAATCCCCGCTTCAATCACGTGGCTCTGAGCCTGCCTGCCGACCTGCTGGACGCGGCCAACCGGGCCGCCATCTGCGGCTTCTGGCAGGAGGTGTTCGGGTTCGACGAGATCGACGTGATGACGGAGGATCGTCATCGGCTGGTCCTGTCCTGCGTCCATTGGGACCAGTTCATCTACCTCGTGGCGGCTGACGACCCCATGCGGTGCCCGCGGATGGACCATTTCGGCTTCTCGGTGGGCTCCTTGGCGGAGTTGCAGGGGGTGCAGGAGCGAGCCGAGTCCTTTAGGGACAGCCATGCTGGGGTCGACCTCATCGGGTGGCAAGTCGACGACCAGCAGGTGGTCAAGATCCACTCGCTCTACGTCAGGTACGTCCTGCCGATGATGTGCGAGGTGCAGTGGTGGGAGTTCGCGGCCGGCGGGTGACGGTCGTGGGTTAGCGGGAGCGGCGGGCCAGATCGGCGGCCGTCCAGAAGCCCGGTTGCGGCCCCCCGAGCCGGCCGGCCCGGGCGTAGCCGGCCAGTCGCTCGCGCCCGGCGGTGGAGAGCAGCTCGATCGCATCGAAGAAGGCGTCGGGTCCGGCTGCCCGCAGGGCGGTGTCACCCTCGCTGAGACGTCGAGGCAGGTGGCTGGTGAGCAGCACGACCGGGATGGCCGGGGGTAGGTGCCCGCGTAAGGCGTGGGCTCGGCCGAGCGACTTCCACACGGTGTCGGCGCGGAGCAAGCCGCCCCGGTGGCTGGTGAAGGAGCCCGGCACGTCGAACAACCACCGATCGCCGTTGGCGTCCTCGGCGACGAAATCGACCGTCACCCCCGTCTTCGGGACGCGGTGGTTGCGGCCGGTGATGGTGAAGCCGGCTCCGAGGAGCACTTCTTCCGCCAGGGCCTGGGCGGATTTGCCCGCCGCCACGGCGGCTCGGCCGAGGTCTGCCGTGGGTTCGGTGGCGACGAGGGCGTCGGCGACGCGCCGCTGGGCGAGCTCGACGTAGCGCGGGTCCAGGTCGTATCCGGCATAGCGGCGGCCCAGCCGGGCCGCGGCGACCAGCGCCGATCCACTGCCCATGAACGGATCGAGCACCAGATCGTCCTTGAACGTGTACAGCCGGATCAGTTGCTCGGGCAGTTCGACCGGGAAGGGGGCGGGATGCCCGACTCGGCGGGCGCTTTCCGATGGGATCGACCACAGATCCAGACTCAGGGCCAGGAAGTCCTCGGTCATCAGGGTGCTCTCGAAGGGGAGACCCTCGGCTTGGCGCTGGCGCACCGACCGGGCCCGGTCGAATCGGCCCTTGCTGGCGACCACGACCCGCTCGGTGATGTCCCGGAGGACCGGGTTGGTGGCGCGGCGAAACGAACCCCAGGCGCAGGAGCCGCTGGCGCCCTCACCCTTCTGCCAGATCACCTCCCCCCGCAGCAGCAGCCCGAGGTCGTCCTGGAGGATCTTGATGACGTCAGCGGACAGGCTGCGGTAGGGCTTGCGGCCCAGGTTGGCGACGTTGACGGCGATGCGGCCGCCCGGCTCGAGCTTTCTGGTGCACTCCTCGAACACGTCCCCCAGGAGTTGGAGGAATTCGAGGTAGCTACTGGGGACGCCGTCGCGCTCGAGCTCCTCTTCGTAGGCCTTGCCGGCGAAATACGGCGGCGAGGTAACCACCAGCGCCACCGAACCGTCAGGGACCGCGTCCATCCGGCGGGCGTCGCCGTGGATGATCGGCTCAGGGAGCGGTTTCGGGTCGCGGACGGCATCGTCCTCCGTGAGCTCCGGGGGCCGAAACCGTTCGTAGAAGGCCGCAGCGTCGTGGCTCTCGCGCCGGCCGACGCCGAAATTGGATGTTGACGTGCGCCGTCGCTCCACCATGCTCTCGATCGGCGATGGTAGCTGGCTACACCCCAGTGCCCCCGACGATCGGTTTGTTGAGGGCGATGTTGCCGGTGGAGCCGTGGAAGTGGGCGTCGCCGAAGCTGAAGATCCCGCCGTCGGAGGCCACCAGCCAGTAGCCGTTGCCGTCTGGCGTGCCGGCCATGGCCACAATCGGTCGGTTCAGCTTGATGGCCCCCGTCGACCCGTGGAAGTGGGCGTCGCCGAAGCTGAAGACGCCGCCGTCGGAGGCGACCAGCCAGTAGCCGTTGCCGGTGGGGGTGGCGGCCATGCCGACGATCGGTTTGTTGAGGGCGATGTTGCCGGTGGAGCCGTGGAAGTGGGCGTCGCCGAAGCTGAAGACGCCGCCGTCGGAGGCGACCAGCCAGTAGCCGTTGCCGGTGGGGGTGGCGGCCATGCCGACGATCGGTTTGTTGAGGGCGATGTTGCCGGTGGAGCCGTGGAAGTGGGCGTCGCCGAAGCTGAAGATCCCGCCGTCGGAGGCGACCAGCCAGTAGCCGTTGCCGGTGGGGGTGGCGGCCATGCCGACGATCGGTTTGTTGAGGGCGATGTTGCCGGTGGAGCCGTGGAAGTGGGCGTCGCCGAAGCTGAAGATCCCGCCGTCGGAGGCGACCAACCAGTAGCCGTGGCCCGTCACGGTGTTGGCGATGCCCACGACGGGCTGGTTGAGGGCGATGTTGCCCGTCGAGCCCCAGAAGCCGGCGTCACCGAAGTCGAAGACACCGCCGTCGCTCGCCACAAAGCGGTAGCCAGACTGCTCGTAGGCCCCGATGTCGCACCGCACGGGCGGGCGAGGGAAGCCGCGCTGGTCGACGGCCGGGCAGTCGCCGGCGTCGATGGCAGGGCTGGTCGGGGCCAGCGCCTGCGTCGCTGTCGGCCCACCGTTGAGAGCCAGCGGTTTCAGCGCCGGGTTGACCCCGGTGACGTCGCCCCGGGCCATCAGCGCGCAGGAGGTGTCGGAGGACAGATTGTGGCCCGTGGACGTCAGGTTGGCGCCGGCTAGGCGACATTGCGATGCGCCGATGTTGGCCCCGACGATGGTGTCACTCAGTACGAAGCCTCCGGAGTTCGCTGACGCCACTCCGAGGCTGCCCGCGAGCCCCGAGCCGGCAGACGCCCGGTTGTTGGCCACCGTCGAGGAGGAGAGGACAACCTTGGCGGCGAAGCCAAAGTTGAAGGCGGCGCGGTCGAAGACGCCGCCGCCGTCGTTACTGGGGCCAGAGGTGCTGTTGCCGGAGATGGTGGAGGTGTCCACCTCGGTCTGCCACTCATTCCAGACGCCGCCGCCTTCCTGCGCGGTGTTGCCGGAGATGGTGTCAGCCATGACGTGCTGGCCGTCGTCGCTCCACAGGCCGCCACCCTGCTGGGCCGCGTGGTTGTTGGCGATGACCGAACCGGAGATGGACGCGATGTCGTTGGCCAGGATCCCGCCGCCGCTGCCGGCGAAGGTGCCTGTGGTGCCACCCAGGGCCTGATTGCCGACGATCTGGGTATTGACGATGAGGGCGTTGGAGCCCTCTTCCGAGATACCGCCGCCCGCGCCGCCGCCGCTGCCCGTCTGGTTTTGCACACCGGCTGTGTTGTTGCTGACCGTGGACGTGGCGATGTTGAGGTCGCCGCCGTTGAAGATGCCGCCGCCCTCGCCGCCGCCGCTATTGCCGCCGGTACCCGCCGAGATGGCCGAGTTGCGATCGATGAGGGTGTTGGTGATCTGCTCGGTGCCGTCGCCGATCGCGATGCCGCCACCGTACGTGGCCAGATTGGTCACCGGGGTTCCTGGGCGAACCGAGTTATTGGTGACTTTCGAGTTGGCGAGCACCAGTCCGGCTCCGTCGTAGATGCCGCCGCCCTCACCCTGCTGGGTTCCGCTGGGGATGGCCGTGTTGTGGTCGATGACGCTGTTGGTGATGGATTCCAGGCCGTAACCGGTGTACACGCCTCCGCCCCAGCTCGAGACGTTGGTCGCCGAAGGGGCCGCACCGACCGAGTTGCCGGCGATCGTCGAACTGCCGATGATGGTGTCGTCATCGGCGTAGACCCCGCCGCCCTCGCCTGTCCGGTTGGTACCGATCAGGACGCGGTTGCCGATGATGGTGCTGCCTTGGACGCTGACGGGCCCGTCGTCGTTGTAGATCCCTCCGCCTCGGGCGGTAGACGTGCCGGCGCTGGTATTGGCGGTGTTGTCGCTGATCCTGTCGCCGACGACTTGGGCCGCCCCGAGGTGGTTGTACAGACCGCCACCGCTCGGGCCCGCGGCGGCGTTGCTGGTGACGGCGGAGCCGGTCAGCCAGAGGGCGCCGTCGTTGAAGATGGCACCCCCGTTGTCGGACGCCGAGTTACCCGTCAAGGTCACCCCTTGAAGGGTCGCGGCGCTCGTGGTGTCGGGAAGCGCGAGGGCTCCCCCGGCGGTGCCGCTGTACGAGCTGTTGTCGGCGGCGTGACCACCCGTGAGGGTGGCGCCGTTGAGCTGGAGGGACGCGCCGCCGCGCACTTCGAAGATGCGGTCGCCGAGTCCGGTGGCCGTGATGGTGGCGCCGGCTCCGTTGATGACGAGGCCGCCGGCGTCGGTCACGTTGAGGTCGCCCGAGGTGATGTCATCGGGGACGGTGGTGGCGTTATTGGGTGCGATGCTCAGCGTGTAGGTCCCGGCCGGGAGGTTGATCGTCACCGGCCGGTTGAGGGCGTCGGCTTCCTGAACGGCCGCCCGCAAGGAGCATTTTCCGGTTGCATCCGCGCACGCCCCGTTGCCAGGGTGGGCGTCCACGCTGTCGGTCCCCTTGTTGACAGTGAACACGTGCGACACGCCGACGACCGCCTGCGGGGCCACCGAGGACAGGAAGGGTCGCTGGGGTTTCGACGGCGTGGCGAGGGGGGCCCGCACCTTTGCGGCGTGGGCGGGATTTCTGACGATGGCCGAGTTGAGGGCGGCGGGGCTGGTGTTGGCGCCGGCCGGGACGGCGCTCATGGCGGTGAGCCCGGTGACGAGTAGCGCGCTTCCCAGTACGCCGACCGCCGCCCACCCGCGCCGCGTCCTCGCGCGCACCGTTCCGAATTCTCGCCAGTGGTGCCTCATGAATCCCCTCCGCGCTCGGGTGCGGACCTGGTGGTCAGGTGGCCCCTACAGCCCGCAACTGGCGCCCACTGTGGCCGAATTTCACTGGCAGTGTCAAGAGCTCCACTCAAAGTGCTGAAAAGTCGTGATCGCCGGCGGACCGCCCACGGCTGCTCATTTCACCTGAGCGGGATTACCAGGCGTAATCCTCCGGCGCCGGGCGGTGACCCGGGAAGATGGTGTCGAGCTGGGCCAGCGTCTCTGGCTCGAGGGTGATCTCCAGGGCGCGCAGGGCGCCGTCGAACTGGTCGAGGGTGCGGGGTCCGATGATGGGGCCGGTCACCGCCGGCCGGGTCAACAGCCACGCCAAGGCCACCGTCGATGGCTCCTCGCCGATCGTCTCGCACAGCTGCTCGTAGGCTTCGATCTGGGCTCGCAGCGATTCGCCGGCGTCTGCCCACCGTTGGTTGCGCCGGCTCCCTTGACGCTCCTTGCGAGCCACGCCGCCGAGGAGACCCCCCTGCAGCGGCGACCACGGGATGACACCGAGGCCGAAGTCGACCGCCGCGGGCAGCACCTCCAGCTCGACGTGGCGGGCCAGGAGGTTGTACAGGGATTGTTCGCTGACCAGGCCCATAAAGTTGCGCTGCCGGGCCGCGCCTTGGGCTTTGGCAATATGCCAGCCAGCAAAGTTCGACGAGCCCACGTAGAGGATCTTCCCCTGTACTCGTAGGACTTCCATGGCCTCCCAGATCTCTTCCCAGGGGCTGCGCCGATCGATGTGGTGCATCTGGTAAAGGTCGATGTAGTCGGTCTGCAGACGGCGGAGCGAGGCGTCGCACGCCCGCCGGATGTTGAGGGCGGACAGGCGCCCCTCGTTTGGCCAGTCACCCATGTCCACGTAAAGCTTCGTCGCCAGGACGGTGCGCTCTCGGCGACTGTTGTCCTTTGCGAACCAGCGCCCGACGATCTCCTCGGTGGCGCCGCGACCCTTGCTGCGCCCGTAGACGTTCGCGGTGTCGAAGAAGTTGATGCCCACTTCGTGGGCCCGGTCCATGATCTCGAAGGACTCGGGCTCGTCGGTCTCGGGACCGAAGTTCATCGTTCCCAAGCAGAGGCGGCTGACGCGCAGCCCCGTGCGGCCCAGATGAGTGAAGTTCATGACCGCACGCTACCGGCAGCATCGGCGCCGCCGGCGACTGGCGGCAGGCTTCGGCGTGGGACGTTCAGCCGGGGAGACCGTCCGTATTGATGGAGGTCGCGGCGGCCCAGGTGTCGGACGCGTCGGTGCGCCTTCGGCCGCTTTTACCAGTACTGGTCGTCGCCCTTTATGCCGATCTTGAACGCCCGGCGTTTCTGCCGCTCCTCGGGAGTCAACGGGATCGGGGCGGCCACAGCCGGTTGCTGCTCCTGGCCCAGTCCCGCCTTTTTGAGGGCCCACTTGCTGCCCTTCTGTAGCCCTTTCTTGGCCCGGCTCAGCATGCGCCGGAAACGGGATTTCGGTGGCGCGGCCAGCCCCATGTCCACCGCCATCTGCGCCACTGCCCCCACCCCAGCGGTCCTGGAGTTCGGAACGGTGGCGGACGACGTCCTCGTCCACGGTCCTTGGGTTGATCTTCTCCATGTGGGCCTCCCAGGCGGCCTGCCGCTCGTTGAAGGCCTCCCACTCCTCGTTGGACCGAGATGGAGTGCTGTTCTTAGCTGCCTGCTTCATCTCCGACTTGGTCATGGGCCCGGCGTCCTCGGGGGCGAAGTTGATCCCACCCTCTTTTTCGTCGTCGAAGTCGAAGTTGTAGTCCTCGGCCTCCTCGCCGCCCTCGAAGTCTTCGTCGGCTTCGGTGTCTTCGGTGTCGGTGACTTCCCGCTGAACGCCGACGACCGCCGACCGGCTCTCTAGCAGGTGCGTCACGGCCGAGTTGCCGGCCGTGCGCTGTAGCTCCAGCAGCCGTTGGGCCGACAGCGGTGCCCGTATCCGCATATCCCCGCCGACGGTCGACTCTTCCGGAGTCCGGCGCAATTCCGGTGACTTTGCCAGCGTCCGACGTGCCCGCATGACAGCCCTCCCTTGGTCCACGTAGTGGAGGTGCAAAGTCTATATCTCGGTGTATATGTGTCTCCACTGGAGAAAACCACCTGAATGGGCTGTCAACGATGCCCCGTCGCCCGTCGCCCGTCGCCCGTCGCCCGTCCCCTCGCCGGCCGACTCCACGACGCCGCGAAGCAACGACTCACCTGGAGCCCCCCGTGATCCGTTGCACCGTCGTCGGGAAGGCGGGATTCGAACCCGCGGCCTCAGCGTCCCGAACGCTGCGCGCTAACCAAGCTGCGCTACTTCCCGGTCCGAGCGATGCTACTCGACCGGTCTGCGGCCCAGCCAAGGTGGAAACGCCCGGCCGAGCCGCCGAAACGGCGGCGGCGAGCCGCTCAATCCGGTGGCGCGAAGGGCGCATACCCCTCCGCCACCAGCGGCCAGGGACGCTCCCGTTCGAGCAGTGCCGCCAACCCCAGCGCCAGCCCGTCGGCGAAGCGAGGGGCCACGATCTGGAGCCCGAAGGGCACGCCGGCCTCGTCCCGACCCATGGGCACATTGACCGCGGGATGGCCGGTGAAGTTGAGATCCACGGTATTGACGGCGATCGCCGGATCGTCGACCACTGATCCGGCGTGGGTCGGCAACGGACCCTCGGGTGGCCAGCTGACCGCGTTGACCGTCGGCACCAGCAGTACGGCGTCCGGGCCGAGCAGGTCGTCAAAGCGGGCGGTCACCTGGTGCCGAAAACGGTGGGCCGCGACGTAGTCGGCGGTCCTCACGCTCTCGCCGAAGATCACCTGGTCCCGCAGCGACGGCTCGAAGTCGTCCCAGCGATCTCGGGCCCCACCGAGGCTCTCGGCCAACTCGGCCGCAGCGATGATCGCCCAGTTGGCCGCGATCAGCGAGTCGGACGGCGCCGGCACCTGTTGGACCGGGAGACCGGCGCCCGTCAACGTGGCCACCACCTGGTCGAACGCGGTGACGATGACCGGGTCGACATCGGCGCGGAAGCTGCGGGTCGCCAGCACCCTTGCCGGCCGCACCGGTTCGAGATCGATCGCCCGCCGCGGCACCGACAAGAAGTCACCGACCGCCGGCCCCAGGATGATCGACGCCTCCAGCAGGACGTCCGCCACTGAGGCGCCGGTCGCGCCCTGGGTGGAGAAGTGGATCCAGCGGGGCAGCACGTTGCGCCCGACGCCGCCCATCGTCGGTTTGTAGCCGACCAGTCCGCAGCAACTGGCGGGGATCCGCACCGATCCGCCGCCGTCGGAGCTGGTCGCCAGGGGAACCAGACCGGCGGCCAGGGCGGCCGCCGAGCCGCCACTCGATCCTCCCGGCGACCGCTCCGGGTTCCACGGGTTCCGCGTCGGTCCGTACAGCCGATTGGTGGTGAACGCGGCGTGGCCGAACGCCGGGGTGTTGCTCCGGCCGATGACGATGGCGCCGGCCGCTTTGAGGCGGGCCACCACCGCGTCGTCGATGTCGTCGGGCGGGGCGCCGGCGTAGAGCGGGGATCCCATGGTGGTGACCATGCCCCGGCAGCGGGCCAGGTCTTTGACGAGGAACGGCAGCCCGGCCAGGGCGCCCTCGCGGGGCGAGGCTGCCGCCTCCGCCAAGGCCTCCTCGGCCCGCAGCGCGGTGACGGCATTGAGGATCCCGTTGTGCGCCTCGATGCGTCGCAGGCTTTCCTCGACCAGCCCGACCGGGTCGATCCGCCCGTCGCGGACGCCGGCCGCCAGCTCCGCCCGCACTACTGGACCGGGACCGCCACCGGGTTCGGAAGGAAGCTCTTGTCGTGCCAGGTGCCGCCGGCCAGCAGGGCCGCGACGGCTTTGCGGAGTCGGATGGGGTCCAGGGGTTTGAGGATCCAGCCCTCGGCCCCGCTGCGTCGCGCCATGAACACGTCCGGGCGCCGGTCCAGGACCAGCAGCACCGGGCGGGGGAGCAGCCGACCGGCGTCGGCCTCGAGCCGCTGGTCGAGGGCGACGGCGATGCCGCCCATGGTGCCGATCTGGCTATCGACGATGGCCAGGTCGGCCGGCTGGGTGTTCATGGCGTCCCGCACCGCCTCGCCCCGCCGCACCCAGCGCACGGTGGTGTCCGGCCCGGCGACGACCGACCGGATCTCGTCGTAGACCGCGGCCGAGTCGGTGGCGATCAGGATGTCGGGCACGAGCGAAGGGTAGCGCCGCGTCCGCATGGGTACCATCCTGGGAATACCGCCGGTGGCGGTTCAGGAGGTCGCGTGCTCACCATCCAGCAAGACGAGACGCCGGAGGGCTATACCATCTGCCGACCCGTCGGCGAGCTCGACGCCTTCACGGTGAGCCAATTCCGTCAGGCCCTGGCCGAGATGGCCAGCAGCAAGCACCTGCTCATCGACATGTCGGGCATCCCGTTCGTGGACTCGGCGGGTCTGGGAGCGCTCATCGGGGGGATCCGGCGGACCCGGGAGCTCGGCGGCGACGTGGCCGTGGCGTGCAACCGGCCCACCCTGGTCCGGCTGCTGCGCACCACGGGCTTCGATCGCATCGTGACGGTCACCGAGACCATCGAGGAAGCTGCCGCGGCCCTGGAGCGGAACGTCCCCGTCGAGGAGTAGCGCCGGCCGGCGATCGACGGCGGTGGCATCGTGACGACCTTGGAAGATCCGGCGTCTTCGGGACGTCCGCGACATGCGGTGTCGCGTACGTCCCGAAGAGTCAGAATTGTCCAAAGACTGTCGCACGAAAGGCTATGAATTGCGCTAATAGTTACTGAGGGGGCGTCGGCGGGTCGCGGACCTCGAACAGCCAGCGCCCCACCTCGGTCAGCCCACGGATGTCGTGGACGTCATCGGCCAGGAACGGCACCCGGACCACCGGGGCGGCGGGGAGGCGCTGGGCGAGCACGGCCACGTGCCGCTCTTCCCGGCTGGCGACCCGGTCCAGGTCGGCCAGATTGGTGGCCAGGGCAGCGACGCCGGCCGCCGAGCCGCCGGCCCCGGCCGCCCCGGAAGAGCCACCGCCGGCCCCGGCCGCCCCGGCAGAGCCACCGCCGGCCCCGGCCACGCCGGCCCCGGCCGCGAGCCACCGCCGGCCCCGGCCACGCCGGCCCCGGCCACGCCGGCCCCGGCCCCCCAGGCCCCGGCCGCCGAGCCGCCAGCCGCCGCCGAGCCGCCGGCCGCGGCCACCTGCTCCAGGGCCGCTGGCACCGGCCCAAACGACGGGAACATCCGGTTGAGGATGAGAGCCTCGACCCGCCCGGAGGATTGCACCAGCCGGTCGGCGAAGAACAGCGCCTCCTCGACCGCGTCCCGGCGGGGTGCCGCCACCACCACGAACGCGGTGCCGGCGTCGACGAGCAGCTCCTCGACCTTGGCGGCCCGGTCGCGAAAGCCCTGCTCCATGCCCTCGAAGGCCGAGAAGAACGCCACCGCGTCGGCGACCATGGCCCCCCCGACGACCTTGGAGATCGTCCGCAGGAACATCTGGGTGGCGACGCTGATGGCCCGCAGGCTGGCCCGGGTGGGCATCATGAGCAGGCGGAAGATGCGGTTGTTGAGGAACCGCATGAGCCGCCCGGGCGCGTCCAGGAAATCCAGGGCGTGGCGGGTCGGGGGGGTGTCCACGACGACCAGGTCAAAACGACCGCCGCGGTGCAGCTCGTAGAGCTTCTCCATCGCCATGTACTCCTGGGTGCCCCCGAGGGCGCCGGAGATGTTGCGGTACAGGCGGTTTTCCAGGATGGCCTGGGCCTGCTGCTCCGAGCCGGCGTTGCGGACCACCACGTCGTCGAAGGTGCTCTTGGTGTCGAGCATCAGGGCCCACAGCTCCCCGTCGGGCCCCCAGTCCCCCGG
The DNA here is from genome assembly GCA_963702305.1 of uncultured Acidimicrobiaceae bacterium. Taxonomy (GTDB): domain Bacteria; phylum Actinomycetota; class Acidimicrobiia; order Acidimicrobiales; family Palsa-688; genus PALSA-693. The sequence continues at coordinate 316,715 of CAVPBX010000007.1, read as the reverse complement.
CACCTGGTGGGCCTCGTTGGTCAGTGCGTCGAGGCCGAGGGCATCGGCCAGCCGCTTGGCCGGATCGATGGTGACCACGCACGCCCGCCGGCCCAGCCGGGCCCCGTAGACGGCGATCGCCGCCGCCACGGTCGTCTTGCCCACCCCGCCCGGGCCGGCGCAGATGATGATGTCTCGCTCAGCGGCCAGCGCGGCCAGCGCGGTCGGCGCGACACGCGCGACAGGCCCCGCGCCGGCGCTCACGGGCGGCCCGCCCCGCCGGCCCCGGCCGCCGGCTCCCCGACCGCCCCCAGCTCTCGGCCCAGGACGCCGGCCAGGGTCCGCACGTCGGTGGGTCCCAACTCGGTGGTGAAGAGGAACGGCAGGTGCAGCTGCGGCAGCGGCAACATGTCCGCCAGGCGCGCCACCTGGGCCTCCTGCAGGTCCTGGCGTTGCCGGCGGAAGTGGGCCGCCTGCACCAGCGGTTCGATCTGCTCGGGGGGGAGGCCCAGGCCGGCGGCCTGCAGGGCCGCGGCGGCGTCGGCCGGGAGGTCGAGCCGGGGCCACAGGCCGTTGACCACGATCGGCGCCAGCTGGACCCCGGCCCGGTCCTCGAGGCGGAAGGCGGTGTCGGCGGCCTCGTTGACCGGCGTCTCCTCGGGGAGGGTGACGAGCATCACCTGGCAGCGGGCCGGGTCGCCGAGCAGGCCGATGACGTCCAGGGCCTGGGCCCGGATCGGTCCGACCGCGGCGGCGTCGAGCAGGCCGTAGGCGCTGGCCAGGAAGCTGACGGCGTGCCCGGCGGCCGGGGCGTCGACCACGATGAAGTCGGGGGCGCCGGCGGCGCCGGCGGCGCTGAGCTGCTCGAGCTGCTTGACCTTGCCGAGCACCAGGATGTCCTTGATCCCGGGCACCGCGGTGGCGACCACGTCCAGGGTGCCGGTGGCGATCAGCCGCTTGGAGATCCGGCGCATCCCCCGGTCCTCCAGGTACTCGACGAGGGCGTCGTCGGGCGTCAGGGTGCGGGCCCGGACCTCCGCCGCCCCCGGCCCGGCCGCCCCCGCCGCCAGCAGGACCGCCTCGTGGTAGGTCAAGGCGTCCGGCTGGCCGAACAACGCCGGCAGCCCGCTCTGGCCCTCCACCTCCACGATCAGCGTCGTCAGGCCGGACTGGGCGGCCAGATAGGCGAGGGCCGCACTGACCGTGGTCTTGCCCACCCCACCTTTGCCGGCGACGATGGTCACCCGGGCGGGCGGGGTAAAGGGTGCGTGATCCACGGGCCTCCCAACGGACGGCGGTGCAGCCTACACGCGGGGTGATGAAGGCTGGGATGCGTGAGGCTCAGCTAGACCCTCAGGTTACTCAGGGCCGCGCGCCGCGCGGCTGAAAGAGGAAAGTGCTGGTCAGGGGGGTGGGACCCGGAAGATTCCCCCTTGTTGGCAAGCGAAGGTAGGAGTACCTTGCACCTCAGAGCAAGGGGGGATGTAGTGAGCGTCCAGCATGTCGAGGATCTATGGCAAGCCAAAGCGGCGTGTCGCGGGCCGCACACGGCGCTCTTCTTCCCGCCCTCCCACTTCGAGCGCAAGGACGACAAGGAGTTCCGCGAGGCCAAGGCCAAGTCCATCTGCGCCAGCTGCCCGGTCAAGCGGCCCTGCCTGGAGTACGCCCTGCGGATCCGGGAGCCCCACGGCATCTGGGGTGGGCTCAACGAGGTCGAGCGCCGGGAGTTGCTGGCGCGCTGAGCGGGGGGTGGCGACTCCCGCCACGTGGTGGAGCGCAGCGCCCCGGTAACGTGCCGGTGATGGCCAGATCGGAGCCTGAGGACCACCTGACCTGGAATTCTGTCGTTGTCGACGGTCGCCGGGTCAACTACGGGGTGGCGGGCAGCGGGCTTCCGGTGCTGTTCATCCACGGGTGGGCGCTGGGCCAGCACGCCTACAAGCGGGCCCTCAAGCGGCTGGTCCGCCTGGGCTGCCAGGTGTACGCCCCGGCCCTGCCCGGCTTCGGCGGGACCGCCGCCCTGCCGGCGGAGGACACCAACATCGCCGGCTACGCGGCGTGGGTGGACGCCTTCCTGGACGCCGTCGGGGTGGACGAGCCGGTGTTCGCGGTCGGGCACAGCTTCGGCGGGGGGGTGGCCACCAAGCTGGCCCACGACTTCCCCGACCGCGTCGGGTACCTGGTGTTGATCAACTCGGTGGGCGGCGGGACCTGGTTGCAGGCCGGCAACAAGGTGCGCTCCATGGCGGAGCGCCCGTTGTGGGACTGGGTCGTCCATTTTCCCTGTGATCTGCTCATGGCCAGGGGCGCGGTGGCGACCCTGACGGCCGTGCTCGAAGACGCCATTCCCAACATCGTCAGCCACCCGATCGGCATCTGGCGGGTGGGCATGCTGGCCCGCCGGGCCGACCTGACCGCCGACCTGGCCGACCTGAAGGCCCGGCACCTGCCCGTCCTGGTGCTGTGGGGGGAGGGTGACGGGATCATCCCCCGGGCCAGCTTCGAGGCCCTGTGCGCGGCGGTGGGCTCGGCCGGGAAGGTGGTGCCCGGGCGGCACTCGTGGCTGCTGGCCGATCCCGACAGCTTCGGCGAGGTCATGGCCAACTCGGTCACGGTGGCCCGGGCCGCCCGGGCCGCGGACGCCGATCCCAAAATCGTGGCGCTGCGGCCGACCCGGGCGCGCCGCGCCGCCGCCCGCTGACGCCTCGGCGGTGGCCTGGCGGGTGGTCTGTCGGCGCCAGGACATCCCCGCGGACCGGGGCTGGCCGGTGCGCGTCGGCGCCGAGTCGATCGCGGTGTTCCGGGTGGGCGACGAGGTGGTGGCCGTCGACAACGTGTGCCGCCACGTCGGCAACCCCATCGACGACGGGTTCGTGGGCGGCGGCTGCGTCACCTGCCCGTGGCACGGCTGGCGCTACGACCTGCGCACCGGCGAGCACGTGACGATGTTCGGCCGGCGGCCCGGGCTGCGCACCTGGCGGGTCCGCACCGACGGCGACGACGTGCTGGTCGACGTGGACTGAGGGGAAAAGAGTCCCCCCGGCGCGCCGGGCGCCCCCAGCGGGAGGCGTCCGGTGCGCGAAGCTGACCCGGCGATGGGCCTGTTCTGGCGGATCGTCAAGACCATCTTCAGCTCGTTGTTCCTGGCCATCGTGGCCCTGGTCGGCGCGCCGGCGGCGTTCGCCGTCACCGCCCTGGCCGGGCTGATCTTCCTGCCGCTGCCGGCGACCATCCCCATCCCCAAGCCCAACCCGACCATCCTGCCCACCGTGTTGTACGACCGTTACGGGCACCAGATCGCGGTGCTGCAGCAGTACGACCGCAACGTGCCGTTCAACCAGGCCGACGTCCCGCAGGTCCTCAAGGAGGCCGTCGTCGCGGACGAGGACCGCAACTTCTACCATCACGGCGGCGTCGACCTCCGCGGCACCCTGCGCGCCGCGTACGACGACATCCGCCATTCCGGCCCCCTGCAGGGGGGTTCGACGATCACCCAGCAGTACGTGAAGCTGGCGTTCACCGACCAGCAGCGCACCCTGGTCCGCAAGGTCCGCGAGGCCATCCTGGCCAGCCAGCTCGCCCGCCAGGCCAGCAAGAACGAGATCCTGTACCGGTACCTGACGGTCGTGTACTTCGGTGACGGCAACACCGGCGCCGGCGCCGCCGCCCAAAACTACTTCCACGTCCCGGTGTCGGCCCTGAACGCCTCCCAGGCGGCCACCCTGGCCGGGCTCATCCCCGCCCCCAGCGCCCGGGCGCCCCGGGAGAACCTGGCCAAGGCCGAGACGGCCCGGGAGCTGGTCCTGGCCAAGATGCACCAGCAGGGCTACTTGACGCTGGCCCAATACAACGCGGCCCAGGCCCAGCGGCTGGTGCTCGTCCCCCTCGGCGCGGCGGCCCCGGCCGGGCGGACGGCCGTCTACCCCCTGGAGGCCGCCCCCACCGCGTATCCCGACTTCGTCAGCTACGTGGTGGATTGGCTCAAGCAGCACTACACGGACGCCCAGATCTACGGCGGCGGGCTGCGGATCCAGACCACCCTCGACCCGACCGTGCAGGCGGAGGCCTATGCCGCGGTGCGCTCGACGTTGTCGGGGACGAGCGACCCCCTGGAGATGGCGCTGGCCACGGTGGAGCCCCGGACCGGCTTCGTCCCGGCGCTCGTCGGCGGCCGGGACTTCGGGTCGGGGCCGTACGCCCAGGACAACTTTGCCCTCGGTGGCTGCGACCCGCGGCCCGCCAGCACAGCGGTGGTCCAGGTGGCGGCCACCTGCTGGTCCGGGCACTCGATCACCGGCGGGCTACCGGGCCGGCAACCGGGATCGTCATGGAAGCCGTTCACCCTGGCGACCGCGTTCGAGCAGGGCGTCCAGCCCACCGCCACCTACCAGGCGCCGGGCATCTACCAGATCCCCAACTGCAAAGTGCCCGCCGGGCAGCCGGCGAGCTACTGCCAGATCCACAACGACGAGCCCAACGGCGGTGGCACCCAGACCCTCGCCCAGGCCACCGCCCAGTCGACCAACACCGTGTACGCCCAGGTCGCCCCCCAGGTGGGCTGCAACAACGTGGCCACCACGGCCAAAAACCTGGGGATCGACTCGGCGTACTACTCGACCCCGCCCTTCTACTACTGCGAGAGCTACGCCCTCGGTGAGCTCGACGTGTCGCCGCTGCAGATGGCCTCGGCCTACGGGGTGTTCGCCGACCGGGGCCAGCGGACCACCCCCACGCCCATCCTGGAGATCGTCAACAGCGCGGGCAAGGTGCTCGTCGACAACATCAGCCCCCTCCCGGCCGCCACCACCGCGCTGCCGGCCAACGTGGCCGACAACGTGACCAACGTGCTGCAAGGGGTCATCACCGGCGGGACCGGCACTGCGGCCGGTCTGGGCCGGCCGGCCGCCGGCAAGACCGGCACCACCAGCAACAACACCAACGCCTGGTTCGTCGGCTACACCCCGACGCTGTCGACCGCGGTGTGGATGGGCAACGCCGCCAGCCAGTCGGCGTCGATCGGCTACGTGAAGGGCGTGTCCCAGGTGTTCGGGGGGACCTGGCCGGCGATCACCTGGCGCAATTTCATGAGCCAGGCCCTGGCCGGCGTGCCGGTCACTCCTTTCACCCAGCCGGCGCCGATCATTCCGCCCAAGCAGGCCGCGGCCCTGGCGGCCGGGGCCACCACCACCATCCCACCGGTCGTGCCCGGGCCGCCGGGATTCGTGGAGGGCACCCCGCTGGGCGGTCCCTACCAGGTGCCGGCGTCGGTGCCGGTGGCTCCCGAGCCGCCGCCGACCACCACCCTGCCGCCACCTACCACCACGACGTCGACCACGGTGCCGAGCGGCGGCGGCACTACGACCACTCTGTTGGGCCCAGTCCCTTAGGGTCAGCGGGGCGGCTCAGCGCGGCTTGCGGATGCCGTGCAGGGCGGCGGCGCGCACCAGGACCCGGGTGGTGCTGGCGCCGTCGTCGGCGGTGGTCACCTCGGTGCGCAGGTCCGCCGGCGGGACCGTCGCCATGTCGATGCCGCGTGAGGCCAGCCACGCCGCGGCCAGAAAGCGGACTTCGGCCGCGACCTCCGGGGTGGCGCCCTCCGCGGTCTCCACCACCACCCAGTCGCTGCCCGAGGACCGCGCCGTCCGGCTGGGATGCCAGGGGCCGGCCTGACCGGCGGGCGGCTCCATCCGCATGGGGCCGCGCTTGCGTTCGGTGAAGACCCCCCACAGCATGAGGGCGGCGACCACCAGCCAACACACCGCAAATCCGACTACTTCGGCAACTCCCATGATCCCTCCCCCCACGGATCCTACCGCGGTCAGTGGCTGCCGACCAGAGTGCCGCCCGGGCAGATCAGCACCTTGTTACAGGCCGCCTCCACATAGGGGGCAAACCACACGCCCTGGGTGGTGAACCCGAGCGGCGAGTAGGTCCGCGACGCCACCCCGATGACCTGTCCGGCCTGGTCGATCAACGGTCCACCCTGAAATGACGGGCCGATGGCGGCGTCCTCGGTTACTCCGCTGGCGGACACGTCGACGACCGCGCCCTGGGTGATGGACGCGCCCGCCGACCCGAGCCCGGAAACGGCGTAGATGCGGTCGCCCGGCTGGGGGGCCGGGGTCGGGGTGGCCGCCGCCAGGGGGTGCAGGTTGGGTTGGGGGAGGACCAGCACGGCCAGGTCGTACTGGGGGTCCCAGGCCCGGACGGTCACCTGGGTGTCGGTGCTGCCCTGCCGGACGAACACGGTGGGCCCGGGGGCGTGGGTGGCGGCCTGCACGGTGGTGTACGACGTGACCAGCAACGACTCGCTGGCGTTGGACGACACCACGAAGGCGGTGCCAACCGACGGCTGGCCGCTGGCATCCAGGGTGTGCACGAAGAACACCGACGGGGCGACCTGCTTGACCAGCGCGGCCAGGGTGCCCGGTCCGGCCTGGAGCTGCTCGACCGCCTTCAGCTGGTTCTGGATGTTGGCCTCGGCGGCGGTGACCGCGGCGTTGAGATTGCCCTCGGCCCGGGCGAACTGGGTCTTGTACCCGGAGATCAGCGTGTTGACCCGGTCGTTGGTCTGGTTGAGCTTGTACTGGTAGTAGGAGTACAGCACCACCCCGCTGAAGCCGGCGCCGATGGCGAACGCCAGGATCAGGCTGGCGATCCCCAGCACGCTGCGCGGGAGGATCCGGTGCCGAAGGGCCGCGCCGCGCCCCCCGCGGGCCGCTTCGGCCGCCGCGGCCGCGGCCGCCACGCCCATGGTCCGCGGCCGCGGCCCGGTCGGAACCGGCCGGGCCTCGTCAGGGACGAACCCGGCGGGCGCCGGTGGCGCAGCAGGCGACGCCGGCGGCACGGGCGCCCCGGGGACAATCGTGTCCTGGTCAGCGGGCGTGTCCTGGTCAGCGGGCGTGTCCTGGTCAGCGGGCGTCTCCGGGTCAGCGGGCGTCTCCGGGTCGACGGGCGTTTCCAAGGCGCCGGGCGCGGCAGGGGGCGTCTTCCGGCGAGATCTCGTCGCGGCGGCCGCCCCCGCCGCCCCCGCCGCGGCTGCCCGCGCCGCGCTCCGCCGGGTCGGGCCTACCGGCGACCGTCGCGACTTGCTCCCGTCGCTGGCGCCGTCGGCGCCACCGTCGCTGGACCTCGCCATCGGGACAACCGTACTCCCGGTCGCTCCTGGTCACGGGTACGGTGAGCTATGCCCGACGCGGCTGCGGAGGCCCTGACCACAGCCGGGCCGTCGCTGCCCACCTGGCCGGAGGAGCTGCGCCCGGGCCGGTTGATGGAGGTGGCGCCCGGCGTGTCCCGCCTGATCGCGCCCAACCCGGGGATCATGACCGGTCCGGGTACCAACACCTACCTCCTCGGCGACCAGCGCCGGGCGGTCATCGATCCCGGCCCGGACGACGACGACCATCTGGCCGCCCTGCTGGCCGCGGCCGGGGACCGGCTGGCCTGGATCCTGGTCACCCACACCCATCTCGACCATTCGCCGCTGGCGGCCCGGCTCAAGGCCGCCACCGGGGCGGAGATCCTGGCCTTCGGGCCGGCGCCTACGCACGGTGGGTCCAGCCTGGATGCCCACGACGCCGCTTTTGCTCCCGACCGGCTGCTGCTCGACGGGGAGCGACTCGACACCGGCGAGCTGGCGATCGACGCGGTGTACACCCCCGGCCACGCGTCCAACCACCTGTGCTTCGAGCTGGCCGGCACCGGCCTGCTCTTCTCCGGTGACCACATCATGTCCGGCTCCACGGTGGTGATTGCCCCGCCCGACGGGCACATGGCCGACTACCTCGAGTCGTTGGAACGGGTCCGCCGGCGGGCGCCCCGGCGCATCGCGCCGGGGCACGGCGGGGTGATCGACGACCCGGCCGCGGTGCTCGACGGCTACCTGCGGCACCGCCGCGAACGGGAGGCCCAGGTGCTGGCCGGCGTGCAGGCCGCACCGGACGGCGGGGTGACGGCCGAACAGCTGGTCGCGGTCATCTACACCGACGTCCCCGAGGTCCTGCACCCGGTGGCCAAGCACTCGGTCTGGGCCCACCTGCGCAAGCTGGCCGACGAGGGGCTCGCCACCTCCGCCGAACCGGACGACCCGGCCGCCCCCTGGCGGGCGGCGGCCCGGCGGCCGAGCACGGGGCCGGGGGTCTAGGCCGGTCTAGGCCCCGCGGCCGACGCCCACAGGCTCGGCCGCCAGGGCCGGCGCCCCGAAGTACGGTCCCACGCCCTGTTGGCAGCGCAGCTGGCGCAACAGCTCGGCCTGCCCCGCCGTCGTCACGCCCTGGGCCACCACCACGATCCCGAGGCAACGAGCCAGGGCCACGATGCCCTCGACGAGCGCGGTCAGTCGCGGCACCTCGCCGAAACCGACCATGAAAGCGGGATCCAGCTTGAAGCCGTGGGGGGAGAACTCGCGTAGGAGGGCGAAGCTGGCGGGGCCGGCCCCGAAGTTCTGCACGACGAGGCGGATACCGCGGTCGGTGAGGCATTCCAGGTTGCGGCGGGCATGCGGGCCGGGGTGGACCAGGGTGCGCTCGCTCACCTCGATCGACAGCCGGGTGGCAGCCAGGTGGTGGGCGCCCAGAGTGGCGAGCACCTGCTCGGCGGCGTGCGCCTCGTCGAGTTGACGGGCGCTCATCGGCCACGACAAGCCCGGGTCGGCAGCCGGGCCGCCCGAGGCGGCCATGGCGCCGGGTCCGTCACCCGGCAGCGCACGGTGGGCGGCCGTTACCGGCCACGCCGACGCGTCCCGGCAGGCGATGTCAAGCATGCCCGCTCCCAGCGAAACGATGAGCCCCGACTGCTCGGCCAGGTGTAGCAACGCTTCGGGCGCCTCGATCCGATCGTCACTGGTGTGCAGACCCAGCATGGCGTCCACCGTCACCACCTGCCCGGTCGCCAGGTCGACCACGGGCTGGTACATCACCACCAGCCGGTCCTGATCCAGGGCCTCGCCCAACACGTGCTCCGGGGTGGGCACCTCGGTGCGGCGGGCGCCGTCCTCGGGCCGGTACAGCTCGGCCCGGTTGCGTCCCTGCGCTTTGGCCCGAAACAGGGCGGCGTCGGCGTGTTCGAGCAACGACGACGCCCGCCGGCCCGCCCCGACCGCGACCCCCAGGCTGACGGTGGCGACGACCTGCCGGCCGCCGATGCGGATGGGGGCGAGCATGGCGGACCGGATCCGCTCGGCGATCACGGCGGCTACCTCGTCGCGGGTGACCGACGCCGCCACCACCACGAACTCGTCCCCGCCGATGCGGGCCACCGTGTCGCCCGGCCGCATGGCGGCGCGCAACCGCTCGGCGACGACACGCAGGACCCGGTCCCCGCCGGCGTGACCGAGACGGTCGTTGACCTTCTTGAAATGGTCCACGTCCAGGTACAGCACCGCCAGGGAGACGTCGCCCGGGGCGGTCTCCGCGGCCCGCAACCGGTCGAGCAGGGTGGCCCGGTTGTCGAGCTCGGTGAGGCTGTCCTCGCTGGCGCGGCGGACCAGATCCGCCGTGGCACCCGCCCACCGCAGACCGCTTTCTGCCTCGTTTACCGCGGATTCCGGTCCCACCGGTACCCATGTCGGCTCGGCCAGCGTAGAACTTGAGCGATTTGTCCGCCGAGCGGCGGCGGCCTAGCCGAGCTTGGGGGCGGCAGCCAGGGCGGCCTCGACGGCGTCGAGCATCCGGGCCGTGCAGTCCCGCATCTCCACCACCGGCGCCACGTCGAGCACGGCGTCCACCAGCGCCCCGAACACCTCGCCGGTGGGGCCGCCGGCCAACGCCGCCGGCTCCCCTCGGTCGCCGCCGGTCGACACGGCGGGCGCCAGCGGGATCTGGGCCAGGAGGGGGGCGCCGATCTCGTGGGCCAGCCGCTCCCCGCCGCCGGCGCCGAACAGCTCGTAGCGCTCGCCGTGCTCGCAGGTGAACCCGCTCATGTTCTCGATGACGCCGGCCACCCGCAGGTAGCCCTTGCGGGCCATGTCGGCGGCCCGCACCGCCACCTTCTGAGCCGCCAGCGCCGGGGTGGTCACGATGAGCATCTCCGCCCGCGGCAACATCCGGGCCAGCCCCATCTGGATATCGCCGGTCCCCGGTGGCATGTCGACCAGCAGGTAGTCGAGGTCGCCCCAGGCCACATCCTCGAGGAAATGCTGCACGCCGCGCAGCAACATCAAGCCTCGCCACATGATCGCTTCGTCTTCGGGCGAGAGGAAACCCATCGAGACGACCTTGATCAATCCCGTTCCCACGGGTTTGGTCATGGGCTCGATGCGCCGCCGGTCGCCATCGGTCGCCTGGCTGGCTTCCAAGCGCCCCTCGATCCCGAGCATCCGGGGTACCGAGAAGCCGGCGATGTCGGCGTCCAGCACCCCCACCGTGTAGCCGCGGCTGGCCAGTCCGGCTGCCAAGTTGACCGTGATCGACGACTTGCCCACGCCGCCCTTGCCCGACGACACGGCCAACACCCGGGTGCGCCCCGGGATCTCGGTGGCCGGTGGATGCTCCTGGGCCTGGCGGCGGGCTCGGGCCATCACCGCCTTCTTCTGGGCGGCGTCCATCTCGCTGGTGTGCACCTTGACGTCCGTCACGCCGGGCAGGCTGCCGACGCGGTCCTTGACGTCGCGCTGGATCTGGGCGCGCAACGGGCAGCCGGCCGTCGTCAGCGCCACCTTGACGGTGACGAACCCGTCGGCGCCGATATCGCAGCCCACGTACATCCCCAGATCGACCAGGTCGTCGCCCAGCTCGGGGTCGATGACGCCGCGCATGGCGCCCCGCACCGCCTCTTCGCTGATCACGCCTACCGGGTCGGCCACGGTTGTCAGTGTACGGGCGTGGGTAGGCTTGGACCGGTGGACCGACTGTCACTCTTCAAGGTGCTGGCGGACCCGTCTCGCTACGCCATCTACCAAGAAGTGGCCCGGGCCGAGGATCCCGTCTCGACGCTCGAGATCGCGGACCGGCTGCAACTCCACCCCAACACCGTGCGGCTGCACCTGGAAAAGATGCGCGAAGCGGGGATGGTGCTGGTGTCGATGGACCGCCACGGCTCGGTCGGGCGGCCCCAGCACCGCTGGGCGGCGGTCCCGCAGGCCCCGTCCCTCGGCCTCGAACCAGCCGGATTCCGGCTGCTCGCCCACATGCTGGCCGAGTTGGCGGCGCGGCAGCTCCCGGACGCGGCAGTGGTCGCGGGCGTTGGGCGCCGGCGGGGGCAGGAGCGCACCGCGGGCCGCTCAGCCCGGCAGGGCGTCCCCAGGGCCGCCTGCCTGCAGGCCGTGATGGACGAGCTGGCCGATCTCGGGTTCGATCCCGCGCTCGATTCGGGGGACAACGTCGGGCCGGCCACCATCTCTTTCACCCACTGCCCGTTCCGGGAGTTGGCCGCCCTCTACCCCGACGTGGTGTGCCAGCTGCACCGGGGCATCACCGAGGGCATCCTGTCGGGTGCGGTGGCCGCCGTGCCGGGCGTGTCGGCCCGGGTCGACTCGTTCGCCAGCCTGGTGGACGTCGATCCGTGCCGGGTGGAGTTGTCGATCACCGCCTCTTGATCGCGACAACCCGTGCGGAGCGGTAGCATGACGGTCGAGCGTGCACGAGCGCGTCCCGCGATTTTCCCCAGGAGGACCGGTGAGCACCACTCAGACCGAAGTCACCCCCACCGACGCCATCAGCCTTACTGACGCCGCGGCGGCCAAAGTCGCGGAGCTGATCGAGCAGGAGGGCAACCCGGAATTGGCGCTGCGGGTGGCGGTCCGCCCGGGCGGCTGCTCCGGCTTCAGCTACGAGATGTTCTTTGACACCGACGTGGCCGACGACGACGTGACCACCGCGTTCGGGCCGGTCCGGGTGGTCGTGGACCCGGCCAGCGCCAGCTTGCTCCAGGGCGCCAGCCTGGACTTCAAGGACGGGCTGCAGGGTGCGGGGTTCAGCATCAACAACCCCAACGCCAGCCGCACCTGCGGCTGCGGCCAGTCTTTTAGCTGACCGTCGCCTTCACCCTCGACGGCCACCCGGCAGAGGTGGCTCACGAGGACGGGACTCTGCTCGACGCCCTGCGCGAGGACCTCGGCGTCCGGTCGGTCAAGGACGGGTGTAGCCCGCAGGGTCAGTGTGGTTGTTGCACGGTGCTCGTCGACGGGGCACCCCGAGTGGCGTGCGTGACCCCGTTGCGACGGGTCGCCGGTCGGTCTGTCACCACCGTTGACGGGCTGGAACCGGCGGTGTCGGCGCGGTTGGTGGGTGAGTTTGTCGCCCACGGCGCCAGCCAGTGCGGCTTCTGCACCCCGGGCATCCTGTGCCGGCTGGCCGCCCTCGGACCGGCGCCCAGCGCGGATCAGGTGGAGACGGCGTTGCTGGCCCATCTGTGCCGGTGCACCGGGTGGCGCACCATCGTCGACGCGGCGTGCGGCGTCGCCACCGAAGCGGTGGTGCGGAGGCGCCGGCGGCCGCGGATCGGCGGGCTGCCATCGAAGGTGGGACCCCGCAGCGCACCGGTGCCGACGTGGTGCTCGGGCGGGGCGGCTTCGCGGCCGACGGGACGCCGCCCGGCTGCCTGGTGGCGGTGCCCGACGGCAGAGACGGGTGGGCCGTGGCGGCCACGCTGGCCGAGGCCCGGGCCGCCGCCGGCCAGGTCCCGGGCCGGCGCAGCGGCCAGGCCCTGTGCTACCCGGTGGACGTCCCGCCCGGCCCGTGGGATCTGACCCTGCAGACCACCTGGGTCGAACCGGCCTACCTGGAGCCGGACGCATCGTGGTGCGAGCCCGGCGGGGAGCCGGCCCACCCCGCCGGCAATGGGGGAGCCTTCGGCGGGAAGGTGGCGTCACCGGTCACGGCCGCCGCCCGGGAGCTGGCCGACCGGTACCGGCAGCCGGTACGGGTGGTCTTTTCCCGGGAGGACGTCGTGCGGTACGGGCCCAAGCGCCCGCCGATCGGCGCCGGCCTGCGCCGGGACGGGTCGGGCGTGCTGCGCATCGCCGGCGGCGCCGGGCTGGCGGACCTGGCCCGACGGGCGGCGCCGGGGCTGGCGGTGGAGGAGGTCGCCGGCGTGCGGGGTCCGGCGGTGTCGGCGGCCATCCGGGCGGCCGGTTGGGCCGAGGCCGCGGTACTGGTCGCGGCGGCCGCCGCCATGGCCGAGGACCGGGTGCCGGCCGAGGGCACGGCCGGGGCGGAGGGGGTCGCGGCGGTGGTCGGGTTGGACGGCGGCCGGGCCGAGGCCAGCGTCACCGTCGACGCCTCGGGGTGGCCGGCGCGGGTCGACGTGGCGGTGGCGGCCGGCGACCCGCTGGCCCCGACGGTGCTGCGTTCGTATGTGACCGGGGCGGCCCACATGGCCCTGGGGTGGGTGAGCTCGGAGGCCATCGCGGTGGATGAAGCGGGGGTCCCTGAGGACCTGACCATCCGGTCGTTTGGCATCCTGCGGGCCCGCCACACCCCCCCGATCTCCGTTCGCATCCAGCCGGCGCCGGGTGGCGAGGCGGTGCGAGGCTCGGACGCCGCGTTCGCGGCGGTGGCCGCGGCCCTGTGGATCGCCCAAGGCCTGCCGCCCCGCTGGCCCACCCGACGAGGAAGGACCCCATGACTGACAGCCCCCGACCGGTAGGCCCCTACACGCCGGTGGTGCACGCCGGCGGCTGGCTGGTCTGCAGCGGCCAGCTCGGCCTGCGCGACGGCACCCTCGCGGCCGGCGTGGGCGCCCAGGTCACCCAGGCCGTCGCCAACCTGGCGGCGCTGCTGGCCGGCGAGGGGGCGGCGCTCAGCGCCGTCGTCAAGACCACCGTGTTCCTGTCCGACATCGCCGACTACCCGGCCATGAACGACGCCTACACCGCGGCCTTCGGCGATCACCGGCCCGCTCGTTCGGCGTTCGCCGTCGCCGGTCTGCCCCTCGGCGCCCTGGTCGAGATCGAAGCCTGGGCCTACGTGGGCGTCGAGTAACCCGGGCCGCCAGGCGGGCGGCCGCCGGGGCCGCGGCCCGTCGCAGGGCTACGCTCCGCGGAAATGCGCGTCCCGGTGAGGCAGGTCCGGTCGGCGGTGGTCAGGCCCCGGCGGATCGTGGCGCTGCTGCTGTTGGCCGGGCTGGCGGTGGTGGGCTGGTCGTATCTGCACGCCCTCAACAGTCCCGGGACGGACAGCCTGGGGGCCAAGAGCGTGGAATGGGTCCGGGGCCACGGCGGCAGCAGCCTGGTGCAATGGGTGGAGAAGGAGTGGTACAGCCACCATCCTCCACCGGTCGGCGGCCTGCCGCACCCGGGTAACCTTCCGAAGTTTCCGGCCGTGCCCGCCGGCTACTACCGTCCGAGCCCGGCCGCGCTGCCCGCGCCCGCCGTGGTGCCGCCGATCACCGGGCAGGCGGTCGCCGGCGAGGGGCACTGGGTCCCGGTGGGACAGCCGGTCGGCGGGGCGGCCGCGGTGTACGCCACCTTCGTGCGGCCCGACCCCGTCCACACCAGCGTGGTGACCGGCGTGGCCTGGATGGACACTCACCTGCTCCGGGCCGTCCTGTACTCCGGCTACCAGGTCCCGGGGGGATCAGGCTGGACCCCCACGGCCCCGATCTCGCCGGCCGCCGGCCCGCTGGTGGCGGCCTTCAACTCCGGCTTCCGCCTGCAGGACGCAGCCGGGAGCGGCTACTACTCGCAGGGTCGCACCGTGGCGCCGATCATCAACGGCTACGCCTCGCTCGTCATCTATCGCGACGGGCGGGCGACCGTCGGCCAGTGGGGACGCGACGTCTCGGCCACCCCGGACGTGGTCAGCATCCGCCAGAACCTCAACCTGATCGTCGACCAGGGGCGCCCGGTCCCCGGGCTCACCAACGACAAGTTCCAGAAGTGGGGGGCCACCTTGGGCAACAAGTTGTACGTGTGGCGGTCGGGCGTCGGCGTGACCGCCAACGGGGCGCTCGTCTACGCCGGCGGCAGCGGGCTTTCGATCTACTCCCTGGCGGACGTGCTCGCCCGGTGCGGGGCGGTCCGGGCGATGGAACTGGACATCAACACCGACTGGGTCGACTACTTCTATTTCAACCCGCCGGCAGGGGCGGCGGCCGCCCCCAGCAACGCGTCGAAGCTGCTGCCGCAGATGGTGCAGTCGACCAAGCGGTACTTCGAGCCGTCGTCCCGTGATTTCATCGCCATGTTCGTGGCCCCGACCGGCACTGCCCCCGCGGGCAGCAATTAGGATCCGGCTGTGCGTCACCATCGCCGGCCGGGCTGGGCGGGCCATCCGGGTCGTCGTCGCCTCCTCCTCGGAGGTGCGGCGGCTCTCCTGGTCGGTCCCGCCGCCCTCGCTGCGTGCGGCACCACCTCGCACAATGGTACGACGACGGGCACCCGGCCGCCGGCGGTGGTGACCACCGCCTCCACCATGGCGCCCACCACCGTGACGCATCCCGCCACCGTGCCCACCACGGCCCGGCCCACCACCACCGTGCCCCGGACCACGACGACCCAGTTCCACCCTCGTCCGACCACGGCGGCCACCTACGCACCGCCCGTCACCGCGGCCCCTACCTACACCCCGCCGACCCAACCGGGCTCGTACCCGACCTGCGCCCCCCCGTGTTGAGAACGGGTGGCCGCCGGTGGGGGGTGCTGGGCCGCCTGGCCCTGGCCCCGGTGTGCGCCGTCGCCGTCACGGTCACCGCCACGGCCTGGCCGGCGGGGTCGGGATGGGCGGCGGGTGCGGGGGCGTCGGGGTCAGCTGGGGTATCGCAGGCCGCGGCTGCTGCCGGGTCGGCGCAGGGCTACTGGCTCCTGGCCGACAACGGCGGGGTGTCGTCCTTCGGGGCGGCCGCGCCCCACGGCTCCATGGCCAACCGGCCCCTCGCCCGGCCCACGGTCTGCATATCCTCCACGGTCGACGGCAACGGCTACTGGTTGCTGGGGTCGGACGGCGGCGTCTTCTCCTTTGGCTCCGCCCGTTTCTACGGGTCCACCGGCGCGATCGCCCTCCGCGAACCGGTCGAGGGCATGGCGCCCACCCAGACCGGGAAGGGCTACTGGCTGGTGGCGTCGGACGGCGGGGTGTTCTCCTTCGGTGACGCGGTGTTCCACGGGTCCACCGGGGCGATCCGGCTCAACGCCCCGGTGGTGGGGATGGCCTCGACCCCGTCCGGCAAGGGCTACTGGTTGGTGGCGGCGGACGGGGGCGTCTTTAGCTTTGGTGACGCCAGGTTCCGGGGGTCGACCGGGGGGATCCGGCTCAACGCCCCGGTGGTGGGGATGGCCCCGACGCCGTCCGGGAAGGGCTACTGGTTGGTGGCGGCGGATGGCGGCGTCTTTAGCTTTGGTGACGCCAGGTTCCACGGGTCGACCGGGGCCATCCGCCTGGTCGCGCCGATGGTCGGGATGGCTCGCTCGCCCAGCGGGCAGGGCTACTGGCTGGCCGCCCAGGACGGCGGGGTGTTCTCGTTTGGCGACGCCCGCTTCCACGGATCCCTGGGTGGGCAGGCCCTCAGCGCCCCGGTGGCGGCGCTCGCCGCCCCCGGCCGAGCCGGCGGCTGCCAGGGGACCGCGGTCCCGGGATCATTGCGGCCGCCGGGCGCGGGGGGTCCCGCCGGCGAGGGGCACTGGAGTCCGGCCGGACGCCTGGTCGGATCCACCACTGCGGTGTACACCACCACCTTGCGGGCCTTCGTGGGCGCCCCGTCCGCCGGCGTCGCCTGGATCGACACCTCCCGCACCGATCAACGGCTGTACGCCGGCCCGCCGAGCCAGCCGCCCGGGGCGTTCGCCCAATCCGCGGCGGTGGCACCCGGCGACCGGGCCCGGTTGCTGTCGGCCTTCAACGGCGGGTTCCAGGTCGCCCAGTCCAACGGCGGGTGGTACTCCGAGGGTCAGATGGCCGTCCCGCTGCGCAATGGGGCCGCCTCCTACGTCATCTACCGGGACGGATCGGTACGCATCGGCATGTGGGGGAGGGACGTCGGGCTGACCGCCAACGTGTTCTCGGTGCGGCAAAACCTGACGCTCCTCGTGGACGGGGGCCGGCCGGCCGGCGACATCAACGTCGGCGGCGACTGGGGCGCGGTCCTCGGTGGGATCGGGAACACCTGGCGGTCGGGCGTCGGCACGGACCGGTACGGCAATCTCATCTACGTCGCCGGCCCGGATCTGTATCCGATCGACCTGGCCCACCTGCTGATCGCCGCCGGCGCGGTGGAAGCCATGGAGTTGGACATCAACCCGATGTGGCCGGTCTTTACCACCTACGTCACCACCCCGGGCCAGCCGCCCACGTCGGTGAGCGGCACCAACCTGCTCGGCGGCATGTTCTTCGGCCCCGACCACTTCGTCACGTCCACCGACCGGGACTTCTTCGCCACCCTGGTGCGGTGAGCGCCGGCCGGCGGCCGGCGGCCGGCGGCCGGCGGCGCCGGCGCAGGGGGGCGGCGCCGCCGGGCCCACCCGCCGCCGACCGTCCACAAGGGTGCGAAATGGCTCAAAAACGGGTGAAGGGACTGGTGCGTTTTGTATCCATGGTGCACTTATGTCTATGAGATGCACATAAGTGCACCATGGATACAAATCGCACCACCTGATTGCTCGCCGGCCCGCCGGCCGGCCCCCGCCGGCGAGCGTCAGCCGGCGTCCCGCCCCCGCCGGCGCCCGGCCCCCGCCGGCGAGCGTCAGCCGGTCCCGAGGGTCGCCCGCAGCTGGGCCAGGACAGCCGCGCGGATCTGGGCGAACCCCCGCGCCGGCGAGAGGTGACCGGGACCGCACCCGTCGAGCGCCGGCCCCGTAAAGGGCGACCCCGCCGGCAACCGGAGCCCGATCTGGCGACCCAGAGCCGCCAAGCCGCCGTGCCCGGCCCCGACGAGACAGAGGTCCGTGAAGGCCAGATGCCCGGCGCCGGCCAGCACGATCAGCCGTTTGGGTGACGGGGCGGTGTCGTACACGGCCCGGATCCACTGCGGCGCGATGGCGTGGTCGTCGCTACCGGCCAGGTAGAGCGACGGGATCGACGGCAGCGGCGGATGGGGTCCGAGGAAACCGGCGGCGAGGGGGATGTAGGTGGCCACTTCCGGCCGGGCCGCGAACTGCATGGCGTCGATGCCGCCCTGGGAGTGGCCGATGATGGCGACGGGGCCGGCCTTGACGGCGCCGGCGAGGAGACTGCCCGGTTGGGCGTCGAGCTGGCGGACCAGGGCCTCGGTCTCCGCCAGGACCTGCTCGTCGGTGGGGAGTTGGGGGCGAGGCCGGCCCAGGTTGGCGAAGAAGGCGGTCAGGTCATCGGTCGGGAAGTCCGGGGCCGCCACCACGTACCCCCATGACGCCAACCAGGTGGTGACGAACGTCGACTGGTCGCGAAACGAGTACAGCCCGTGGGCAAACAGCACCAGCGGGAACGGTCCCGACTGGGCGGCCGGCAGGTTGGCATAGGCGTCGGTCGTAAAGGTGAAGTTGCCCGGCGTGACCCGGCGAGCCACCGCCGGCGGCAGCCAGTCCCGGACGTCATAGGTCGACGGGGACCGGCCGCCCGCCGACGTCCGGGCCGCCGGGTACCAGAGGGTCACCTTGGTGTCCGCCATCGAGAGCGTGGTGGTCCCAGCCGCGTAGGGACCTGCCGGCGCCGCCACCGCAGCGGCCGGCGTCGAGGACCCACACGACGCCACCGCGCCCACCGCGCCCGCCGCGCCCATTGCGGCCATCAGCAGGACCGCGCCGGCCCGCCGCCTCGTCCTCGTCACGCCGGGCTGGGGGTCACGGGCCGCGACGCTACGCGGCTTGACATCTCCGCACCGCGATCCCAAGGATGCCGGGATGATGGCGGCTTTCACCACCCGGCCCGAGCTGGCGGGCACCTTCGGGATGGTGGCGTCCACCCACTGGCTGGCGTCCGCGGCCGGCATGGCCGCCCTCGAGCGGGGAGGGAACGCCTTCGACGCGGCCGTGACCGCCGGCCTGGTGCTCCAGGTCGTCGAGCCCCACCTCAACGGACTGGGCGGCGAAGTGCCCATCATCGGCTTCGACGCCGCCAGCGGCGGGGTGTTCGTGGTCGACGGGCAGGGCCCGGCGCCGGCCGCGGCGACGCCCGGCGCATTTGCCGACCTCGGCCTGGATCTGATCCCCGGCACCGGGCTCCTGCCGGCCTGCGTCCCGGCCGCCTTCGGGTCCTGGATGCTGCTGCTGCGACGTTATGGCCGGCTGCGTCTGCGCGAGGTGTTCGAGTACGCCATCGGCTACGCCGAGCACGGCTACCCCGTCGTCCCGGGGATCAGCGCGGCCATCGCCGCCCTGGAGCCGACGTTCCGCCAGCACTGGCCCACCTCCGCCGAGGTCTACCTCCGCCACGGCGTGCCCGCGCCCGGCAGCCGCTTCGCCAACCCGGCGCTGGCCGCCACCTACCGGAACCTGGTAGCGGCGGGGGAGGCCGCGGGGCGGGACCGGGACGCCCAGATCGAGGCGGCGGTCGCGGCGTACTACCGGGGCTTCGTCGCGGAGCAGATCGGCGCCTACCTCGAGCAGGCGTCGGTCGAAGATGGCACGGGTGAACCCCACCGGGCCCTGCTCGCCTACGAGGACGTGGCGGCCTGGTCGGCCGGCATCGAGGAACCGGTCACCTTCGACTACCGCGGCTACACCGTGTGCAAGACGGGGCCGTGGGGCCAGGGACCGGTCTTTCTCCAACAGTTGACGCTGCTCGCCGGTTTCGACCTGGCGGGCATGGACCGCCTCGGTGCCGACTATGTCCACACCGTGGTCGAGGGGGCCAAGCTGGCCTTCGCCGACCGGGAGGCGTGGTACGGGGACCCCAAGTTCACCGAGGTGCCCCTCGCCGATCTCCTCGACCCCGGCTACGCCGACGGGCGCCGGCGCCTGATCGACGCCGCAGAGGCCGCCGAAGGCCTCCGGCCCGGCAGCCCCGGCGGGCGGACGCCGCGCCTCGCCGTGGGGCCGGAGGTGCCCATCGCGGCCTCGACTGCCGCCCCGCCACTGGGCGACACCTGCCACGTCGACGTGGCGGACCGCTTCGGCAACCTGGTGTCCGCCACGCCCAGCGGCGGCTGGCTGCAGAGCTCACCGGTGGTGCCCGGGCTGGGTTTCTGCCTCGGCACCCGGGGCCAGATGTTCTGGCTCGCCCCCGGACTGGCCAACAGCCTGGAGCCCGGCAAGCGGCCCCGGACCACCCTGAGCCCGACCCTGGTCCGGCGCGACGGCGAACCGTACCTGGCGTTCGGGACCCCGGGAGGCGACCAGCAGGACCAGTGGACCCTGCTCTTCTTCCTCAACCACGTGGACTTCGGATGCAACCTGCAGGAAGCCATCGACGCGCCCGCCTTCCACACCGACCACCTGCCGTCATCGTTCTACCCCCGGGCGATGGACGCCCGAAAGGTGCCGATCGAAGCCCGCTACCCGGGCGAAGTCCTCGAGTCCTTGCGGGCCCGGGGGCACGACGTCGACGTGCGGCCACCGTGGTCGCTCGGGCGAGTGAGCGCCGTCAGCCGGGGCGCCGGCGGATTGCTGCATGGCGCCGCCAACGCCCGGGGCATGCAGGGCTACGCGGTCGGTCGATGAGCGGCTAGCCCGCCCCCCAGCGACTCTGGCCGAAGCGGTAACCCACCGACCGCACGGTGGAGATCAGGTTGGCGTGCTCCTCGCCGAGCTTGGCCCGCAGGCGGCGGATGTGCACGTCGACCGTGCGGGCCCCGCCGTAGTACTCGTAGCCCCACACCCGCGACAGCAGCACCTCCCGGGTGAACACCTTCCCCGGATGCGTGGCCAGGAACTTGAGCAGCTCGTACTCCATGTAGGTCAGGTCCAACGGCCGCCCGGACAGGGCCGCCTGGTAGGTCTCCAGGTTGAGGACCAGCGGCCCGTACTCCACCAGGTCCGGCCGGGTGCCCCGGCCCGTCCGCCAGAACAGATGGCCGACCCGAGCCTCCAGCTCCCCGCCGTGCCAGGGCGCTACGCAGAAGTCGTCGAAGAGGTCCTCCCGCAGTTCCAGCTCGCCGAGCTGGGGGCCGGTGACGACCAGCAGCAGCGGGGTCGAGCGGCAGATCCCGCTTGCGAACCGCCCGGCACAGGGCGAAGGCCCCGTCGGGATCGGTATCCGCGCACACGATCGCCCCGGACCACCCGTCGTCGGGCTCGACCCGGTCGGCGACTTCGATCGACCCGGCGGCCTTCCACGGGTAGCCGGCCAGATCCAGGGCCTGGGCCACCGCCGGCGGGGCCGGATCGGGAAACAGCAACAGTGATTCCATGGTGCGAAGCGGCTCCTGCCGGCTACAAGGACGTGAGGTAGCGGCGCAACTCGAACGCCGTCACCTCCGCCTTGTAGTCAGCCCACTCGGCCCGTTTGTTGCGCACGAACCATTCGAAGACGTGCTCGCCGAGGACCTCGGCCATCAGCTCCGACGACTCGATGGCGTCGACCGCCTCGGACAGCGACCCGGGCAGGGCGTCGATTCCCTCCGCCAGGCGCTGCGCCGGCGACAGCTCGTAGAGGTTGGCGGCGGCCTCGGCCGGCAGCTCGTACCCCTTCTCGATCCCGGTCAGGCCGGCGGCCAGCACGGAGGCGAACACCAGGTAGGGATTGGCGGCGGCGTCCGGGGCCCGGTACTCGATGCGAGTCGAATCCCGCTTGCCCTTCTTGGTGGGCGGGACCCGGACGAGGGCGGAACGGTTGTTGCGGGCCCAGGAGATGTAGACGGGCGCTTCGTAGCCGACGATGAGCCGCTTGTAGGAGTTGACCCACTGGTTGGTGACGGCGGTGAACTCCCGGGCGTGGGCCAGCACGCCGGCGATGAAGCGGCGGGCGACCGGGGAAGGTTGTACTCGTCAGCGTCGTCGTAGAAGGCGTTGTTGTCGCCGTCGAAGAGCGACATGTGGGTGTGCATCCCCGAGCCCTGCACTCCGAAGAGCGGCTTGGGCATGAAGGTGGCCATGACGTCGTGGCGGGCCGCGATCTCCTTGACCACCATGCGCACGGTCATGACCGTGTCCGCCATGGTCAGGGCGTCGGTGTAGCGCAGGTCGATCTCGTGCTGGCTGGGGGCGTCCTCGTGCTGGCTGTACTCGACCGGGATGCCCATGTCCTCCAGGGTGAGCACGGTCTGGCGGCGCAGGTCGCTGCCCCGGTCGTTGGTGGTGAGGTCGAAGTACGAGCCCCGGTCGAGGGGGATCGGGGCCAAGCCGTCGGGATTGTCGGTCTGGCCGGCGAAGTAGAAGTACTCGAGTTCAGGAGCCACGAAGAAGGAAAAACCGAGCCCTCGGGCCCGCTCCAGGGCCCGCCGCAACACCTGGCGGGGGTCGCCTTCGAACGGGGAGCCGTCGAGATTGACGACGTCGCAAACGACGCGAGCGACCGGCGCGCCGTCGCCCAGGTACGGCAGGAGCTGGAAGGTCTTGGCGTCGGGCATGGCGAGCACGTCGCTCTCCTGCACCCGGCTGAAGCCGTCGATGGTCGAACCGTCGAACGTCATGCCCTCCTGCAGGGCGTTCTCCAGCTCGGCCGGCGTGATCTGGAACGACTTCGGGGTGCCCAGCACATCGGTGAACCACATCTGGACGAACCGCACGCCGCGCTCCTCCACCGTTCGCAGCACGTAGTCCTGTTGGCGCTCCATCGCGGCAACGTTAGTGGGCGGCACCCACATCGCCCGCTGGCCCGCTGATGTCACGAGCTGTTCACGGGCCTGGAAAAGAGGTGTAACACAGCCCGGCCAGAATGGTCGGTCGGGCGGTTTGCGCACCAGGCTGCCCTCTTTTCCCCCATCAGAACCTCCAGGAGGAGCGCCACGTGAATCAAGGCCGAGTACATCTGGATCGACGGGACCGAGCCCACCCCGCTGCTGCGGTCCAAGACCAAGATCCTGACGCAGGCCACCGATCTGCCCATCTGGGGCTTCGATGGGTCGAGCACCAACCAGGCGCCGGGCAAGGCGTCGGACTGCGTGCTCAAGCCGGTCTTCTCCTGCCCGGACCCCATCCGGGGCGGCTCCAACATCCTGGTCCTCTGCGAGGTGCTCCTCACCGACTTCAGCCCGCACACGACCAACACCCGCACCTTGCTCGCCGACTCTGCCGAGAAGTTCGCCGGGCAGGAGCCGCTGTTCGGGATCGAGCAGGAGTACACCCTGTTCAAGGGCAGCCGCCCCCTCGGCTTCCCCGACCACGCCGGTTACCCGGGTCCGCAGGGCCCCTACTACTGCGGGGTGGGATCGGACGACGTGTACGGCCGCCCACTGGTGGAGGCCCATCTGGACGCCTGCCTGACCGCCGGCCTGTCGATCTCGGGGATCAACGCCGAGGTCATGCCCGGCCAGTGGGAGTTCCAGGTCGGACCGCTCGGGCCCCTCGAGGTGTCCGACCAGCTGTGGGTGGCCCGCTGGCTGCTCCACCGGCTCGGCGAGGACATGGGTATCTCGGTGACCCTCGATCCCAAGCCCGTGCGCGGCGACTGGAACGGCGCCGGCTGCCACACCAACTTCTCGACCAAGGACATGCGCGAGACCTACGACGCGGTCATCACCGCGGCCGAGGCCCTTGGCAAAAACCCGGCCGAGCACGTCGCCGGCTACGGCCACGGCATCGAGGATCGCCTGACCGGGCAGCACGAGACGGCCCACTACAGCGAGTTCAGCTACGGGGTGTCCGACCGGGGGGCGTCGGTGCGCATCCCGTGGCAGGTCGCCGCCGACGGCAAGGGCTACATCGAGGACCGCCGCCCCAACGCCAACATGGATCCGTATGTCGTCACCCGGCTCATCGTCAACACCTGCTGCGGGGCGCTGGCGTAACCGTCGCCTGGGGCGCAGTCTGCAAGACTCTGGCCCGGCGGCAGCGAGGGCTGCCGCCGGTCGTAATCCCGGGGAGGTCAGGTGGCATTCGCCAAGCGCACGCCGGAAGAGGTCCTGAGCCTGGTCGAGGCTGAGGGCATCGAGATCATCGACTTTCGCTTCTCTGACCTGCCCGGCTTGATGCAGCACTACTCGATGCCGGCCCACGAGTTGACGCTCGACAGCTTCGAGGAGGGCTCGGGCTTCGACGGCTCGTCGATCCGGGGCTTCCAGGAGATCCAGGAGTCCGACATGCTCCTGGTGCCGGACCCCAACACCGCGGTCATCGACCCCTTCCGGCAGCACAAAACCCTCAACCTCAACTGCTACGTCAGGGACCCGGTGACCGGTGAGTCGTACTCCCGCGATCCCCGGTACATCGCCAAGAAGGCCGAGGACTATCTGGTGTCGACCGGCATCGCCGACACCGCCTACTTCGGCCCGGAGGCGGAGTTCTTCATCTTCAACGACATCCGCTTCGACCAGAACTCCCACGAGGGCTTCTACAAGATCGACTCCGTCGAGGGCATCTGGAACTCGGGGGCCGACGAGGGACCGAACCTGGGGTTCAAGCCCCGCCACAAGGAGGGGTACTTCCCGGTCCCGCCGATGGACCACTTCCAGGATCTGCGCTCGGAGATGATCCTGACCATGGAGAAGCTTGGGATCGAGATCGAGATCCAGCACCACGAGGTGGGCACGGCCGGCCAGGCCGAGATCGACATGCGCTTCGACACCCTCTCGACGATGGCCGACAAGCTGATGCTCTACAAGTACGTGGTCAAGAGCGTGGCTCGTGCCAACGGTTTGTCCGCCACTTTCATGCCGAAGCCGATCTTCGCCGACAACGGGTCCGGCATGCATGTGCACTCCTCGCTCTGGAAGGGCGGTGAGCCCCTCTTCTACTCCGAGCTCGGGTACGCCGGCCTGTCCGACATCGGTCGTTGGTACATCGGCGGGCTGCTAGCCCATGCCCCGGCCATCCTGGCCTTCGCGGCGCCGACCACCAACAGCTACAAGCGGCTGGTGCCCGGTTACGAGGCGCCGGTCAACCTGGTGTACAGCCAGCGCAACCGGTCCGCCGCCTGCCGAATCCCGCTCTACTCCAAGAGCCCCAAGGCCAAGCGGGTGGAGTTCCGCTGCCCGGACCCGTCGTGCAACCCGTACCTGGCATTTTCGGCCATCCTCATGGCCGGCCTCGACGGCGTGCAGAACAAGATCGAGCCGCCCGATCCGGTGGACAAGGACCTCTACGATCTCCCGCCCGAGGAGCTGGCCCAGGTGCCGACGGTGCCGGGTTCGTTGGAGGAGTCGCTGCACGCGCTCGAGAATGACAACGACTTCTTGCGCGCCGGCGGGGTCTTCACCGGCGACCTCATCGACACCTGGATCGCCTACAAGCGCGAACACGAGATCGACCCGGTCCGGCTTCGGCCCCACCCGTGGGAGTTCATGCTCTATTACGATATATAGGGATGATAAAGCGGAGCCAGCTCGAACACTTCCGCTCCAAGGCACGCGAGTACCTGCCGCAGCAACTCGGTGGTGTAGGGCGACCTGCTCGTCCGGTCGGTCCCTCTTCAGAGGATATCGCCACGCTGGCGGACGTAACTGCCTGTTACCGTCTTTTTCTGAATCGTCGCCCTGATAGACACGGGTTTCGCACCTTCGCCTCCATGATCGATTTGGGCACTACGACCGTTACTGACCTGAGCAAACTCTTCTTGGCGTCGCCGGAGTTTCGACATCGCCTTACGGATATCCTGGATTGGTCATCCGGAGTGCCCGAACGAGTGGACCTGCGTGACGGCGGACACCTCTACGTGAGTTCGAACGATTCTGTGGTGGCCGCTGCGATCAAACAGGCGCAAGAGTACGAAACGCACATCGTCGAGCGTATGCGGACGTTGGTGCAACCCGGAATGACATTTGTTGACGTCGGCGCCTCCATTGGCTTTTATACAGTCCTAGCGTCCACCCTTGTGGGGGAAACTGGCCAAGTATTCTCCTTCGAGCCGGGTCCCCAAAACAAGTCAATACTTCTGCTCAATATCGCTGAGCATCAGCTGAAGAATGTCAAACTCTTCCCGGTCGCTCTCAGCAATGAGGATGGCATCCTCTTGTACTATACGTCCGGAGGAAATGGGGCGATCACTGCCTTCTCTGGTACGGCGGCAGAGCTTGCGAGTGGTGATCTGGTCCCGGCTAATCGATTGGACGACTTTCTGCGACATGAGCCTCGAGTCGACATCGTGAAAATAGATGTGGAAGGCGCCGAGGGAAGAGTCTTCGCAGGCGCCATGGAAACCTTGACCCGCCATCATCCCGTCCTGTTCTTCGAGTTTTCTCCCCCGAGCCTTGAAGCTACGTCCGGTCAATCAGGACGAGACCTGTTGGAGACGCTAGAAGGTTTGGGATATACCTTCGAGGTGCTCGAACCGGGGACAACAGCGACCGGTAAGGCCCCGATCAATGAGATCCTGGCTCACTTCGAGTCGGGAGCCTCTGACCACTTCGATATCCTGGCCCAACCGCAGAGTCGATGATGGACTTGGTGCGGGGCTACGTCGTTACGATCGACACGACGGTCTCGGCCAAACGCTGAAACTGATGGTCTGCGGCGAACTCCTGACTCCGCTCGGTTAACTCCAAAAGGTCCGAACGAGAACCAAGGAGCGCGGAGATCCGCGCCGCGACAACCCCCGGCTCAGCGCTCGACACGATCGAGGCAGCTCCTTCGGGGTACTCGGCGGCGGAGGCCATGTTGGTGAGGACGGGCACCCCAGCCGCGAGTGCCTCCAACAGTGCAGCCGAGGTCTCGCCGCTGACGGACTCGCGAAGTTGCACAGCCAAGGTCGCGCGGTCCATCCACTGACGCCAGCCGTGCTCGTCGACAGCATCAGTGACCTCTACCCGGTGGTCAATGCCGCGGAGCCGGGCCCGGCCCTGGATGAACGCGGCGAGGAACGGGGGGCAGGGTCCAACGAAGGCCAACCGACATCCTCCGAGCGCGACTGCGTCGACGAGCAAGTCAGGCCGCTTCGACCACGACACCACCCCAAAGGCCACGACCCACTGGTCCCCGCCGGTGAAACGCGGGGTCTCACGCGTCCGGACGGGAGGGCATGCCGGCGGGAGAACATGGACCGGAGGGTGATGAGCCTCGGGGGGCAGATCGAGGAGCAGCAGCCTGCGAGCGAACTCCGAGTTCACCAGAATGCCCCGGCAGCGCTCGGCGAGCGGCGCCACTAGACCGACGCCAGCAGCGACCAGGCTCAGATGGGACCGGCCGGCCCTGCGGGCCGCGCCGAGCGGCGCCCGGCCCGGATACGCACGACGCAACAATCGGCCCATCGCCATCTCATATGCCGCGTCATCGAGCGCTTCGAGAGCTGTGGTAGCTACCGCGGGGAGACGAACCTCATGCAGCCACAACCATCCAGGGTGGCGCAAGGCCAGTTCGACGGTTGACAGATGGCCCGAGGAGTTTCCCAACGTATAGACCACTGCGTCATATGAGGCAGGTCGAACATCGATCCCGAAAGACTCGCAGGGCACGTGACCGACTCCCCGCGGGAGCTCCGAAACGGCAGGCGCCGAGGTCACCACATCAATGTGGACGTCATGAGGCTTGCTGTGCAGAAGGCGCGCGTTGTAGTCGCCGATGCCGCCTCCTCGCGGCGGGATGGGCCCGACGAGCGCCAGCCGAGGCGGCATCGGCGCGGCAACCCATCTGGCCGGAGGCAGCGATTCACCGAGGCGGTCGAGGGCGTCAGTGACCTTGGTCGCGACCGCGTCCCATGTCGATGAGGTGGCCAGCGCCTGCTGGGCGGAGAGGATCTCGGCTCGCCGCGCCTGGTCCGTCAGCAGGCGTTCGAGCCCGTCAGCGGTCATGGCCGTTGAGGTGACCAGAGCTGGGGTTCCGCACGCGGCGGATTCGAGGGCCGGCACTGGCGGACCGTCCGATGGCGACGGAGTGACAGTGAGGTCGGCGCGCCGGTAGAGGTCTCTGAGCGATTCATCATTGGCGGGTGCGTTGAACACCATCCGGTCACCGACACCAACGGCGCGTGACGCTTCGCAGAGTTGCTGTTGGTGGGCCGAAGGCACGTTGCCGACAATGAGAAGCCGCAGGTCGTGGCCTCGGGCGACCAGCTGACCGACGGCGCAGATGATTTCGATCATCTCGTCGAGCGAGGTTCCCCGGCTGACCGACAGGATGATGGATTGTTCTTTTCGGACATTGCGGTCGAGGGGCGACAAGGCGTCGCCCGAATTCTGTGGCGGGCAAAACAAGCTCGAAACTCCCGCCCCTACGGTCACCACTTTGTGGGGAGCACAACCGAGCCGCTCGATTGCTTCTCGACGCGTGTGCTCAGACGGAGTGAGTAGCAAGTCGGCGGCACCGACCCAGCGGGCGCGGGCCCGGTAGCGCTCGGCGTGTGACGGCGTGGACAGGTACCGGGCGGGGTCCACGAGCGGTGAGAGGTCATCGACGCTGACGACCCGAGGGATGCCACTTCGAGCCCAATGGGCGGAGATCGCCAAGCTGGCCGGCTCGCCGGGCCCGCTGTGCAGGAATGGCGCCAGCACCTGGTAGGCCAGCCGACCTTCTCGCTGGAGGAGCCGTCGGGCGGCTCCGACTTCGTCCCAGCGGACGAGGTCGTGGGCGGAGAGCTCGATCGGCAGGTTCGCCGGCGGCGGCAACTCGGGTGCGAGCACGCAAGCCGCTACTCGACCTCGGCGGGTGAGGGCTACGGCGTACTCGGTGATGCTGCGCCCAAGGCCTTGTGCCACGAACGCATCCACCTGCAGCGCGTGGATGTCGAGTGCGACCCTAACCGGCGCGGTCGTCGTCTTGCCGATCGGTGCGGGCTTCGGACTCCACGATCGCTACCATCTGCTCGGCGATGGTGGATGCGGTGGTATCCACTTCCTGCAAAAGGAATTCGATGTGGCTGATCCGCGAGGCCAGCTCATCGAGGCGCGAGTCGATGGTGTCGATCCGGTTTCCCGTGATCTCCAAGCGTGACAATACGGTGGAGAGAAGCGCCCGCGTCATTCTCGGCCAGAAGCTGCGAGTCGTGCCGACGGTCGTTGACTCTTCTCCATTCAACGGCATGGTTGGTCGTCTCGGTCAATGCCTGGAAGATAGCTCGACGACGACCGGGAGAACGCCGCCTTGGCGTTTGGATCGGCCACCTCGATGTCGGGCCGGCCCGCAGACCGTGTGTAGCGTGTGGGAGCGGTGGCGAACAGCGGGGTCGAAGAGATGGCGCGTAGAACGGCGGCGGCAAGTCGGGTGGTGAGCCTGGTGGCGTTGGTGGCGGCCTTGATGGTGCCATCCCTACCAGGCGCGGCGCAGGCCGTGGTCAGTCCAGGATCGCTGTCTTTTGCGCTGCAGTGGTCGGTGGGGCCCTTACTGGACGCCGGTGCGCCGATCGCCGAGTCGTCGCCCAACGTGGCCACCTTGGATGGGAATGGCCCAGCGGTTGTCGTGGGGGACCGGAGCGGAAAGCAGTACGCCTACCATCTCTCGGACGGTACGCCCGTTCCGGGGTGGCCGGTGAACGCCGGGTATCCGATCGATTCGACACCGTCCGTAGCTCGGCTCCGCGGTCCCTACGACTCGGTGTTCGCCGGGGTCGGGAACGCCTTCAACGAACCCTTCGCCGGCGGCTACGAAGCCTGGGGCCCAGCCGGCAATCGCCTGTGGTTGACCACGCCGACCAACCCGCCTGGCGATCCGAATCTCCGAGCCGGTGTACAGGCATCTTTGGCGGTCGGCAACCTGCAGGGAGGGGTGGACGTGGTGGCGGGATCCCTCGGCCAACGCGCCTACGCCCTGGCCGGCGGGAGCGGGCGGGTACTGACCGGATGGCCGTTCTACGCGTCCGACAGCAACTTCTCGACCTCCGCCCTCGCCGACCTCTACGGCACCGGACAACTGGACATCGTGGAAGGCGGCGACCAAACGGCCGGCTACGCCTTCGGGCAGGAGTATCCGCAGGGGGGCCACGTTCGCGTGTTCAATCCGAGAGGGGGGCTGATTTGCGATTACCACACCGACCAGACCGTCGACTCTTCCCCCGCGGTAGGCAACTTCCTCCCGGGTGGGGCCGCTGGGATCGTGGTCGGAACAGGCGCATTTTTCTCGGGAGCGAGCGATACCAACACGGTCCGGGCTTTTGACGCGTCCTGCCAGCCGCAATGGTCGGCCAGGCTCGACGGGAGCACTTTCAGCAGCCCGGCGCTGGCTGACGTACAAGGCACCGGACACCTCGACGTCGTCGAGGGCACAGATACCGGAAGCGGTGGTTCGGTCTGGGTGCTCGACGGTGCCACCGGCCGGACCGTGTGGCACGCCCCCGTTACCGCACGGGTCATCGGTTCGGTGGTCACCGCCGACCTGACCGGGGCGGGATACCAGGACCTGCTCGTGCCCACCATCCACGGCGTCGAGGTCCTGGATGGACGCAGCGGCGCCGAAGTGGCGGTACTCGGATCGCTCCTCGGGTTTCAGAACGCCCCGCTCGTGACCGACGACCCCAGCGGCCAGATCGGTATCACCATCGCGGGGTACGACGGAAACGCCCAGGGTGAGATCTACCACTACGTGATACCGGGCTCGAACGGCGGGAGGGCCGTCGCGACAGGCTCATGGCCGGTCTTTCATCACGACCCTTCGCTGGATGGCAACTCGGGAGGGCCGGTCAGGCCGTGGCCACCGTGCGTCGCACCTGCAGCCGCTCACCCCGGCTACAACCTCGCCGCCGCGGACGGCGGCGTCTTCTCCTTCGACCAGCCTTTTTGCGGTTCTACTGGTGGAATACGGCTGAACGCACCGGTCGTCGGAGCCGCTTCTGCGCCCAACCGTGGGGGCTACTGGCTGGTGGCGTCAGACGGCGGCGTGTTCACCTTCGGCGGAGCCGGATTCTTCGGGTCACTGGGCGCTACCCGCCTCAACCAACCGGTGGTCGGGATGGCGGCCACGCCCGACGGCCGCGGCTACTGGCTGGTCGCGGCGGACGGCGGGGTGTTCACATTCGGTGACGCCCGGTTCTACGGTTCGGCCGGCAACAAGCGTCTGACCGCTCCCGTGCGCGGCATCTCCGCCAACCCCGACGGCCGAGGTTACCTTCTGGTCACCGCCGACGGCGCCGTACTCCCTTTCGGTGACGCGCTCGTATTACGGGTCGATGGCAGGCCATCGCCTGAACCGGCCCGTGGTCGCCATCGTCACGGACAACGTCACCGGCGGCTACTGGATCGTCGCCGCCGATGGTGGGATTTTCAGCTTTGCCGCCCCGTTCTATGGTTCGACCGGGAACCTCAACCTCGCTCGGCCGATCGTCGGAATCCAGCGAACAGACGACGGGATGGGCTACCGCTTGGTGGCAGCCGACGGGGGCGTGTTCGACTTCGGCGACGCCGCGTTCTATGGGTCCACGGGAGGACATCGCCTCAACCGGCCGGTCGTCGCAATTACCGGCTCCTGACGCAGGATCCCGCCCCGACCGTTCCCTGTGTCGGGGCTGGACCGTCGAGTAAGTTTCCGCCCAGATGGCCCACTTTCCCGGTTCGCCCGTTCGGTCCGGCGCGGATCCCGATCCTTCCATCGGATCGATGGGCCAACCGGGGCTGCCGAGCAGCGACCCAGTTGTCGGTCACAGCCCGACGCCGAGAAAGTGGGTCCGAGCAGCAGCACCAGACGCGGCGGTGGTCGCTCTGTATGTGGCCATCGGCGTGGTGCTGTTCTGGCGGGTGTGGAGCTCCCATCCGACGACGTCCATGCAGCTCGGAGGCGACGACTGGCGGAACGTGTGGTTTCTGGAGTGGACGCCGTGGGCCATCCTGCATGGCCACAACCCCCTCTACGCCGCGGTGGCCAATGTTCCCGGCAGCGTCAACGTGTTGCTCAACGCCGGCGCACCCCTGCTCGGCGTCGTGCTGAGCCCGGTGACCCTCCTGTTCGGCCCCGTGGCTTCCTTCAACGTGGCGTCCACTCTGGCCATGCCGCTGTCCGCCACGGCGGCTTACTTTCTCATCCGGAGGTTCACCAGGTGGCGACCGGCCGCGTTCGCCGGCGGCCTGCTGTACGGCTTCGGCCCGGCGGAAATGGTCCACGGTCTGGAGGGTCACGTCAACCTGGCCTTTGCTCCGCTCGTGCCCCTGATCTTCCTGGCGTGGTACGAGCTGGCCGTCGGGCACCAGGGGACCGCCCGCCGGTGGGGCCTGACGCTGGGGCTGTTGGCGGCCGCCCAGTTCTTGGTGTCCTCTGAGGTCCTCTTGGAGACGGTGGTAGTCGGCGCGCTGGCCGCGGCGTTGGCCGGCGCCGTCGACTACCGGGAGGTTCGCGCCCGGGCCGGACACCTCGCCACCGGCCTGGCCTGGGCGGCCGGAACCGCCACGGTGCTGCTGGCCGGGCCCCTGTGGGTGATGGTGCGCGGTCCGGGACACATCTCGGGGCCGGTCCAACTCGTCGCCCAGGCCTACCGGGCGAATCTGGTCGCCCCGTTTGTGCCCGACAGCCGCCAGCTGATCCTGGTGCACAGCCTGCGGGCGACCGCCGACCGCTTCGCGGGCAGTACCGCCGAGAACGGCTCCTACCTGGGCATCCCCCTGCTGTTGTTCCTGTGCGCGGGGCTGGTCTGGCGCCGCCGGGACCGGGTCGTCGTCGTGGCCTGCGCGGCCGCGGCGGCCGCCTTCGTCCTGTCGCTCGGCGGCGCCCTCCACGTCCGGGGCGCATCGGCGATTAGTGCCACGGGCGCCGCCGCCGGGGCAGTGCCGCTGCCCGAGGCCCTCCTCTACCGGATCCCCCTGCTCGAGAACCTGATACCTGCCCGCTTCGCCCTCCAGGCCACGCTCCTGCTCGCAGTCGCGGGCGCCGTGTTACTGACCGAGCTGCACGACCGGCTATTCACTCGCGGCCGGCCGGGGTGGCTCGCCTCGGCCGGCCCGCTGGCGCTGGCCGCGTTGGCCTTGGTGCCGCTCCTCCCCTCGGGACTCGCCAACGGGATCGGCCCGAACGGGACACCTGCCGGCTTCACGACCGTGGCCCGGACCGTCCCGTCGGGGGCCGTCGCCGTGGTCTTCCCGTTCCCGTCCGCCACCTACTCCGAACCGATCATGTGGCAAACGGCCACCCGGTTCCGGTTCCAGATGCCAGGAGGATCCTTCTTCGTTCCCCAGGGGCCTTCCCGCCACGTGGCCTTCTCCCAGCTACTGGGCTACACCTTCGATTCGACTACCGCCGACCTGCTGACGAACCTGGGGGAAGGGCACCAGCCAGCGCAGACGGCTGGCGTCCGGTCCGCCCTCCTCACCGAGTGGCGCGCCTGGCGGGTGAAGGCGGTGATCGCGGTACCGGCCGCCAGCGTCAACCCCGCCGCGTCGCTCGCATTCCTCACTTGGTTGCTCGGGCCGCCCACCACGCACGCCGGAAGCACGATCGGCTGGACCGGCCCGAAGGCACTCCCGGCCCCCTGATCAGCGGGAAAGTTGGGATCCAGTCTGGACCCATGGCCGCTTTCCCGCGGCCACACAACATATGTCTTGACAGATATATACTTGGACAGACATACTATGTCCATGGTCTCCGGTGCAACCATCGAGGTGATTGCCGAACCAAGCCGCCGACAGATCCTCGACGAGCTGCTCAGAGGGGAACAGCCGGTTAACGCCTTGGTGGAGCGGCTGTCGATCGCGCAACCCGCGGTATCAAAGCACCTTCGCATCCTGCGCGAGGCGGGGCTGGTCGCAGTCCGCCCCGATGGCCAGCGCCGGCTCTACCGCCTCCGGCCCGAGCCGCTCATTGAACTCGACACATGGCTCGAGCCCTACCGCGAGATGTGGCGAACCAGCCTGGACAAGCTGGAACAGCACCTGACAGAAACCCAACCCCAACCCAGGAGGAGGCGATCGTGAGCGAAGCGACTCTTATGAAATCCGGTACTCGGCCCGTGCTCCGATTCGAGCGGCATCTGCCCAAACCCGTCGAGACGGTATGGCGGGCAGTTACCGACCCCACCGAGATGCGCACGTGGTTCCCCACGCGCGTCGAGATCGATGAGTGGAACGTCGGAGCAACTTTGACGCACTACTTCGACGAACATGACATCGACCCGCTTTCAGGCACCGTGCTGGACTGGGACCCGCCCCGCCGGGTGAGCTTCACTTGGGCGACCGACACGATCAGCTTCGAGCTCACCCCGGCTCCAGACGGAGGAACCATCTTCGTCCTAACCGAGGAGCTCAGCGCCAACCACGCGGCACGCAACGCCGCCGGCTGGGACGCCTGCCTGGATCGCCTGCAACTCGGCGTGGAGAGCGAGTCGTGGCAACCACGATTCCAACGCTACGTTGCCGTCTTCGAGCCGATCCTCGGGCCCCAGGACGGACCGCCCGACGGTTACCGGGCTCCGGCAGAGTAAGGGAAGCGGTCAGGTCGCGACGTAGGCGGCGAGGTGCTCGCCGGTGAGGGTGGAGCGGGCGGCGACGAGGTCGGCGGGTGTGCCCTCGAACACGATCCGGCCGCCGTCGTGGCCGGCGCCAGGGCCGAGGTCGATGATCCAGTCGGCGTGCGCCATGACCGCCTGGTGGTGCTCGATGACGATGACCGACTTGCCGGAGTCGACGAGCCGGTCGAGCAGGCCGAGCAGCTGCTCGACGTCGGCGAGGTGGAGGCCGGTGGTCGGCTCGTCGAGGACGTAGACGCGGCCCTTGCCAGCCATGTGGGTGGCCAGCTTGAGCCGTTGCCGCTCGCCGCCGGACAGCGTGGTGAGCGGCTGGCCGAGGCTGAGGTAGCCGAGCCCGACGTCGGCGAGCCGGTCGAGGATGGCGTGTGCGGCCGGGGTGCGAGCCTCGGCGGCGCCGAAGAACTCCTTGGCCTCGGTCACTGACATCGCGAGCACCTCGCTGATGTCGCGGCCGGCGAGGTGGTGGTCCAGCACCGCCGCCTGGAACCGCTTCCCCTCGCACTCCTCGCAGGTGGTGGCGACGCCGGCCATCATGGCCAGGTCGGTGTAGATGACGCCGGCGCCGTTGCAGTTGGGGCAGGCGCCCTCGGAGTTGGCGCTGAAGAGCGCCGGCTTCACGCCGTTGGCCTTCGCGAACGCGTTGCGGATGGGGTCGAGGAGTCCGGTGTAGGTGGCCGGGTTGCTCCGTCGCGAGCCGCGGATCGCGCCCTGGTCGATCGACACCACACCCTCGTCCGGGGGGATCGACCCGTGCACGAGCGAGCTCTTGCCGGAGCCGGCCACGCCGGTGACCACGCAGAGCACGCCGAGCGGGATGTCGACGTCGACGTCGCGCAGGTTGTGGTGGGTCGCGCCGCGGAGCTCCAGCGTGCCGGTGGGCATCCGCACCGTCTCCTTGAGGGCGGCCCGGTCGTCGAGATGGCGGCCGGTGAGGGTGCCGCTGGCTCGCAGCCCCTCGACGGTTCCCTCGTAGCAGACGGTGCCGCCGGCCGTACCGGCGCCGGGGCCGAGGTCGACCACGTGGTCGGCGATCGCGATCGCTGACCAGGGCTTGTGTTCCACGACGAGCACTGTGTTGCCCTTGTCGCGCAGCCGCAGCAGTAGGTCGTTCATCCGCTGGATGTCGTGGGGGTGCAAGCCGATGGTGGGCTCGTCGAAGACGTAGGTGACGTCGGTGAGCGAGGAGCCGAGGTGGCGGATCATCTTGGTGCGCTGCGCCTCGCCGCCCGACAGCGTGCCCGTCGGGCGGTCGAGCGACAGGTAGCCCAGCCCGATCTCCGCGAACGAGTCGAGAGTCTTCAGCAGCGTGGCGAGCAACGGCGCGACCGACGGCTCGTCGAGGCCACGCACCCATTCGGCGAGGTCACCGATCTGCATGGCGCAGGCGTCGGCGATGCTCTTGCCCTTGATCTTCGACGAGCGGGCCTCCGAGCTGAGGCGGGTGCCGTCGCACTCGGGGCACCCGCCGAATGTGATGGCGCGGTCCACGAACGCCCGGATGTGCGGCTGCATGGCGTCGACGTCCTTGGACAGAAACGACTTCTGGATCTTCGGGATCAGTCCTTCGTAGGTGAGGTTGATCCCGTCGACCTTGATCTTGGTCGGCTCCTTGTGGAGCAGGTCGTGCAGCTCCTTCTTGGTGTACTTGCGGATCGGCTTGTCCGGGTCGAAGAAGCCGCAGCCGCGGAAGATCCGGCCGTACCAGCCGTCCATGCTGTAGCCGGGGACCGTGATGGCGCCCTCGTTGATCGACAAGCCGTCCTCATAGAGCGCCGTCAAGTCGAAGTCGGTGACCGAGCCCATGCCCTCGCAGCGCGGACACATGCCGCCCAGGCGGACGAAGGTGGCTTTCTTGGTCGTGGTCTTGCCGGCTCCGCGCTCTACGGTGATGGCGCCGCTCGCCTTGACGGAAGGGACGTTGAAGGCGTACACGTTGGGCGTCCCGAGCAGCGGTTCCGCGAGCCGGCTGAAGACGATCCGGAGCATGGCGTTGGCGTCGGTGGCGGTGCCGACGGTGGAGCGAGGGTTGGAGCCCATCCGTTCCTGGTCGACGATGATCGCAGTCGTCAGCCCGTCCAGCACGTCGACCTCGGGACGGCCGAGGTTCGGCATGAACCCCTGCACGAACGTGCTGTAGGTTTCGTTGATCAGCCGCTGCGACTCCGCGGCGATGGTGCCGAAGACCAGGGAGCTCTTGCCCGAGCCGGAGACGCCGGTGAACACCGTCAGCCGGCGCTTCGGGATCTCGATGCTGATGTCCTTGAGGTTGTTGACGCGCGCCCCCTGCACGCGGATCAGATCGTGGCGGTCGGCGACGTGCCGCCCAGGCGGCTGCGTGTCCGTCCTCGTGGCCATGGCGATCCGTTGCTCCGTGTCGCGACGACGCGGCGCGCGGGAGCGGGGGTCAGCACTCACGGGTCTTGGAGCAACCCGAGGACGTTGCCGTCGGGGTCGGTGAAGGTGGCCACCAGGCGGCCGCCACCGACGTCATGTGCGGGTTCCTTCACGGTGGCACCCGCGGCGGTCACCTCCGCCAGCTTCGCCTCGATGTCCGACACGTGCCAGTACGCTACCGGCGAGGTCAGGCCCTGCGGTCCACCGCCCGGCACGAGACCGATGTGCTGACCGGCGGCCTCGAAGCCGACGTAGTAGGACTCGTCGGCCTGTGGCGGTACGCCGAGCAGGGCGGTGTACACCGCCTTGGCCGCGGCCAGGTCGGACACAGGATGCAGCACGGTCTTGATTCCCTCGGTGGAAGAGGCGGTCATGTTCACTCCTAAGGTCGTGATGGCGATGTCGATGGCGGGGAGCACGTTGGCTGGGTTGTTCATTCTCGCTGTCGTACCCCTATGACGCGCCACGTCAGGAATGTGTGACCGATCCGCTCGGGCTCCTGGCCCCTCTCCACCGGCCGGGTGGGCCGAGGTCGCCTCTGTCACATTCCGGCCGCCTGGCGCGTCAAGGTTGGGCTCATGAAAGATGACCTGACCGCCCAGTTCGAAGCCAGCCGACCCCGATTACAGTCGTTGGCCTACCGGATGCTCGGGTCGCTCACCGAGGCTGAGGACGCGGTACAGGAAGCCTGGATGCGCCTCAGCCGGTCGGACGCCGAGACCATCGACAACCTCGGTGGATGGCTGACGACGGTCGTGGCCCGGGTGTGCCTGGGGATGCTCCGCTCGCGCCGCACCCGCCGGGAAGACGCGTTGGAGCCGGAGGCGCCGGAGTCCGAAGGCGCCACTCCCGAGGAAGAGGCCGTCCTCGCCGACACGATGGGTCCCGCCCTGCTCCTCGTGCTCGACACCCTGACGCCGTCGGAGCGTCTCGCCTTCGTCCTCCACGACCTCTTCGCCGTGCCGTTCGAGGACATCGCTCCGATCGTCGGACGCTCCGTAGCGGCCACCCGCCAGATGGCCAGCCGGGCTCGGCGGCGCGTGCGAGGCGGCGACGAGGGGCACCCTGGAGACCGGCGCCGTCAGCAGGAGGTGGTCGAAGCGTTTCTGGCCGCCTCCCGCCGAGGAGACTTCGAGGCGCTCGTCACCCTGCTCGACCCCGACGCCGTTCTCCGGGCGGACCGCGCCGCGGTGGAGCTGGCTGCCGCCAACCGCGCCCAGGGAGCACCCCTTCTGACGGCAGAGATGCGTGGCGCCAGCGCGGTGGCGATGGCCATGTCGGGACGGGCCACAGCGGCCAAGCTGGCCCTCATCGAAGGCGCCCCCGGAGCCGTATGGGCGCCCGGTGGGCGCCCTCGGGCGGTGTTTGCCTTCCACGTCGTCGGCGACACGATCGCTGAAATCGAGATCGTCACCGATCCCGCCGTCGTGGCAGCACTGCGCGTCGAGGTCCTTTGAGCCACCGACGAAACTCGGCGAACGAGTGGTCGATCCCCATTAGCTGCGAGGCGTCACCACGCGTCAGAGAGATCGAAAAGGGTTCGCACGGCGTCGCCGAGGCGGTCGGCTTGGGGTGTACCGGCCGCCTGCTTGAGCTGCACGGTGGGCTGGTGCAGGAGCTTGCCCACTATGCCCTTGGTCAGTGCTTCGACGGCGTCCCGTTGGCGGGGATCGAGGCCGGCTAGGCGGGAGCGGTAGCGGGCCAGTTCGTTGGTCCGGACCTGATCGGCGCGGCCCCGCAGGGCTGCGACCAACGGCGCCGCGCTTCTTGCCGCGGTGGTGTGCAGGTACCGCTCGAGCTCCTCGGCGATGAGGGCCCGGGCTGGGGCCACCTCCTGGCGGCGGGCGGCCAGGCCGGACTCGGCGAAGGCGCGCAAGTCGTCAGTGTCCAGCAGGGTCACCCCCGGCAGCCGGCCCACCGCGGCATCCACGTCGCGTGGCACGGCGACGTCCATCACGACGAGCGGGCGGCCTCGCCGGCGGGCCATGACCGGGGCCAAATCCGAGGCTTCGAGCAGGACCGACGGCGACCCGGTGGCGGTGAGCATCACGTCCGCCTGGGCGAGAACCTCGCCGAGGCGACCGAGCGGGACGGGCTGGCCGCCCACCCGGGTGGCCAGCTGCACGGCGCGGTCCATGCTGCGGTTGGCGACCATGATCCGCCGCACCCAAGCCGAGTTGGCGAGAGCGGCGGCTATGCCTTCGCCCATTTCCCCCGCCCCGACGATGAGCACGTCGTGACCGTCGAGCGAGCCGCCCAATCGATCTTGGACCAGGGCCACGGCCGCTTGCGACATCGAGGTGATGCCCCTGGCGATGGCCGTGTCGGTGCGGACCCGCTTGCCCACCTCGACTGCGTGGCGGAACAGGTGCGACAGGATCGGTCCGGCCGCTGACTCCTGCCGGGCGCGGGCCCAGGCGTGGCCGACCTGGCCCAGGATCTCGCCCTCGCCGAGCACGGGGGAATCGAGGCCGGCGGCCACCCCGAACAGATGGGTGGCCGCCCCCTCCTCGAAGTAGCTGTAGAGGTCGTCGGCGAAGTCCTCGGGGGGACTGGAACCGAGCCGGGCCAGAAAGTGACGGAGGTCGCTGACGCCGGCGTGGAACCGATCCACCTCCGCGTAGACCTCGGTGCGCATGCACGTCGAGAGCACGACGGCTTCTGAGACGTGATCGCTGTCCTTCAAATCCTGGAGGGCCTTGGGGATGTCGGCGTCGCTGACCGTCATGCGCTCGAGCAGGTCGAGCGCCACGGTGCGCCGGTTGAGCCCTACGACGAGAACGGGCACGACGGGAATGCCTCCATGGTTGGTCGCCTACTCCGGCCAGTCCGAGCCCTCGATGATGTCCACGAAGTTGGCCCGTTGATAGCCGGGGACGAATCGCTCGAGGACGTCGGCCTTGACGTTGCCGAAGGTGGTCTCCGGCTTGGGCGCAATGCCTTCCGTGAACGCCCGCAGGATGTTGCGCTTGAAGTCGGGCCGGGGGTGCAAGGCGGTGATCTGGGCCCGGTCGGCGGCGCTGATGTCGTGGTAGCCGATGCCGAGCACGTCGTATTCGACGCCGGCGGTGACCAGGGCGACCTCCGGTTCCATGAACTCGGGAATCCCGGGCGTGGTGTGCAGGGCGATTGCCGTCCACACCCGCCGGGTGCTGTCCTCGGGCACACCGTGTCCCTGCAGGAAGCGGCGGGCTTCGTCGGCGCTGTCCACTTCGAAACGCCGACCGCTGCCGCGGAACTCCTCGTTCAGGCCCAGGTCGTGAAACATGGCCCCGATGTACAGCAACTCGGGGTCGAAGCTGAGCCCTCGGTTGCGGCCCTGCGAACTGCCGAACCAATAGACCCGCCGGGAATGGTGGTACACCAGGTCGGTAGTGCAATCGCGCACCAACTCGGTCGCCTCTCTGGCCAGCTTGGTATCGGGGGCCGTGATCCCGGCCGCAGACTGTTCGGTGCTGATCATTTGTCGTCTCCTATCGAGCGGTCACCAGGGACCCGGCACCTCGTGGGCGCCGGGCCCCTGGATCGGGGGGAGGGTCAGGACTCCCGATTAGGGCTGTCCATCTCGGACGCCCTTCTCGACGCGGTCGCCCAGGTCCTGGTCCACGTTGCGCCAATACTGGAAGGTGCGCTCGAGCACCGGCTCGGTCACGCCGTCGAGCAGGTGTCCTACTATGTTGCTGACAAGCCGGTCCCGGGCGGCGGCATCCATCACCTCTCGCACCAGCGTGCCGGGCTGGCCCCAGTCGTCATCGTCAGGGCGCAGGGTGTAGGCGGAGCGGACCATGTCACCGTCAGCGTGCCAGCTCACCTCCGCGGCGCGCGCCGCGTCGGCCTGCGGACCGCCCTTGGAGTTCGGCACGTACACCGGATCCGCAGCGTTATGGATCCGCATCACTCCGTCCTTGCTGTAGCTGTGCACCGGCGCCTTGGGCGCGTTCACCGGGATCTGCTTGTAGTTCACCCCCAGCCTGGCGCGATGGGCGTCGGCATAGGAGAAGCCGCGAGCCAGCAGCATCCGGTCCGGGGATAGGCCGGTCCCGGGCACCTGGTTGTTCGGCTCGAGGGCGAACTGCTCCATCTCGGCATGGGCGTCAGCGACGTTGCGGTCCAGGACCAGCTTGCCCACCTCCTGCAGGGGGTAGTCGCCGTGCGGCCACACCTTGGTGAGGTCGAAGGGGTTGTACCGGTAGGTCTTGGCCTCCTCGAACGGCATGATCTGTACCTTCAGCGTCCAACTCGGGTAGTCCCCGCTCCGGATCGCGGCGATCAGGTCACGCTGGTGATAGTCCGCGTCCTTGCCGGCCATCTCGTCGGCGTCGGCCTGGGTCAGGAACTCGATGCCCTGGTCGGATATGAAGTGATACTTCACCCAGAAGATCTCGCCCGCGGCGTTGACCCAGCTGTAGGTGTGACTGCCATAGCCGTTCATGTGCCGCCAGGTGCGCGGAATGCCCCGGTCGCCCATCAGCCAGGTCACCTGGTGGGCGGACTCCGGCACGAGCGACCAGAAGTCCCACTGCATGTCGTGATCGCGCAGGCCGGTATCGACCCGCCGCTTCTGCGAGCGGATGAAGAACTCGAACTTGAGCGGGTCGCGCACGAAGAAGACCGGGGTGTTGTTCCCGACGATATCGAGGTTGCCCTCGGTGGTGTAGAACTTCAACGCAAACCCGCGCGGGTCCCGCCAGGTGTCGGGGCTGCCCCGCTCCCCGGCCACCGTGGAGAACCGGATGGCCGTGTCAGTGCGCATCCCGGGTTGGAACACCGCCGCCCGGGTGTAGGGGCTGACGTCGTTCGTGACCTGGAAGTGGCCGAACGCGCCGTAGCCCTTGGCGTGCGGCTGCCGCTCGGTGATCCGCTCCCGGTTGAAGCTGGCCATCTGCTCGATGAGGTAATGATCTTGCAGCAGGATGGGCCCGTCCGGGCCGACGGTGAGCGAGAACTCGTCGCTCGCCACCGGAATGCCGGCATCGGTGGTGGTGGGCGTGGACTGGTTGGACTGGAAGGTGGTCATTCACATGTCTCCTTTGGTAATAGAAGCCTGGGCTGTGGTGGGCCCATGACCGTTTTCAGGGTTGACAGGGCCGGGCTGGCACCCGTCGGGGTTCGGCCTGTCCGGGCCGGCTCACTTGTCGCCGGGGTTCAGCAGCAGGAACGTGCATCCGGCGAGGGCGCCGGCGCCGAGTTCGACGACCAGGTAGAGCCACAGCGTCGACCAGGCGAACAGACCGCTGGTGGCCGCACCTAGCGAGACCGCCGGGTTGAACGAGCCCCCCGAGATGCTGCCCACGGCGAAGGCGCCGCCCAGCACGGTGAAGCCCACCGCCAGGCCGTAGAACCCGTTGTGAGGATGGTCCTTGCTGGTGGCCACGTTGAGCACCACCCAGCACAACGCGAAGGTGAACAGCAACTCCACCAAGGCGGTGGCCACCACGGCGTGCCCAACCGGGTGCAGGGCCTTGACGGTCCCGGGGTTGACGACGGCGAGGGCGACCCCCGCCGCGATCGCGCCGGCGGCCAGCTGGACGATCCAGTAACCCACGGCGTCGGCGATCCCGATTCGTCGACGCCACAGCGCCGCCATGGTCACGGCCGGGTTGAAGTGACCACCGGAGATGTGCCCACCGGCATAGACCATGACCATCAGAGTGGCGCCGGCTGCCAGCGGAGTGTACGTACTGTGAGTGAGCCCGGACATAGTTACCGCGAACACCAGGAAGAACGCGCCGATCCCCTCGACGACAAACTTCCGGGCCGCGTCGGCGTATTTCTCGTGCGCCCCCGCCGGGGTGGCGGCGGGGGCTCGGAGTCTCGCTTGGTCTGTGGTGGCAACGGCAGCCATATGTTTCCTCCTTGAAGTCAGCATGCGGGTGATTGCAATCCAGCGTCGCTTTCGCCCGGTCCGGCGTCATCGAAGCCAACCGCATTCCTCTGTGCCCGCTATCCCGACCGGCGGCATTGGTGCCACCTGCAATCGGCCACAGGTTGTCCTACCCGGGAGCTAGCCCGACTGTGATCCTCCGGCCCGGTCGCCCCGGTCGAGCAGCTCGAAGATGGCGTTGGCGGAGAGCCGCGTTTTCGACACGAATCCGACGGCCACGCTGGCGGCGATGAGATCCTCGAGGTCGGCCTCGGCGTCGGCCGAGATCAGGATCACCGGCCACCGCCGACCCGCGGCCGGGCTGAGGCGTTCGGCGAGGTCGAAGCCGCTCTCGTCTCCTAGGTTGATGTCGACCAGGACGACATCGGGGTCGTGCTCCTCCACGAGAGGGAGCGCCCCGGCGCTGGTCGACGCCACGGCCACAATGGAGATCCCCTCGCGCTGCAACAATTTCGCGGGCCGCCGCGAGGAATTCGGCATTGTCGTCAACGATCAGGGCGCGCAGAGCCATTTGTTCTCAGCATGCCAGCGTCGGGGGCCGCCGACATTGCAGCTAACCGGAAAACGCCACGAGCACAGCCACTCCGAGCCGGGATCTCTCCACGATCTGGGTGGTTATACTCGACGGCAGAGGTTGGCTCCGCTCAGGACCAGGCTGCGGAGGTGCGATATGGAGACCACCGGGAGGTCTGTGCGGGTTAGTGGCATCCCCCTCGGCCAGCATCGCCACGTGTGCGCGTTTTTTAACAGCTTGGACGAGCAGCACCAGGTGCTTGGCTCGTTTATCAAGGACGGCCTCGTCCGGGGGGACAAGGCGTTCCAT
This sequence comes from uncultured Acidimicrobiaceae bacterium, assembly GCA_963702305.1. GTDB lineage: Bacteria > Actinomycetota > Acidimicrobiia > Acidimicrobiales > Palsa-688 > PALSA-693. The sequence continues at coordinate 273,385 of CAVPBX010000007.1, read as the reverse complement.
CTGGTTGACCCGGGGCTACGGGAGGACCATCTCAGGCGGCTCGGGGAAGCGGGCATCGATGTGGGGGAGGCCATGGGCACGGGCCAGTTGGAGGTGCGACCGTGGCAGGAGGGGCCGCTGCGGGGCGGTCGTTTCGACCAGGACGCCTGGCTGGCGTCGTTCGAAGAGGTGCTTCGGTCCGGTCCCGCCGCCGGGTACGCCCAGACCAGGTTCCTGGCTCACATGGAATGGGCGCTGGTTGACTTACCAGGCGTCGACGACCTCATCGAGTTCGAGGCCTTGGTCAACCACGTGATTGTCAAATACCAGGATGCGGTCATCTGCGCCTATGACCTGTCGAGGTTTGGTGGCAGCGTCGTCCTCGACGCGCTGCGAACCCATCCGGTGGTGATCATGGGCGGGCTGCTTCTGGAGAATCCATTCTTCGTCCCGCCGGACCAGTTCCTGCTCGAGATTCGGGCCCGGCGGTCGGCCGACCAGACCGGTGGGCTGGCGCCCTAGATGCCTATTGATGTCGATCCGGAGATCGTGGGATTGCGCACTGTACTCCGGGATCTGGTGGCCCTTTCCGCCATCCCGATGGCGTGGATCGGTCGGGAGCCGGGCGCGGTGGCGGCTGGTCTGGTCGACACGCTGATCGGATTGTTGCAGCTGGATTTTGTATACGTGCGCTTGGGCGATCCCCGGACCGCGGAAGCAGTTGAGGCCACCCGGGGGGAGGCCTGGAAGGCATTTCCGGGATGGACAGACAGGTATCTAGCCGGGGCCGGTGAGCTGTCGGGGATGGAGATCGTTGCTGGCGTTGATGGTGCCGGGCTGGGCCGTGGCGTGGTCATGCCCGTCGGTCTCGATGCCGACGCTGGCGTCGTGGCCGCGGCCTGTGACCGTGCCGATTTTCCCACCGTGACTGAGCAACTACTGCTGCGCGTGGCCGTCAATGCGGCCGCCACCGCGTTTCGGAACGCCTGCCTCATCGTCGAGCGCACCAGGGCCGAACAAGCGCTTCGCCAGGCCCGAAACGAGCTCGCGGTGAAGGTAGCCGAGCAGACAGCTGAGCAGTCGGCGTTGCGGCGGGTGGCGACGCTGGTGGCACGTGGGGCACCGCCGGAGGAGGTGTTCGCCGCGGTCACCGAGGAAGTCGGGCAACTGCTTGGGGTTGACTTGGCAAGCATCTGCCGCTACGAGGGCGACGGCACCATCACCTTCGTCGCCGCCTGGGGCCGGGCCAGAAGGCTCTTTCCCGTTGGGAGCCGACAGACGCTTGGGGAGAACAACCTCGGCACCATCGTGTTTGAGACCGGCCGTTCCGCTCGTGTCGACCGCTATGCCGAGATTGCTGCGGGCCCGATCGGTGCCGCCGCCCGCGAAGGTGGTATCAACTCGTCGCTCGCGACGCCGATCGTCGTCGAGGGGCGCTTGTGGGGCGTGATCGCCGCCGGCTCGATCCTGGAGCGGCCGCTGCCGGCGGACACCGAGGCGCGCCTGGCCGAGTTCACGGAGCTGCTGGCGTCGGCCATCGCGAGCACGCAGAGCCGCGCCGAGCTGGCCCGTCTGGCTGAAGAGCAGGCGGCGTTGCGGCGGGTGGCCACCCTGGTGGCGCGCCGGACCGCGTCGGAGGAGGTGTTCGAGTCGGTCACCGAGGAGGTCGGCCGGCTGCTTCGCGTCGAGTTCGCCAACCTGGCCCGCTTCGAGCCCGACGGCAGCATCACCTTCGTGGCCACCTGGGGCCGGGCAGGTGCCCGCTTCCGACCGGCGTCCCAGTTCACCCTTGCCGGGCGCAACCTCGCCACGCTGGTCTTCGAGACCGGCTGTCCAGCCCGCATGGACAACTATGCCGAGGCCACCGGCCCCCTCGGTGTCACCCTGCACCAGCTTGGCATCCGCTCCGCGGTCGCGGCGCCGGTCACCGTCGAGGGCCGCCTGTGGGGTTTCATGGCGGTCTCCTCGACCGAAGAGCAGCACCTGCTCCCCGACACCGAAGAGCGCCTGGCCCACTTCACGGAGCTAGTGGCCGCGGCCATCGCCAACGCCGAAAGTCGCGCCGAACTGACCGCCTCGCGGGCGCGTCGTGGCCGCGGCCGACGACACCCGCCGGCGCATCGAGCGTGACCTCCATGACGGCGCCCAGCAGCAGCTGGTGACCTTGGGGCTGAAGCTGCGATCGCTGGCCTCGGAGATCCCCGCCGAGCTGGAGGTCCTGCACGCCGACGTCGGCGAGGTCGCGGGGCAACTCGAGGACGTGCTGGGCGAGCTGCGGGAGCTGTCCCGGGGCATCCACCCTGCCGTGCTGTCCCCGGGCGGGCTGGGGCCCGCCCTGAAAACGCTGGCCCGCCGGGCACCGCTCCCCGTGGAGGTCGACCTACGCCTGCCAGCCCGCCCGCCGGAGGGCATCGAGGTGGCCGTCTACTACGTGGTCGCCGAGGCCCTCACCAACGTGGCCAAGCACGGGCAGGCATCGGTCGTGATCGTCGACGTCGATGACTTCAACGGCGGCATCCGGTTGTCGGTTTCTGACGACGGCGTCGGCGGCGCTGACCCGTCCCGCGGCTCGGGGCTGCTCGGTCTGCGAGACCGCATCGACGCCCTCGGCGCCACCATGACCGTCACCAGTCCCCCCGGAGCGGGAACCTCCATCGTGGTCCACTTTCCAGTGCCGTCCGAATAGCCAGCTTGCCGACCGCGGTGGAGGCTCCCTTGCGATTCAGCCCCCGGCAACGCCACAGTCAGCGACGAAGCAGGAGTTCCTCGAGGGTCGTCTTGGCAGTGGGTGCTGCGTCCATTTCGGCGGCGACTGCCCGGGCGGCATCGCGGTAGGTAGGTTGAGCGAGGACCGTCTCGATGGCCCGGCGGATGGCGGCAGCGTCGCCTCGGTCGGGTGGGCGTCGGCGTCCGTGGGCGTCCCGGCCGGTATCGACAAGAAGACCGGCTCCGGCCTGGGCCACCCGGGGGCCGTTGGCGAACTGATCGGCGAACACCGGAACGACCACGACGGGCACACCGGCGGCCAGGGCGCCGAGCGTGGTCCCCGATCCGCCATGGCAGACAACCAGTTCAGCCTCACCTAGTACCTGGGCCTGATCGACCCAGGCCTCCACGTGGACCTGATCCGGTACCTCGGTGAGCTGGGACCCGTCGAAGCGACGGCCGACGGTCAACAGCACGCGGGCGTCGAGTCCGGCGACGGCATCGATCGCCGTCCGGTACACCTCATCCGCGATTGTCATGTAGCCAAGGACCGTACCGAAACTTACGTACACCAGCGGTGGGCTCGAACCGGCCCACCAGTCCGGCAACGCAGCACGCCGTTCTGATATCGGCTCGCTATACCGTTGGGTATCGGGGAACGGCGATTCATCCAGCGTGGCCGGGAACCGTGTCACATACGGCGAACGACGAAGCTCTTGAACCAGGCCTTGGCGGTGAGCCTCGAGTGCTGGCGCGGCCACATCGATCGAGGCCCACTCGGTCTCGGCCAAACCGATCGCGACCTGCGCGGTCGGGATCCCCAGCCGCAAGGCCGCCACCACCGAGGAGTACTCGCAGGGATCACGCAGCACGATATCGGGCCGCCAGTCCTGCAGCACCCGCTCCATCGACGGCAACATCGCGGTCGTCGCCAGCCGCCCGAACAGCTCCCTGTTGGCAAGTACCGATGCCTCGCCAGCGGTAACGATCGGAAGCCGCTCCAGTATGGTGCGGACCGCCGCCTCCGGAGGCTCGTCGCCGACTTGGTACGGATGGCCGGTCTCCTCGACCATGGCGGTCAAAGCTGGAGGGCAGACCACCAGCGTCTCGTGACCACTTCGCTGCGCCTCGTCCAGGAACGGCACGAGTGGCTGGAGGTGACCAGCGCCGCCGAGCGAGCACGCTGCGAGCACCCGCATGATCTGAGGCTACGCGAAGCGATCTGCACATTCGTATCCCATGCGCCGGCCGGGGGGCAGGACAGAATGGCCGACATGGAAGGTCATCTGATCCTGGTGGACGGCTCCGAGCGGGAGGTCACCACGGAGAACGTCAAAACCCTGATCGACTCCTCAGCCCGCTTTTGGCTCGACCTGGCCGGCCTGGACCAAGACACCGGGGCGGTGTTGTTGCGCGACACGTTCGGGTTTCACCCGCTTGCGGTCGAGGACGCCGAGCATTTCGGGCAACGGCCCAAACTCGACACTTACGACGGGTTCGCGCTGCTGGTGGTGTACGGAGCCACGCCGGGCGGGGAGATGGTGGAGGTCCACTGCTTTTACACCGAGAACTATCTGGTCACCGTCCACCACGACCCGTGCCTGGACCTGGTCGCCCTCGCCGATCGACTGCGAAAGCAGGGCAGCGGCCACCCGGATCACGTCATGCTGCTCTACCGGGTGGTCGACGCCCTGGTCGACGGCTACTTCCCCGTGCTGGCCAACCTCGACGACCAGATCGACGAGTTGGAGGACGAGATCCTCCAGCGACCTACCGAGCAGCAGCTGGGCCGGCTGTTCGACATGAAACGGTCCCTGATCGCGCTGCGGAAAGTGGTCACCCCCCAGCGGGACATGTTCGCCACCCTGCTGAGCGGCGCGGACGTGCTGCCGGGCATGACCCCCGACGCCGAGCGCTACTTCCGTGACCTGTACGACCACTTGATTCGGATCAGCGACCTCGTCGACAGCTACCGCGATCTGACCAGCGGCGCCCTCGACACCCACCTGTCCACCGTCTCCAACCGACTCAACGTGGTCATGAAACAGCTCACCATCATCGCCACGATTTTCCTGCCGATGAGCTTCTTGACCGGATTCTTCGGCCAGAACTTCGCGTGGATGGTCAACCGGCTGGCCACCCTGCCGGTCTTCCTCGTGGTCGGCGTCGGATTGCAACTCCTGACCGCAGCCGCATTGCTCGCCATGTTCCGCCGCCGCGGCTGGTTGTCATCGGACGGCACGGTCCCACCCGCCACCCCGGCGGACCGACCTCGGGTGGCACGCGAGAAACGCTGGAACCTGCTCCACCCGCCGACAGGGTCGCAGGCACCCTCTGCCAGGTAGGAGTCGGCGCCGCCTATAGCCCGGCGTCGATGACGTCGCAGAGACGGTTCAGCAAGTGGTCGATCTCGGCGGGGGGCATGCCGGCGAGCGGTCCGTTGATGATCAGCATGGAGAGGCCGTGAACTGCGGACCAGGCGACCGTTTCGCTATAGGGACGATGGGACGCGGGTATGGCACCGGCGTCCACCAGCTCGTCGAGGATGGCATTGAGTATCAGGTAGGGATCGGGCGTCTCGGCTTGGGCGATGTCATCGGAGGGAACGGCCCCTGCTGGCACGCTCGGATACTCGGCCGCGGCCCAGATCGTCCGGAACAGCCCGGGCTCGGCCATCGCGTATGACACATAGGCCCGCCCGATGGCGCGCAGGCGTTGCCTGGCCCTCTCGGCCGGATCCCGCCGGCGGGGGGTGGCGTCAAGCTCGTCCCTCATGGTGGCAGCCAGACCGCCAAGCCCCACCTCCGCCACCGCCGTGAGCAGGTCCTCCCGGCTGGCGAAATGCCGGTAGGCGGCGTTGTGCGACACGCCCACCTGGCGGGCCATGTCCCGGACCACCACGGCCTCAGGGCCGTTGACCCGGGCGGCAGCCACGGCCGCCTCCACCAGTGCGTTGCGCAGATCACCGTGGTGGTAGGCGCGGAGTTCATTCTTTTTTCCCGGCAATGTTGACACCGCCCACAAAGGGTAGCAGAATGTTGACTATGCCCACATCGCATCGAAGGCAATCGCTGATCGTACTGGTTGTGGTCCTCGTGGCCGCCTACGCCATCAACCTCGACACCACCATCGTCAACGTCGCCCTGCCCACCCTCAACTTGCGACTAGGGGCGGGGACCAGCTCCCTGCAGTGGGTGGTCGACGGCTACAACCTGGCTTTCGCCGCCCTGGTCCTGGCCGGCGGCAACATCGGCGACCGTTACGGGCGGCGGGAGACCCTGGCCGTGGGCCTGGGCGGCTTCGCGGTGGCCAGCCTGCTGGCCGCCCTCTGCACCAACGTGGGCGAACTGATCGCCGCCCGCTTCGCCATGGGCGCCGCCGCGGCTCTCATCTACCCGACCACGCTGTCGATCATCACCAACACCTTCTCCGACCGCAAGGCCCGAGCCGCCGCCATTGGCGCTTGGGGCGCCGTCACCGGCATAGGCGTGGCGACCGGACCGATCATCGGCGGGGTGCTGCTCGAGCACTTCTGGTGGGGCTCGGTGTTCGTGGCCCTGATCCCGGTGGCGGTAGCCGCTCTGGCCGGCGCCTGGCTGTTCGTGCCTCGCTCGCGCCTGGACGGCCTGGCCCCGCTGGACCGGACCGGATTGGGCCTGTCGATAGTCGCCCTCGGGGCGTTGATCTACACCGTCATCGAAGCGCCCGGCCACGGTTGGGGCTCGACCCGCACCATCGCTGGGTTCGTGGCCGCCGCGGGGGTCATCGCCCTGTTCGTCCGGTGGGAGCGCAGCCGTACCGCCCCCATGCTCGATGTCCGCTTGTTCGCCAACCTGAGGTTCTCGGCGGCCAGCCTGTCGGTGACCGTGGCGTTCTTCTCGCTGTTCGGTTTCATCTTCCTCATCACGCAGTACTTCCAGCAGCTGCGGGGCTACGGCCCACTGTCCACTGGCGTGCGCATCCTCCCGGTGGCCTTCAGCATCGCCATCTCGTCGGTGGTCGGCTCCAAGCTGGTCGTGCGCATCGGCAACAAGGCCGTGGCCGCCGGTGGTCTGCTGTCCCTCGGAGCCAGTTTCCTGTGGATCGGACTGTCCACTTCCCTCGTGAATTATGACCTGATCGCGTTGCAGATGGTGCTCATGGGAACGGGCCTCGGGCTGACATCCACGGCGGCGACCGAGTCGATCATGGGGGTCGTCAAACCGGAGCAGGCCGGCGCCGGCTCAGCGGTCAACGACGCCACCCGCGAGATCGGCGGCACCCTCGGTGTGGCCGTGCTCGGCAGCGTGTACTCCTCGCTGTACGCCAGCCATCTGCGCGGTCACTCGGGCGGATTGTCGTCGGCGCTGGTGCAGAAGGCCACCTCCAGCTTCGGGGCCGGCCGGGCCATCGCGGCCCACATCCCAGGTGCGCCCGGCGTCGCCTTTGGGGGCGCGGTGAGTGCCTCATTTATGGACGGGCTTCACGCCGCCTGCTTCGTGGCCAGCGGGATCTGCGTGCTCGGAGCGGCGTTCGTCGCCGGCCTCCTGCCCAGCCGCCCCGGCCTGCCCGCCGCTGACGCATCGGAGCCGGCTCCATCGGCGATGCCCGAACCGGTGGCCTGCCCGGCGACGGCCTGAACTCCCCTCACCCGAAAGGATCAGAGATGAAGACCATTCAGATCGATAGCCAGTACTCAACCGGGCTGTCCCGGCGCAACATCGAACGGGCCCTTCTCGCCGCCGGCAAAGACCTCGGCCACCTACAACCCGCGGACCTCGGCATGCTCGAGGACTTCCACACCCTGGGCCGAATCGCCACCAGCCAACTGGCCGAATTGGCCGAAATCAGCAGCCACGACGACGTTCTCGACGCCGGCAGCGGGATCGGCGGAACCGCCCGGTTCCTCGCCGACCAGTTCGGCTGCAACGTCACCGCCATTGACCTCACGGCGGAATACTGCGATACAGCCCGTTGGCTCAATCTGCTCGTCGGCTTGGACGACCGGATCACCGTCCGTCAAGGAGACGTGACCGACCTGCCCTTCGCCCAGGCCAGCTTCCAGGTGGTCATCAGCCAACACGTCCAGATGAACGTGGCCGACAAGATCCGCCTCTATCAACAAGCCCGCCGGGTGCTCGTCCCGGGAGGCCGGCTCGCCATCTGGGACGTCGTTGCCGGTACGCCGGGACCGCTCGACTACCCGCTCCCGTGGGCCGACCAGCCCGAACTCAGCCACCTCGCCTCCGCCGATCAGTTGCGCGCCGCCATCGGCACCGCCGGATTCGCTGTCGTCCACTGGAACGACCTCACCGAACAGTCGGCACCCTTAATGGAGGGCTTCCTGTCTGCCCCTCCCGGACCGCTCGGACTGCACACCTTCATTGACAACTTCGCCGAAAAGGCCAACAACCTCGCTCGCGGTTTCTCCAGCGGGCGACTCCGAGTCATCCAAGGCGTCGCCCAGGCCGTCGCCTGAGAGCCATTCTGCTGATGTCGCAGGCATGGCGGGCACGCCTCCCTGGTGTGTATCATATGCGCATGGCCAGAGTGAACATCACCATGCCGGACGATCTCTATGATCAGGCCAAGCGCGCCGGACTCAACGTTTCCCAAATCGCCCAGCACGCAATCGCTTCGGAACTGGCCCGCTTGGCCAAGATCGCCGAACTCGACGCCTACCTTGCCGAACTCGACGCGGAGCTCGGTCCGATCAGCGAAGCGGAGCGGACCGAGGCCGCCGCGTGGGCCGACAAGGCCTTCGGGTCTTCACCTCGCCGCCGTTCGGCGTGACCGTAGTCCTTGACCCCCACGGATTGACAATGCTGGCAGGAGATCGAGCCCGCCTAAGCGAACTGCGACGCCGGGGCGAATGGCCGGCCATCGTGCCTTCGGTCGTACTCACAGAGGCACTCACGGGCGACCACCGCCGTGACTACGCCGAGAATCGGCTGCTGCGAACCTGTGATATACGCCCAGTCGATGAGGTGCTGGCTCGATCAGCGGCCCGGTTGAGGGCCAAGACCACATCGCGGCGCCGCGCCATCCGCTGTCGACGCGATCGTGGTCGCCACCGCCGACGAAGCGGGCGGGGCAACTGTGCTCTCTAGTGATCCAGGGGATCTACGTGCGCTCGCCCGGAGCACCGACAACGACGTTCGGATCGCACCCGTCTGACCATGCCGCCCGCGCGAGCGCCATCACCGAGGCGACACTTTCAGGTCGATGTGATCACGTTGTTGGGCCTTGAGGTGTGCAGTCGCCTCCTTTAATGACGCGACCCGCACCAGGGTGCCGTCGAAGGCGACGACGTCGATGGCATAGTCGATATCGGTGAGGAGTGTCTCCAGGCCGTCGACCGTCGATCCCGGCAGGCGCTCCAGCATCCCAGGGCTGTACTCCAAGAATATGCGTGGTCGATAGTGCCGAATGAGGTTTGTGGCGCCGCGGAGTACGAGGAGTTCGGCCCCCTCGACATCCACCTTCATGACGTCTAGGCGATCAAGTAATCCCGACAAGGCGTCCAACGGAATACAGGTGGTCAGGCGATCTCCGGGCGCAGACGGACCGTCCGCGGCGAATACGGCCGCGTTACTTCCTCCAGTGCTTTGCAGGACCATCAGGCCCGCCGCGTCGCTTACGGCGATCGGTAGCACGACGACGTTGCGGAATCCACTCTCTCGAGAACTCCGACACAGCAACTCCGCGTTCGACGGGTCCGCCTCTACGGCCAAGACGAATCCGCTCGGTCCCACGCAGGTCGCCGCGAGCAGCGCGAACCATCCCAAGTTCGCGCCAACGTCGATGAACGTCGCGCCGTTCTGCAACTCCTCCGCTATCGCCCGGGTGAGGTGCGGCTCATAGCTTCCCGTCTCGATGATCGGTTTACTGACAAAGGGATCGTCGGGGTCCAAAAATTGGACACGGTCGGGGAGGTCGACCCGGGTCGCCGCCCGCCCCTCCCGACGCGACGGTCGATCAGCACTCTCGGTAATCCGCCGATAGAGATTTCCGACATGGAATTCCCGGGAGTCGACGATCCCGCCTACCAGCTCATCGACCTGCATTCGGCCAACCGCCGGACCCCAGTACGCGAGTCCGTCGGGGTCCGGCTCCCTCCCCAGGAGGAGCCGATAACAGCCCTGGAGATCGGACTCCGTCGCCAGACCCGCGGCGGGCACGGGTGTGGGTGGTGCTGGACGGCGGATGCGTCGGATACGGCGACGCACCCGTTGGCTAAGTGCCGCCAAAAAACTCGACATCATCCATACGCCACTTCTCACTCCGGCTTCTTACTCGGGGTCCCGTCTCGATCTGTCCCCTCGCCTCAGGAAGCTACTCGACCGGTTACTCCAGATCCGGATGCTTGCGAGGCGGGAAGTCCTGCTCAGGGGACCCGCAGGATCCGGAGCATGGTCGTCCGTAGGGCGTCGCGGAGTTCGTCGTCGCTGAGGTCAACGAGATCCGGCAGGCTCTCGAGGATCCCGAACGCCGTGCCGTACGCGAGGCGCTCGGCGCCAGTCGGGTGGTCGCCGAAGAGGAGGGTGAGGGCCTGCTGGTGCATCGCCACCGAGTCGTCGTCGAGTTTGTGGCGTTTGGCGGCCGGATCAGTGGTGGCCATAACCGCGTAGTCGCGGTTCTCGACGAGGAAGTCGACGAAGCCGTCGACGAGGTGCTCCAGCCGGGCCCGCCGGCTCCGTATGGCTACGGCCTCGTCCAGGAGGGTTCTGATCCGCTCTATCCCGGGCAGCATGGCGGCGTGCAGGAGATCGCTCTTGGCCCGGAAGTGGTAGTAGACCGCGGCCTTGGTCAGTCCCATTTGGTCGGCGATCATTTGCAGGGAGGTGGCGTCGTAGCCGAGCTCGGCGAACAACCGTTGCGCGGTGTCCAGGATCTGCTGCTTGGTCTGCTCCGCCTGCACGGTGCGGGTTGACATGCCCCTGACCGGCGTCACCATCGATGTGCTCCCTTGTATGGACCGTTCTGCCTATGGACCGTTCTGCCTATGGACCGTTCTGATTGGGGACGGCAGGGCAGCATACAAGCTGCGGCAAGTGAGTCACTGGCTTGCCGTCAAGTGAGTCACCGTACACGCGGCTAGCGACTCACTTGACGAGCGGCTAGCGAACGTCTAGGGTGGGCGGCGGCGTTCGCTGTCCCCCCCGACTGCCCCCCGACTGCGGAGACGTACTCATGTCCAGCTATCTGTACCGCCTCGCCCATTTTGCGTTCCGGCGCCGGCGAGCGGTCCTGGCGATCTGGCTGATCGCCGCGATCGGCGCCATCGTCGCGGCCCAGGCCAGTGGCGGTAAGACCAACGACAACTTCACCATCCCGGGCACCGAGGCCCAGAACGCCGCCAACGTCCTGTCCGCCGAGCTTCCGGCGTTCAGCGGTGGCCAGAGCACGATCGTGTTCGCCACCACCAACGGCCACGGGAAGGTCACCGATCCCGCCGCGAGGGCAGCCATCGAGACCGCGATGGCCAGGCTCGGGTCGATACCGCAGGTGTCGTCGGTCACCGATCCGTTCCAAGGCAGGCTGGTGGCCCCGAGCGGCCAGGTCGCGCTCGGTCAGGTGCAGTGGTCGGCGAAGCCCACTGACGTCAAAGACGCCAACCTGCAGGCGGTCAAGAACGCCATGCAACCGGTGCAGGCCGATGGCGTGCAGGTCGTCTACAACGGCAGCGTCTATCCGGGTTGGCGTCAGGCGATCAACGAGACCCCCGAGCTGGTCGGGTTGATCATCGCCTTCTTGATCCTGATGGTCACCTTCGGCGCCTTCGCGGCCGCGGGCATGCCCATCCTCGGTGCCATCATCGGTGTGGTCACCACCCTGATGGGCATCACCGCGCTGGCGTCCGTCCTGACGATTGCGTCCGCGTCGACGACGGTGGCGCTGATGCTCGGCCTTTCGTGTGGCATCGACTACGGCCTGTTCATCCTGTCGCGACATCGCACCAACCTCCTCAACGGCATGACTCCGGAGGAGTCGGTGCCCTTGGCCATGGGCACGGCCGGTAGCTCGGTCGTCTTCGCCGCCCTCACCGTGATGATCGCCCTGTGCGGCCTGAGCGTCGTCGGCATCCCGTTCCTCACCGTCATGGGTCTGGCCGCCGCGGCTTCGGTCGCGGTCGCCCTGCTGATCGCCCTGACCCTGGTGCCGGCGATGCTGGGCTTCGCCGGCACCCAGGTGGCCAGGTTCACCGGGCTGCCGATCCTGGGCGCTCGCGCCGAGCGGGTGGCCCGGCGGTCGGCTGCCGAACCCGACGGAACGACCGGCGCCGGCTGGGCCCGGTTCGTCGTGCGCAACCGGATCGCCGTCCTGATCGCCGGCGTCGCCGTGCTCGGGGTGCTGGCGATTCCGGCCACCAAGACCCACTTGGGCCTGCCCGGCGCGGCTTCGCAGGCTAAGAGCACCACTGAGCGCCAGGCCTACGACCTCACCACCCAGGCCTTTGGCGCCGGCTTCAACGGTCCCCTGTTGATCGTGGCGGAGAACGTCAACAGCCCTGCGGTCACCCAGCAGATCGCCGGGACCCTCGCCAAGCTGCCCGACGTGGCGCAGGTAACCCCTGTCGCCGCCCAGAACGGCATCTCGCTGATCAAATTGACTCCCAAGTCGGGGCCCAATGACTCGGCCACCGCGCAGCTGGTGCACACCCTGCGCCACGATCGGGCCGCCATCGAAGGTCAGACCGGCGCGCACATCCTCGTTGGCGGGACCACGGCGTCCAACATCGACGTGTCAGCCAAGCTGTCCACCGCCCTGCCGATCTTCCTCATCGTCGTCGTCGGGCTGGCGTTCATCCTGCTGACGTTCGCCTTCCGGACCATCCTGGTGCCGATCAAGTCGATCCTGGGCTTCCTCCTCTCGATGGCCGCGGCCCTCGGCGCCCAGGTGGCCATGTTCCAGTGGGGTTGGGGCCGGCAGCTCTTCGGCATCACGCCGTCGGAGACGATCAGCTTCCTGCCCATCATCATGCTGGCCATCATCTTCGGGCTGTCCAGCGACTACGAAGTGTTCGTCGTGTCGCGCATCAAGGAGGAGTACACCAAAAACGGCGACGCCCGCCGCGCCGTGGAACGCGGCACCGGGGTGTCCGTCCGGGTGGTGACCGCGGCCGCGCTGATCATGTTCTCCATCTTCGTGGCCTTCATGTTCAGCCACGATCCGACCATCAAGGCCATCGGCTTCAGCTTCGCCGCCGGCGTCTTCCTCGACGCCTTCGTCGTGCGCCTCACGCTGGTACCGGCCGTCATGGCCATCGTCCGGTCCAAGCTCTGGTACCACCCGCCGTGGTTCGAGAAGTACATCCCCGACCCCGACATCGAAGGGAAGCGGCTCGAGCACGACCTCGCCGAGCGAGTCCTGGTCGGGGCCGCCGCCTCCACCGGCGACGGGTAGGTGCGCCTAGCTGGCGGGACGGACGCCGACTTCCTCCAAATGGTCGAGCATGTCCGCCGGATCGGCGTAGACCCGGTAGGCCCCGGCTCCCTGCAGCTCGGCCCGCCCGTAACCGCCAGACAGCAGGCCGACGCCGAGCGAGCCGGCCCGTTGAGCCGCCAGCAGGTCCCAGACACTGTCGCCGACGACGAAGCTGTGGCGGGGATCGACGTGCAACAGCTTGGCCGCCGCCAGGAACAGGTGCGGGTCGGGTTTGGCCCGCTCCACCAGGTCGCGCGTCACCACGACCGTGCCGGCGGGTAGCCCCAACAACTCGAACGCCGACGACGCCGTCCGGTGCGACCCGCTGGTGGCGATGCCGAAGGGCACTTCGTGGTCGTACAGATAGCCGAGGAGATCGATGGCCCCCGGGAGTGGTACCACCCCGTCGGCGCGGCGCAGGTAGTACTCGGCGTGCAACGACGACAGCCGTTCGAGGGTGTCGGCGCCGAGCTCGACACCGGTCTCGCGTTGTAAGGCGTTGAGGAACAGGCCCCCGCTCATCCCGATCCGGCGGTGGATCCGCCAGACCGAGAGCGGCACACCGCACTCCGCCAGCGCCTCCTGCCAGGCGATCACGTGCTGGTAGACGGAGTCCACCAAGGTCCCGTCCAGGTCAAACAGGAAGGCCGGTACCGGAACCTCGATCTGGGGCCGGGTGTCAACGGTCATGGCTTCAATTTCACGAGCCCGGCCGGCGTGGCCCCGCGGTCGCCGGCGCTACAGTGCCCGCGGGGGAGGACTGGTGACCACATCCGAGCAGCCGATCGACATCCGCACGGTGTCCGCCGAGGAGTACTGGACCGTCTTCGAGAAGAAGTGGACCAGCCTGCTCAGCTACCGGTACCTGGGCCGAGTGAGCGCCGGGCTCGACACCAACGAAGGCGCCGAGGGCATGGCGTTGCGTCACGACATGCGCAACGCCCTCGGCGGCATCCTGGTGGCCCCGCTGTGCATCTTCGCTCCGGAATCGGGTGGCATGGCCGACGACGAGTACGTGCCCAACCCGGTCATCGCCTCCATGCAGATTCTCGACGACGCCCGCGGCGTGCAGAAGTTGCGGTCATTCCCCGAGACCGTCCGGCTCGGCCGGCAGATGGGCTTCAGCCGGACCCTGATCGTCGACGACGCCGACCCGGCCCGGGTGGTGGCGATCTCCGAGGGGATGGGGGTCTCCATCGGCGGGACGCCCGGCCACTACCAGAAGGTCGACAACCCGCCGATCGCCATCGAGGACTCCCCGGACCTGCCACCCCTGCATCAGGTGTTCGGCGCCGCTCGCAGCCCCGACGGGGTCTGGCGGCTGCCCCCGCTCAGCCTGGAGATGGCCTCACCGGACGCCGCCCTCCACCTGGGACCGCAGCACATCGTGCTCGAGACGGCGGCCATCGAGGCTGCGTCAGCCCTCGCCGGCACTGACCGCCTGCAGGCGGAGAGCTACCACTGCCAGTTCGCGGCGCGGGGCAAAGTGGGCCCGTTCCGCGCCACCGCCGAGGCCTTTCGCGGCAGCGCCGGCCGCGTCGGCGTCCGCCTCACCCTCAACGACGAGGGCAACGAGGACCGGGCCGTCACCAGCGCCTCGATGCTGTTGCGCATCGTCGACTGACGGTCCCCTACGACTCCCGCTGGGGCATCTTCGACGGGATGTCCACGTAGCCGGCTCGGCGCTGAAACAGCCAGCGTCCGTCCACGCGCACCAGTTGGTCACGGTGGTGGCCGATCATCCCGAGCCGGGGGTGACCCGACGGGTCGCGGTTGATGACGGTCCACATCACCGTGGCTGTCGCCGTGTCGCCGTCGAGGGTGACCATGGGGCTGCTGATCAGGTGAAAGGAATCGCCCGGGGTGCCGCCGGCGGCTCGCGCCATGAAGGCCTTGATGTCGTCCCGGCCCTTCGCCCGACCCATGGGCCCGAGCAGTACCTCCGCATCCTCGGCGAACAGGCTGGCGTAGGCCTCGAAATCCTGGGCGTCGAGGTGGGCGCCGTAGTCGATGAAGACCTGATGGATGGCTGCCATGTCCTCGAGTTGCTGCACCCGCGCCGCCAGGTCGTCCATGTGAGTTCCCCTTCCCTTTCCGAGGCCGTCAGCCTACGGGCTGCGAAATCACCGGGCGACCCGGACCTCGCCGGTCAATGATGGAGTGATGCCGTCGCCGTTCTGGCCGCTCTTCGATCTCACCTTGTCGACGCCGCGGCTGACCCTCCGAACTCCCACCGATGACGACTTCGCCGGGCTCCTCGACGCGGTAGACGCCGGCATCCACGACGCCGACGTGATGCCCTTCTCCGTCCCGTGGACGGATGTCGAACCTGAGGAGCGACGCCGTAGGGCCGCCCAGTTCTGGTGGGGGCAACGGGCGGGCTGGGCCGTCGACGAATGGCACCTACCGTTCGCGGTGTTTCTCGCCGGGCAGCCGGTCGGGATCCAGGAGCTGTTCGCCACGCAGTTCGCCGTCCTGCGCGAGGTGGCGACCGGTTCCTGGCTCACCCGGTCGGTCCAAGGTCGGGGGCTGGGCCAGGAGATGCGCGCCGCCGTGCTGCAGTTGGCCTTCGAGGGACTGGGCGCCGAGGTGGCCCGCTCGGGAGCCTTTGTCGACAACCTGGCGTCGCTCTCAGTGTCGCGGTCGATCGGCTACCGCGAGAACGGGCGGAGTCGCGAGGCGCCGCGCCGTCAGCCCCGGGAGATGATCCACTTCGAGATCACCCGGGCGGAATGGACGGCTCGACGGGCCACGTTCCCTCCGACCGAGATCGCCGGTTTGGACCGATGCCGGCACCTGTTCGGAAGTCCCATCGACAGCGCGCCGTAAGGCGCGCCAACATGGGCAGGTGCAGATCCGCGTCGCTGCCGAGACCGACGCGGCCGTCGTCCGCGCCATCTACGCCCCGGTGATCGAGTCGTCCGCCACGTCGTTCGAGCTGGAAGTGCCCTCGGTGGCCGAGATGGGCGCGCGCATCACCACCCGCCAACCGGCCCATCCGTGGCTGGTGATCGAGGACGAGACCGGAGTGCAGGGATACGCCTACGCCGGCCGTTTCTCCGGCCGGCCGGCGTACGACTGGTCGGTGGAGACCAGTATCTACCTCGCCCCGACGGCACGAGGCCGGGGCGTCGGGGCGGCGCTGTACACCGCCTTGTTGCAGGTACTGGCCGCCCAGGGTTACCGGCAGGCCATGGCTGGGATCAGCCTGCCCAATGCCGCCAGCGTCGCCTTGCACGAAGGACTGGGCTTTGCCCCGGTCGGGGTGTACCGAGCGGTGGGTTGGAAGTTCGAGACCTGGCACGACGTGGGATGGTGGCAACGGGGGTTGGGTGGGCCGGAGGCCCCGCCGCACGGACCCGTCGCCCTCACCGCCCTTCCGGCCGAAACCCTCGACGCGGCCTTCCGGGCCGGCCCGGCGCGACTCCGCCGCCCGGCGCCATGACCGCACCGAGCCCGCAGCCAGCCGCGGCGACCGCTCTCCCGGCCGGGCGATGGCGCGACTCGGTCTGGTGGGACGCCAAGCACGGTCCGCTGCCGGCCTTGCTGTTGGCCCTGACCGTCGTCGCCGGCGCCATCGACGCGGTGAGCATCCTGCGCCTGGGCCGGGTGTTCGTGGCCAACATGACCGGGAACGTCGTCTTCGCCGGCTTCGCCATCGTCGGCGCCCCCGGTTTCGCGCTGGGCTCGTCCGTGGTCGCCCTCGCCGGCTTCCTGGTGGGGGCCGCCGGTGGCGGCTGGCTGGCCACCCGATTCCACGCCGACCGGGCGGTGCTGCTGCTGGCGGCCGCCACCGTGGAAGTGGCGCTGTCCGTGGTGGCGCTGGCGGTGGCGGCGTCGGGCACCAGCTTGGCGGCCGCCGGTGGGCGCTACAGCCTCTCCATCCTGCTCGCCACCGCCATGGGCATCCAGAACGCCTCGGTACGCCGCCTCGGCGTGCCGGACCTGACCACGACCGTGTTGACCATGACCCTGACCGGGATTGCCGCGGACGTCCGCGGCGGTGGCTGGCGCAAACCGCCGTTGCGGCGCCGCTTGGCGGCCGTGGCGGCCATGCTCGGAGGCGCGGTGGCCGGCGCCGAACTCGTCCTCCACAACGGGGCCACGGCCGACTTGGTGCTGGTGACCGCCGTCCTGGCCGCCGTCACCTTGGGGACCGCGGCGGTGGTCCGCGGTGACCGGGGCCCGTGGCGCCAGCCACCGGCCCCATGAGCGTGAGCAAAGGAGATGGGTAATGTCCGATGCGCCCGGGATCACGACCAAAGTCAGCCCCCGCCCCGTCGACGAGACGGTGTCGCGCTTTGTCGACCTGGTGTCGTCGAGGGGTATGAAGGTCTTCGCCGTCATCGACCAGCGGGCCGAAGCCCAGTTGGCCGGACTCGAGTTGCGCCCCACCACGCTGGTGATCTTCGGTAGCCCGCGATCCGGTACGCCGGTGATGCAGGCCGTACCGTTGGCGGCGGTCGACCTGCCGCTCAAAGTGCTGGTGTGGGCCGAGGGAGACGACACCTTGATCTCCTATGTGTCGCCCGCCACCCTTGCCGATCGCCACCATCTGAGCCCCGCCCTGGCCGCCAACCTGGCCGGGATCGACCCGCTCACGGACGCGCTCGTCGCTCCGTAGCGGCCGTCGTCCCACCCGGCTCGGGGCTCGGTTGGGCGGCAGGGCTGCTCTCCAAGCGGCTGGTGAGGGGCAGGGCAAACCACAGTCCGGCGAAGGTGGCGGCCGTCACGGCCACGATGACCGGGACCGCCACGCCGCCTTCGACGACGGTCAGGGCCAGCGCGACCGCGCAGGAGATGGCGATGGCGACCGTCCCCAACCCGAGCAGGGCCAGCACGTTGGCCGATCGCAACACCCGCTCCTTCTGGTGCCGGCGGAAGACGAGGCGGTGATAGGCCACCGGAGCACACAGCAACGCGGTGGACAGCGCGGCCAGCAACAGGCTGGTGACGTACAGGGCGCGCTGGGATCCGTTCAACGAGGTGAACCGGGCGGTAAACGGCAGGGACAGGAGAAACCCGAACAGCACTTGGACGCCGAGGCCCGCGACCCGAAGCTCCTGCAGCAGTTCGGCCATGTTGCGATCGGTCCGCTGGGCCTCCGATTCGTGTCGCCCGGAATCGGCCGGGGCGTCAGGTCCGCGGGTCCCATTGATTTGGCTCATCGTCGGGTCAGCGTTCGAGTCGCGGTCGTAGCTCCTTGTTGAAGAACTCGAGGAAGCCGGCCTGGTCCGGACCGATCTGGTTGAGGTAGATCTCGTCGAAGCCGGCCTCGCGGTAGGCCAGGATGGCCTGGAGGTGACGTTCCGGGTCAGGTCCGCACGACACCAGGTCCGCGACCATGTCTTCGGTCACCAGCGACACCGCCTGCTCGAAGTGCGCCGGCATGGGAAGCTCCTGGTTGAGCTGGCCCGGGAGGCCTTCCGTCGGCCACACCGTGTGCGCCAGGCGGCGAGCCTGTCGCTCATCCTGGTGCCAGCAGACCTTGAGCGCCCCCAACTTCGCACCCTGCCCGCCGCGGTCGCGATAGCCGCGGACCGCTTCCCCATCGGGCCGGGTGGTGATGAAACCATCCCCGATCCGGGCCGCGACCGCCAGGGCCTTCGGCCCGAAGGCGGAGATCACGACCGGTGGGGCGGTATCGGGACACGAGTACAGCCGGGCGTTGTCCACCTGGTAGTAGCGCCCGTGATAGTTGACCAGTCCCCCGGACCACAACTCGCGCATCACGCCTACCGCTTCCTCGAGCATCTCCAGGCGGGTTGCGGCCGGTGGCCAGGGCTGCCCGAGAATGTGCTCGTTGAGGGCTTCGCCCGTGCCCACTCCGAGGACGAACCGCCCGTCGAGGAGCAGTTGGGACGTGGCCGCCGCCTGAGCGACGATGGCGGGATGGATTCGGACGGTCGGACACGTCACACCGGTGGTCACCTTGAGGCGGGTGGTGGCGGCGATGGCGCCGATCACGCTCCACACGAAGGGGCTCTCACCCTGTCGCTCGATCCAGGGATGGAAATGATCGGAAATGAGGACGGACCGGAAGCCGGCCTCCTCGGCCGCCTGCGCCTGCCGGAAGAGCGACTGCGGGCCATGCTCCTCGCTCGACAGAAACATCCCGATGTCGGACACGGGGCGGCTCCTCTGGGTTGGACTCACCGCGACTCGTACCCTCCACCGGCTGCCGCCTAACGCCTTGGCGCACCAGCCGGCGCTGATCTGCGTTAGGACGGCGGCGTTGCGGGTATGGCTGTGACCGGTGCCCGTACCCCCGACCCTCGTCCCGTGGCAGGCTGGCGATGCTGACTGACGCCAAGGTCGTGATCTCGGTCCAACGGGAGCAGGACTGCACGGTGATTGCGGCTTCGGGCTGCGTGGACGTGGCGCTGCTGGCCGACATCGCCAACGCGGCGCGCCTCGTCGGCGCCGATGGCCCGGTGGTGCTCGACCTGTACCAGGTGGCCACCCTCGATGACGCCAGCGCGGCGCTGGTCGCCAAGTGGTCCGAGACCGGGATCGTGTTCGGGACCCAGGTGGTGCGGGTCGTCACCCGCCCGACAGTCCCGCCGGTAGGTCAAGTCCCGTAACGCCCCGGCCCCCGCCGGCGTCACGACCCCGCGAACGAGAACGCGTTCTTATTCGCTGCTATCGTCGGGCCGACCGCCGCAGCCAGATCCATCGCTACCAGGGGGACCGCCGTGGGCAAGTGGAGCCGGGCCGAGTTGGAAGCCGCCTTCGAGCACTACCAGAGCGAGGTGCGCCGGGCCACCGCGGCCGACGACTGGAGCATCTTCGCCGATCTCTTCGTGGACGACGCCACCTACACCGAGCACGCCTACGGCCAGTTTGCGGGCCGGGACGCGATCAGGTCCTGGATCACCCGCACGATGAGCACGTTCCCCGGCAGCGCCATGCCCGCGTTCCCGGTCAAGTGGCACGTCATCGACGAGGAGCGGGGCTGGATCGTCGCCGACATCATCAACCGCATGGCCGACCCGGGCGACGGCAGCATCCACGAGGCATCCAACCTCACGGTCCTCCACTACGCCGGCGACAACCGGTTCGCCCACGAGGAGGACGTGTACAACCCCATGAACTTCCTGGCCATGGTCCAGGCGTGGGGGAAGCGGGCCCGGGAGCTGGGCACGCTACCGCCGGAAGGCGCGGCGTGGCTGGACGGCGTCGGCGGCTCGGGACCACGCCCGTGAAGTTCGGGATGGTGCTGTTCAGCAGCGACCGGGGGATCCGGCCGGCGCGAGCCGCCCGCGCCGCCGAGGAGCACGGCTTCCACTCCTTCTACGTCCCCGAGCACACCCACATCCCCGTCAGCCGCGACACCGCGCACCCGGTGACGGGCGACGCCAGCCTCCCCGACGACCGGTACCTGCGGACCCTCGACCCGTGGGTGGCGCTGGCGTCCGCGGCGACGGTCACGTCGCGGATCCGGCTGGGCACGGCGGTGGCCTTGCCGTCCGAGCACGACCCCATCAGCTTGGCCAAGACCATCGCCACCCTGGACTTCCTGTCCGGCGGGCGGGTGGTGCTGGGCGCCGGTTTCGGGTGGAACCTGGAGGAGATGGCCGACCACGGCGTCCCGCCCGGCCGGCGGCGGACGATGCTGCGGGAGTACCTGGAAGCCATGACCGCGCTGTGGAGCGAGGAGACCGCTTCCTACGACGGGGAGTTCGTCCAGTTTGGGCCCAGCTGGGCCTGGCCCAAACCGGTGCAGCAGCCGAGGCCGCCCGTGTTGTTGGGGGCGCGGGGCACCGAGAAGAACTTCGCCTGGATCGTCCGGGCCGCCGATGGGTGGATCACCACGCCCTACGAGGTGGACGTCGGGCCCGCGGCCACCCTTTTGCGCCGCATGTGGCACGACGCGGGCCGCCCGGGCGAGCCGGAGGTGGTGGTGCTGGCCGCCAAGCCCGACGTCGAGACGGTGGCGGCCTGGGCCGAGGCCGGGGTCACCGAAGTGGCGATGGGGTTGCCCGACCGGGCCGAGGACGAGGTCCTGGCCTTCATCGAACGCCGGCAGGGGCTGGTCGACCAGCTGGCGGCGGCCACCCGGCGGTGATCCCCGTCGCGGCGGCCAGGGCGGCGTCGACCTCGGTCGTGGTGGCGCCCGCGGCCACCGTCAGGCTGGCCGGGGCCTCGAGGGGATGGCGGGCCCAGCCGGGGCCGGCGCCGGCCGGCAGGCGCGGCAGTGGCGCCCCGGCGAGCAGCTCCAACCCGACGACCCGGGCCGGGCCGACGACCGCGGGCCCGTCCCAGCCGGGAGCCCCCGCCCCCACCGCCAGGCTGTGGCGCACGACGGGCACCCCGTCAATGTCGGCCGAGAGGGCGGTGACCAGCGCGCCCGTCGGCTCTTTTTCCCGCCCCAGCACCAGCACCTCGCGCCAGCGGACGGTGGCGGTGCCCTCGAGCTGCAGGGTGACCGTCTGCCGGTGGTCGCACCCGCCGGTGGTAACCGTCGGTTCGGGTCGCCAGTCGAGGCTGGCCCCGGCGCCGATGCGGACCCGGATGTCGTGGGTGGTCCCCCAACCCCGCCAGACCACCATGGCGGCCGTCGAGCGGACGGTGAGGGTCGCTCCGGGTCGGACGTCCACGTCGACCCGGATGCGGTCGTCGCCGACGGGGCCGCCGGACGTCCCGATGAGGTAGACGGCATCGGGGGTGAGGCGCCACCCCACGGGGGCGGCCTGGACCATCCGCTCGACCCGGTAGCCCCGGCCGGGGCGGCCGGGCGGCCCGACGGTCAGCTCGGCGTGCGCCTGCATGCCAGTTGCCCGCGGACCCACGCCGCGATCGGGGTGGCCACCGGGTCGCCGACCAGGCTGATCAGCACCACCGGTCGGTCGCTCCGCTTGGCCGCCGCGTCCCGGGCCATGGTCACCAGGTCCGCGCCGACGTAGGGGGCCAGGTCGGTCTTGTTGATGACGAGCAGATCGGACGCGGTGATACCGGGACCGCCCTTGCGGGGCACCTTGTCGCCTCCGGCCACGTCGATCACGAAGATCTGTCGGTGGATCAGGCCGTAGCTGAAGGTGGCGGTCAGGTTGTCGCCGCCGGATTCCACCAGGACCAGATCCAGGTCGGGGAAGCGGGCTTCGAGGTGCTCGACCGCGTCGAGGTTGGCGGTGATGTCGTCGCGGATCGCGGTGTGCGGGCAGCAGCCGGTTTCCACCGCGACGATCCGTTCGTCGGGCAGCACGGCCGCCTGGCGCAACAGGCGGGCGTCCTCGGTGGTGTAGATGTCGTTGGTGACGGCGGCCACGGAGAGCTCGGGGGAGAGCCCCCGGCACAAGGCCGCCAGGAGCGCAGTCTTGCCGCTGCCGACCGGTCCGCCGACGCCGATGCGCAGCGGGCCGGCCGCGGCCGCCGGCGGCGCGTCGCTACCCGCGGGCGCATGGAGGTGCGGGTCAGGACGCAAAGAGACGCACCTCCCAGGTGGCGTGGTCGGCGGCGCCGATATCCAGCCAGGGCGCGGCTGCCGCCGGCAGGGTCCGGGGGTCGAGGCCGGGGTCCGCCCAGCGGCGGGCGGCCTCGGCCTCGGCGTCGATGGCGGCCCCGAGGTCGGCCAGGCAGGCGGCGACGGCATACGGGTCGAGGCCCAGGAGCCGGGTGGCGGCCCAGGCCGGGCCCTGGACCGCGGCGGCGCCGGCGGCCAGGGTGACGTCTCCCGGGCCCAGGCCCGCGGCCCGGCCCGCCACGCCGAGGGCCAGCGGCCAGGGGGCGCCCTGCGGGAGCGCGGCCGCCAGGGCGTCGAGCGCCGGCGACGGCCAGCAGCGCCGGGCGGCGCGCACCAGGCCCCGGCCCTGCGCCCGGCTGGCGGCCCGCCAGGTCGGGGGGGCCACCCGGGCGGCCAGCTCGGCGTCCAGGACGGCCCAGGGGGAGTCGGTTCCGGCGGCACGCGAGCCGGCCGCGGCCCACGCCGCCGCCGCGAACGCGGCGTCGACGCGTCCGACAGTGGCCAGCCGACCCGCCAGCCAGCTCGCCAGGTCGCCCGCGTGGCGGACCCGGCCGGCCTGGACCGCGGCCTCCAGCCCGCCCGAGTGGGCGTGGCTCCCGGTGGGCAGCCGCCCGTCGGCGAGGAGGAGCAGCGCCGCGGCCGGGCGGCCAGGAGCGGTCGGCATCAGAAGAGGAAGTACCGCTGCGCCATCGGCAGCTCGACGGCGGGCTCTTCGGTGACGACCTCGCCGTCGACGCGGACCTGGAAGCTGTCCGGGTCGACCTGGATGTCGGGCCGGGCGGTGTTGGCGGGCAGGTCGTCCTTGGTCAGGTGCCGGGTGTCCGCCACCGGGACCAGTCGCCGCCGCACGCCCAACCGATCGGGCAGTCCGGCCTCGATGGCGGCCGGCGCCACGAAGGCGAGCGAGGAAGCCGCGGCCACCGCGCCGGCGGCGCCGAACATGGGCCGCGACCAGACCGGCTGCGGGGTCGGGATCGACGCGTTGGCGTCGCCCATCTGGGCGTAGGCGATCACCCCGCCCTTGAGCACCAGGGTGGGGCGGACCCCGAAGAAGGCGGGTTCGTAGAGGACCAGGTCGGCCAGCTTGCCCGGTTCGACCGAGCCGATCTGGGCCGCCAGCCCGTGGGCCACCGCCGGGCAGATGGTGTACTTGGCGACGTAGCGGCGGGCTCGCTCGTTGTCCGCCTGGCCGTCACCGGGCAGTGCCCCCCACCGGCGTTTCCCGACGTGCGCGGTCTGCCAGGTCCGCAGCACCACTTCGCCGGCGCGGCCCATGGCTTGCGAGTCCGAGCCGATCATGGAGATGGCCCCGAGGTCGTGGAGCAGGTCTTCCGCGGCGATCGTCGAGGGGCGGATGCGGCTCTCGGCGAAGGCCAGGTCCTCCGGCACCGACGGGTTGAGGTGGTGGCAGACCATCAGCATGTCGAGGTGCTCCTCGATGGTGTTGATGGTGTGGGGCCGGGTGGGATTGGTGGACGACGGCAGCACGTTGGCTTCGGCCGCCACCCGGATGATGTCGGGGGCGTGGCCGCCGCCGGCTCCCTCGGTGTGGTAGGCGTGGATCACCCGGCCGCCGATGGCGGCGAGGGTGGACTCCACGAAGCCGGCCTCGTTGAGGGTGTCGGTGTGGATGGCGGCCTGCACGCCGGAGGCGTCGCACACCCGGAGGCAGGCGTCGATGGCGGCCGGGGTCGTCCCCCAGTCCTCGTGCAATTTGAAGCCTCCGGCGCCGGCGCGCAGTTGCTCCCACATCCCCTCGGCCGAGACGGTGTTGCCCTTGCCGAGCAGGACCACGTTGACCGGCCACTCGTCGAGGGCGGTCAGCATGCGGCCCAACCACCAGGCCCCGGGGGTGACGGTGGTGGCCCGGGTGCCCTCGGCTGGTCCGGTGCCGCCGCCGATCACGGTCGTCACCCCGGTGGCCAGTCCCTCCTCCAGGACCTGAGGGCAGATCAGATGGACGTGGCAGTCGATGGCGCCGGCCGTCAGGATGCGGCCGTTGCCGGCGATGATCTCGGTCGACGGTCCGATCTCCAGGCCCGGGGTGACGCCGTCCATGACATCGGGGTTACCGGCCTTGCCGACGGCGACGATCAGCCCGTCGCGCACGCCCACGTCGCCCTTGACGACCCCCCAGTGGTCCAGCACCACCGCGCCGGTGATCACCAGGTCGGCCGCCCCCTGGGCTCTGGTCGCCCGCCCCTGGCCCATGGACTCCCGGATGACCTTGCCGCCGCCGAAGATGGCCTCGTCGCCCGCCCGGCCCGGTCCGCCGCAGCGGTCTTCGGTGATCTCGATCATGAGGTCGGTGTCGGCCAACCGGACCCGGTCACCGACGGTCGGCCCGTACAGGGCGGCGTAGCGGGACCGCTCGATCTCGGTCATGACCGAGGCCGTCGGTGAGTGGCGCCCGAGCGCCGCCGCTCACCCATCGATCGCCCCGCCGATCTGGCCCCGGAAGCCGGCGGCGATCCGCCGGCCGCCGTAGGGCACCAGGTCCACGGCGCGTTCGATGCCGGGTTCGAAGCGGACGCTGGTCCCGGCCGGGACGGCCAGGCGCCGGCCCCGGGCCGCGTCGCGGTCGAAGGCCAGGGCCGGGTTGGTCTCGGCGAAATGGAAGTGCGATCCCACCTGGATGGGACGGTCCCCGGTATTGCGCACGGTGACGGTGACGAGGGGGCGGCCCTCGTTGAGGACGATGACGCCGTCGACGGGATGCACCTCGCCGGGGATCACGGGATCGGCTGATGCACGGTCACCAGTTTGGTGCCGTCGGGGAAGGTGGCCTCGACCTGGACCTCGGCGAGCATCTCCGGGACGCCGTCCATCACCTCGGTCCGGTGCAGCACGGTGCGGGCGTCCGTCATCAGCTCGGCGACCGTCCGCCCGTCGCGCGCCCCCTCGAGCACGAAGCTGGAGATGAGCGCCACCGCCTCGGGATGGTTGAGCTGGACGCCTCGGGCCCGCCGGTCCCTGGCGACCATGGCGGCCACGCTCAACAGCAGCTTGTCTCGCTCGTGGGGAGTCAACTGCACGGTGGCATGGAGGCTATACGGGTTGCGGCGGGCGGTCCGGGGCCGGCGGGGGAGCCACCAGCCGGCCCGCCCACTTTTCATACGGGCGAAACACACCCGGCGGAGACGCTGGTGAGAATGGCCGGGTGCGCGCCATCACCGGCCTGGTCCTGGATAACACCACGGCTGCGCTGCGCAGGGCGTGGCACGTGGTGGCCACCAGCGCCGAGGTCGGCACCGAACCCCTCCAGGTGTGGCTCCTCGGTCAGCCCTGGTGCCTGGCCCGGCCGGATGGGGAGGCGGTGGCCGCCTGGGCGGACCGCTGCCCGCACCGGTTGGCGCCGTTGTCGGCCGGCCGGGTGCGCGACGGCGAGCTGGAATGCGGCTATCACGGCTGGCGGTTCGCCCGCGACGGCCGCTGCAGCGCCATACCGGCCCAGGGCGACATCGCCCCACCGGCCCGGGCCGCGGTGGACGTGCCGTGGGGTATCGACGAGCGGTACGGCCTGATCTGGTTGGCCCCCGAGGCGCCGGTCTCGGACCGGCTCCCGTTCCCCGAGTGGTCCCAGGCGAAGTTCGTCACCGGGATTAGCGAGATCGTCCGCACCCCCGCCGGCGCGGCCCAGTTGGTGGATAACTTCCTGGACGCCGCCCATTTTCCGTTCGTCCACGCCGCCAGCTTCGGCGTGCCGGCTGCGGCCGAAGTCCGGGATCAGGGCGTGACGCGGCTGGGCTCGCAGGTCGAGACCGTCTTCGAGACCTGGTACCGCGAGGCGGGACGCATCGAACGCCAACTGCTGCGCAAGGTCGGCAACGCCTCGCTGTCGGTGCGCCTCCGCCTCGACTTCCCCGACACCGGCCAGGCCATCGCCATCTTGTTCTGCTGCACGCCCGAGCGGGCCGGTACCACCAGGGTCTACAAACTCCTGGCTCGCAACGACCTGGACGGCGATCCCGCCCGGTTGGCGGCCTTCCTCCGCGAGGAGGACCAGATCCTGCGCGAGGATCTGGCCATCTTGGAGCGCTACGACCACGAGGCAGTCCCGTTGGACCGGACGGTGGAGCTGCACACCCGGGCCGACCGGCTGAGCCTGGCCTGGCGGGCGGTCATGGCCGACCTGGTGGCGGGCGGGGCCGGTTGTCCCGACGAAGCCGTCGTGAGCCCGTCGCCCGTCTCGGCGCCGGACCGCCCGGCCGCGCCCGTGCGCTGAGGATGCCCAGTCTGTCCACCCACATCCTGGATGCGTCGCGCGGTGGTCCCCGCCCGGATGTCCGGGTGGAGGTCCGTGACCACCGCGACGCCTGCGTGGGCCGGGGCGTGACCGACGAGCGGGGCCGGATCGACGACCTGGCCTCCTCGCTGGCTCCCGGGTCGTACCGCATCGTGTGGATGCTGGGCGGGGCGTTCGTGGGCGAGGTGGCGGCCACTGTCGAACTGCTCGAGGAGCGCCACTACCACGTCCCGGTGCTGGCCACCGACGGGTCGGTCGTTGTCTACCTCGGCACCTGAGCCAGCACCCGGGTCGCCGGCGATCGGGCCGCCACCGGCGATCGGGTCGCCACCGGCGATTGGGAGGCTGGTCCCGGCCCCGCACTTGGCCCAGCTGGCCACCGACCAGCTGGCCGCGGCCCTGCGCCCCCTGTGGGAGGACGCCGGCCCGCTCGTGCCCCGCCTGGCGGGCCGGTCGTTTGCCAGCTGGTCCGAGCTCATCGACGGGGCCGAGGCCGAGATCGAGACCATGAACGACGCCGAACGCACCGCCCTCCTGCGGGCCCACCCGCGCCTCGGCGCGGCCCCGGCCGAGCTGCGAATCCGTAGCGCCACCTCCTACGTGGAACAGGGATCGGGGGCCGTCCTCGACGACGGGGTCAGCCAGCAGCTGGCCGCCCTCAACCGCCAGTACGAGGAGCAGTTCGGGTTCCCGTGCGTGGAGTGGGTGGCCGGCCGGCCCCTCGCCGAGCTGGTACCGGTGCTGATGGTCCGGCTGCGGCGGAGCCGGGCGACCGAGCTGGCGGCCGGCTGCGCCGCGCTCGTCGCCATCGCCCGGGATCGCCTGCGTCGCTTTCACCCGACCGAGCCCGACCGCGGATGACCCGACCGCGGATGAACGGCGCGTGAACAGACCCCCGCTTATCCGGGCCGCCCCCGCCCGCCCTTTTAGAGTGACGGCCCGATGGCGCTCATGTTCCTCAACGGCACCGCCATGGCGGGCCAGAAGGATCATGCCTGCCACGCCGGGTCGCGGTTTCTCGGGCCGGCCCGGACGGCCGCTCGCTACCGGTTTCTGGTGATCCGGGACGAGTTCCCGGGTCTGGTGCCGGTCGAGCGGGACGGGCGCCCGATCGACGGCGAGCTCTACGACATGCCGGAGTCGGTGTTGCGCGGTCAGCTGCTCCCGGCCGAGCCGGCCGAGTTGGAGCTGGGGACCGTCGAGCTGGCCGAGGGCGACGAGGTCCGGGCCATGCTCCTGCGCCCGGAGCGGCTGACGCCGGGCGACAAGGTCGTCGACATCTCCGAGCTGGGCGGCTTCCGGGTCTACCAGCGGTTCCTGACGGCCAACACCCGGCTGAGCTACCTGCTCGGCCGACCCGAGTGGTGACCGCGGCCGTCGATGGGGCCCGTCTGCTGCGCCGGCTGGACGATCTGGCCCAGGTCGGCGCGGACGCCGGGGCGGTCACCCGCCTGGCCTGGTCGGCGGAGGAGCGGCAGGCCACGGAGCTGGTGGCGGGCTGGGCCCGCCAAGCCGGGGCGACGGTCACGGTCGACGCGGCCGGGAGCCTGATCGCCGAACGACCGGGCACCGGCCCCGGCCCGGCCCTGGTGACCGGCAGCCACCTCGATACGGTCGTCCGCGGCGGGACCCTCGACGGCGCCTACGGGGTGGTGGCCGGGATCGAGGTGCTGGCCGCCCTGGAGGAGACCGGGACGCGACTACGCCACCCTGTGCGGGTCGTCGCCTACGTCAACGAGGAGGGGGTGATGGCGCCGCCGTTCACCGGCAGCCGGGCCCTGGTCGGGGCGTTCAACGACGACGAACTGGGCGCCATCGGCCCGGACGGCCGGACGCTCGCCGACCGGTTGCGCCAGGCCGGCGGCGACCCGGCCGGCCTGTCCGGCGCGGTCTGGCGGGGCCCGGTGGCGGCCACCGTCGAGTTGCACATCGAGCAAGGGCCGGTGCTCGACACCGCGGCCATCCCCATCGGGGTGGTCACCGCCATCACCGGCCAGCGCCGCGGCGTGATCCGGGTCAAGGGCGCCGCCAACCACGCCGGCACCACCCCGATGACGCATCGCCGCGATGCGCTGGTGGCGGCCGCCCACATCGTGCTGGCGGTCGAGGCCCTGGCCCGGGCCGGGCCCGCCGACGTGGCGACCGTGGGCCGGCTCGAGCCGCGCCCGAATGTGGGCAACGTCATCGCCGGCGAGGTGGAGCTCAGCTTCGATGTGCGCGCCGCCGACGACGGCGACGGCGACGCCGCCCTCAAGGAGCTGCACGAGCGGCTGGCCGCCATTGCCGCGGCCACGGCCACCGACGTCAGCCTCGAGACCTTGCCGGCCACCCCGGCGGTGACGACCGACGCCCGGCTGCGGGCCATGATCGCGGCGGCCGCCGCGGCCCGGGGCCTGCGCAGCGTGGAGCTGCCCAGCGGCGCCGGGCACGACACCGCCCACCTGGCCCGGCTGGGGCCGGTGGGCATGATCTTCGTGCCCAGCACCGGCGGGGTCAGCCATCAGGCGGCCGAATCGACCACCCCGGACGCGCTGGTACTCGGGGCGGAGATCCTGTTCGACGTGCTGCGCCGCGCCGACGACGAGCTGCCGTGACCGGCGCTGACTACCCCCGCGACCTGCTGGGGTACGGCGAGACGCCGCCCGACCCCCAGTGGCCCGGTGGGGCCCGGCTGGCGGTCAGCCTGGTGGTCAACTGGGAGGAGGGCGGCGAGAACAACGTCCTGCACGGCGACGCGGCATCGGAGAGCGCCCTCCAGGACGTCATCGGCGCCGAACCCTGGGCCGGTATGCGCCACCCGAACGTGGAGTCGATGTTCGAGTACGGCAGCCGGGCCGGGGTGTGGAGGCTGCTGCGCCTGTTCGAGCACCATCAGGTGCCGGTAACGGTGTTCGCGGTCGGCATGGCCGTCGAACGCGCCCGGGGGTGGTGCGGCGCATGGCCGAACTGGGGCACGAGATCTGCTCCCACGGCTACCGGTGGATCGAGTACCGGGACGTTGACGTCGACACCGAGCGCGACCACATCCGACGGGCCATCGCGGCCATCGAGCAGGCGGTCGGGCAGCGGCCCCTCGGCTGGTACACCGGCCGGTCCAGTCCCAACACCCGGCGGCTGGTGGTGGAGGAGGGCGGGTTCGTGTACGACTCGGACTCCTACGGGGACGATCTGCCGTACTGGACGGTGGAGGCCGGGCGGCCGCACCTGGTGATCCCGTACACCCTCGACGTCAACGACATGCGCTTCGTCAGCCCGGCCGGGTTCGGGTCAGGCGACGACTTCTTCGCCTACCTGCGCGACAGCTTCGACGTGCTCTACGCCGAGGGTGCCGACCATCCCAAGATGATGTCGGTCGGGCTGCACACCCGATTGGCGGGCCGGCCCGGACGCACCGCGGCCCTGGCCCGCTTCCTGGCTCACGCGGCCGGGCACGAGGACGTGTGGTTCGCCCGCCGCATCGACATCGCCCGGCACTGGATCCGAACCCACCCGTACCCCTCGGACCTTTAACGGCAGGGGCCGCTGGCCACCGACTCCACCAACCCGGCGATGATGCCCTCGCCGGTCTCGTGGCGCAGCGACCGGTACCAGGCCTGGGTCGCCGACGGGTCCAGCCCGTGGGTGATGGCGGCCCGCTTGCGGGCCCGCCGCACGATCTCCGCCGTCCGGGGCAGCCGCTCCTGCTGGTAGCGGCCCAGGGCGTCGGGCACTGAACGGTTGGTGCTCGTCAGGTAGTGGGTGAGGACCAGGGCGTCCTCGAGGGCCTGGCAGCCGCCTTGGCCGAGGTCGGGCGCCATGGCGTGGCCGGCGTCGCCGATGAGCACCACCCGCCCCCGATGCCATTTGGGGAGGGTGGGCAGGTCGTAGATCAGGACCCGGTTGACCCGGTCGGGGTCGAGACCGCCGATGAGCCGCTGCACCGCCGGGCCCCAGGCGGCGAAGGCCTGGCGCAACTCGTCGGTCGGGGGCGGCCGGTCGGGGTCGGTGGCCGCTTCGAGGGGCGCGGGCACGTCGAAGAAGGTGTACAGGCCGTCGGCGCCGACGGGCATGACCGAGGCCCGTTGCCCGTTGCCGACCCAGGTGAGCCAGGTGTGGGGTGGGCAGACGAGGTCGTCTCGGGCGGTGATGGTGTTGTAGTTGACGTAGCCGACGTAGGTGCCGGCCACCGGCTGACCCACGACCCAATCGCGCAGCACCGAGTGGGTCCCGTCCGCGGCGACCACCACCTCGGCTTCGACCCGGCTGCCGTCCTCGAAGCACACCGAGGCGGCGTCGGCGTCGCCGTCGACGGCCACGGCGCGGGTGCCCAACCGGATCCGCTCCGGTCCCACCGCCTGCATCAGCAGGTCCTGCAGCGCGGCCCGGGCCACCGGCCACGCCCGCTGCCCGACGGTGTCGTAGAGGGGCGCCAGGCCGAACTCGGTGAGCAGCTCGCCGCTGGCGTCGGCATACGCCATCCGGTCCATCCGGCCGCCGAGGGCCGCCAACTCCTCGCCGAGGCCCAGCAGGTTGAGGACCTTCACCCCGTTGGGCCACAGGGAGATCCCCGCGCCCACGGGGCGGAATTTCGGGGTCTGCTCGTAGACGATGGGGTGATGCCCGGCGTTGCGCAGGGCCAGGGCGGTGGCCAGACCCCCCAGGCCGCCGCCGACGACGGCGACGTCTAGCCCGTACATGCCGGCCGGTTCAGCGGGCTGCGTTTTTCACGAAGTCGGCAGGTCCGAACGAAGCGGGTTTGGCGCCGGCGAACCAGCTGCCGCGGACGTGGCGCCGGCGGGTGCCGGGGTCGGTCGCCAGCGCCGCCGAGTGCCAGAGGAAGCAGTCATGGAAAAAAATGTCGCCCCGGTCGGCGTACAGCGCGATCTCTCCCGGAACCTTCTCGAAGCCGAGCGGCATGGGCTGCGGTGGGGGTCGATCGGTATAGCCACCGCACGGGGCCGCGCCGGCCGGGACCACCGCCCCGTTGACGTTTTCGTACGGCGCCGGGGTCGCCCACTGGTGGCTGCCGGGGACCACCCGCAAGAAGCCGTTGGCCGGGCTGGTCTCGTCGATGTGGACGGTGACCGCGGTGGACGGCCACATGTCCAGGTGCGGTGAGGACTGCCAGTCGCTGTGCCATCCGATCCGCTTGTAGCTGCTCTCCGCGGCCGGGCGGGCGTCCTGGTACACGAAGCCGATGCGGTCGTCGTGACCGGACCAGGTGCCGGGGCCTTGGCAGCGGTCGACCACCTCGGCCACGACCGGGCCCTGCAAGATGGCCGCCGCCGTCGGCGACAGCATGGTGATGCGCAGCACGTAGTTGGCGAACTGGCTGGCCTTGGCGCCGGCGTCACCCTCGATCAGCTCGGTGGTGCCGAAGCGATCGTCGAGCTCGCCGGCGACTAGGCGCTGCTGGGCGTGGCGGCACTCGTCCTCGAGGGCCACGAGCGTCGGCTCGTCCAGGGTGCCGCGGAGGATCGCGAAACCGTACTCGGCGTAAAAGGACGCCAGCCCGTCAAGGTCGCGGGGGCCGAACGCGGGCGGGCCGAATGCATCCACGACCGACAGCCTAGGAAGCCAAGATTTCCGGACCATTACAGCGGCCCTCTCGGGGTGACGAAACACAGCGTTCACTTGCTACCGGCCGGCGGGTCCAAAAGGATCCGTAGGTGCCCGCTCTCCTGCTGCGCGGCGGCCGCATCATCGACCCGACGACGGTCGACGAGTGCACCGCCGACCTGCTGATCCTGGACGGGCGCATCGCGGTCATCGGTCGGGGCCTCACCGCGGACGCCGACACCCAGGTGGTCGACCTGGAGGGCAAGCTGGTCATCCCGGCCCTGATCGACCTGCACGCCCACGTCATGGCCGGGTTGGGCGACTTCTGCGTCGAGCCGGACGCCATCGGGGTCGACATGGGGGTGCCGGTCGTCGTCGACGGCGGCACCAGCGGGGTGGCCACCTTCGACGTGTGCCGGCGGGCGGTCATCGACCACCCGGCCGTGCGCACCCGGGTGCTGGCGTTTATGGATCCCAACCAGCTGTACCTGGCGACCGGGGAGTTCATCTGCCACAAGCTCGAGATCGCCAACGACCTCCGCAATCTCGACGAGGAGTCCCTCGCGGCCGCCCTCGAACGTCACGCCGACGTGGTCGTGGGCCTCAAGGTCCGGGCCTGCCACGTCGGCGACCCGGCGCGCAGCCCGTTCCTCGAGGCGGCCCAGCGGGCCGCCGGATCGCGACCGGTGATGGTCCACCTGGGGCGGTTTCCCCACACCCCGACCATCACCCCGTCGGCCCTGCTGGAGGCGTTGCGGCCCGGTGACATCCTGACCCACGCCTTCCGCGGCGCCGGTGGGATGGTGGGCGCCGACGGGAAGGCCGTCCCCCAGTTACGCGACGCGGTCGACCGCGGGGTGGTGCTCGACATGGGCCACTCGGCGACCGATTTCCGGTTCTCGGAGGCCCGGCGGCTGATGGACCAGGGCTTCCTCCCGCATACGGCTTCCACCGACCTCAACCGCTTCAACCTCGACGGCCCGGTCTTTTCCTACGCCGAGAATCTCACCAAGTTGCTGGCGCTGGGCATGAGCCAGCGCGAGGTGATCACGGTGGCGACGACCCACGCCGCGGGCGCCATCGGGCGGGCCGGCGAGCTGGGGTCCCTGGCGCCCGGCCGCCCCGCCGATCTCAGCGTGCTGGAGTGGCGCGCTGACGCACCGGTCCCCGTGTCCGACGGTTTCCAGACCCTCGACGCGCCGGCCGCCGTGGTGCCGTTCGGCTGCGTGCGCGGCGGCGCCTGGCTGCCGGCGACGGCCCCGCCGAGTTTCGCCCGGCCCGGGCCCGCCCCACGGTGACGGCCCCGCTCACCCAGGATGATCTGACCGCCGCCCTCGAGTGGTTTTGGCATCCGGCCGCCACCCTCGCCGAGCTCGACGCCGCCGGCGGGCTGCTGCCGGCCCGGCTCCTGGGGCGGGATCTGGTGGTGGCCCGCCTGGGCGACGGGGCCGTCGCCGTCCTGCCCGACCGCTGCCTGCACCGATCCACCCGGTTGTCGGTCGGCTGTGTCGACGGGGCGGCCATCCGCTGCGCCTATCACGGCTGGCGCTGGGACGCCGCCGGCCGCTGCGTGGAGATCCCCTCCGCGCCGGAGACGCCGATACCCGGTCGGTTCCGGATGCCGGCGTTCGAGGGCTGCGAGCGGCACGGCCTGGTGTGGGTTCGGCTCCGGCCCGGCGCGCCCGACCGTGATTCCGCCGGTGCCGGCCGTGGCAGACTCGACCATGCGAGTCGTCGCCGGGCCGCCGTACGGGTGGCCCACCAGCGCGCCGCGGCGGGTCGAGAACTTCGTGGACCTCGCCCACTTCGCCTGGGTGCACGACGGCACGCTCGGCAGCCGCACCCAGCCGGTACCGCCGGAGGTGGCGGTGGCGCGGGTGGGCGGGGAGTTGCGGTTCGGCTTCGAGCCTCCGGCGGTGGTCGACCAGGATCCGGCCGCGCTCGTCGGGGCCAGCGAGTACCGCATGCCCATGCCGCTCACCGTCGACATCGCGTTTCGCATCGCCGGCCGCCCGGGGGTACGCCGCCACTTGTGGATGACCGCGGCACCCGTGGACCCCGGGGTGTGCCGCACCTACTGGTCGGTGGCCCGCAACGACGATCTCGACGGGTCCGACCGCGACTACCTGGATTTCCAGCAGGTGGTGCTGGCCGAGGATGAGCCGGTGGTCTGCAACCAGGTCCCTCCCGAGTTCCCCCTCGACGCCCGGGAGGAGCTGCAGGTCAAGGCGGACAAGGTGTCCTTCGAGTACCGGCGCTGGTTGCGGGAGCTGGTGGCCGCGGCCCGGGAGGGCCCCGCCGCGCTGGCGGGGGCCCTCGGCGGCGCCGGGCCCGACGTCGCCGAGGACGTCCTGGCCGGGACCCGGAAGTGATGCCGGGGCGTGACCTGGCGGACCTGCCGAAGGCCCACCTGCATCTGCATCTCGAAGGGGCCATGCGGCCGGCGACCCTCGAGGAGTTGGCCGCCGAGCAGGGCGTCGCGGTGCCGCCGGTCCGGGAGTTCACCGGGTTCGCCGCCTTCGCCGGCCTCTACGTGGCGGCCTGCGATCTGCTCGCCTCCGAGGCCCTGCTACGCCGGCTGGTACGCGAGGTAGTGGAGGACGCAGCCGCCGACGGCGTGGTGTGGCTGGAGCCGGCCTTCTACAGCCCTCGGTACCGGCAGACCATCGGACCGGACCGGCACACCATCGGTATCGTCCTCGACGAACTGCGCACCGCGGGCGCCGTCCTCGGCGTCGGCACCGGGCTGATCGTGGCCGCCGACCGCACCGTCGACCCGACCGAGGCCGTCGAACTGGCTCGGGTCGCGGCCGGTCTCGCCGGCCAGGGCGTGGTGGGCTTCGGGTTGGCCAACGACGAGGCCGGCCACCCGCCGGAGCCGTTCGCCGAGGCCTTCGCGGTGGCCCGGGACGCCGGGCTCCTGTCCGTGCCGCACGGGGGCGAGCTGGCCGGCGCCGAGTCCGTGATCGGCTGTCTCGACGCCTGCGGCGCCCACCGGGTGATGCACGGGATCCGGGCCGTGGAGGACCCGGCCCTGCTGGCCCG
Organism: uncultured Acidimicrobiaceae bacterium; assembly: GCA_963702305.1. GTDB lineage: Bacteria > Actinomycetota > Acidimicrobiia > Acidimicrobiales > Palsa-688 > PALSA-693. The sequence goes on along the minus strand of CAVPBX010000007.1, from coordinate 238,001 downwards.
CCTGGCGGCCGAGGGCATCTGCCTCGATGTCTGCCCCAGCTCCAACGTGGCCCTGTCCGATCGTGCCGAGCATCGAGGTGCACCCCCTGCCGCGGCTCATCGAGGCCGGAGTGCACTGCTCCATCAACGCCGACGACCCGCTGCTGTTCGGTCCGGGGATCCTGGAGGAGTACGCCTTGTGCCGCGACCAGCTGGGTCTCGACGACGGCGACCTGGCCCGGGTGGCCGGGTGGTCGCTGGACGCCTCGGGGGCGCCGGCTGCGGTGCGCCAAGCGGGTCACGCCGGCGTGGCCCGCTGGATGGGTGAAGCTCGCCCGTGAGCGTGCTCATCACGGGGGGCGTGGTGCTGCCGATGCGGGGCGCCCGAGAGGCGATCGATCCCGGCGCGGTGCTCATCGACGGGGAGCGGATCGTGGCGGTGGGCTCGCCGGCCGAGCTGGCCGCGGACGTCCGGGCCGTAAACGCCGAGGTGGTGGACGCCACCGGCAGCGCGGTCATCCCCGGTCTGCACAACTGCCACATGCACTCGGGCTTGTTGCGCGGAACGGCGGAGTCGCTGGCCCTGTGGGAGTGGCTGGAGTCGTACGTGGACCCGGCCCACCGGGCCCTGACCCCGGAGATCGCGGCCACGGCCTCGCGCCTGTGTTACGCCGAGTCCATCCTGGCGGGCACCACCTCGGTCATGGACATGTGGCGGTACATGGAGGGCTCGGCCGCCGCGGCCGCGGCGCTGGGCCTGCGCGCCACCCTGGTGCCCTACGTCGCAGACGAACCGGGATACGACTACTTCGAGACCCTCGACACCAACCGGGCCCTGCTGGACTCGGTGGCCGGCATGGTCACCGGCGGCCGGGTGCGGGCCTGGGTGGGCCTGGAGCACCTCCTCTACTGCAGCCCGGCCTGCTTCGCCTCGGCAGTGGAGCTGGCCGCCGAGTACGACACCGGCCTGCACACCCACTCCTCCGAGACCACCTGGGAGGTGGAGGAGTCGCAACGGCGGTGGGGCCGGCGCCCGTTGGAGGTCATGGGGGATCGCGGCGTGCTCGGCCCGCGGACGGTCATCGCCCACTGCGTCTGGCTCGACGACGGCGAGATCGAGCTGCTGGCCCGGACGGGCACCGCGGTGGCCCACTGCCCCTGCTCCAACATGAAGCTGGCGTCGGGGCCGGCCCGGATCGCGGCCCTGCGTGCCGCGGGGGTGACGGTCGGGCTCGGCAGCGACGGCGAGAAGGAGAACAACAATCTCGATCTGCTGGAGGAGATGAAGTTCGCCTCGCTGCTCCAGAAGGTGTCGATGCTCGACCCCGCCGCCGGCGACCCATGGGACGTGCTGGCCATGGCGACCATCGAGGGGGCCCGCACGCTGGGCCTGGACGCCGTCACCGGCAGCCTCGAAGTCGGCAAGCAGGCCGACGTCGTGGTGGTGGACCTGACCGGCCTGCACACCACCCCGCTCCTGCACGACCGCGACTTCAACGTGCCGGCGCACCTGGTGTTCTCGGCCCGGGGATCCGACGTCCGCGACGTGTGGGTCGATGGCCGGCGCCTGCTCGCCGGCCGGATCCCCACCACCTTCGACCCGGCCGCCATCCGGGCCGAGGGTCAGGCCGCGGCCGAAGAGTTGTTCGCTCGGCGGGCGGCCCTCACCGCCCGGTAGCGGCCGGCGGGGGTGGCCGGCGGCCGGCGGCCGGCGGGGGCCGGCGGCCGGTGGGGCCGGCAGGCGCCGCGCCGCCCTCTCGCCCCGGCCGCCCGCCGGCGGCGAAGTCTTTGGCCTTTTTGATGTTTTCGGGACGTACGCGACAGTGCGTGTCGCGTATGTCCCGAAGACGCAGAATTGCCCAAAGACTGCGGGGCCGCCGACCCCCTCTCTCGCCCTCGCCCCCTCTCGCCCCGGCCGCCCGCCGGCGGCGAAGTCTTTGGCCTTTTTGATGTTTTCGGGACGTACGCGCCAGTGCGTGTCGCGGATGTCCCGAAGACGCAGAATTGCCCAAAGACTGCGCGGCCGCCGACCCCCTCGCCGACCCCGTCGCCGCGGCCGCCCGCCGGCGGCGAAGTCTTTGGCCTTTTTGATTTCTTCGGGACGTACGCGACAGTGCGTGTCGCGGATGTCCCGAAGACGCAGAATTGCCCAAGACTGCGGGGCCGCCGACCCCCTCGCCGACCCCGTCGCCGCGGCCGCCCGCCGGCGGCGAAGTCTTTGGCCTTTTCGATGTCTTCGGGACGTACGCGCGGTGCGTGTCGCGTATGTCCCGAAGACGCAGAATTGCCCAAAGACTGCGGGGCCGCCGACCCCCTCGCCGACCCCGTCGCCGCGGCCGCCCGCTGGCGGCGAAGTCTTTGGCCTTTTTGATGTCTTCGGGGCGTACGCGACAGTGCGTGTCGCGTATGTCCCGAAGACCCAGAATTGCCCAAAGACTGCGGGGCCGCCGACCCCCTCGCCGACCCCCTCGCCGCCTCCCTCTCGCCCTCGCCTACCTCTCGCCCTCGCCGCCGCGTGGCCCTCGCGCCGGCCGCCCTCCGCCCTCGCCGCCCGTTCGGGCCGGGCCGGACGCGCTCAGCTGGCGCTGGAGCGCGCCCAGAGGTTGATCCCGCCCTCGGTGGCGTACCGGTCGATCTCGGCGAGCTCGGCAGGGTCGAAATCGAGGCGAGCGACGGCGGCGACGTTGGCTTCCAGCTGGCCGACGCTGCTGGCGCCGATCAAGGCCGAGGTGACCCGGGGATCGCGCAGCACCCAGGCCAAGGCCATCTGGGACAACTCCTGGCCCCGACGGGCGGCGATGGCCGCCAGGGCCCGCACCTTGGCCAGGTTGTCCTCGCTGAGCATCCGACCTTGGAGGGACTGCCCCCGGCTGGCCCGCGAGCCCGCCGGCACCCCGTCGAGGTACCGGTCGGTCAGCAACCCTTGGGCGAGCGGCGAGAACACGATGCAGCCGACACCCTCCTCCCCGAGGACATCCAGCAGATCGGCTTCGATCCACCGGTTGAGCATGGAGTACGACGGCTGGTGGATGAGCAGCGGGGTCCCGAGGTCGCGAAGGATGCCGACGGCTTCCCGGGTGCGCGCGCCGGAGTAGGAGGAGATGCCGACGTACAGGGCCTTGCCCTGCCGAACCGCGGTGTCGAGGGCGCCCATGGTCTCTTCGAGCGGCGTGTCGGGGTCGAAGCGATGGGAGTAGAAGATGTCGACGTAGTCGAGGCCCATGCGGTGCAGGCTCTGATCCAGGCTGGCGAGGAGGTACTTCCTGGACCCCCATTCCCCGTAGGGCCCGGGCCACATGTCGTAGCCCGCTTTCGTGGAGATGATCAGCTCGTCTCGGTACGGGCTGAAGTCCGTCTTCAGCACCTCGCCGAACGTGGTCTCGGCGGAGCCGTAGGGCGGCCCGTAGTTGTTGGCCAGATCGAAGTGGGTGATGCCGAGGTCGAAGGCGCGCCGCAGGATGGCCCGTGACGTCTCGAGCGGCCGCTCGGCTCCGAAGTTCTGCCACAGCCCCAGCGACACCGCCGGCAGACGGAGACCGCGGCGGCCGCAGCGGCGGTAGGGCATGGTGGCGTAGCGATCGTCAGCCGCGGTCCAGGGCATGGGAGCATCCTTTCATTCGGCGCCGTCGGGTGCATCGGTGCGGTCGGGTGCATCGGCGCCGTCGGGTGCAGCGGCGCCGTCGGGAGCAGACGGCTCGAGGTCGATACCGCGGATCTGCCGCAGCCGCTCGCGGAGGAAATCGAACGCCGTGCCGCCTCCCAGCCGCACGTCGTCCGCGGCGTGCAGGAACAGCGGCGTCGCCACCCGCGGCTGACGCGCCTCATCGCCGTCGGGGAGCAGCACCCGGTGGGTAGTCGACGGGTACCAGCCCCCGCTCGCCAGCGCCAGCATGTCCCCGCTGTTGATGACCACGCTCCCGGGGTCGCACGGCACGTCGTGCCACGCCCCCGCGGTGTCCAGCACCTGGAGGCCCGGTCGGGTGGCGGCGGGCAGCACGGTCAGCAGATTGATGTCCTCGTGCGCCGCGGCGCGCAGCGCGCCAGGGGGCTCGGCGCCCGTCAGCGGCGGGTAGTGCAGGATGCGGAGAAGGGTTCGACCGCGACCCCTCGATCATCTGCGGCAGGGGCATGGAGTACCGGGCCGCGACCGCCGCAGGTGTCGCGTCGCCCAGCCATCCGAGCAGAGTCGTCCCGAGCGCGGTCGCGGCTCGGTGCAAGTCGGCGGCCGCGTCGCTGAGGCCGCTCGGCCGCCGGCCCGCGGGGTACCAGTGGAAGAACTCCTTGACGTCCGGGACGGTGGCTCCGACCGCGGTCTCCGGTGCGCTCTGGGGGTGATAGCCGTCCTGCGCGCCCGGACCCGGCAGGTACTCGTACTTGGCGTCGGTCTGAAACCAGGCCAGCCATTCGTCCTGCACCCGGCGGACCAGGTCGGGCGGGAGCGGATGCTGCACCAGGACCGCGAAACCCGTCTCTCGCAGGGACTCGTCGAACCGGCGTGGCGCGTCTGGTTGGCGGTAGTCGACGGTGGCGACGTTCATGCCCGTACCTCCAGGGGTGGGACGCCTTCGAGAGCGCGGCCTTCCAACGAGTCCGGGCAACCGCAGGAGCCGCGGCGAACGACGTGCACCGGCAGGATCTCGGTCGGTCGACCGAGGCTCGATTCGAGCACTGAGGTCACCGCCCGCCGCCCCATGTCGTCCACCGGTTGGCAGGCCGTCGTCAGTCCCGGGACGGAATAGGCGGCCTGGGCGATGCCGTCGAAGGACGCCACGGCCAGGTCGTCGGGAACCCGCCGCCCGAGGTCCGCGGCGGCGCGCAGCACGCCGAAGGCCTGCTCGTCGCTGGCGACGAACACCGCAGTCGGCGGCCGGGCCCGGCTGAGCAGGCGCAGGCCGGCTGCGTATCCGGCGCCGCGGTTGACGAAGGTCCGGATGACCGGGCATCGCGACGGTGACAGCCCGGCGTCGGCCACCGCGTTGGCCCAGCCCCGCTCCCGTTCGGCAGCCGGGTGGAGGGCCGGCCGGCCGGTGATGCACGCCACCCGGCGGTGGCCATGGCCGACCAGGTGGGCCGTGATGTCCGAGGCCCCCCCGGCGTTGTCCACCAGGATGGTGGTGGCGTTGAGTCCCGGCACCGGCCGGTCGAGGAGGGTCACTGGGACGCCGCTGTGGTTGACCTCGGCGATGGAGGCTTCGTCGAGGCCGACGGGGATCACTAGGAGGCCGTCGACGCGTCGGTCGAGAAGGTGCTGGAGGTGGCGGCGTTCCCGGTCTGCATCGATCGCGCTGTTGGCGAGCAACACCGTGTAGCCGCGTTCGGACGCGGCCGCCTCGATGGCCCGGGAGATGTCGCTCATGAACGGGTTGGTGATGTCCGACACCACCAGGCCCAAGGCTTCTGAGCGCCGGGCGGCCAGGGCTCTGGCGATGCGGTCCGGGCGGTAGCCCAGCTCGTCGATCGCCGACTGCACCCGGGCCCGGGTGGCGACGGCGACGGGGCGGGGCCCACCGTTCGACACGTAGCTCACCACGGCGGTGGAGGTGCCCGCCAGCCGGGCCACATCCACCCGGGTCACGGCACGGGGTCGACGCACGCCTGTCATGATGCCTTCCCAAAATGACGACCGAGAGAGCGCAGGGCATGAGCACGCACAAGCTGATTCTGGACGGGGACTACGGGATTGACGATGCGCTGGCGGCGCTCTTCCTCGCCCACCGGCCCGACGTGGAGATCCTGGCGGTCGGCTCGGTGCACGGCAACGCCACCGCCGATGCCGCGGCCCGCAACGCCCTGGCGGTGCTCGACATCGGCGGCCGCCCCGGCGTGCCGGTCGCGGTGGGGGCCCGTCAACCGCTCGCCCAGCCGGTCGACATCAGCGCCATGGTGCACGGTGCCGACGGGCTCGGAGGGTTCGCGCCGCCGACTCCCACAGGGAGCGCTCCGGTGGACCTGCCCGCGGCCGTCCAGCTGGTGCAGACGGTGCGGGCCAATCCGGGCGAGTGCACCATCGTGGCCACCGGTCCCTTCACGAACCTGGCCCTGGCGCTCCTCCTCGACCCCGACGTGGCGTCGTTGGTGAGCGGGCGTGGTGGTGATGGGCGGGACGGTCAAGCACCCGGGCAACATCAGCCCGTACGCCGAGGCCAACATCGCCCACGACCCGGAGGCGGCGCGGCTGGTGTTCGCCGCCCCGTGGCCGGTCACCCAGGTCGGATTGGACGTGACGATGGCCACCTGGTTGGAGCAGCCCGACCTCGATCGCATCCAGGCGAGCGACACCGCGGCCGGCCGGTTCGCCTGGCGCATCCTGCCGCACTACCTGGACTTCTACTTTGGCCGTCATGGCCGCCCGGGATGCCCCGTGCACGATCCCTGCGCCGCCATCCTGGCCGTCGACCCGGATCTGGCGTCGTGGATCGAGGTGCCGGTCGAAGTGGAGCTCAGGTCCGACCGCAACCGCGGCATGCTGCTCGTGGACCGGCGGGTGTTCGCAGCGACCGAACGGACCTCGGATCTGCCGCTCGTGCGGGTCGTGACCGAGCTTGACCGCGACCGGCTGGTCGCCAAGTTCCTCGACGGACTGCTCACCGACCCGATCCCGCTCCCGGCGACCGCAGCAGACCGGACCGGCTGAGCACGGCGAGGCGGGCCCGCTCGGCCGCGGCGGCGATGGCGGACATCGACGCCGTGAGCAGCTCGCCTGCGCCGACCAGGTGGCGGCCGTCGACGACGACGTCGGTGACGTCCTCGTCCCGGCAGGCGTAGACGACCTCTCCCGCGGGGTCACCACCGGCCACCGGGAGGGAGTGGGCGCCGTCGCGGCGGATGACGATCAGATCCGCCCGCTTGCCCGGCTCCACGCTGCCGATCTCGGTCGCGAGGCCCAGCGCCCGAGCCCCGCCCATGGTCGCCATGTCCACTACCCGCTCGGCCGGCATGGCCCGCGGGCCGAACCGAGGCTTGTGCAGCAGCCCCGCGAGCCGCATCTCTCCCAAGGCCGACAGCGTATTGCTGCAAGGGGCGCCGTCGGCCCCGAGCGCCACGTTGATACCGAGGTCGAGATAGTCGGGAATGGGCGCCACTCCCGATGCCAGCTTGAGATTGGACGACGGGCAGTGGCAGATGTGGGCGCCCCGGTCCCGGACCAGCTGCCGTTCGCCGGGGTCGAGCCACACGCCGTGGGCCATGACCAGTGCGGGGCCGAGGGCGCCGTACCGCTCGAGCGCGTAGACGTCGCGACCGTCGGAGTCCCGGGCCAGCAGCTCCGCCTGCTCCTTGTTCTCGTTGACGTGGGTGTGCAGCACCAGGCCGTGCTCGGCGGCGAGCGCCACGCAGGCGGCCCACAGCTCCGGGGTGGCATTTCGCGGCCCGCGCGGTGAGGCCGCCACGCCGAGCCGGCCGTGCTCGGCTCCATGCCACGGCCCCAGCAGCTCGGTCAGCGCACCCACCGCCTCGTCGGTGGTCATGCCGATCATCTCCGTGCCGGGCTCGAGCCGATCCATCAGGGCCGGCCCGATCCGGGCCCGGATCCCGAGCGCGGCGGCCGCTTCGAAGGCGGCGTGCGTGTGTCGGGTGGTCTCCATGCTGAGCACCGAGGTGGTGCCGCCGAGGAGGAGCTCGGCGATGCCGAGCTCGGCCGAGGCCCGCAGGGACGTCTCGTCGTGCGCCTGCTCGAGCGGCCAGATCCGCTCGCGGAGCCACTGCACCACGTCCATATCGTCGGCCAAGCCCCGGAAGAGGGTCTGGCACAGATGGACGTGCGCTTGCACGAAGCCCGGCAGGACGAGTCGCCCTGACGCGTCGATGACGGTCGCGGCCCGACGGCGGTCGGATGGCACCTCGGCGATGCGCCCGTCGACCACGTACACCGACCCCTCGACGACGCCCGCCGGTCCCACCGTGAGGACCGTGCCCCCAGTGATCAGGAGATCAGCCACCGGGGTGATCAGCCATGGAGCACGCCGGCCTTGGTGAGCAGATCCCGCGCCTCGCGGCCCACGAGTTCGGACACCTCGTCGCGGTCGATGGTCGCTACCACTCCGTTCTCCATCAGTACCTCCCCGTCCACAATGGTGGTGCGGACGTCGGTCGCGCACGCCGAGTACACCAGTTGGGCGAGGACGTTGTTGTGCTCACCGGTGAGCAGCGGCCACAGGTGGCAGGCGTCCAACCCGACGACGATCACGTCGGCTCGCCGTCCGACCTCGATGGTGCCGATCTGGTCGCCCAGCGCCAGCGCCGCGGCCGAACCGGTCGTCGCCATGGCGAAGACCGCCCTGCAGGGCATGGCGGTGGCGTCCTCGAGGGTGAGCTTCTGCACCAGCGCGGCCTGGCGCATCTCCTCGAAGAGGTCGAGGTTGTTGTTGGTCATGACGGAATCGGTGCCGAGCCCGACGGTTACGCCGGCCGCGAGCAGGGCCGGTACCCGGGCGACGCCGTTGCCCAGCTTCATGTTCGAGGTCGGACAGTGGGCCACCGCCCAACCGCGGGCCGCCACCAGCTCGATCTCGGCATCGGTCAGGTGCACCGCATGGGCCACCAGGACCGGGTGGCCGGGGCCGATCAGGCGGTCGAGGTACGCCGCCGGCCGCAGCCCGGTGCCCTCGGAGATGGTGCGGACCTCGTCGCGGCTCTCGGCCAGATGGGTGTGCAGGCCGACCCCGAGGCGCGCGCCGCGTGGCTGCTCATCACGGAAAAGGTGTCGGCCTCGCAGGAGTAGAGGGCGTGCGGTCCGAACCAGGCCTGGATCCGGTCCGAGCGACCGTGCCACCGCTCCACGAACCCGATGTTGCTGTCGAGCGTCTCGCCGGCGCCGGGTACGGATTCGATGACCTGCGGGCTGATGACGGCCCGCAGCCCCGAGGTGAGGGCCACGCTGGCGGCCTCGTCCGGGTGGCGAAAGATGTCGATGAACGTGGTGGTGCCGCCGCGGATCATCTCCAGCTGGTTGAGCAGGGCCGCGGCCCGTTGATGACGGGGTTCGTAGGCCCGGTCCTTCGGGAGCGCGAACTCCTCCAGCCAACGCAGAAAGGGCAGGTCCTCGAAGATGCCCCGCTCGAGGCATTCGTGCATGTGGGCGTTGACGAGGCCGGGGAGCACCACCCCGCTCGTGGCGTCCACCACCCGGCGGGCCGCCCCGGAGAAGGGCGTCCCGACCGAGACGATGGCACCATCTCGTACGACGACGTCGCCTTCGATGATCCCGCCGTGCTCCTCCGGGACGACAACCAAGCCGCCGCGGATCACCAGGTCCGCTGGGGCGGCCGGGTCGTCGTCGGGTGGCGGGGTGGGGCTCACGCCGGATGGGCGACGAGACCGGGCGCCAGATCGGCGAGGATCCGCCGGTACTCGACGGTCATGCGGTCCGCTTTGGTGTGCACCTCGGCGGTGATGTCGAGCGGGAAGTCGGAGTCGATCGCTTCCAGCAACCGGCGATCCTCCGCTTGGACGGCGCGGTCGACCGCGATGATGTCCGGCCAGCGCTCCGGCGGTGGGGCGTCGTTGCGACCGATGAACTGGAAGAAGAGCGTGGTGTGGTCGTCGACCGGTGTGCAAGTCTTGAACAGCACGTGGCGCAGCCCGTTTGCGTAGACCAGGGCGCCGCGAAACACGAACGGTTGGACCAATTCGGCATCGGTGCTCCTCGTCACCGCCCCGGCCATCCCCACGTTGTTGACCTGCCGACCCTGCACCTTCGACGTGTAAGTGACGGTGAACCGGATCCGCTCGCCGTCCCGCTCCACCCGGAAGTCGGACATCCGCGGGTTGTCCGGGTCGCCGACCGTCCCGCGGTGGACGAACGAGACGTGGCTGACGTCGAGCGGCGTTGTCGATCATCCTCGGCGCCGACGCGGTCCACACCTCCTTCATCTCGTGGATGAGCGTGTAGCCGGGATCGTCCAACTCCTCCAGCCGGGGGATGTCCGCCCGCTCCTCGCCCACCCGCAACCACACCAGGCCGTAGCGGTCGGCGGCCGCGACGCAGTCGAGCCGGGCCCGGGGGGAGATCGGGACCCCCGGATCCTGGGCGGGGATCGCCACGCACGCCCCACCCGTGTCGTAGCGCCACCCGTGGTACGGGCAGACGAGCAATCCCTCGTCCACCCAGCCCTGCGACAGGCGCCCGGCCCGGTGGGGGCACTGGTCGACCGCGGCGCGCGGCGGCTGCCCGGTGGCGGGGCGCCAGACGACGTACGGCGAGCCGAACAATCGGGCCTGATGGGGCGCCGTTCCGATCTCCGCGCTGTAGGCGATCGGATACCAGTAGCCGCGGAGGGCCGGGATCTGGCTGACCAGCATGGCCGGGACTCTACCCGCGTAGATCGAAAGTGTGTTCCCGAAACGGCGTCTTCCCCGGCCCGTAACCAAGCCGTAATAAAGCCTCTCTAGCCTGCCGCCCTAGAGGGGGGCGACGTCGACCCCGATCCAAGGCACAGGAGGCCACGTGGGACAACAGATCAGCCGCAGGATGTTCCTTCAGCGCGGGACCAAGACGATTGGCGGCGCGGCGGTGCTCGGCGTATTGGGCACGACGTTCCTGGATGCCTGCGGGTCCAGCAGCAAGACGACCGCCCCGACGACGACCGGCGGGGCCGCTGCTGGAGGGAGTACCACGGCCGCGGCCGCGGCGCTCGGCGCACTGCAGTTCATGGGCTCCTGGATTCCAGATGTCGAGACCGGCGGCGAGTACGTCGCCCTGCAGAAGAACTACTGGGTCCAGCAGGGGTTCTCGTCGGCGACCGTCATTCCCGGCGGACCGAACGCCACCCCGCAGGAGACCGTCGTGGAGACCGGCCGGGCGCTCATTGCGGTGTCGTCGCTGGACGCCAGCGCCGCGGCCATCGAGAAGGGCTTCAACCTCGCCGTTATCGGAGCCCAGTACCAGAAGAACCCGTTCGCCATCATGTCGGGTGCGTCGAAGCCGATCCACACGCCGCAGGACATGATCGGCAAGAAGATCGGCGTCCAGTCCGACAACGCCGCGGTGTGGGCGGCGTTTCTCAAGGCCAACAACATCGACCCCAGCAAGGTCGACAAGGTGCCGGTGAGCTTCGACCCGACGCCCTTGACTCAGGGGACGGTCGACGGCTGGTTCTCCTTCATCACCAACGAGCCGATCGAGTTGCAGCTCAAAGGGTTCAAGACCGTCACCTTCCTCCTCGCGGACTACAACTATCCCGAGGTCGGCAACGCCTACATCGTGACCAAGGATTCGCTCGAGAATTCGCGGGCGAAGGTCAAGGCGGCCATGGTCGGTGACATCCTGGGCTGGAAGGACGCCCTCACCACCCCGGCGCTGGCCGCCAGCCTCGCGGTCGCCAAAGGCCAGGGCCTGACCCAGCAGCAGGAGCTCCTGCAGGCCTACGCCCAGAGCAAGTTGATCGCGACCGGCGACGCCCTGACCCAAGGGATGTTCTACGTGACCCCACGCCGCCCAGGCCGCCAACGTCAAGACGCTGGCTCTCGGCGGGACCACGGTCACCGCGTCGCAGTTGTTTGACATGACCTTGCTGGACGAGATCTACACCGACGCCGGACTCAAGGCTGTCCCAACCCCCGTCACGGCCTGACACGCGCGAGCATGTCCACCGTGGTCAGACCGTCCCCCGGGAGTGACGTCCGCACCGCCACCCCGGTCGACGGCATCCGAATCGAGGGGTTGACCAAGGAGTTCCGCCTCGGCCGCAGCACCATCACCGCGGTCGACCACGTCGACCTGTCGCTGCCGCAAGGCGCCTTCCTGGCGCTCCTCGGCCCGTCGGGCTGCGGGAAGTCGACCATCCTTCGGGTCCTCGCGGATCTCGAGCGGCCCACGAGCGGGAGCGCCTGGATCCACGGCGAAGCGCCGTCCGTGGCCCGGGGAAATCACCACCTCGGGATCGCCTTCCAGGACCCGGCGCTGCTGCCCTGGCGGTCGGTGCGGGCCAACATCAATCTTCCCCTCGAGGTCAGCGGGGTCAGGATCCCCGACCACGCGGTCCAGGACCTGATCAACCTGGTCGGGCTCCAAGGATTCGAGAAGGCCCGCCCCGCCCAGCTCTCCGGCGGGATGCGCCAGCGCGTCGCGATCGCCCGGGCGCTGGTGACCGAGCCGCGGATCCTGCTGCTCGACGAGCCGTTTGGGGCCCTGGACGAGATGACCCGGCAGCGGCTCAACCTCGAGCTGCTGCGGATCTGGACGGAGCGGGTGACCACCACGTTGCTCGTCACCCACTCCATCGCCGAGGCGGTCTTCCTGGCGGACACCGTCGCGGTCATGAGCCCGCGACCCGGGACCATCATGGCGGTCGTTCCGGTCGACCTGCCCCGACCTCGCACCCCCGAGCTGCTGCGTACGCCCGAGTTCCACGCCATCGAAGACCGTCTCTCCGAGCTCCTGTTCAGCAAGGGAGGGGTTGCCCCGAGCGGGGACGACCTTTGACCACAGTCGGCGTCACGCCCTCGACGCCCCCGACACGCTCGTGGCGCGAGCTGGCTCGGGGCCGGGGCGAGCGGGTGTCGGCCACCATCCCGGGCCTGATCGGTGTCGTCTTCCTCGTCGGGCTCTGGGAGGTCCTCGCCCTCACGGTGTTCGACTACGTCGGCTCGGGAGTGCCCACGCCGACGTCGGTCGTGAGCCGGTTCTTCTCGGACTGGAGCTCCGGCCTGTACGGCCGCAACGTGGGCCAGACGCTGAGGGAGGCTGCGACCGGCTACGTGGTGGCCAATGTGCTGGCGGTGGTGCTCGGCGTGGCTTTCGTGCAGCTGCCACTGATCGAAAAAGCGCTGCTCCGCATCGCCATCGCGAGCTACTGCCTCCCGATCATCGCCATCGGGCCCATCCTGACCTTCGTGCTGCACGGCGACGCGCCGCAGGCCGCGCTGGCGGGCCTGCTGGTCTTCTTTCCCTCGCTCGTCGGGGTGGTGGTCGGACTGCGATCGGTGGACCGTCAGTCGCTCGACGTGATCCGGGCGTATGGCGGCGGGTCGTGGGCCCAGTTGACGAAGGTGCGCCTGCGGGCCGCCATCCCCAGCGCCTTCTCCGGGTTCCAGATCGCCGCCCCGTCCGCGATCCTCGGGGCCATCGTCGGCGAGTTCCTCGGTCAGCAGGGGGCCGGGCTCGGGATCATGATGATCGACGCCGAGCAGGCCCTCAACGCCGACCGCACTTGGGGGATCGCCCTGTTTTGCACCCTGGCGGCCGGCGCCGCGTACCTGGTGATCGGGTTGATCGGGCGGGCGGCGGCCCCGTGGGCGCCAAAGAACGTGGGCCGGTCGTGACCGCTCCGTCCGCCGAGCTCGATCCGCCCATCGTCGTGACCGCGGCCGACTCCCGGGGGGCCTGGACAGTGGGGGGCGCGGCCCTGCTCCGCCGGGTGCTGCGCAGCGGTGGGTCGGTGTTGCTCTCGGTCGTCGTGATCCTGGGCTTGTGGGAAGGCTTCATCCGCGTTTATCACATCCAGCCGATCGTGGCCAAAGACCCGCTGGACGTGTGGCGCTACCTGTTCACGCAGCACGCCGAGCAAGACGCACGGTCTCCGCAGCGCGGCCGAGAATCGTTCGGTGCTCTTCCACAATCTGGCGACGACCCTCCACGACGCCGGGGTCGGCTACGTGGCGGGCTTCGTCCTGGCCCTCACGGTGGCGTGCGTGTTCGTCCTCCAGCGGCCCTTGGAGCAAGCGTTCATGCCGGTGGCGCTGATGTTGCGCTCGGTTCCGCTCGTCGCCATGACCCCGTTGATCACCCTCATATTCGGGCGGGGCATCATGGCCGTGGCGGTCATTGGCGGGGTGGTCTGTTTTTTCCCTGCCCTCGTCAACATCATGCACGGCTTTCGGTCGACGCCTGCGGCCCGCATCGAATTGCTCTCCGCTTACGGGGCGTCGCGCTGGACGGTCCTCACGAAGGTGTTGCTGCCGTCGGCCCTGCCGTCGATCTTCGCCTCCCTGCGCATCAACGTGCCGGCCTCGGTGATCGGGGCCCTGCTGGCCGAGTGGCTCGCCACCGGCAAGGGCGCGGGGCAAGAAATGCTCACCGTGCAGAACACCTTCGACTACGGCGAGTTGTGGTCCGCGGTGGTGCTGGTGACGCTGGTGTCGGTGCTGGCCTATTCCGTGGTGAGCGCCATCGAAGCGGGTGTCCTCACCCGGTACGCGCCCGACACCGCGGTGAAGGCGGCCTAGGACCGCTGGCACCGGCGGGCTACCGCCGATGATGATGAAGAAGATGGAGAAAGTGCCCCGATGACCGTCACCGTGCCCACCTCACTGGGCGCCGCCCTCGAAGCCCTGGCCGGCACTCCGGCGACCCAGGTGCTGGCCGGCGGGACCGACTTCATGGTGGAGGTCAACGACGGCCGGCGCCGGCCGTCGGCGGTGGTCTGCACCACGGCGGTCCCCGAGTTGCGGGGCTGGGACGCCGACGGCGACGAAGTCCGCATCGGCGCCGGCGTGACCTATCGGGAGCTGCTCGAGCCCCCGCTGGTCGACCTCGTCCCCGCGCTGGCCCAAGCGGCGCGCACCGTGGGGTCGCCGCCGATCCGCAACGCCGGCACCATCGGAGGGAACGTGGCCACCGCCTCCCCGGCCGGCGACACCCTGCCGGTCCTCGCCGCCCTCGACGGGCGCATCGAGCTGGCGAGCACCCGCGGCACCCGCCGCGTCGCCCTGTCGGAGCTGATCGTCGGGCCCAAGCGGACGACGATGCAGCCCGGCGAGCTCATCACCGCCGTCCACGTACGCCGGTATCGCGGCGGCCAGGAGTACCTGAAGGTCGGGGTCCGCAACGCCATGGTGATCGCGGTGGCCAGCCTGGCCATGGTCGTCGACCCGCCAAACGGCCGGATCGGCATCGGCCTCGGGTCGGTCGGTCCGGTGCCGCTCCGAGCCGAGGAGGCGGAGGCCTGGTTGGCCTCGCGGGTCGACTGGCCGACGATGCGACTCATCGGGCGCGACGGGTATGAGCAGGCGGAAACCCTTGACCGGCTGGCGGCGCTGGTCGGCGCCGCGGCCCGACCGATCGACGATCACCGTTCGACGGCCCGCTACCGAACGCACGCGGTGGGGGTGCTGGCCGAGCGCGCCGCCCGCCGATTGTTCGGGGTGGCCGCGGGCCGAGGCCCGGCGTGACCGACATCTCCTACCGGCTGCGAGTCAACGGCGCCGAGCACGACGTGCTCGACGCCTGGTTGGGCGAAAACCTGCTGTACGTCCTGCGGGAGCGGCTCGGTCTGCCGGGGGCGAAGGCCGCGTGCGAGCAAGGCGAGTGCGGCTCCTGCGCGGTGCTCGTCGACGGCCGGGTCGTCTGTGCCTGTCTGGTGCTGGCCGCCGCGGCCGTGGGCCGCGAGGTGACCACGGTCGAAGGGCTGCAGCCGCGGGATCGCGGCCAGTTCAGCGCGATCCAGCAGGCGTTCCTGGAGGAGGGCGGGGTGCAGTGCGGTTTCTGCACGCCGGGTTTGGTCGTCGCCGTCACCGAGTTCCTCGCCGAGCACCCCGACCCGACCGACGTGGAGATCCGCGAGGCCATCTCGGGCAACCTCTGCCGCTGCACCGGTTACGGGCGCATACTGGCCGCCGTCCACGCCGCCATCGGGGCCAAGCGTGTCTGACACCCGGGTCCGGTCCGGGCCGCTCCACGCCGGGCGCGGCAGGATCGGCGACAGCGCCCCCAGGCCCGACGGCGGCCCGAAGGTACGGGGCGAGTTCGCGTTCACGGCCGACCTGTGGGCCGAGGGCATGCTCTGGGGGGCCACGCTGCGCGCCCCCACCCTGCGGCGCGTATCCGGGCCATCGACGTCGGGGCTGCGGCCGGGATGGCCGGCGTCGCCGCCGTGGTCACCGCCGCGGACGTCCCCGGCGATCGCTACTACGGACTCGACGAGGCCGACCAACCGGTGTTCGCGCACCAGGTCGTGCGCTACGCCGGCGAGCCGGTCGCCGCCGTCGCGGCCGATCACCCGGACACGGCCCGTCGGGCCCTGGCCGCCATCGCGGTCGACTACGAGCCGGTCGAGCCGCTCGTCGATCCCGAAGCGGCGATCACCGCCCCGCCCCTGCACCCGTCGGGCAACATCTACCGCCACCTGGAGATCCGCCGCGGCGACCTCCAGGCCACCGGCCCCATCGTGGTGGAGGGCACCTACGAGGTCGGGATGCAGGATCAGGCGTTCATGGGACCGGAGTCCGCGCTGGCCATTCCCTCGTCCGACGGCGGCGTCGAGCTCTTTATCTCGACGCAGTGGCTTCATTCCGACCGCGACCAGGTCGCGGCCTGTCTCGGCCTCGCACCCGAGCAGGTGCGCATGTCCCTCGGGGGGGTGGGCGGGGCGTTCGGCGCCCGCGAGGACGTGAGCCTGCAGGTGCACATCTGCCTGCTGGCCCTCCGAACCGGCCGCCCGGTGAAGATGGTGTACTCCCGTGAGGAGTCCTTCCTCGGCCACGTGCACCGCCACCCGGCCCGCATGTGGTACCGCCACACCGCCGACCGCGACGGACAGCTCATCAAGGTCGAAGCCCGGTTGCTGCTCGACGGCGGCGCCTACCGGTCCACCTCATTTCACGTGTTGGCCAACGCCGCCTGTTTCTCCACCGGCCCGTACCGCGTCCCGTCGGTCAACGTCGAGGGTTGGGCGGTGCGGACCAACAACCCGCCCTGCGGGGCCATGCGCGGCTTCGGGGCGGTACAGGTGTGCGTCGCCCACGAGGCCCAGATGGACCGGGTGGCGGCGGCGTGCGGGCTCGACCCCGTCGAGGTCCGCCTGCGCAACGCCCTCGATCACGGCGACGTCATGATCACGGGGCAGCGGATCGAGGGGGTCCTGCCGGTCGGGCGGGTGATCCGCGAAGCCGTAGCCCTCCCGCTGCCACCCGAACGGCGCCGGCCCGGGCCCGGGCCGGCCTCGGCACCGGCGGACGAGGTCAGCGACCCCATGACCCGCCCCGGCGGGGCCGGGCGCACCGCCGACGACGGCCACATCCGCCGCGGCGTGGGCTTCGCCGTCGGCTACAAGAACCTGATGTACGCCGAGGGATTCCCCGATGATTCGGCGGCCACGGTCACCCTGTCCCGTGGTGCGGTCACGGTGCACTGCGCGGCAGCCGAAGTCGGCCAGGGCTGGGTCACCCTCGCCGGGCAGATCGCCCGCAGCGTCCTCGGTGCCGACCAGGTCACCATCGCCCCGGCGGACACCGCCAGAGGATCGGCGGGATCCTCGTCCGCCAGCCGGCAGTCGTGGATGTCCGGGGGCGCGGTCGCAGCCGCGTGCGCGGCGGTGCGCCAGCGGGTCCTCGAGCAGGTCAGTCGGGATACCGGGACGCCGCTCGATCGGCTGGAGCTGTCGGACGGCCGGATCCACGGCCAGGGGGTCTCGATGGAGCTGGCGGACGTGGCGCCGGGCGTGGTGTTCGAGGAGACCGCGGTGTTCCGGCACCGGCCGACCCGGCCGCTCGACGGCGCTGGACAGGGCGACGCCCACGTGTCGCTGGTGTGCGCGGCGCACCGGGCCGTCGTCGATGTCGACTGCGAGCTGGGGTTGGTGCGGGTCGTCCAGATCAACACCGCCCAGGACGTGGGCCGCGCCCTCAACCCGCTGGCGGTCCAGGGCCAGATCGAGGGCGGTATCGTCCAGGGAGTGGGCCTGGCCGTCATGGAGGAGCTCGTCCTCGAGGGTGGCCGCATCCGGAACCCGTCTTTCACCGACTACCTCATTCCGACCGCGCTGGACATGCCCGAGGTCCGCTACACCCTGGTCGAGGAGCCCGAACCGGGAGCCCCGTTCGGCGCCAAAGGGGTCGGCGAGGCCGCCACCATCTCTTCCACCGCGGCGGTGGCGGCCGCCATCCGAGCGGCCACCGGGCTACCCCTGCCCCGGGTCCCGATCCGGCCCGAGGACATCGCCCTCGCCGAACGATGACGCCGGGTCGGGCTGCCACCCTGACGCCCGCACCGCGGCGCGGATGGTCGCGGGGTGCAGGCGGGTGCTCGCCAGCTTGACGTCGAGCGGGGCCAGGGCGTCTTCGACCGCGCTGACGAGCACGGCCGGGGCGGCGATGATGGCGGCCTCCCCGACCCCGCGGAAGCCGCCGAGGTGGCCCGAGGGGGTGGGCCGGTGGACGACCCGCAGCCGGGGGGTGTCCGCGGCGGTGGGGATGGGGTAGTCGAGCAGGGTGGTGCACAGGGGCTGGCCGTCCGCGTTGTACCGGATCTCCTCGAAGAAGACCGCGCCGACACCCTGGGCGAAGGCGCCCTGATGCTGGCCTTCGACCACCGCCGGGTTGATGACCACCCCGCAGTCGGACACCAGCACGGCCGACAGCACCCGGACGCCCCCGGTGGTCGGGTCGACCTCGACGGCCACCGCGGTGGCGTGCGAGCCGTAGGTCTCGTCGTGGTTGGCGCCGCCGTCGATGGCCGGGCCGGTGAGTCCCGGGGTGTAGACGACGCTGGCGGTGAGGCCGGGATCGACGTCCGGCGGGAGTAGGTGGGGGTGCCACCAGGCCACCTGGGCGATCCGGGCGAACAGGTCGGGGTCGACGTCACCTTCGGCCGGGAGCACGTGGCCCAGCGCCGCGGCCACCTGGTGCATCTTGGCCCGCACGGCGGCGGCGGCCCGCAGCACCGCGCCACCTCCCATCACCGCGCTGCGGCTCCCCCAGGTGCCCTGCCCGTACGGGCAGGGCGTCGGTGTCCCCGTCGCGCACGTCGATCACGTCCGCGGCGATCCCCAGCGCCGCGGCCGCGACTTGGGCGAACGTCGTCTCGTGCGCCTGGCCCTGCGACTTGGTGCCGACCCGGAGGTCGACCCGACCGTCGGGCAGGACGGTCAGGGCCGCCATCTCCAGGGAACCAAACCGTCCGGCCGTGTCATTTTGGGTCGGCGCGGTGCCCTGGACCAGGACGGAGACCCCGATGCCGACGAACCGGCCGGCGGCCCGGGCGGCCGCCTGGCTGCCGCGCCACGACGGGTATCCGAACTCCTCCACCAGCGCGTCGAGTTGGCTGTCGAGGGGGCCGACGTCGATGCGCTGACCGCCGGGTCCCCGCCACGGTCGCGGGATATCGGGCAGCAGGTTGGCGCGCCGCACCGCGACGGGGTCGAGGCCGAGGTGCTGCGCCACCCGGTCCATCACCCGTTCGGTCGTCAGGTGAGCCTCCGGCTGGCCGAACCCGCGATAGGCCCCGACCGGACAGGTGGTGGTGGCGACGCACTGGAGACTCCAGCCCAGGTGCTCGATGTGGTAGCCGCCGGTGATGCTGGCCGCGCTGACCAGGGCCGGGCCCACCCCGGAGAAGTACAGCACCGGGTTGCCGAGGTCCGACAGGATATGGACCCGCATGGCCAGCACCCGGCCGGTGACGTCGTAGCCGACCTCCACCTCGTGGATCTGGGCCCGGGCGTGCACCGACGCGGTCAGGGCTTCGGTGCGGTCCTGGGACCACCGCACCGAGCGCCCGGTCAGCCGGGCCAGGAACCCGACCAGACATTCCTCCCGGGTGAAGTGCTGCTTGTTGCCGAAGCCGCCGCCCATGTCGGGGCTCACCACCCGGACGCGGGTCTCGGCCAGGCCGCAGATCTCGGCGATCACGGTGCGCAGCTGGTGGGGCTGCTGGTTGGACGCCCACACCGTGAGCCGACCGGCCCCGGCATCCCACGACGCCTGGGCGCCGTGCCCTTCGAGGGGCAGGCCGCAGATGCGGTGGCTCTCGTACCGCTCGGTGAAACGCCGGGGCGCGGCGGCCAGGGCGGCCCCGACGTCGGGCCCCGACTCCTCGAGGGCCAGGAAGACGTTGGTCCCCCACTCCGGATACAGCAGCGGGGCGTCGGCCGCCATGGCGGCATCGATCCCGATGACCGGCGGGAGCTCCTCGTAGTCGACGACGATGGCTTCGACCGCGTCTTCCGCCTCGGCCCGGGAGGCGGCGACCACGGCCGCGACCGGTTCGCCCACGAAGCGGACCCGGTCGGCGGCGAGGATCCCCCACGTCAGGGGCTGGACGGGCGGGCGCAGCAGGTGATCGAAGCGGCCGGCGCCGGCCGCGTCCAGGTCGGCGGCGGTCACCACCGCCACCACCCCGGGCTGGGCCGCCGCCGCGGCCGTGTCGATGCCCAGGATGCGGGCGTGGGCCAGGTTGGAGCGGGCCACCGCCACGTGGCACAGATCGGGGGCGGCCAGGTCGGCCAGATAGCGGCCCTGCCCGGTCAGCAGCTTCGGTCCGGTCCGGGTGGGTGACGCGGGGCCGATGGTGACGGCGGGCGGCGCCAGTTCGGTGGCGGTCACGGCGGCGGCGTCCCGGTGATCGCGGCGCCGGCCGCCACGATGGCGTCGACCATCCCGGAGTAGCCGGTGCAGCGGCACAGGTTGCCGCTCAAGGCGTCGCGGACCTGCGCCTCGGTCGGCGCCGCCAGGTTGGCCAGCAGGTCGATCGCGGTCATGACGATCCCGGGCGTGCAAAAGCCGCACTGCAGCCCGTGGTGCTGCCACAGGGCCTGCTGCACCGGGTGGAGGTGGTCCGGCGTCCCCACGGCCTCGATGGTCACGATCTCCGCCCCCGACGCGGACGCGGCCAGCATCAGGCAGCTGCGCGCCGACCGCGCCGTCCACCAGGACGCTGCAGGCCCCGCAGGCCCCCTGCTCGCAGCCGGCGTGGGTGCCCGTCAGGCCGAGCTCGTCGCGGACGAAGTCGAGCAGGGTCAGCCGGGGTTCGACGTCGGCCTGCACCCGGGCGCCGTTGACCACCAGATCGATCGGCACGTTCATCCGGGCGGCTCCGGGACAGTCAGGTGGGCGGCCTCGAAGGCCGACGCCACGGCGCGGGCCGCCAGCAGGGCGGCCAGCTCCGCCTTGTCGTCGCCTGCCGGCGCGGCGGCGCGCTTGACGGCCTGGGCCACGGCGCGCCGCAGCGCCGGGGTGGCCGACCCGGCGCCGACCACACCGGCCGCGTCCAGGGTCGGACTCAGGACGAAGGGCACGCTGGTCACCGAGCAGGCCGCGGCCCCCACCCAGCGGCACACGCCCTCGGGGTCGAGCTCCAGCGCCACGCCGACACCGACCTCGGCGAAGTCGCCGGCCCGCGGCGCCCACTCCCACCAGGCGGCGCCGTGGCGCGGCCCGGCCACGGGAACCTGGATCTCGGTGAGGATCTCCGCCGGCCGGAGGGTAGTGGTGAAGTAGCCCTCGACGAGCTCGGCGCAGGTCAGCTGGCGGGACCCGGCCGGCCCGGTCACCGTCACCCGGGCGTCGAGGGCCACCGCCACCGCCGGCAGCTCCGCGGCCGGATCGGCGTGGGCCAGGGATCCGCCCAGGGTGCCCCGGTTGCGGGTGGCGGGATGGCCGACGTGGCGGGCCGCCTCCCGGAGCAGGGGGGCGGCCCGGCCCACGGCGGGATCGGTCTCGAGGCGGCGTTGCCGGGTGAGCGCGCCTAAGCGCAGGGTCGGGCCGTCGGGGTCCCACTCGATCTGGTCGAGACCGAGCCGGGCGATGTCGACGAGGCGGCTGGGTCGGGCCAGCCGCAGGGCGAGCAGCGGCAACAGACTCTGCCCGCCGGCCAGGACCTTGGCGTCCTCGTCGGCCGCCAGCACCGCCACCGCTTCAGCGATGGTGGCGGCGGCCAGGTAGTCGAACGGGGGCGGCTTCATCCCACCCCCTGGATCCGGGCGGCGGCCACCCGGTGCCGGGCCAGGATCTCGGCCACGCCCGGGGCGACGAGCTGCCCGTCCCGGACCACGGCTCGCCCAGCCACCACGGTGTGGCGGGCCGAGACCGGCCCGCAGCGCAACCAGGCTTCGACCGGATCCGTCAGGGCGCCGGCGAAGGCGATCCCCTCCAGCGGCCAGCACACCAGGTCCCCGGCCGCGCCGACCGACAGCTGGCCCAGCTCGCCTTCCCGGCCCAGGCAGCCGGCCGAGCCGCGGGTCGCGATCTCCAGCGCGTCCCGGGCGCCCATGGCGGTGGGCCCACCCCGCAGCCGACCGAGCAGCAGGGCGCCGCGGGTCTCCAGCCAGAGCGAGGCGTGGTCCGTCGACGCCGAGCCGTCGCAGCCGATGCCGACCGGGACGCCGGCGGCCCGCAGCTCGGCGACGGGGGCCAGGCCGCCGCCGCCGATCATCTGGTTGGACGACGGGCAATGGGCCACCCCGACGCCAGCGGCGCCCAGCCGGGCCACCTCGGCCTGGTTGGGGTAGATGCAGTGGGCCACCCAGGACCGCCCCGTCATCCAGCCCACGTCCTCGAAGTGCTCGATGGTCCGCTTGCCGAAGCGATCGAGGGCGTAGCGGTCCTCGTCGGGGTCCTCGGCCAGATGGGTGTGCAGGCGGACGTCGAGGCGTTCGGCCAGCTCCGCGGTGCGGCGCATCAGCTCCGGGGTGACCGAGAAGGGCGAGCAGGGGGCGAGCGCCACCCGCACCATCGCCCCCCACGTGGGGTCGTGGTGGCGGGCCACCAGCGCTTCGCTGTCGGCGAGGATCTCGTCGTCGTCCTGCACCACCGAGTCCGGGGGGAGGCCGCCGTCCTTGACCGACAGGCTCATGGACCCCCGGGTCGGGTGGAAGCGCAGGCCCAGCTCGGTGGCGGCGGTGATCTCGGCGGTGATGAGATCACCGCCGTGACGCGGGTGCACGTACAGGTGGTCGGTGGAGGTGGTGCACCCGCCCAGGGCCAGCTCGGCCAGGCCGACCCACGCCGACAGGTAGGCGGCTTCCTCGTCGATCATCGCCCACCGGGGGTAGAGGGTCGTGAGCCAGTCGAACAGCGACGCCTGCACCGCCGGGGCGAAGGCCCGGGTGAGGTTCTGGTAGATGTGGTGGTGGGTGTTGATCAGCCCGGGCGTCACCAGGCAGCCGTCGGCCCGGATGGTCTCGGTCGCCTCCGGCGGCGGCTCGCTGGCGCCCCCGATCCCGCTGACCAGCCCGTCGGTGACCGCCACCCACCCGCCGGGGATCTCCCGTCGCCCGTCGTCCACGGTCGCCACCAGCTCGGCGCCGGTCACGACCAGGTCGGCGTCGCTCAAGCGGCCGGGGGGCCGGAGATCAGGACCACGCGGGTCCACAGGCCGTGGTCATGCGCAACCTCCCGTATCGCTGGGGTTTGAAGCTAAGGGCGCCCGGTTTCGGGTTCGTTAGCCGGTGATGAACGCCGTGTTGCGGGGTGCGGTCAGGTCCCCCTCAGCCGCCGCCGAGTTGCACCGCTTTGACGAGGAGCAGCACCGCGCTGGCGACCAGGTAGGCCCGCAGGGACAGGATGCCCACCCGGAGACCCGGTGACCACTTGACCGGTTTGAGCAGGGTGAGCGGCGGCATGCGCCACGACATCTTCTCGGCGCGCCCAAGGACGGGCGCCGGCGGGACGATCGGCTGCCCGCTGCGCCGGGACACGATCTCCAGCAGCGCCAGCACGACCACCCCGCCGGCCACCAAGGCCACCGCCAGCCAGATGAAGACGGCCGTGACGTTGACCTTCGGGAACAGGGTGGTGGCCATCAGGGTCCCCGACAGGATGAGCAGCACCCCGATGATGACGGCGGCCACCCCGTTGAGCCATTTCGGGTTGACCCACGGTCCCAGCACCTCGGGGTCGTTGCACAGCAGCAGCAGGAAGACGCTGGCGGAGGGGAGCAGCAGCCCGGCCAGGGCCTGGACGCTGGTGGTGATCAGGCCGAGGGGAGCGCCGGGGATGAGCACGATGCCGGCGGCGACCGCCACCATGGCCATGTAGCTCAGATAGAACTGCTTGGCGTCCCGGAAGCTGCGATGCAGCGAATGGCGGATGCCGAACACGTCGCCGAAGGCGTAGCTGGTCGACAGGGTGACCGCGGCCGCGCCGATGATGCTGGCGTCGAACAGGACGATGGCGAACATGGTGCCCAGCCCGTTGCCCTTGTGGGCGAGCAGGTGGGCCACGCCGGCGGCGTCGGTGAAATTGCCGAAGGCCTTGGTGCCGCGGGCCGCGTAGTCCGCGGTGACCATGATGGCGGCGGCGCCGAGCACCACCACGAAGGCCCCGATCACCGTGTCCGCCCGCTCGTAGCTGATGAAGCGGGGCGTGATGCGCTTGTCAACGATGTTGGACTGCTGGAAGAACAACTGCCAGGGCGCCACCGTCGTGCCGACGATGGCGATGATCAGCAGCACCGCGGCGGAGGACACGCCTCCATAGATCCCCGGCACCACGAAGTTCTTGCCGACGGTGCCCCACTGGGGATGCGACAGGAAGAACATGGGGATCTGGAGCAGGCTCACGGCGATGAACGCGAACATGGCCCGTTCCCACCGCTGGAAGCTCCCGGTGGCCATGATCGCCACCAGGGCCACCGCCGCGGTCGGCACCGCGACGTACTCGGAGATGCCGGCGTAGGAGGCTGCCAGCGAGATCCCGATGAATTCGGTGACGATGGTCAGGAAGTTGAGGAGAAAGAGGTCCCCGACGCTGAACCACCCCCATCCCCTGCCGAACCGCTCGTTGATGAGCCGGGCATGACCGACGCCGGTGACCGCGCCCAACCGGACCACCATCTCCTGGTTGACGATCAGCACCGGGATCAACAGGAGGAGGGTCCACAGCAGGCTGGTGTGGAAGTTCTGCCCGGCCTGGGCGTAGGTGGAGACCCCACCGGCGTCGTTGTCGCCGACCATGACGATGATGCCCGGGCCGACGATGGCGGCCAGGGTGAGGAGACGCTGCTTCCAGCTGTGGCGCTCCCCAATGTCGCCGACCGAGATCCGGCCCAGGGCGCCCTCGATGTCGCCCAGGTGGGCCTCGTCGAGGACGGCCGACGGCGGGCTCTGGAGCTGGCGGGCGCGGGGCGCGGCCTCACCCGGTGGTGTGGTCTCGTCGGGGCGTGACGGTTCTGCCGCCTCGGAGCCCTCGGCGCCCCCGGCGGTCAGTCGATCCGTCACGGGCTATGCCTGGGGCTCCGAGTGGGCGGGTTGCGGGGTTTCGGACTGGGGGTCCACGCGGGGCGGGTCCGCGAGGGCCGGTTCGGGGTGCGCGGGAGGTTCTCGACGCCGCCAGTCCTCGGGGATGGTGGCTTCGAGGATGTCGTCGACGGTGATCACCCCCAACAGCAAATTGTCCTGGCTGACCACCGGGACGGTCATCAGGTTGTAGTCGGCCATGAGGAGGGTGACGTCGACGACGTCGGTGTCGGGCGTGACGCGGACCGGATCGGTGTCGATGATGTCGTTGAGGACCGTCTCCGGCTCGGCGTGGAGGAGCCCGATCACGCTGACGGTCCCGCACAGCCGCTCGCCGTCATCGACCGCGTGCACGGTGAGGAGCGCTTCGGGTTGCACATTTTCCGCCAGCCGGATGCGCCGCAGGGCTTCCTCGACCGTGGCCTCGCCCGGGACGGCCAGGAACTCCACGCCCATGATGCCCCCGGCGCTGGTGGCGTTGAAGCCGAGGAGGGTCACCACCTTGGTACGCACGCCGGCGGGCAGCAGGTCGAGGACCCGGACCCGCCGATTCTGCGGCAGCTCGGCGATGGCATCGGCGGCGTCGTCGGCTCGCATGTGGGCGATGACATCCGCCACCTCGGCGTCGGTCTTGTCCTCGAACAGGCGGTTGGCGGTATCCGGGTTGAGCTCCTCGAACACGTCCGCCTCGAGCTCCGGGTCGCTGTGCACCACGTCGAGGATCTCCTCACCCTCGTTGCGGGAGGCGTCCTCCAGCAGGTCGGCGATCTGGGCCGGCTTGAGGCGGCGCACCCGGCCGAAGCTGGCGCGTGACCGGACGCTGGCCCGGTGGCCGATGAGCGGTTCGAACGCCTTCCAGTCCTGGCACGGATGCCCCCCGGTCGAGCGGACCAGCCCCAACAGGCGCGCCGGCCGGCGGGTGTCGAGGCAGGACAGGACCAGCCCCTCGTCGGTCTGCGTCAGCTCGATGTCCCAGGCCCGGACCAACTCCACGTCCGCCACGTCGATCAGCCGGTGACCGAGGATGTCCTCCCGGAGCAGCACCTCGCCCTCGCGGCGTTCGAAACCCCGGAGGTCGACCTTGGCCTTGGCGAGCACCACCCGCTCTTCGGTGAGCTCCGCGATGCGCCGGATCGACAGGTAGACGCGCCGGCCGCCGACCTTGGCGACCAGCCCGGTCACGAGTGGGAGCTCCCCGCCTCGCAACCGGACGATCACATCATCCACCTTGCCGACCCGCTCGTTGGTGGGTGACAGCACATCGCAGCGCAACAGGGCCGAGAGATGCACGTAGAGACCCTACCCGTGCGGCACTGGCGGCTACGCCCTCACGGCACGAAGAGCAGGCCCTTGGCCTGGATGGTCGTCAGCACCGGCGTGACGTTGCCGGTCCACAGGTTGAGCTGCCCCAGGTAGTTGGGGGTGGTGAGGGGGACGTTGGCGTTGCCGGGGGTGACGGCGACCAGCGCGGTACCTGGCTCCCAGTCGCCGCGCACCGTGAAGACCTCGTTGTCTTTCCCATCCGTGACAAACAAGGTGCCGTCCTCGTTGGTCACCCAGGCGGTGTCGTCGACCGACTGGGACAGGCGCAGCAACGAGAGCTGCGGGCGCTTGCCGGTGGCGTGGCGCACGTAGATCTGCTGCTGATCGCCCTGGCTGTTGAGCATGAAGTCATGCCCGAAGCGGGGGCTGCGGCTCGGGACCACGACGTTGGAGTCGGGGTCGGTCAGGCCCAGCGTGACCGGTTGGCCCTGATCGGGGGCGCCGGCGTTGGCCACCGTGGCGGTGCTGTTGTCGAAGAACACCGGCCGCGTCTGGGCGGTGGTGCCGTGCAGGGTCACCTGGTAGACGGCCGGGACGTTGGTGCCGGTCGGGTTCGACGCGCTGATCAGCAGGGTGTCGCCGTAGATGGAGACGGCGTCGGTCCCGCCGCTGTGGGGGAGCGGGTTGGGTGAGTAGGTGTACTGCTTGACCTGGGTGGCGGCGGGCGCGTCCGGATCGACGGTGAGGAGGCTGGAGTTGGCGTCCTCGTTGGTGGTGACGATGACCCGACCCCGTTCCGCGTCGCCGGCGATTCCGTCCACGTGGCCCGGCAACGACCACTGTTGGACGACCGTCCCGTCCCGCTCGTACTCGACAAGGGTGCTGGTGGTCACGCCCGTGGGGCTCGGCGCCCCGTCGGGGCCGACCCCGTTCTGCCAGGCCACGAAGATGTGGTCACCCAGGCGGGTGATGTCGTCGGGCTGGGTCTGGGTGGCGGTGCCGGCCGCGAACACGTGGACTTTGGGAGCGGTGGAACCGGGCGCGCCGTGGGCCGGGGCGGCTGCCGCCGGCAGGACGCCGACCGTGAGAAGTCCTCCTGCGACCGAAGCGGCCAGCGTGGTGCGCCCCCAACGAGATCCGAGCATACGTGCGTCCTCCTGGTTGAGCGTTCGAGCTGCCCGGCCATCCTTACGGCGGTGGGTTACCGCCGGAGAAGCACCAGGTGACGGCCAGGCGTACGCCAGGTAACGACTTGGGGTCGGAACACCAGCCCAGCGGCTCGGGTTGTACTGAGCATGCAGGTAGAGATCTGGTCTGACGTGGTGTGCCCGTGGTGCTACATCGGCAAGCGGCGGTTCGAGTCCGCCATGGCGCGCTTCGAACACGCCGACGAGGTGGAGGTGGTGTGGCGCAGCTTCGAGCTGGACCCGAACGCGCCGTTCCAACGCACCGGCAACATGGCCGAGCACTTGGCCGCCAAGTACGGCATGAGCATCGACGACGCCAAGGCCCGGCTGGTGAGCCTCGACCGGCTGGCCGCGGCCGACGGGCTGGACTACCACCTGGCCGAGACCAAGGGCGGCAACACCTTCGCGGCCCACCGCCTCATCCACCTCGGCAACCAGCAGGGGCTCGGCGGTGCCGTCAAGGAGGCCCTGCTGCACGCCTACTTCGTCGAGCTGCTGCCCGTGAGCGACCCGGAAGTGCTGGCGGAGGTAGGGGAGAAGGCCGGCCTGGACCGGGCCGAGGTCGTCGAACTGCTCGAGGGCGACCGCTTCGCCGCCGAGGTCCGCGCCGACGAGGTGGAGGCGGCCGAGCTGGGCGCCACCGGGGTGCCGTTTTTCGTAGTGGACCGGGCCTTCGCGGTGCCCGGCGCCCAGGACGCCGACGTGTTCCTCTCGACCCTGCGCCGGGCCTGGACCAAGTCCCATCCTCCGGTGGTGGTCGGCGCCGGCGAGGGGGCCGGCGCGGCTGGCGGGACCGGCGGGCTGTGCGAGGGCGACAGCTGCGCCATCTGACCGAGCAGCCCGGCCGCGGTCCCATCGCCGCGAGGGCCCGTTTCTCGGCGTAACTGGTAGATCTCGGTGTGAAATCATGGTCTGCAGGTCGTGGTTGACGCCGAGATGCGTGAGTTACACCGAGATTGGTACCGCGGCGGCGACCGATTGCCATCTGACCGAGCAGCCGGGCTACCTTCCCGGGTATGGGCGCGGAGGGGGCCGGGGCCAGGTTCCCGGACGGGTTTCGGTGGGGGACGGCTACCGCGGCCCACCAGATCGAGGGCGGCAACACCAACAACGACTGGTGGCGCTGGGAGCACCAGCCCGATTCCGGTTGCGCCGAGCCCAGCGGGGATGCGTGCGATTCCTGGCACCGCTGGCCGGAGGATGTCGCCCTGGTCGCCGGTCTCGGGCTCGACCACTACCGCTTCTCCCTCGAATGGAGCCGCATCGAGCCGGCGCCGGGTGAGTGGTCCCGGGCTGCCCTGGACCACTACCGCCGGCTGGTGGAGGCCGCCCGGGCCCAGGGGGTGGAGCCCATCGTCACCTTCCACCACTTCACCACGCCGGCGTGGCTGGCGGATATGGGCGGTTGGGAGCAGCGCGACACGGCCGACCGCTTCGCCCGCTTCGTGGAGGTGGCGGCCGGCGCCCTCGGCGGGCTCATGGGGCGCGCCTGCACCCTCAACGAGCCCAACGTGGTGGCCACCATGGGCTGGGTCATGGGGATGTTCCCCCCGGGCCGGAGCGCCGGCCACGGGGGTGGTCCGGCCGCGGCGGCGCAGGTCACGGACAACCTGGTGGCCGCCCACCGGGCCGGCGTCGATGCGGTGCGGGCCGCGGCGCCGGGCGTGCCGGTCGGCTTGACCCTGTCGATGACCGACTACCAGGCCGCCCCGGGCGACGCCGCGGCCGCCGCCCGGGCCGACAAGGTCCGCGCCACCCACGAGGACGTCTTCCTGGCCGCCACCGCCGGCGACGACTTCCTCGGCGTCCAGACGTACACCCGCATGCTGATGGGGCCCGGCGGCTGGGTCGGACCGGAGCCGGGGGTCGAGGTCCTGCCCATGGGCTACGAGTACTGGCCGGCGGCCCTGGAGGCCTGCCTGCGCCGGGCCTGGCAGGTGACCGGCGGAGCGGTGCCGCTCTGGGTCACCGAAAGCGGCATCGGCACCGACGACGACGCCCAGCGCATCCGGTTCGTCCACGACGCCCTGGCGGGAGTGCTCCGGGCCCTCTCGGACGGGGTAGAGGTGCAGGGTTACACCTACTGGTCCCTGCTCGACAACTTCGAGTGGGCCTTCGGCTACCGGCCCAAGTTCGGGCTGGCGGCCGTGGACCGCACCACCTTCGAGCGCACGGCCAAACCCAGCGCGGCGTGGCTGGCGGCGGTGGCCCGCGCCAACACCCTGCTACCTGCGGGGACCTGACAGCAAGGGCTTCTTTGCGTACGCTCGGCTGGTCCGGTCGAGCAGGGAGGCGACAGTGGAAGTTGACAAGTACGACGAAGGCGTGCCGTGCTGGGTCGATCTCGGGACCAGCGACCTCGCCGGCGCCGTGACCTTCTACGGCGAGCTGTTCGGGTGGGAGTCTCCCGAGTTGCCTCCCGACGCCGGTGGCTACCGGATTTGTACGCTGAAAGGACGGCCCGTTGCCGGTCTCGGGCCGCAGATGAACCCCGGACCTCCCGTGTGGGCGACTTACGTCAACACCGCGGACGCCGAAGCCGCGGCCACCCGGGTCGCCGACCATGGCGGTCAGGTCCTGGCGCCGTCGTTCGCCGTGCTCGACGCGGGGCGCATGGCCGTCCTGGCCGACCCCAGCGGGGCCGTATTCTCGGTCTGGCAGCCCCACAACCATCCCGGCGCCGGCCTCGTCAACGAGCCGGGGACCTACGCCTGGTCCGAGCTGGTGGCGACCGACGTGGAAGGGGCGCTGGCCTTCTACCCGGCCGTGTTCGGGTGGGGGGCGCACAAGCTGCCACCGACCGGGGAGCTCCAGTACGTGGAGTGGCAGATAGGGGAGCGGCCCGTGGGAGGGATGCTGCCGAAGCCGCCGAGCCTGCCCGCGGACCTGCCCGCCTTCTGGGGGGTGTACTTCGCGGTGGAGGATGCCGACGTCGCGGTCGAGACAGTGGTTCGGCTCGGCGGCCAGATCGCCCAGCCGCCGACGGACATCGAGCCCGGCCGGTTCGCGGTGGTGACCGACCCGGCCGGGGCCATGTTCAACGTGATGGCCTTGCACGAGGCGCCGTCGTCCGGCTGACCGGGACCGGCCAGGTGGTGGCGCGGCTAGCGTACCTATCCGCCCCGGGCGCCGAACGGGGCCGTTGACTTCCCACGCCGGTGACCGAACCTCAAGCCTCTTCCAGTCCCACCGTTCGTTTCGGTCAGCCGTCCCGGGGGCCGAATCTCACCCCCGGGTTCGGTCGGGCCGGGGCGTTCGCGGGCGTGACCGTGATCCTGGTCCTGCTCGGCGGCCTCTTGTGGTCCGCAGCCGCCAACCACGCCGCGTCGGCGCAGCACCCCCGCCTCTTCGGCGGGTCGTTGGTGCTGGAGGACCAGCGGGCGTTGCCCGTCATCGACGTCGCGACGGGCCAGCTCACCGTCCGGCTGACCGATGTCTTCTCCCAGGTCGGGGCGCCCAGCTACAGCGACGTGGAGGCCGTACCGGTCGACGCCGGCACCATGCTGATCGACCGCCGTTCCGGCACTTTCAACCTCCTCGGCAGGGACAACTACGTGCTCGATGCCGCTGGCCCCGGCGTCGGCCTCGGGCCGTTGGCGGGATTGCAGGGGGCGGGCGCCCTGGCGGCCGGGGCCGACGCCTACATCGTGCGGTATGCGCCCCACAGCACGGTGACGCTGGTCGACGAGGCCACCGTGGTCGCGGGCGCCCGGATGGAGAAGGCCGCGATGGCGGCCGGCACGACCAGCGCCGCCGCGGCGGCAGCCCCGGGCCGGGCGGTGACGCCGCGCGGGTTCGCCGCCCTCGACGGCGCCGTCGCCGGCGGCCCCGGATCGGCGGCCGTGTCCGGGTCCGACCTGTGGACGCTGGTCGGGGCCGGCCTGGCCTGCCAGGTGCAGCAACTGCATCCGGTGACGACCGGTCACAACGGGCTGCTGCCGGCGACGCGCACCACCCTGCCGGTCGTCTGCACGAAGGCGGCGGTCGAGGC
Organism: uncultured Acidimicrobiaceae bacterium; assembly: GCA_963702305.1. GTDB lineage: Bacteria > Actinomycetota > Acidimicrobiia > Acidimicrobiales > Palsa-688 > PALSA-693. The sequence goes on along the minus strand of CAVPBX010000007.1, from coordinate 206,694 downwards.
GGCTGCCGGTACCGTCGGCGTGGCCACGCCCGGCCACGTGCGGCTGTTCGCCGCCGGCGGTCCGGCAGCCGGGCAGGACGTGGCGGTGGGCGGCACCGCTACCGACTCGGAGTTCCTCCCCGTGACCGCCGCGGCGGGGACGCTGTGGTATCTGGCTGGAGGGGCGACCGGCTGGAGCCTTTTTGGCGTGGGCCCGACGGGACGGGTCACCGGTCCGGTCGCGCTCGACCATTTCGGCCGCCAGGCCCAGCCGGTCGTGCCGGTGGAGTCGGGGGGCGTGCTGTATACCCTCGACCAGGCCGCCGCCGGCCAACCGACCCTGTGGTCGATCCTGCCCGCCACCGGCGCCATGATCCCGGTGGCGGGCGCAGCCACCTACCCGGTCAGCAACGCCGCCGAGAAGGTGAGCTTCCAGGGCGCCCAGGCCCTGGTGGACGGACCCCGGGTGGTCTTTAACAACCCGGGCAGCCACCTGGCCGTGGTGGTCTTCACGGACGGCTCGCACGCCCCGGTGGTGGTGGACAAGAGCACCGCGCTGCAGGTCAGCACCGCCGGCCCTGCCGATCTCACTGCCACCCCGCCCCCACCGACGCACGGCAAGGGCAGTGCCGCGGCCGCGGGCCGGTCCGCGCCGGCGGTGCAGGCGGTGAGCCAGGCCGTCACCTGCGCCAAGACCACCCAGAAGCCCTACGCCCCGCAGATCACGGCGGTGGCGCCGTCGTCCGGCGCGGCCCTGATCACCTGGTCGTACCAGTTGCTCGACCAGCAGGACTGCGAGCCGGACTCGTGGGCGGTCAAGGTGCAGGCCCTCACCGGTTCGCACCAGCCGGCCCAACCGGTGCAGGTGGTCAACGGGCAGACCCAGCTGCAGTTCACCGGGTTGCGGCCGGCCACCACCTATCAGGTCGTGGTCACTGCCTGGATCAACGCCCAATCGACCCCGTCGACGCCGGCCACGTTTACCACCGCGGCCCGCGGGCCCGACGCCCCCATCGCGGTGCACACGACGGCTGACGCCAACGGCAACTGGGTCGTCTCGTGGACGCCGTGTACGGCGGCCAGTTGCGTGGTGCCGGCGGACACCTGGAACGTCATCGGCGCCGCCTGTGGCTCGGCGTTCGTCGGCACCCCGCCCAGTGTGCAGGTGGGCGGGGCCCAGACCAGTGTCACCATCCCGGCGGCCGGCACCGGCGGCTTGTCCGCCGACGGCCTGCTCGGCGAGTCGTTGAGTTTCAGCGTGCAAGGGGTGCTGGCTTCCGGCCTGACCGGCGACCCCACCGCCGATCACGCCTGTACGGAGGCCTGGCGCCCGCCCAACCCGGCGGCCATCAGCCTGGTCGCCTCCGGCGCCGAGGACCCGACGCGCTCGGCGATCACCGCCACCCTGCAAGTCTCGACCAAAGGATCCTCTGCGGTGGCCGCCCTGGGCAGCCGCAGCACCGAGTACGTCTACAGCATCGACGGGAAGCCGGTCACGGCGCCGACGACGGCCACCACTGTGCACGTGGCCGGCCTGGCGGCCGGTGTCCAGCACACGCCGGCGGTCAGCGTGTACCCCGCCGGGCATCCGACTGCCGCGGTCGCCATCACCGGTCAACCCTTCAGCCACACGCTGAGCTGGCCGGCCGTGAGCATGAGCGTGGCACCGAGCATCGACGCCAACCCGAACTCCGGCACCCTGAAGCTGTCGTTTGCGGGCCTGCCGCCCGGGCTGCTTCCCAATCAGATCAAGGTCGGAGGGACCCTCACCTGCGGATCCACCTCGATGCCGATCGGCGGAGGCGTCACCAACGGCGTCCTCACTCCCGCGCCCCAGTACGACGTCGACATCATCGGGAGCGGCTGCGGTCTGTCGGGCATGAGCCTCTCGGACACCGCCCCGGTTGATCCCTACGGCGTGTCGGACTCCATTCCGTCGTACGGGCCGTTCGACTTCGGACTCGCAACCCACCTACAGCTTCAACGCCGCCTACGACTCGCAGCCGCAGTGTCGACGTCTTGGGCGGCTGCTATGCCGTGGTCGTGAGCTTTGCGGGACCGGGCGACCGGCCGCCGGCCGGGATCAACTGGGTCATCAACGCCACCGGTGACGGCCTAGCCGGCAACAAGGCGTGTACCGCGTCGTCTGGGCCGTCCAACGACCCTCCGTTCCCAGTACCCCTACAGCTCACTGGCTGCCCGATCCTGACGAACATCTCCGTGACAGTGAGCTGGACCTATCTCGGCATCACCACACCGAGCCCCTGGACCGGCTCGCCCAACGGCAGCCCGCCCCCACCCCCGTCGCCCACCACTACCAGCACCCTGCCGCCGTGCCCGACGACGACAACGACTGGTCGCCCCACGACAACGAAGAACCCGACTACCACCTCGACGACGCAGCCGTGTTCGTCCTCGGCGGCCCCGGCCGGCGCGTCGGCGACCCAGCTGGCGGCCGTGACGGGTGCCGCGGCCCCGCCGGTGCGGGCCGTACCCGGCGATCCGGCCGTCCGCGCCGCCCTCGGGTGGGCCACGGTGGCGGCCGGTGTGGCATGGTGCGTCGGCATCATTCGACGGGTACAACGGCGAACCCGCCGGCGCCATGGGCAGAGGAAGGAACCGAGTTGAGCAGCAGTCCGGAGATGGCCGGCTTCGTCCAGCGGTTCGACCAGCTGGTCGCCAACGTCAGCCGGGTCATGCACGGCAAGGACCAGGTGGTCCGGGCCGCCATCAGCTGCGTCCTGGCCGAGGGTCACCTCCTGATCGAAGACGTGCCGGGCGTGGGCAAGACCTCCCTGGCCCGGGCCATCGCGGCGTCGGTGGCGCTCACGTGGAACCGCATCCAGTTCACCCCCGACCTGCTGCCCTCCGACGTCACCGGGGTGTCGGTGTTCGACCAGGCCACCTCCACCTTCAGCTTCCGGCCCGGACCGGTGTTCGCCAACATCGTGCTGGCCGACGAGATCAACCGGGCGTCACCGAAGACGCAGTCCGCCCTGCTGGAGGTCATGCAAGAACAGACGGTCACCACCGACGCAACCGTCTATCGCGTGCCCCGGCCGTTTGTGGTCGTCGCCACCCAGAACCCCATCGACCTGGAGGGGACCTACGTCCTCCCGGAGGCCCAGCTGGACCGCTTCCTCATGCGCCTGGAGATCGGCTACCCGGCGCCGGAGGCAGAAGCCCAGGTGCTGCGGACCGAGAAGGACGAGGCCACCGTGACCCGCCTGTCGCCGGTGATGACCGGCAACGAGCTGCTGGAGATGGTGGAGTTCGTCAAGCAGACCGTCGAGGTGGCGCCCCCGATCGAGAACTACATCGTCGCCGTGTGCGCCCACACCCGGGGCCTGCCGGAGGTGCGCCTGGGGGTCTCGCCGCGTGGCGGGCTGGCCCTGCTCCGGGCGGCCCGGGTGTTGGCCGCTGCGGCCGGTCGGACCTATGTCACCCCCGAGGACGTCAAAGCCATGGCCCAGTCCACCCTGTCCCACCGGGTGATCCTCCGCCCCGACGCCGAGATCCAGGGCCGCACCGCGTCCGACGTCATCGCCCGAGCCCTCCAGGCCGTCCCGGTGCCCCGGACGTTGTTGCGCTGAGGATCTCGATGGTGCGCCGGCCGCCTGCGAGCTCGCCGCCGTGACCCGGCTCGGGATGGGCGCCGCGGTCGTCGGGATGGCCCTGGCCCTCGGCGGGTGGGCCGGCCGGTGGCCGGCGGTGGTCGTGCTCGGCGCCGGCCTGATGATCCTGGTCCTCGGGTCGGTGGCCCACGTGCTGCGCCGGCCCCGCCTGGCCCTCGAGCGCGTCGTCGAGCCGCCCCGGGTGGAGAAGGGGCTGCCCGCGGTCGCGGTGGTGCACGTGACCAACCTGGGCCGGCGCCCGCTGGCGCCGCTCGCCATCGAACAACGACTCGGCGACACGCCCATCCGCGCCCTCCTGCCCCGGCTGCGGCGCGGCGAGCAGGGGCTGCGCACCTACCGGCTGCCGACCTCGCAACGCGGCGTGTACGACGTCGGCCCGGTCGAGATCCCGCGCGCCGACCCGTTCGGGCTGTGCCGCACGGTGCAGCGGATGGGCTCGCCCCAACGCATCGCCGTGCACCCCCGGTTGCTGCGCATGCACCCACTCCCGACGGGGATCTCGCGCAACCTGGAGGGTCCGTCGAGCGACGCTTCGCCGCAGGGATCGGTCACTTTTCACCGGCTCCGGGAGTACGTCGTCGGCGACGACCTGCGCACCGTGCACTGGCCGTCGACGGCTCGGGCGGGGAAGCTCGTGGTCCGCCACAACGTCGACACCGCCCAGCCGTACACGGTGATCCTGACCGACGTGGAGCCCGACCGGTACTCGGCCGAGACGTTTGAGGAAGCCGTTGACGTGTCTGCCTCTCTGGTCATGTCGATGGCCCTGGGGAAGGCCCCGGTGCAGTTGCGGTTGACCAACGGCGACCGCCTGGGTGGCCCCTCGCATCGCGACCCGACACCGCTCGTCGACTACCTCACCGAAGTCACCGCCGATCCGGCCGGGACGCTCGAGGCCCAGCTGGTGCTGCTCCGGCGGGACCGGGGCGGCACCGCCCTGGTCGTGGTCACCGGCCGGCTCGACGCCGAGACCCTGCCGCTCATCGCCGCCCTGCGCCGCCGCTTCGACCGGGTGATCGTGGCGTCGATCGTGAGCCGGCCCGTGCGGTTGCCGGTGCACCCGGGGCTGACGATCGTGTCGGCCGCCTCGGCCCAGGAGCTGGTGCAGGCGTGGAACACCGGGGTGGCCCGATGAGGCCGTCCCTTCCCGCGCTCTCCGTCGTCGACGTGGTGGAAGGCGCGGCCATCCCGGCGGCCCTGGCCGTGGCCACCTTCCTGGCCGCCACGCCCTGGCTGCGCACCTTCGCCATCCCGGGGACGGCGGCCCTGCTGGTCATGGCCGCGGTGGCCTCGGTGTCGATCCCGGCGTTGGCCATCCGGGTTTGGCGCCAGCCGCCGGCGGTCTCCTACGCGGCGTCCGTGTTGGGCCTGCTGGTGCTGCTCTTCGCCGCCGCCGGCCTGCATCCCGACGCCCTGTGGCACGGCTTCACCCGGGGGCCCAACCAGCTGCTGACCGAGACCTTGCCGCTGGGTGGGGGGCGGGCGCTGTTGGCGGGGCCGTTGCTGCTGACCTGGCTGGCCGGCACCGCCAGCACCGAGCTGGTGACCCGCTCCCGCCGGTCCGGGTCGGGGCTGGCCGCGGTGGGGTTGGCCATCCCGATGGGCTGTTTCGTGATCGGCTACTCGGTGGCGGCGTCGCGGCCCGGTCGGGACGAGGTGGCGGCCCCGGTGTTGCTTGTCACCCTGGTGCTGATCGCCATCGCCCGGCACCTGCTCGGGCTGGCCACCACCCCGCAAGCCGACATGGGGCGCAGCATCGACGCCGACGCCCGCCCGTCGACGTGGCGGCCCGGGCTCGCCGGCGGAGCCATCGCGGTGGTCATCGCGGTCGGTCTGGCGGTCGTCGTCCCGACCCTGCCGGTCATGTCCCGCCGGCCGGCTTCGCTCAACCGGGCCCCCCCGCTCACCACCGCGGTCATCATCGACCCCCTCGACGCCCTGGCCACCCTGCGCGACGGGAACCCCCGCGGCCCGGCCCGGACCGTGCTCGACGTGGTGACCGACCAGCCGTCGAACGGCTACCTGGGCCTGGCGGTCCTCGACGACTACGACGGCGCCGTCTGGAGCTTCAACACCACCTTCCAACCCACTGGCGGGCGGATTCCGGGCGGCCCGGGTGGCGTCACCGCGGGTGTGGTGGGCCTCACGACCGTCCGCCAGCGGACCACGGTGGACGAGGCGCTGCCGGTGTCGCTCCTGCCGGCCCTCGACCGGGCGGTCGAGGTGACGGGCGTGCCGGTGGCGGCGGACGCCGCGACCGGAATGCTCGTGCCCAGCCACCCGGTGACCACCGGGGCGTCGTACGGCGTGGTGTCGCGGGCGCCGGACGCCACCTTCGGCACGGTGCCGGCGGCCGACGGCATCGGTGCCGCAGCCGGCTCGGTCAGCTCCGGCGCCCCGGGTTTGTCGGCGGCCGACCTGGCCCTGCCTGCGAACACCTCGACGGACATGGCGACCGCCATGCGCACGCTGAGCACCCTCACCGGTCGCCGGCCGGCGCCCACGGTGGCGTTCCTCCAGGCGCTCCTCACCACCCTGCACGCCGACGAGCGCCGGATCGATCCGGCCCTCACCCCGCCGACGCCGACTGGGACTTCGACCCCGACCAGGAAAAAGAGCAAGGCGACGCGGCCGTCACCCACCACCGTGGTGCCCACGCCGGCGCCCAGCCAGCCGGGCAGCACGTCGCTCTCCGAGGCCATCAACGCCGTGACCAACCTGCGGGTCGGAACCCCCGAACAGTTCGCGACCCTCTTCGCCCTGGCCGCCCGTTATCTCGGCGTGCCCGCCCGGGTGGTCAGTGGCTTCCGGTTGGGTGCCAGTTCCGCCGCGGGCCTCGTCGCCGCCGGCGCCCACCAGGTCACCAACCGGCAAGCCTGGGCCTGGGTGGAGATCCCGGTCGCCGGGCTGGGCTGGGTGGTCGCCGATCCGACCCCGGACGCCGTGACCGGGTTGTTGAAGGCGCCGCCGGAGGGGGTGCAGACCAGCGCCAGCACGGTGCCGCCCGCCCAGGCCAACGCCGTGCCCCGCGCCGACAGCACCGGCGGTCACGCCTTGGCCAAGCCGGCGCCGATCAAGGTGCCGAAGTCGCACCCGGTGCCGTGGTGGGTGGAGGCGCTGATCGCGGTGGTCGGCGCGGTTGTGCTGGCCGCGCTGCTCGGCCCCGGCCTGGCCGGCGCCCGGCGCCTGCGGCGGCGGCGGGCCCGGCGGCGGGCCGATCCGTCGGAGCTGGCGGTCGGGGCCTGGTTGGAGTTGCTGGACGGGCTGCAGCAAGCCGGCATGGCGGCCGGCGCGGCCGCCACCACGGCGGAGGTGGCGAGCGAGGCCGGGCGCCACTTCGGGCCGGACGTCACCGGGCCGGTGCAGGAGGTCGGGGCGGTGGCGGACCGGGCGGTGTGTTCGGTGGCGGCCCCGCCCGACGCCGGCGCGGCGGAGGCGGCGTGGGCCGCCCAGCGCGCCGTGCGCCAGACGATCCGACAGGGCCTCGATCGGCGGCAGCGGGCCCGGGCCCTGCTGGCGGTGGGGTCGGCGCCCCGCGAGCCGTCCGCGGAACCGGCGCCGGCCCGGGCGCGCCGGCTCAGGATCCGGTCCCGCTAGGTTCGACGATGGTGCGACGCAAGGACCGGCCGGCCCCCGAGACGATCCTCCCCGGATATCGCGACATCGCGGAGATCGGCGGCGGGGCCTTCGCCACCGTGTACCGGGCCACCGAGTCCGACACCGGCCGCGAGGTGGCGCTGAAGATCCTCAAGGTCGACACCGTCCACCCGCATCTGATGGAGACGTTCACCCAGGAGATCCAGGCTCTGGCGAAGGTGAGCGACCATCCCAACATCGTCACCCTCTACCGGCCGCTGGCCACCCCGGACGGTCGGCCGGTGCTGGTGCTGGAGCTGTGCCGGGAGTCGCTGGCCCAGCAGGTCCGCCGGGCCGGGCCCGTCAAGGCCAGCGAGGTGACGCGCATTGGGATCAAGATCGCCGGAGCCCTGGAGACGGCCCACCGCCACGGGTTCCTGCACCGGGACATGAAGCCACAGAACATCCTGGTGTCGCAGTTTGGCGAGCCCGTCCTGGGCGACTTCGGCGTCGCCGCCCTCCAGGCCTCGGCCCAGGCCACCGCCGGGGTGTTCGGCTTCACCACCCTTCACGCCGCGCCCGAGATCCTCGAGGGGCATCATCTCTCGGCGGCGACGGACATCTACGGGTTGGCGTCCACCATGTACCAGTTGCTCACCGGTCTGGCGCCGTTTGCCACCTTCGACAACGAAGCCCCGGCTTCGGTCATCCTCCGTATCATCCGGGACCCGGTGCGCCCGCTGCGATCGGACGACATCCCCATCGGCCTGTCGGACCTGCTGGAGGCGGCGCTGGCCAAGGACCCCGACGGCCGGCCGGCGACCGGGGTCGAGTTCGCGGACGCCTTGGTGGCCGTGGAGGCGCTCGCCGGGTGGCCGCCCACCTCCTATGTGGCGTGGGGTCGGGATGAGGTGGCGGTGGTCGCCCCCCGCGCCCCGCGCCCCCGGTGCCGCCAGCCGCCGGGCCGCCAGCCGCCGGGCCGACGTCGTTGGCGGCGCGCGCCCCCTCGCTGGCCATGCCCGACGTGACCGCGGCTCGGCCGACGCTCCCCATCCCGGACCGGACGGCCGGCCCCCCGCCCCCCATCACCGCGCCACCGCCACCCCCACCGCCCGCCGCCCGCCAGGGACCGTCCGTGGCCACGCCGGCCGGCGCGGCCCGCCACGTCATCAAGCCGGACGAGGCCGGGCGGGGTCCGGCCCGGCTGCCGCTGACCGAGGAGGACCGCCCGGCGCTAGCGCCGTTACGTCCGCCGCCCGGATCGGAGGCGCCGGCCCAACCCGCGGCCCGGCCGGTCTTCGTCGATCCACCCGCCCCGTCCGAGCCGGCCGCCCCGGCCCCGGCCGCCTACCGCGAGTCCATCTACGAGCAGACCATCCTGCCCACCACCGGCCTCGGCAACGGGTCGGGCCCGGACGCCCCCCCGCAGACCCCGGTCCAGCAGCTGCTCGGGTCCCCGCTGCTGCTCGGGGGGATCGCCGCCGCCGGGCTGGTCATCGTGGCCGCCGTCCTGCTCGTCGTCGGCGTTTTCTAGCGCCCCTTGGCCGCTTGGCTTTGATGCGACGCGCCTCGTCCAGGGTTTCCCTGACGCCACAAGGGCGGTTCGCCGCGATCGAGTGTGCCGCAATCTGTACACGTCCGACCCTTGACGGGCCGCGGTCGAGGATGGCGCCAGTCACAATGGGAGCAGCCAGCCGCCTGCGGCTGGCCTACTTGCCGCCTTGGTCCTGGATCTGCGTTACACTGAATCAATACCCAGAGGAGTGATTCAAAGGTGGTGATCAGCATGGACACGAAGACGGTCGGCTACAGGATCGAGCGGGCCCTCGCCGCCGCCGGCATGAGCCAGCGCGGCCTAGCGAACGAGACTGGACTCTCCCAGTCGACCTTGTCCCGCATCATCTCCGGGGACCGCGAGGCGAAGATGCCCGAATTGCTCGCTATCGCATGGGCGACAGGCACCACGGTCACGGAACTGTCCGGGCTCGGGCGTGTGGCGGACCGGGTTCAGTGCGCTGCTCGGGCCACCAACGGGTCGGCTATGGACGAGATGCGGGAGGCCCTGCTGCACTTCCTGGAACTCGACGCCTACCTCGAGGATCAGGCCATCCCAGCAGCGTCATGACCCTCGATGCTGAGGGCCAAGGGCGGGAAGCCGCCGAAGGCTTCCGAGCGAAGCATCACCTCGGAGACCAGCCGCTCGGAGACCTAGTGACGATCATCGAGCAGACGACGGCCTTCGACGTTGCGATCCTCGATGTTGGAGCGGACGAGCACGGGTTGATGATGCGAGACCCAAAGAGGGGCGCCGTGTTCATTGCGGTCGCCAGGACCATCCACCCGATGCGGCAGCGCAGCTCGCTCGCGCACGAGCTGGCCCACGTCCTCTTCGAGGATTGGATCGACAATACGGGCCAAGGCTGGGGCGAGCGGACTCACTCCGAGATCCGCGCCGACGCCTTCGCCCGCCACCTGCTTATCTCCCTCGGTGGCCTACGGAGCTTCGTCGGCGAGCCGGTGGAGGAAGACCACTCCACCCTTTCCGCCGTCGTCCAGCGGTTCCTGGTCTCACCCGCGATCGCTGCGATCGCAATGGGGCAGTCCGGCTACATCAGTGACGCCACCAAGGACGGGTGGATGCGCGTCACCACGCCCGCACTGGCCGCGAGGTTCGGTTGGTCGGATCAGTACCGGGCCCTCCAAGCCGACTCTGATCGTAGACGGGCACCGCAGCGCCTCCTCACCCGCGCCATCAATGGGTACCTGGAGAACGTGGTGTCGGTGCAGACACTCGCAACGCTCCGGGGCCTCGACACTGCCACAGTCGAAGCCGAGCTGCGAGAGGCTGGTCTTGTCCCGCAGAGGCTCGCGGTCGAGTGGGCCGACCCGGCCAGCTTGCCGAATGTGGATGTCGACCTAGCGGAGCTTGACGAGGTCTGGACCCAGGACCCAGCTGGATGAACCCACGGCCCATCATCGACGCCGGGCCCGCCCTCAACTTCCTATCCATCAACACGGAGCGGCTCCTTCTCGCCACCCTCGGTCGGCTTAGCACCCCGGAGATCGTTGCGGGCGAAGTGATCCGCAAAGCCAACACCGATTCGCGGTTCCGGCCGGCGGAGGCGGTCTGGCGGAAGCTCGTGCCGGGCTGGGTCGATGTCCTGTCGGACGATGTGACACCAGCGCTGGACGCTGTCGTCCACCGGATCAGCGGGCTGCCCATGGCGGATCGGATCAAGGAGAAGAAGGACCTCGGCGAAACGATGGTCGTCGCCCACGCCGTCGTGGCCGCCGAGGCGGGAGCGCCCGTCACCGTCCTCATCGACGAAGGGGCCGGCTCTCTCGCGGCCACCTCCGAGATGCGGCGTCTGGATCGCTTGAGAACGCAAGGTCGGTCGGTGGGATCTCTTAGCCTCGTCAATACCTTGACGGTCCTCGAGCGGGCCGCGGGAGGCGAGCATCTGGCTGACAGGGCAGCGATGCGCGACGTCTACGAGCGGATGCGCAAGCTCGATGACGGCCTTTTCCCGATTGAAACGACGAAACTGCTGTCTCCTCCGCTCTGGCTATAAGCGCGGAGCCGGAGCGGAGCTACCCCTTAGGCGTTGCACAATCTCGAATTCCCTGGGCGATAGCTGCCGCCAGGTTGCACGAAGCTCACCGGAGAAGATGACGGCTACCGGGTCCGAGTCGGCGTGTATCGGATCGTCTACGAGGTGCTCGACGACTGTCTCCTCGTCCACGACGTTCGAGTCGGCCACCGCCGCGACGTGTACAGGAGCTGACAGCAATCCGCAGGAACGCCCGCAGCTGGCACTCAGGGAACGAGAGCTTCAGCGGAGGCGCGTTTCTGGGCACCGCCACCCTGTCTCACGTTGGCAGGTCCCGAGCGCTGAGTTTCTGGAGCCCGATGACCTGGACCAGACGGAGTCGGTCAGCGTCCGGGCTCGATGGTTCGGCGGTGTACACGACAAGCCTCAGATCCGAGCCAGCCACGGTGAGCACATCGCAGTCGAGCGTGATGGGACCAACCTCGGGATGGACGATCGTTTTGCGGTTCGAGCCGGTGGTGTTGACCACCCGCTCCGCCCACAGCTTGGCGAATCGCGGACTCGCCTGGCGAAGCTCGTCGACGAGCTGGTGCAGCCTGGCATCGTCGGGGTAGGTGCCGACAGCCCGCCGCAAGTCGGCGACGGCGCTGGTCTCGAAGTCGTCGGCCTCGGCGTCACTCTTGCGCACCCGGGTCGACTTGCCGGTAAACGTCCGCCAGAGCAGGTTTCGATCCCGCCCGCTCATAGCCGACGGATCTCCCACGAGCCCGGCCCAGGCCGCGTTCCAGGTGATGATCGTCCAGGCCGGATCGTAGACGGCCACCGGCAGATCGACCAACCGGTCCACCAGCCGTTGCACGCTCGGCGGCACGTGGCCGGTCATGGCGGATTTTCTCGGTGGGGCCTGGCCGGCGACAGTGTAGAGGTGGTCGCGCTCGTCGATCGTCAGCCGCAGGGCGCGCGACAGGGCTGCCAGCACCTGCGTCGAGGGATTGGTGGCTCGGCCCTGCTCGAGGCGAACCAGGTAGTCGACGGAGATGCCGGACAACGAGGCCAGCTCTTCTCGGCGCAGACCCCGGGTCCGGCGGGACGAGCCGGTGGCGAGGCCGGCGTCGACCGGTTGGAGGCGGTGACGCCAGGCTTGGATGTAGGAACCGATTCCGTCGCCTGCCTGCACTGCTATCAGTCTGGCTTCAGGGGGCGGCCTTCTGGGTGGTACTGGCAGTCCCATGGTCGGACGGGCCCTGGTTGCCCGACCCGGATGGGCCCAACATGATCACCATGAAACTTGGGATCTCGATGGGCGGCTTTCCAATGGGAATCGAGGCTGCGCGTATGGCGCCATTATTGTCGCGCTTGGCTCGGAGCGCCGATGAAGCCGGCTTCGACAGCTTGTGGACCATGGATCACTTCTTCCAGATCCCGATCACGGGGCAGCCGCCCGAGGCGCCACTCCTCGAGGCCTACGCCGTGCTGGCGTTCCTGGCTGCTGAGACCAAGCGGATCCGGCTCGGCACGATGGTCACGTGTGTCGCCTACCGCCACCCCGGCGTGCTGATCAAAGCGGTGACGTCGATCGACGTGCTCAGCGGCGGCCGCGTGATCTTCGGCGTGGGCGCCGGCGCCCCCTTCAACGAACTGCCACCCGGACGCTCCCCCCGCGACTTCGAAGCCTACGGGCTAGGCATACCGTTCCCTCAGCTGGCCGAACGGTTCGAGCGGCTCGAGGAAGTGGTGGAGATCGCCGTGCAGATGTGGCGCGGCGACGAGACGCCCTACGAGGGAACCCACTACCAACTGCTTCGGCCGCTCAACTCGCCCAACACGCTGCAACGTCCGCACCCGCCGATTCTGATCGCCGGCAGCGGGGAGCAGAAAACCCTGCGGCTTGTCGCCCGCCACGGCGACATGTGCAACCTGTTCGACCTGCCCGGCACCGGTTTCGCCGACGACCTCAAGCACAAGCTCGAAGTCCTTGGGTCTCATTGTGAGGCTCTAGGCCGCGACTACGACACCATCGAAAAGACGGTGTCCACCTTTGTCGACCCGGACGAAGACCGGGCCCGCGTCCTCGACCACTTGGCCGACTTGGCCAATCTGGGGATCGACCACGCCATGGTCAGCGCCAGACGACCCTGGGACGAAGCGACCCTCGACTGGGTCGCGGCGATGGTGCCGGACGTGCATGCCATTCCCGCCGGCGGCTAGGACGAGCATCCCAGAGATCCCTCCACCGGTATTTGGGGACGGTCAGATGGTCACGAGGTCGAGATGGCGATCGAGGCGTCGTAGGTCGTCCGGATCGGAGGTGATCACCCTCGCCCTTCGGTCCCGCGCCGCGACCGCCACGGAAGCGTCGACGACGTCAGTGCTGTTGGTGACCCCGCAGAGTTGTCCTGCTGCTCGGGCTTGGCGGTCGTCGAGAACGAGCACTTCGCACATCGGCGAGCCCAGGAACCGGGCCAGCCGGGTCTGGCGGGTCCCGTCTCTCCAAGCTTGGGCAACGACACCCGCCGGCACGACCAACGGGTCATGGTGCTCAAGGGCTCGGGCGACTATGGCAACGACCCGCCGCTCGTTCCGCTCGAATCCGATGAGTGCGCCCGTATCGAGGATCGCGGCGCTCATCGGCCTAAGGCTCGATCGGCCGCTTTGCGCTCAGCGGCAGTCAGTGGACCACCTGTCTCTGCCAGCATCTCGTTCAGCAACGACGCGAGGTCGTCCAGCTTTGCCCGTTCCTCTAGCGCCCTTGCGACATAGGCGCTGACGCTCGGGGCGCGACCTTCCGTCACCGCTCGCTGGGCTTGCTCGACGAGCTCGGCAGGAAGGCTCACAGCTATCTTCACAGTGGTCATACCATCGATCATACCGAGTGGTCTGCGGATCTCGGTTCTGGGACGAGTGAGAACGCCGCGGGCGTTCGACGCGAATATCTGGTCAGATGAGACGCGAGGGCCCGCGTGGGCGCAGCATCGGGCGAGGATCGGCGGCAGACGCCGGTGAGGAGGACTTCGAGCGCCTGTTCTGGCGTCACGGGACCTCGATTCACTCGTATCTGAGCCAGCGTCCGACATCTCCCACTCGCACATGGTGTGGGAGACCCAGGGCCAAAGGAGAGGGGCCATCACCGTACCCGCCGACTGCAACGGCAGGATCGGCGTCGACAAGAGCCGATCGGGCAACGGCCACGACGACGCTATCCAGGCGGTCGACGGGCGGCTGATCGACGTGGAATTCACCACGAAGTCCTGGTCGGACCAGCCCGACACCTGCCTGGCAGTGGCACAGCCCACCGACGCCCAGCAGATCCGCGACGACATTGCCTCCGGCGGCTGGAGTGTCGTCGCCCACGGTGAGATCAACGGCCGGCAGGCCATAGAGCTCAGTTGGAGCGATCACGCCAGAGCGGGATCGACCGATGTCTTGTGGGTGGACGCCCAGACCTCTCTGCCGGTACAGGGTACATCGACCGGGCAGGAGGGATCCCCCGGTCAGACCATCATCACTACCTACGACTTCCTGGCCGCCACCCCCGCAAACGAACAGCAGCTCACCACCCACATTCCAACGGGTTTCGCTCAGAGTCGGCGAATCCCCGCCATTCCCTTCAAGCTATTGCCGCCCCGGCCTTGAGCTCAGACGATGGAGCCCGTCAACGTCCGAAGGAAGACCAAAACTACGGTGTGCCGTATGACCGCGAAGCTGCGCGTGCCCACCTGCCTACAGGCATCGACCGACGTCGGCGGGCCGGCGCGGGTGGAGTGGCTGGCGGCGCTGCCGGACCGGGTCGAGGAGCTGACCGCGCGCTGGGGGCTGGATCTCGGCGAGCCGTTCGAGCCGGGCGGCAGCTGCTCGTGGGTCGCGCCGGGCACCGACCGCGGCGGACGCGAGGTCGTGCTCAAGGTGGCGTGGCAGCACACCGAGTCGCTGCACGAGGTGGAGGGGCTGGCCGCGCTCGGCGGCCAGGGAGCGGTCGCGGTCTATGCGTTCGAGCACCTGGCGCCCGCCCGGCCCGGAGATGGACCGCCCGACGACACCGACACCACCGCGATGCTGCTCGAGCGGTGCCGCCCCGGGACGGAGCTGCGCGGACGCCCCGAGGCCGAGCAGCACGTCGTCGTCACCGACCTGCTCCGGTCGGTCTGGGCCGTCGACCTGCCGTCCGACCACCCGTTCCGTCCGCTGTCGGTAATGGCGGACGACTGGGTGGAGCGCGCCGAGGCGCGGCTCCCCCACCCGAGACGACTCGACGGCGGGCTGGCCCGAGAGGGGCTGGCACTCTTCCGCGAGCTGTCCCGCACCGGACCGACCGAGGTGCTGCTGTTGACCGACCTGCACGCCGGCAACGTGCTGTCCGCCGCGCGCCGCCCGTGGCTGCTCATCGACCCCAAGCCCTACGTCGGCGACCCGCACTACGACGTGCTGCAGCACCTGCTGAACTGCGACGAGTCGCTGCGAGCCGACCCGATCGGGCTGCTGACCGACGTCGCCGACCTGGCGGGTCTCGATGCCCGGCGGGTCCGGCAGTGGTTGTTCGCGCGGTGCGTCCAGGAGAGCCTCGGCGACGATCCGCCGTGGCCGGCTCTCGACGTCGTGCTGCACCGACTGGGTGGTCCGTAGGGGCGCCGTTCCACCACAGTTCCACGATGAGCGCCGGTTGAGCATCTCGGACGGATACCCACGACGCGCCGAGTTCTCGTCAGTAACGTTCCGGGGGCAGTCCGACGTCGGCGACGTGGTCGGTGAGGAATTCGCGGTCACCACGCAACCGCGGTGTGGCCGCACTGTTCAATGTTCACTGGAGGTCCAGTGGGTTCTGGGCGCTCGAAAATCGACTGGAGCGCTACCCGGCCGGGACCGTGCATCCTCAGCCAGACGAAATGCAACATGTGCGAGACACCCGCCCTCATATACATCTCCCTCGCTCCGTCGGGAAACTCGAAGTGCAACTGCGTACGGACCGAGGTCTCGCCGTAAACCATGGCGGTAGGCCGAACGCAGATCGACTGACCGCGCGCCAGCTCGCGTACGAAGGTGTTGCCGGGAGCGTGAAGCAACAACAGGCCCGGTCCCGCTTGGCAACGAAACACATCCACGTACCGACCGAGCGGGAAATGCTGCTCCAAGTCGTCACGCTTCTGTGTCTGGTACCAAAGATGCGAAGGCTCCCACCGATAGTCGACGTTGTTGGTAGCTGCGAGAAACCGGTGTTCGGCTACGACCACCCCGCTGTCCTGTTCCAGGGGGACGGCGATCACCTCGCCCGGGCTGTCGTCGGACAGGGCGACATGCCCAGGGCCGCCGGCCGCCAGCATGACCAGCGGCATCCCAGCGTACATCCGACTCCAGCCGCCGGCCATCGACTTGGGGGCCATGTCGACTGTCGGGTCGCACCAGAGCAGATGATGGTGGGAGAAGTAGATCTGATCCGGTCCAGCGAGGTTGAAGTCCACGATCGGCACCTGGAGGCCTTCGATCTGACACGACGACCTCCCGAACCGAATGTGAGCCATGTCACGAATGGGCGGTCGGGCCTCCCATCCAGAGCTACTGACTACCGCTCGCACGTCGACACCCGCTCCGCAATTCGCGGATGCCTTGCTCGTCGAGTCTGTCGGCTGACCGCAGAACCGGCAGACGTAGACCGACCCGTGCTCGCCGGCACCGCTTCGCGACTTGCCCATCAACTCTCCAGTCGCTTCAACGCCAGAGCGGCGCAGGTGTGCTGCAGTTTCCGGACGTAACCACCCAGGTGTGGTTATCGGCTTCTAGAGCGACCTCGACTACAGCCATGAGGTCCTGCGTCCGCGCGTCCGATTCCACCTCAGCGTCAAAGTCGTTGACGATCCGGTCAACCGCTCCATCCGACTCCGCCATACGGGCAAGTCTGGCACCGCAGGCGAGACAGTGCGCCGAACATTCGTCGTGCGCCGCCTCATCTCCGTTGGAAGGCGAACCCATGGGGCGGCGTCCGGCGCAAATCACGAGACCTGACGGTCCACCGCCCGAGTTTCAATTGCCAGCGGTGGCGGTAATCGAGCACCTGGGTGGACCCCTTGGTCGATCGGTCATCGATCGGCTCACGGCGGGGACGGTGCGCCTAGGCTCGGACTGCCAGGATGACAGCAAGATCGTTCTTGGGGGATCTCATGGAGCTCCTCTGCGGCAACTGAGTCTGACGAACGCACCTGCGGCCCACAGCCCGAGTGGAGTGACCCCTCAGCTGGATGACATCGCGGAGGTCACCGGCCCGGGTGTCCTGTATGTCGTCGACCAGTCGGGTTTTGACGTCTTCGCCTTCGACATGACTGCTGCCGACGCCGGAGAGTTCTTCGTGACGCAGCCCGCCCCGGCGACCGGGGACAAGGCCAACGTCCCGGCCCTCAGCGTGGTGGACATGACTACAGGTGTGGTCACGCAGGTCGATACGGCCTTCGGTAGTCCCAAGGGACTGCTCTTCGTGCCCAGCGGCTAACTGGCTGGACCTTTCCGGACGTAGCCAGAGATGCCCTCGATGTACCGCTTGGTGGCAACCTTCTGGATTTGGCGAGCCACGGGACCGGCAAGCCGCGTCGTGAGGTCGGCCGGCCGGGAGAACGCCACAATCTCTGCGGTGACATCGCCATGCCGATCGAGCTGCACATGGAAGGCTTCCTCTCCCTGTTCGGGATGGCCAGGGAGAGTCCCGTAGGCGAAACCAAATCGTGTCGACGTCTTCGTGGTGTAGATGATCCGGCACGGAGCGACGAGCAGGAGGGGGCCAACGCTCCTGCTGGCAACCACCGTGCCGCCCTCCGCGATCGGGGCGTCGGCCGGAGTGATTCTGAGCCCGGCATGAAGATGTGCCCGCCACCCGCGGATGGCATCCTGGGCCCTCCTCCACGCCAGGTCGCCGCGACCGACCGGAACGGTCAGGTGATCGTGCCGATACCCGGGGGGCAACGTCTCCGACCGGGTAACACCAAGCTCTTCATAGGTGACTTCGAGGTTTTGGGTCTGTTCCAGCAAACTACTGAGGAACTTCCCCTGATCCCTGCTCAAGGCGATCACCAAGCCGACGCTAGGCCAGGGTGTCGAACGTGCGCCTTTTGCTCAGGTGCGGACCGGCGGGGCTCGCCGACGAGTGCCTTGCACCGTCGTCGATGGTCTAGCTGTCGTACTCGTCGTGGCGGCGCCACCAGTGGCCGGTCTCGTTGCGACCGAGTGGCGCGCGGTCGAGCCATTGGTACATGCTCCAGAGGCCGTCCAGCCCGCGCGTGTACGCCGAGTAGGTGTGGTACACGACGCCATCCTCGAGCACGAACGCGCTCACGCCGGGTCCTTCCCGCCGGTAGGTCTCATAGTCCGTACCAACCATGCCCGCGGCGAATTCGTCGAGCCGGGTACTCTCTTCCCCGGCCGCCGGCCGCAGGTCCATCGGACGGAAGTTGTACTCGACGGCTCCCGACTCCCATTCCGCCTTGGTGTGCGCGGCTTGGAAGTCGTAGTTGAAGTCGCTGTCAAACGAAGACGCCCAGGGAAAGCCCCAGCCCATCCGCTGCTTGTACGCCCGCAGCTGCGCCAGCGGAGCGCGCGACACCGCGCAGAGGGTGACGTCGTGATTCGCGAGGTGGACGACGGAGCCGTCGAAGCCGTCCGCGATCGCCGAGCAGGACGGACACCCGGCGGTGTACTCAGGCCCGAACATGAAGTGATAGATGAGGAGCTGCGAGCGTCCGCCGAAGAGATCAGCGAGGGACGCGGTGCCGTCGTCGGTGTCGAAGCGGTACTCCTTGTCGATTGGAACCCACGGCAGCTCCTGTCGCTGGCGGGCCAGTTCGTCGCTGCGCCGCGTCAGCGCCTTCTCGGCCTCGAGCAGCTCCAGCCGGCCCGCGAGCCACTCTTCACGGGTGCCGGTCTTGTGATCGGTCATGCCCTCTCTCCTTCTTGTCGTGACTACGTCGTTTCACATCGGTGGCATGAGTCCGGGCACTGACGAGGGCGCGATGACGATCAGGATCCCAAGTCCCACGATCGCCAGCGCCAGCGGCACATCGATGGCGGTTCTCGCGGGCATGAGCTTCTGGGCGAGCATCGGGAGGGCGATCACGGACATCCAGGCGACGCTCATGACGCTCAGCGCCACCAGCATCAGCATCAGTCCGATGCTCGAGCCGATGCAGCACAGCCCGAACTCGAATCCAGAGGCGACGCGCTCTCGACAGAGCCGGCGGGAGTGCTGCTTGAGCGGCGTGAACTCGTAGATACCTGCCGCGATCACAACCGCGCCGGCGGCGAGATACCCGTGCGGCCGATACAACGCGTACACGGCGACGCCCACGAGGGTCCAGACGGCCAGGTAGGACCCGACGAATTGCGGCCCGGCGCGCACCCGTCCGCTGGCATGAGCAGATCTCAACACTGCGGGAACCGCGCCAGGCAGCATCATCGCCGCCATCATCGACACCCACAGCACGACGAAGGACCCGAACGAACCGAGCCGGGTCGCCACGCCCATGTCCATCCCGTGCATCTGCCGGACCGCGACGACCCATGATGCGGCCGCCAGCCCGAGTGTCGCCGTCAGCGCGACTGCCGTCGCCGCTGTCCCTGCGCTCGTCGGGCGCGCGGCGCGGAACGATACCCGGGCGTCGTCCATCAGGCTTCGCTCCTGGGCCCGCGGTCGGGTCCCGGGTCGCCGCCCGAGACTCGCACCGAGAGCCGTTCGAGGTAAAGCGCCCAACCATGGCCGTGGTCGCCGACCGCGTCGTCCGGCAGGCCCGAGTGCACGAGGCGCACGCGGGTCTTGTCGCCTTCGGGATGCAGCGTGATCTCGATGGTGGTCGATCCGGGCGGGATCGGGTGGCCGTCTTCTTCCCAGCCGAAGGTGAAGACCACCTTTTCCATGGGAACGACCTCGACGTATTCTCCCGCCGACTGGAACTGACCGGCGACGAGCACCCGGTAGACGCCGCCGGGCCGCGGGTCGATCTCGGCGACCGTGCCGTGCCACCCGACGAGACTGTCGGCTTCGGTGAGGAACGGCCAGATCGTCTCCGGTGTCGCCTCGATCACGATCTCGCGCACGAGTTGGGCCATCAGCGCTTCTCCTTCTCTTGTTGGGCGGCTTCGGCGACGTCACGGAGTCGCTCCAGCCCCGACGTCCAGAACTCGTCGAGGAACTTGCGCAGCTTCTTCATCTCGTTCCGATCGGCGCGGTACAAGCGGCGCGTCCCGTCGCGCCGCTCGGTCACCAAGCCCGCCGTCTTGAGGACCGCGAGGTGCTGCGAGATCGCGGAACGGGTGACCTCGGCGAAGTGATCTGCGATATCCGTGGCAGGCAACTCGCGCGTCCACACCAATCGGAGGATCTCCCGCCGCCGAGGCTCAGCCAATGCCTTGAGTGCAGTATCCACTCGCTGAGCATAAGTCGTCACTTACGTAAGTATCAACTAAATTATGCACCCATCGAGGAGACACAGACTGGACCCCGTACGAACCGCCACGAAAGCCCCGAAATTGGCGTCCGGTTGGCTACACTCCCGCGTCCGTCAGCACCCCTACGACCGAGGTGGTACCGGATGAGTGAAAAGAAGAACCCGGTGGCGGAGTTCAAGGACTTCGTCCTCCAGGGCAACGTGGTCGACCTGGCGGTGGCGGTCATCATCGCCATGTTCTTTGGCGCCGTCATCAAGGACGCCGTCAACCTGATCCTGTCGATCCTGGCCATCCCGGGCAAATCCAACAAGACCTTCGCGGACCTGCATTTCGTCATCGGGCACGGCACCTTCAACTACGGGCTGCTCATCCAGGACATCATCACCTTCGTGATCGTGGCCGCGGTCGTCTTCTTCGTGGTGGTGCGCCCGGTGCGGACCCTGATGGAGAAGCGCCGGGCCCGGCCGGATCCGGAGAGCACCGACCGGGCCTGCCCGGAGTGCCTCAGCGACATCCCCAAGGCGGCGACCCGCTGCTCCTTCTGTACGTCGCAGGTCGCCCCGATCGTCTAGTCGCCGTCGCCGTAGAAGAGCCGTTCGACCACCCGCCGGGCCCGCCGGGTGTAGCGCTGGTACTCGTCGCGGAGCCCGGAGCCGGTGGTGCCGAGACTGCGGGCCAGGGAGGTGAGGTGGGGGCCGGTGGTGGGCAGGGAGTCGCTGGCCCCGTCGTGCACCAGTCCCAGTCGGTTGCGGGCCCGCTCGCAAAACCGGTACGACTCGACGAGCACGGCGTGGTCGGCCGGCGTGAGCGCGCCGCGCCCGGCCAGGGCGTCCAGGGCGGCGACGGTGCCGGTCTCGTGCACGCCGTGGCGCAGCTGCAGCAGCTGGGTGGTCCACTCGACGTCGGAGAGGGAGCCCGGCCCCAGCTTGAGGTGGAACTTCGGGTCCTCCGACGGGGGGACCCGTTCGCGCTCGATCCGGGCCTTGGTCCGGCGGATCTCGCGCAGGTCGGCGGGCCCGTACGGCCGGCCCCAGACAAACTCGGTGGCGATGGTCCCGAAGCGGTCGCCGAGCTGCGGGTCGCCGGCGATGGTCCGGCCCCGCAAGAGGGCCTGTCGTTCCCAGACCTGGGCCCACCGGGAGTAGTAGGCGGCGTAGGCCTCCACGCTGCGGGCCTGGGGGCCGTGCCGACCTTCGGGTCGCAGGGCGGTGTCCACCCGGTACAGCCCGGTGGCGGGGGTGGTCCCGGCCAGGAGGCGGACGAGGGCGCCGGCCGCCGCTTCGGCGTGACTGGCCGCGGCGGCGGCCGTCATCCCCGGGGCGGCGTCGTACACGAAGAGCAGATCGAGGTCGCTGGTGTAGGCCAGCTCGCGGCCGCCGAGGCGGCCCATGCCGATGACCGCGAACGGCAACGGGGGGTCCACCAACCGCAGGGCGGCTGCTACCACGGACTCGGCCAGGTCGCTGAGGGCGGCGCCGGTGCCTTCGACGTCGGCGAGGTCCAGGACGTCCCGGGCCGCGATGCGCAGGTTCTCGGCCCGCACGAACAGCCGCAATCCGTGCTCGGCGGCGCCCTCGCCGGAGCGCCACGCCAGCGACCGGGACGTGCGGATGTCGAGCTCGGCCCGGCTGCGGGGGACGAGGGTGTCGCCCGTGGCCAGGCCGGCGAGGAGATCGGGGTGCCGTTCGAAGGCCCGGGCGAAGCGGGGGCCGGTGCCGACCAGCTGGCACAGCTGGCGGGCGGCCTCGGGCGACTCGCGGCACAGGGCGGTGAGCTGGTCGCGGCGGTGGGTCCCGGTGGCCAGGGTGCGCAGCCCCAGCAGCCCCAGATCGGGGTCGGGCGCGTCCGACAACCAATCCAGTAGCAGGGGGAGCATCTGGTGCATCAGCTGCGACGAGCGGGAGAAGCCCCGGGTGAGCTCGCGGACGGCCTGGGAGGTGCGGAGGGCGTCGGCGAAGCCGAAGGCCTGGAGCCGGTCGGCGACGGCTTCCGGCGACAGCCGTTGGGTCCCGGCGGCGGCGGTAAACGCCTCCAGCAGGGGTCGGAAGAACAGCCGCTCGTGGATCCAACGGACCTTGCTGCGATGGCGGCGCAGGTCCGACTCGAACTGGGCCAGCGCGGTCGCCACCGCCTGGTCGCGGTAGCCGAGCACCCGGGCCAGCCGGACGCGCGCCTCCTCGCTGGCCGGGACGGTGTGGACCTGTTGGTCCTCGTACAGCTGCAGGCGATGCTCTACCGTTCGCAGGAACACGTAGGCGGCCTCCAGGGCCGCGGCGTCCTCGGGCGCCACGTAGCCGCCGGCGGCCAGGGCGCGCAGGGCCGGCAGGGTGGCCGGCGATCGCAGCGCCGGGTCGGCTCGCCCGTGGACCAGCTGGAGGAGCTGAATGGCGAACTCGATGTCGCGGATGCCGCCCTTTCCCCGCTTGAGCTCCCGGTCGGCGAGGCCCTGGCGGGTCACCGCCTGCTCGGCTCGGGCCTTCAGCTGGCGGACCTGGCGCAGCTCGTCCGCGCCGAAGGGGCGCCCCCACACCCGGGTGGCCGCCTCCTCCTCGAAGCGGGCCCCGAGGGCGGCGTCGCCGGCCACCGCTCGGCCCTTGAGCAGGGCCTGGAATTCCCACGTGTCCGCCCAGCGGTCCCAGTACGCCTGGTAGGAGGCCAGGCTGCGGGCCACCGAGCCGGCCCGACCTTCCGGGCGCAGGTCCAGATCGACCCGCCACGCCGTGCGGGCCGCGACCAGGAAGGCCCGGGTGTCGACGCTGCGCCCGGGTGGGGTGACGAGGACGAGGTCGATGTCGCTGGAGTAGTTGAGCTCGCCGGCGCCGAGCTTGCCCATGCCGATGACGGCCAGCTCGGGGGCGTCGGCGGGCCGAGTGCGTTCCCACGCCAGCTGCAGGAGCCCGGCTGCCAGGCCGGACAGCCGGCCGCCCACCTCCTCGACGGTGTCGATGCCGAGCAGGTCCCGGGCTGCGATGCGCAGCACCTCCAGCCGCTTGGCCCGGGCCAGGCCGCCGGACCCCGCGGCGGCGTCAACGGCGAGATCGCGGGGCCGGTCCAGGTCGGCCAGGACGTCCAAGGCCTCCGGGTCGGTGGCGCACACCCGGGCCAGCCAGGGGCTGGCCGCGCTCACCGCGATGACCGCCCGCTGCAACCCCGGGTCCCGGTCCATGCGCTCGGCGGCGTCCGGATGGGATCGGGCGACGCGTTCGACCGCCCGCGCCGCCCCGTTGGGGTCGGCGCTGCGCTCGATCTCGTCGTGGATCTCCGTGACCAACATCAGGATTCAGTGTGGCACCGGGGCCCGGCGGAGCGGTGGCCGCCCGGGGCCGCCGGGCCATTCATGAGATGGTGTGATTTGCATCCATGGTGCACTTATGTCTATGAGACGTGTATAAGTGCACCACGGATACAAATCGCGCCAGGCCGCGGACGCCGCATCGAGCCCCGCCGCCCGCCGGGCACCGCCGGCCGCCGGGCACCGCCGGCCGCCGGCCGCCGGCCGCCGGCCATCCGCCTCCACACCCGCCCGCTCGGGCCGCCGGGGGGAACGGTCCGATCGGGGGGGTGCGGGCGGTGCAGCCAGGGCGCCGGGCTCCGCCTACGCCGGCAGGTACGCCTGCGCCGGCCGTCCGTCGCCCTCGGAGACCCTGGCGCCCTCGAGACCACCGTCGCCGGCCGGCTGGTCGCCGAGGTTGGTGACTTCGGCGTCCTGGCCGGCGGCGGAGTTGATGAACGACGCCACCACGATGAGGGCGATCCCGAGGAACAGGCCGGCAAAGGCGAACGCCACCGCGAACCCGTGGACCGTCCCCGCGCTCACCGTGGCGGCGGCGGCGCCGCCGGCCGCGGCCGCCCCGGTGGCGGCGGCCACGCTGCCCAGCACCCCGTGGGCGTGCAGGTAGGTGGCGGTGACGCTGCTGGCGATGGTGTTGAGCAGGGCGGTGCCGACCGACCCGCCGATCTGCTGGGTGGAGTTGATCAGGGCGCTGGCCACCCCGGCGTCAGCGGGGGAGACGCCGACGAGGGCGGTGTTGTTGACCGGCACGAACACCATGCCCATGCCGAACGCCATGATCATCTCCGCGGGGAACAGCAGCGTCCAGTAGCCGGAGTGCACGCCGATCTGGGCGAAGATCAGCACGCCGGTGATGGCCATGAGCAGGCCCACGCTCATGACGACCCGGGGTCGCAGGCGCATGATCAGGCGGCTCGACACGGTGGCCCCGGCGACGATGCCGACGGAGAAGGGCAGGAAGGCCACGCCGGTCTTGAGGGCCGAGTAGTGCAGGGTCTGCTGCAGGTAGTAGGTGAGGAACAGGAAGGTGCCGAACAGGCCCAGCCCGATCAGCAGGGTGGTCATAAAAGACCCGGACCGGTTGCGCTCGGATATCACCCGCAAGGGCAGCAGGGGATGGCTGCTGAACCGCTCGATGACCACGAAGGCCACCAGCAGGGCGATGGCGATGCCGAGCAGGCCCAGGGTCTGCGCCGAGCCCCACCCGTCGGTCGAGGCCTTGGTCACGCCGTAGACCAGGGTCACCATGCCGAGCGTGGAGGTCAGGGCGCCGGGGATGTCGTAGCGGGTGTGGCCGGTGACCCGGCTCTCGGGGATCAGCCGGAAGGCGGCCACCGCGGCCAGCAGGGCGATGGGCGTGTTGACCAGGAGGGTCCACCGCCACGACACGTACTGGGTGAGCACGCCGCCGAGGATGAGCCCGATGGCCAGGCCGCCGCCGGCGATGGCCCCCCACACGCCGAACGCCCGGGCCCGTTCGCGGGCCTCGGTAAACGTCACGGTGATCAGCGACAGGGCGGCCGGCGCCATCAGGGCCGCGAACGCGCCTTGCAGGGCCCGGGCCGCGAACAGGAGGCCGGCGTCGGGAGCCAGGCCGCCGATGGCGGACGCCCCGGCGAAGCCGAGCAGGCCGACGAGCAGGATCCGCTTGCGGCCGAGGTAGTCCGAGATGCGCCCGCCGAGCAGCAGCAGGCCGCCGAACGTCAAGGTGTAGGCGGTGATCACCCACTGCCGGTTGGCGTTGGTGATGTGCAGGGCCTTCTGGGCGTGGGGGAGGGCGATGTTGACGATCGAGGCGTCCACCACGATCATCAGCTGGGCGATGGCGAGGACGGCGAGGATCCACCAACGGCGATCGGGGCGCGCTTCAACAGAGGTGGCGGCGGTCATGGGGGCTCCTTGGGGGGATTAGGAGGGTTGGCTACGAAGCAGGGGAATCAGTACTCGGTCAACAAGATGCTCGGCGAAGGCAGCGTCAAGGGGTTCGCCGCTCATTTGGCGAAAAAGGACCACGCCCGGCGCCACTTCCAGGATGAGGGCGGCATCCACGCCCGGAGCCACCTCGCCCCGGGCCTCGGCCCGGGATACGACGGAAGCCACGGAACGCAGCTTGTGCTCGTGCAGATGGTCCGACATCAGCCGCCCGAACTGGGGGTCCGTGCGGGCGGCCACGGCCAGGCCGCAGATGAGGCCACCGTCGGCCCCTTCCATGCCCTCGATCATGCTCTGGGCCATGGCCAGGAGATCCCCGCGAAGGCTGCCTGTGTCGGGCAGGTCGGCCAACACGGGCTCCGACTGGCGCCGCATGGCGTCGACCACCAGCTCGGCCTTGCCCGGCCACCGCCGGTAGATGGTGGCCTTGCTGGACTTGGCGCGAACCGCGATGCCCTCGATGCTCATGGCCTCATAACCGACGTCGGCCAACAGGTCCAGGGCGGCGTCGAGGATGGCCTGCTCGCGGGCTTCGTCACGGGGACGGCCACCCCGGGGGGTTTCAAGTTCGGCGTCCTCGCGGATGTCGACAGCTTGGTGGGTGGCCATGGGAAAACCCTACCACCGATACGCGACGGTGTCGTATCGATTCTTCGGTGATCTTCGTCACAGCCGATCCGGGCGTACCCTCATAGGTGATGACTCGCCTCCGGGTGGCGCTGGCCCAGATCAACCCCGTGGTCGGGGATCTGGGCGGGAATGCCGAGCGGATGGTGGCCGCCCTGGGCCAGGCGGAGGAGGCCGGGGCGGACGTGGCCGTCTTCCCCGAGCTGGCCATCACCGGCTACCCGCCGGAGGACCTGCTGCTCAAGCCCGGTTTCGTGGCGGACAACCTGGCCGCCCTGGCGAAGGTGGCGGCGGCGACGGAGCGGTGCGTCGCCGTGGTCGGCTTCGTCGACGAGCAGCTCGATCTGTACAACGCCGCGGCGGTGTGCGCGGCCGGCGAGGTCCGCGGCGTCTACCACAAGCAGGAGCTGCCCAACTACGGGGTGTTCGACGAGCAGCGCTACTTCGCCCCGGGCGGGGGGGCCACCCAGCTGTTCGGGATCGGCGGGGTGCGGGTGGGCGTGTCCATCTGCGAGGACGCCTGGAACCCGCAGGGCCCCATCGCGGCCCAGGCCGCGGCGGGAGCCGAGCTGGTCATCAACATCAACGCTTCGCCCTACTACCTCGACCGCCTGATCGAACGCGAGCAGATGCTGGCCACCCGGGCGGCCGACGCCAGCTGCGGCCTGGTGTACCTCAACTGTGTTGGCGGTCAGGACGAGTTGGTGTTCGACGGGGCGTCGCTGGTCTTCGACGACGCCGGCCGGCTGGTGGCGGCCCTGCCCCAGTTTTCCGAGGAGATCGCGATCGTCGACGTGGCGGTGCGGCCCGTCTACCGCAAGCGGCTCGTCGACCCGCGCGGTCACCATTCGGCCCCCCCGTTGCCCGTCACCGAGGTGACCACCGAGCCCCGCCAGGGCCCCGAGGCGCCGAGGTTGACGCCGCCGCGCGCGGCGCGGCTCAGCACCGAGGCCGAGGTCTACCAGGCCCTGGTCACCGGCACCCGCGACTACGTCGGGAAAAACGGGTTCCGCGACGTGGTCATCGGCCTCTCCGGTGGCATCGACTCGTCGCTGGTGACCGTCATCGCGGCCGACGCCCTGGGCCCGGAGCACGTGCACGGCGTCTCCATGCCCTCCCGGTACTCCAGCCCCGGCTCCCTGACCGACGCCGAGGCGCTGGCCGCCAACCTGGCCATCGACTACCGGGTGATCCCCATCGAGGCGGCCCACGCGGCCTTCACCGACCTGCTGGCCCCCGACCTCACCGGGCTCGCCGAGGAAAACCTGCAGAGCCGGATCCGGGGCGTCATCCTCATGGCCCGGTCCAACCAGATGGGGTGGCTGGTGCTGACCACCGGCAACAAGAGCGAGGCGGCCGTCGGGTACTCCACCCTCTACGGCGACACCGCCGGCGGCTTCGCGGTCATCAAGGACGTGCCCAAGACGCTGGTCTACCGCCTGTCCGAATGGCGCAACGCCCAGGGGCCCGAGCCGGTGATCCCGCCGGCGGTGCTGACCAAGCCGCCCTCGGCGGAGCTGCGGCCCGACCAGCGCGACGACGAGAGCCTGCCCCCCTACGACGTGCTGGACCCGGTGCTGCTCGCCTACGTGGAGGGCGACCTGACCGCCAACGAGCTGGTCGACGCCGGGTTCGACGAGCAACTGGTGCGCCAGGTGGTGCGGCTGGTCGACCTGGCCGAGTACAAGCGGCGCCAGACCCCGCCCGGGGTGCGGGTCACCCCCAAGGCCTTCGGCCGGGACCGGCGCATGCCGATCACCAACCGGTACCGCTGACGTCGGGCCCGTCGGCCGCGGCATACGATGAGGCCGTGACCACCCCCGCCGCGACCGACACCGCGCCGGCTCGCCGCTCCCGGTCGCGCCGGGGCCAGGGGAGCAGCTGCGCGACGAGATCCTCGCCGCGGCGGAGCGCATCCTCATCGAGACCAACGACCAGGCGGCCCTGTCCATCCGGGCCATCGCCGCCGCGGTCGGGGTGACGCCGCCGTCGATCTACCTGCACTTCGCCGACCGCAACGACCTGGTGTTCGCGGTCTGCGAGCGTCACGCCGAAAAGCTCGACCAAGCCATGGCGGAGGCCACCGAAGGGATCGAGGACCCGTGGGAGCGGATCCGTCGCCGGGGCTACGCCTACCTCCGCTGGGGGCTGGCCAACCCCGAGCACTACCGGATCCTCATGATGAGCCGGCCCGACGCCACCCCCGACCGGTTGCTCGACGAACGCCTGGCCGACACCGCCGGCTTGGTCCCCGCCGCCGCGGACGTGGCGGCAGCCATGGCGAAGGGCCAGATCGCCACGTCGGCCAATCCGGTGGAGATGACCGAGGTGCTGTGGATGATGATCCACGGGATGGTGTCGTTGCTGATCGCCAAGCCGGAGTTCCCGTTCGGTTCGGTCGACGAGGTGTACGAGCGGATGTTCGACCTGGCCTACCGGGGCCTGGCACCGCGGGCCTGACCGGTCCGGCGGCGTTTCGCTCGTGATGCTGGAGGAGGCGGCGCGCCTGGCAGGCGGGCATCGCTGGGTGGAGGGCCGCCTGTTCGAGATCCTGGGCGGGTGGGTGGCCACCACCGCGGACATCGACGTCAAGCTCCTCTTCGACCGCCACAGCCAGCACCACGCGTGGCGGGCCGACCAGTGGTGGGACCGGTTGCCGCAGCTCGCCGACGTCGAGCGCGACGCGTACGTCCTGGCCCCCTCCACCGGCGCGGCCGAGGCGGCCGCCGCCCTGGCCGGCCTGGAGGGAACCGTCCCCCGTCTGGCCGGCGCCTACCGGGTGGCCCTGCCCCGACTCGCCGGTGCCTACCAGGGGCACCGGTCGGCGGCGAACCCGGCGAGCGACGGCGCCGCCATCCGCACCCTCGATCTGCTCCTTCCCGACGTGACGAGCGACTGGCGCGAGGGCGAGGTGCTGCTGCAGGGGCTGCTCGTGGACCGCGCCGCCGTCGAAGCGGCCACCGCCACGGCGGCACGCATCGAGAGCCTGCTCGTCACCCCCCAGAGCTAGCCTCGTGGCATGCGCGTGGTGATGCTGGACGCACCGGAATCGCTCCTCGCCGAGCGGCGCAAGCTCGGTCACGATCGTTTCGACGAGATGTGGGAGGGCGAGCTCCACATGGTGCCCCCGCCGAGTGCTGGTCATCAGGATTTGGGGTCGGCCCTGGTGGCCGCATGGCGCCCGCTCGGTGTGGCCCTCGGTTTGCGAGTCACCTACGAAACCGGGGTGTTCGACCCGGCGGTGGCCGACTTCAGCAGTTACCGCCAGCCCGACGTGCTGGTGTGGCGGCCCGAGCACGCCACCGATCGAGGCGTGGAGGGTCGGGCCGAGTTGGTGGTCGAGATCCGCTCGCCCGACGACGAGACCTACGAGAAGCTTCCCTTCTACGACCGGGTCGGCGTGCGGGAGGTGCTGGTGGTCGAACTCGACCGGTCGTTGCGGCGCTGGGCCCGGCCGGCGATGGACGCCCCGCTGACGGCGGCGGCCCCCGATATCGACGGGTGGGTGGCCGTGGCCGCGCTTCCCGTCCGGCTGCACGGGGCCGATGGGAGTGGTGGTATCACCATGCGGACGCCGGACGGCGAGCTCAGCCTGTAGGTGACCGGACCGCGAGCCGTGGCACGCGGATGGGTATCTACTTGAGAAAGCGAGGTTACTTGCCGGGGTTTGTGCCCCGGCAGGCCAAATCGCCAACGACGCCGAACGACGAGCGAAAGGAAGTCGCCACCATGCCCACCGACAAGCCTCCGTACACCACCACCGATTCGGGCATTCCGGCCACCAGCGACGAGTACTCCCTGACGGTCGGGCCCGGCGGTCCGATTCTGCTGCAGGACCATTACGTGATCCAGAAGATGCAGCACTTCAACCGGGAACGGGTCCCCGAGCGGGTGGTGCACGCCAAGGGCGGGGGGGCGTTCGGGTTCTTCGAAACGACCGAGGACGTCAGCGAGTTCACCAAGGCGGCGCTGTTCCAGAAGGGGGTGCGGACGGACATGGTGGCCCGCTTCTCGACGGTGGCCCTGGAGCGGGGCTCGGCGGACACCGTGCGCGACCCGCGCGGCTTCGCCCTGAAGTTCTACACGGACCAGGGCAACTACGACATGGTCGGCAACAACACGCCCATCTTCTTCGTGCGGGATCCCACCAAGTTCCAGGACTTCATCCACTCCCAGAAGCGCCGGGCCGACAGCCATCTCCGGGACCACAACATGCAGTGGGATTTCTGGACGTTGTCGCCGGAGTCGGCCCACATGGTGACCTGGCTCATGGGCGACCGCGGCCTGCCGAGGTCCTGGCGGCAGATGAACGGCTACTCGAGCCACACCTACATGTGGATCAACGGCGCCGGCAAACGCAGCTGGGTCAAGTACCACTTCAAGACGGACCTGGGCGTCCACCACCTGACGCAGGCCGAGGGGGACGCCTTGGCGGGACAGGATCCGGACCACCACCTGCGGGACCTGTACGCGGCCATCAAGGATGGCGACCACCCGTCGTGGACGCTGTACATGCAGATCATGCCGTTCGACGATGCCGCCGACTACCGCTTCAATCCCTTCGACCTGACCAAGGTGTGGCCGCACGGCGACTACCCGCTGATCAAGGTGGGCCGCATGGTCCTCGATCGCAACCCGGACAACTACTTCGCGCGAGATCGAGCAGGCCGCGTTCGAGCCCAACAACATGGTCCCCGGCATCGGACCGTCGCCGGACAAGATGCTGCTCGGGCGACTGTTCAGCTACCACGACACCCATCTGCACCGGGTGGGGCCCAACGCCATGGAGCTCCCGGTCAACCGGCCCCGCTCGCCGGTCAACTCCTACAACCGGGACGGCGCCATGCGGTACGCCAACCCGGCCGACCCGGTGTACGCGCCGAACTCGTTTGGCGGACCGGTCGCGGCCCCCGAGCGGTTCGGGCCGGATCCGAGCTGGTCGGTGAGCGGCGAGATCGTGCGGGCCGCCTACGAGGCCCATCGGGAGGATGACGACTTCGGGCAGGCCACGGCCATGGTCAACAAGGCCATGGACCCCAAGGCTCGGGACCGCCTGGTCGCCAACATCGTGGGCCACGTGCTCGAGGGGGTCGAAGAGCCGGTTCTCAGTCGGGTCTTCGACTACTGGCGCCACGTGGACAAGGTGATCGGCGACCGCGTCGAGGAAGCCGTCCGCTCTAGCCGGTAACTCTCCATCACCCGCCCGCCGGGTTCAGGACGCCGAGCAGCGGCGCAGGAAGTCCCGGAGGGGCCCGTTGACCTGGTCCGGATGGCTCAGGTTGGCGGCGTGGGCGGCCCCCTCGACGACCACCAGGGCGTCGCAGCCGACGAGCCCGTCGCGCAGGGCCTCGGCCTTCTCCATGGCGATGGCCTGGTCCCGGTCGCCGTGGAAGATGATGGCCGGGCAGCCGATCTCCCCCACCCGCGCCGCGATGTCGTCCCGGTCGGCCAGGCAGCGGAAGGCCAGGTCGAACTGGTCGCGGGGCGCGGTCGCCCACTTGGCGAACCACGGTTTCGGGTCGACCCCCTCGCCCAGGATCAACCCGGCCACGATGTCCTGCACGGCCGCGGGCCCGTTGGCCTGCCACTCCTCGATTCATGCCCTCGTAGGCGGGCAACTGCTCGGGGTCCTCGACGCCCGCCTGGGTGTCGATCAGCACCAGCCCGTTGACCCGCAGCGGGGCCAGCAGGGCCGCCCGCAGGGAGATGAACCCTCCCTGCGACATGCCGCCCAGCACCGCCCGCTCGATCCCCAGATGGGTGAGCAGGGCCAGCACGTCGGCCGCCGAATCCCAGTAGGTAAACGGCCCGGTGGCCGGCGTCTGCCCGAAGCCCCGCTCGTCCCACGTGATGCAGCGGAACTCGCCGGCGAGCGCCTCGACCTGCGGGGCGAACATCTCGTGGTCCATCAGGAAGCCGTGGCTGAAGACCACCGGCGGGCCGGTGCCCCCGCTGTCCTCGAAGTACAGGGCCTGACCGTTGACCGCGGCGATGGGCATCGGTCGGACGCTACCGCGCGGCCCGGCTCGCCGCCCGGTCCGCCGGCGAGGGCGCCGCTCCCCGCGTCGGCTATCGCTCCGGCGTCACCGCGGCGACCGCGGCGCCCAGCCCGCCCGCCGCCGACCCCCAGAAGCGGGCATCCCCGAAGTTGAACAAGCCGCCATCACCGGCGACCAGCCAGTAGCCGTGGCCGTCGGCCGGCGCCGCCATGCCGACGATGGGTTGGGTGAGGTGGATGGCGCCGGTGGAGCCGTAGAAGTGGGCGTCGCCGAAGGTGAAGATGCCGCCGTCGGCGGCGACCAGCCAGTAGCCGTGGCCGTCGGCGGTGGCGGCCATGCCGACGATGGGTTGGGTGAGGTGGAGGTTGCCGGTGGAGCCGTAGAAGTGGGCGTCGCCGAAGGTGAAGATGCCGCCGTCGGCGGCGACCAGCCAGTAGCCGTGGCCGTCGGCGGTGGCGGCCATGCCGACGATGGGTTGGGTGAGGTGGAGGTTGCCGGTGGAGCCGTAGAAGTGGGCGTCGCCGAAGGTGAAGATGCCGCCGTCGGAGGCGACGAGCCAGTAGCCGTGGCCGTCGGCGGTGGCGGCCATGCCGACGATGGGTTGGGTGAGGTGGAGGTTGCCGGTGGAGCCGTAGAAGTGGGCGTCGCCGAAGGTGAAGATGCCGCCGTCGGAGGCGACGAGCCAGTAGCCGTGGCCGTCGGCGGTGGCGGCCATGCCGACGATGGGCCGGCTCAGGTGCAGCCCGGCCAAATCACCGGCGAACGGTGCGGTCCCGCGCGTGGCCACCCGCCCCGCCTGCGACGCCATCCAGTAGCCGGCCGGGTGGGCCGGTGCGATGGCGGGCGCGGCCGGGGGCGGGCGGAAGCTGTCGACGGTGAGGTCGGCCACGAACGTCCAGTCGGTAAACCAGGAGGTCGGGGTGACGGTGACCTTCACCCAGCGGGCCATCACCGGCGCGGTGCTGGTGGTGGTGTAGTGGGCCACGGCGGGCGCCAGCGGCACGGCCGGTCGGGCCACGGGCGACCCGAAGGCGGCGAAGGCCACGTCGTCGCGGCTGGTGGCGTAGGCGACCGACGCGGGCAGGTAGATGCCGAGCGGTCCGTTGGCGAGGGCCTCCAGGGACACCTGATTGACCGCCTGGGCCGATCCCAGGTCGACCACGAAGCTGTACGGGGCCGAGCTCACCCGGCCCTGCCAGGCCGGGTCGGCGTAGGACAGGCCGGCGGTCCGGCCGTTGGTGAGCTTCGAACCGGCGTCGCCGTAGGGGCTTTGAGCCCCCACCGACGTCACGTAGCCCCGGCCGGCGGCCAGGTCGACGTGATAGGGCTCGGCCGGGACCGTGGTGGTGGCCGGTACCGCCGCCGACAGGTCCCCGACGGCGTCGAAGGCCTGCACCGTGTAGCCCACCCGCCCCGCCGGGGCGTCCCCGTCGGTGAAGGTCGCGGCCGCCGCCCCGCGCACCACCGCGATCAGGTCACCGTTGCGGCTCACGTCGTAGCCGGCCACCCCGGCCGCGGCGGCAGCCGGCGTCCAAGCCAGGGTCACGGTGTGGTCGTCCACGGCCGAGGCGCGCCCGGCCCCGGGTGACCCCACGGCCTCGAACGGCACCGCTCCGGTGCTGGCGTAGGCGCGGTAGGCCGTGTCATAGACGCTGGTGCCGGTCCAGGACGGGTCGAGCTGTGAGAACCAGCTGAACGAGGTATAGGCCTGCACCGAGGAGGCCACGGCTCGCATGTCGGCGACCACCTGCTGGGTGGTCAGCGGGTGACCGTCCTGGGGCGAGTACAGGTCGACGTCGTCCCACAGCTGCGCCGCCGGCCGGGCCTGAGCGATCGCCGCGGCGCTCGCCGCGAACCAGGCGGTCAGCTCGGAAGGGGTCACCTTCGCCGACCCGAGGGAGCCGTCGGCGGCGGTGCCATCGCCCACTCCGTCCTGGACGACCAGCCCGTCGATCGGGGCCCGAGCCAGGATGTACGCCCACATGGCCTGCCACTGCGCCGGGGTCTGGCCGCCCGCCCCGGCAGCCGCAGCGTTGAAGAAGGGGGCGGTCATCACCGGCAATCCCGGGCTCAAGGCGTGAAGCCGGGCGGTCAGCGTGGCGAAGTAGTCAGCCATCGTCTGCCAGGCCGACGTGGACTGGAAGTTGACCGAGTCCATCTCCAGCGGGAGGTACCAGCCGGCAAACGAGTGATGTCCCGAGTACAACGCCCACAGCTGGGCGGCGAGCGCGGTGTCGGTCACCGCCTGGAGGGACATGGCGGCCGGGTCGGCGTGCGCGCCAAACCAGGTGTCGCTGAGCGACAGCCCGACGGTGACGGTGATCCCGCCCTCGCGGTCGGCCGCGGCGAGGGCGTCGGCGACCACCGCATCGCCGGCGTACTGGGTCCAGCCGGTCAGTCCGGTGGGGAAATAGCTGGTCCGGGTGCTGCTGTCGGCGCTGTTCTGGATGATGACGTTGGTGATGCAATCGGCCTTCAGGGCCGTCAGCTTGGCGGCCCAGGTAGCCGCATCCCACCACGATGCGAAGTAGGTGGGCAGGAAGGTGGAGGACAGCCGGGGCGACGCCGAGCACGTGCTCGTCGACGTCCCCGTGGCCGCGGCCGCCGGGCGGGCCGGACCCACGGCGCCGATCGTCGCCACCGTGGACGCGGTGAGCGCCATCGTCGCGACGGAGGCGCACAACCTCCGCATTGTCCGGCCCAATCCGACCACCAAGTCACGCCCTTTCCGTGTCCCGCCTCCATCGACGGGGCGGTACCGGGGCTGTAGACCGGCGGGTTGGGGGCGCGGACTTTTCGGCGAAACCGGAAGCGGTTCTCAACCCACGTTCAGCTTTACCTGCTTGGCTTACTGGTCGTGCGCGCGGTTCGGTTCGTCCCCGCCGTCGGGGTCGTGGTCATCCTGGCGGTGGCCGCCATCGGTTACGAGCGGTACATCCCCATCCATCACGTCCAGCGGGCCCGGTTGGCGCGCCTGGTCGTGGCCAGCCCCGGGGCCGGCTTCACGGCCAAGCCGGCCGCCACCAACGAGGTGCCGGCTTCGTCCAGTCCGTTCGCGGCGCTCAAGACCGCGGCGACCCGGTCGCCCAACTCGACGGGGGCCTACTCCGTCGAGTGGACGGGGGCCTCCAGCAGCATCGCCTCCGTGCTGGTGTCGATGCTGCCGTCCCGGTCAACCGCCGCCGCGGTGGCAGCCCAGGCGACCACCGCCTACCTGGGCGCGACCAGCTTCAAGTCCAACAACTACGTCCTGGCGGGCCGGTTGGCCGTGCCGGGGGTGACGGGCGCTCAGGGGGCGACCTACCGGCCGACCTCGGCCAAGGCGACCACGCGCCTGGCCGTCGCGGTGTTCCAGGTGGACCGCTACGTGGTGGTCGAGTTCGCCCAGCGGAGCAATGCCGCGGCCGCCGACAGCACCGTCACCGGCCTCGCCCAGGCCGAGGCCCAGCACCTGCGGCAGGTGGGATCCGGTTTCTCATTGGTGGTCACCACCTGGCCGACCGCGGCCTCGCTCATCTACGGCGGGGTGACGCTGGCCATCGCCGTGCTCACCCTCATCGTGCCGGTCGGCGTCACCAGGGGTCGCCGCCGCCGTCGACTGGCCCGCGAAGCCATGGCCCGGCGGGCGCTGCAGGGCCGGGGCCGCAAGATCGCCAAGCACCAAGCGGCCCGGCGCCGCTGAACGCGCCCCGGCCGCCCAGACGGGCGTCTAGTCGGCCGTCCGTCGGCGTTGGCGCCGGCGGCCGAGCCCGTCGAGGACCAGCCCGAGCCCGATGCCGAGCATCCACACGTCCTTGCTCACGCCGATGCCGGCCTGGCTGGGCCAGACGCTGCCGGGCTGGTGGAGGGTGGGGGTGCGGCCGTACATGGTGACCAGGGCGCCCGCAAAGCCGGTGAGGGCGGCGCCGGCCAACTCGTCCGGTATCGCCGGGGCGAGCAGGGCGGCGCCGATGGCGATTTCCGACGCGGCCAGGAGTCGCACGAACCGGCTGGGGACGACGTTCTCGAGCACGGGGAACGCCCCCGCCGCCATCCCGTGCACCGCCGCGGCGTGGCCTTCCTCGGCATGCCATTTCTCCAGGCCTGAGTGCAGGATGAACGCACCGGTGGCGATGCGGCCCGGGACGTTGTGGAACTTGATCGGTGGCGACATACACCCATTCCCTCTCCGTGAGCAGCGTCGGGGGTGCGGGCACCCCGACGGCTCACCTTACCGCCGGGGCTTCGCCCACCTAGTTGCCGGTCGGGGTGGGCGGGAGCGGATGGCCGAAGGCGACCAGGTGGACGGGGAGGGCGCCGGCGGGGCGCGCCGCCTTGTCGCGGTTGCGGTCCTTGTAGCGGAGCAGCAGCCCGCTGATGTCCTCGCCGAGCTGCTTCATCTCCTCATGGGTGAGGTAGGTGAGGGCGTCGGTGGAGAAGGCCGCTTTCCGCCACTTGGCCGGGTAGGAGCGGCGCTGGGCCCACCACTCGCGCAGGCGCTGGTAGTTGCGCTCCTGGAAGCTGCGTTCGAGGGCCTCACCCGCCGCGGCCCGGGCCGGGTCGGCCATCCCGGTCTCGAAGTTGTGGGTCAGCGACACGATGCGCCACGGGCGGCTGCGACCGCGCCCGTCGCCCGTCTCCTCCACGAAGCCGTACTTGGCCAACGTCTGCAGATGCCACGACATGTTGCCGGGGCTGTCGTCGAGCAGCTCCGCCGCCCGGGTGGCGGTCAGCGGGCCTTCCCGTACGAGCGCCTCGAGCAGGGCGATGCGCATCGGGTGGGCGACGGCTCGCATGGCTCGAGGATCGGTGATGTCCCGGTGGTCGCGGGCGCTGGGCGGGGCCGGGCGCTTCGCCGTCATCGGGTGGCCGGGGAGAGAGGCTGCGGGGTGGGCCGCGGCGGCAGGGCCAGGCGGAGACCCAGATTGATCAGAAACCACCCGGTCGCTTGGCGCACGGCGTGGCGCTCTCGAGGGGAGTGAGCTCGTCGGGGCCGGGGCGCCGGCCGGCGCTGCAGGTCGGCGAGGTGGGTCCGGTTGAGCGCGTCGGCCATGCTCGGATGGAGCGGGTGCATGCGGGTCCTCCTCGGTCACGATCTTCACAACGACTCTTGTGACAAGACTACGTGTCACAAGGACTCTTGTCAACTTTTGCTCGTCCAGCGACAGGGCCCTCGGGCGAGCGCTAAGAATGACAGGGAACCGTCCGAGTCGAGGAGCTCAGTATGTGGAACTCGTTGCGCACCGACGCCCATCTGGCGACCAGGGCCGAGATCATCACCTTCCCCGGTGGTCACGGCGATCAGGTGCACGCCTATGTCGCCCAACCGGAAGGGGACGGGCCGTTTCCCGGGGTGGTGGCGGTGCACCACATGCCGGGATGGGACGAGTTCTACCGGGAGTTCTCCCAGCGCCTGGCCAATCACGGCTACCGGGTGATCTGCCCCGACCTGTATTGCCGGATCGGCCACGGCCCCCCCGACGACGTGGCGGCCCAGGTCCGGGCCCAGGGCGGCGTGGCCGACGAGAGCGTGGTGGCGGACTGCGAAGCGGCCCTCGAGTGGCTGAATTCCCAGCCTGACGCCAACGGCAAGGTCGGCATCATCGGTTCGTGCTCCGGGGGCCGTCACGCCCTGCTGGCGGCATCCCTGGTCCCGCGCTTTGCCGCGGTGGTCGACCTGTGGGGCGGCGGGGTGGTCATGTCTGAGGATCAGCTGACCCCGGCCCGGCCGGTGGCGCCCATCGACTACACCAAGGACTTGACCGCCCCGCTGCTGGGGTTGTTCGGCAACGACGACCAGTTTCCGACTCCGGAGCAGGTCGACCTCCACGAGGCCGAGCTACAGAAGCACGGCAAGACCTACGAGTTCCACCGCTACGACGGGGCCGGGCACGGGTTTTTCTACTACCAGGCCGCCATGTACCGGCCCGAGGCGGCCATGGACGGCTGGAACAAGATCTTCGCCTTCTTCCCGCAGCACCTGCGCGGCTGACGCCGATGTGTACCGGGATTTCGCACACCGCAGCCATCGCCGGCGCCGGCAAGGGGGCCCGGGGCTGGTTCCCCGTGACCCAGGCCACCGTCGGCTTCGACCACGCCACCCAGCCGGGCGCCGAGCACGCCCTGCTGCTGGACTTCGCCAACTACGACCTCGGCGCCGAAGCCCGGGTGGCGCTGGAGATGGACATCGCCTCCGGCCGGGCCCTCCTGGAGCAGCTGCGCCTGGCCATCGAGGCCGCGGAGGCGACCGGGCTCGAATCCTGAGCCTGACGCGGTGGCCACGGGCATAGGCTGCCGTGACGTCCCCACTCCACTTTGGGGGAGGTATCGCATGACCGTGGAGCTCAATCACACCATCGTCAACGTGCGCGACTCCGACGCCTCGGCGGCCTTTCTGGCTGACGTGCTGGGCCTGCCGCCACCCGGCCGCTTCGGGCACTTCCGGACGGTCGAGGTCGGCAATGGGGTCAGCCTCGACTTCTCCGATACGGACCAGCCCGTCGCCGCCCAGCACTACGCCTTCCTGGTCTCCGAGGCGGAGTTCGACGAGATCTTCGGCCGCATCCAGGCCCGCGGCCTGGACTATTGGGCGGACCCCGGGCAACGCCGTCCCGGAGAGATCAATCGTCGAGACGGGGGGCGGGGGGCCTACTTCCTCGACCCCGACGGGCACTTTTTGGAGATCCTGACCCGGCCGTACGGCAGCGGCGGGTAGCCCGGTCTGCGGCTTCCTGAGCGCTCGCCGCCGATCCTTGGCTAGTGTCGGCGTTCATGAAGAAGCTCCTCGTGCTCGCTGTCCTCGTCGGTCTCGGTCTTTTCGCCGCTCAGAAGCTCCGCTCCTGACGGGACCACCTACCGCGGCGTCACCTGGAGGCGGTCCTTGGGGTAGCCGGGGTAGGACTCCTTGAACACGCCCGAGTGCAGGGTGACGGTCGCGACCGGCAGGCCGGTGTCGGCGGCGCGGAGGGTCGTCGTCGTCCAGTAGGACTCGGTGCGACGGCTCTGGCTGAGCCCGACGATCTCGCGCTCCACCGCGTACTCCTGGTCGACGAAGACCGGACCCGACAGGAGGCGGATCTCGAGGTCCAGGAACAGCCCATTGGCGGGGGAGCGCACCGGCCAACGAGCGTCCGACTTGTTGGTCAGCACGCTGATCATCTCGATTGGCAGCATCTGCCTACCCCACGGCGACGACGCCGCGCCCTCAGGCGTGTACCAGGGATGCGGTTCGGTGATCCGGCTGACCTTCTCGGCCAGGGAGAAGGGATAGGCGGCGCCGTTTCGGTCCCGGTCGCTCATGGCGACCACCTCGCCTTCGTCGCCCCGCATGCCGACCGCCAACCGATCGACGATGAAGAGTTCGCCCGGATCGCCCTGGGCGGCCCGGCGGGTGTCGAGTTCCGTCTCGGGATGGTCGGGCCCCACCGAGGCCGTTCCCACCAGGACAGGCGTGCCGTCCGACTTGTGGGCCTCGATCCGCGCGCTCGTCGGGCCGTCCGTGGTCAGCGAGGCCTGCACCTGCTCGCCCTCGACCACCATCGTCCGGAAGTGGCTGCTGATGCACCCGTGCTCGAACCAGGCCGGACCCCACAGGGTGACGGCCAACGGATCGAACTGGCTGAAGTGCGTCGGCGCCTCGATCGGCGCGCCGAGCAGACCCAACTTCGCGGCCGTAGCTTCGTCGTGCACGCTGGAGTGCCCGCCGATCTCCTGCTTGGCCAGCATCTGGGCCGGTGACCGTAGGGGACCGGTCAGGGTGATCTCGGTGGCGAAGCGCATCGCGATCAGAATCCTGGGAAGGCTCGCCGCAGGTCGTCGAGGTCAACCCCGCGCGTCTCGATGGGCGGGGTGTGCCCGGCGTCGAGCCGTCCGTAGACGAGCCGGATGAAACTCTCGGCAGGCAGCCGCAACTCCGGTAGATCCGCCTCCTCGTCGCCGCCGGCCGTCAGGCTGGCCTTCTCGCCCAGCTCGAGCACAAAGTGACGCTCCGGTGCGGTCGTCGTCACTCGGATGCGGGTGGCCGGCTTCTCGGCCTTGCCCATCCGGGCGACCATCTGGTCCATGGTGTCCACCAGCAGAGCGGTGGCGTCGGCGGCCACGGTCGTGCTCGGGTCGAGGGCCACGCCGATGTCCCACGTGTGGAGGGCGTGCTCGCCGAGGCGCATCCGCGCCAGCCCGGTCGTGTCGAGCTTCATCCCGAACATATCCAGGTGCAGTCGCGCTCGTTGCTCGTCGTCGAGCGACTCGAACTTCTCCAGCGTGGCCCGGTCGGCCGCCAGCGCGTCCGATCGCTGCGCTGCCGCGTCCCGGGCGTTCCACGCATCCCAGATCGGTTGGAACGCCTCCCGGCCGGGCGGGTCCTGCCCGCTCAGCCCGGCATCGATAAACAACCCGAAGATCTCGGCCTGGGATCCCAGATGTGAAAGCGTCTGGGCTATCGACCAGTCCGAGCAGTAGGAAGGCCCCTGCAGTCGGGCCACCTCGAGGGGCTCGACCAGGGTTCGCAGGGTCTCGTGGGAGTGCCGCAACGCCGCCACCCACGGGGCCGGATCGGTTTCCATGTCATCGCTCACCGGGCCACCCTACGTCTGGAAGTGGTCGCGTCGCCTCAGTCGGCAGTCCCCCGAGTGACCACCCACTGCTCGTCCTGCCCGGTGACCGCGGCGATCTGTTCGAAATCGGCGTCGTAGTGGAGGACAGTCAGTTCACGGGCCTCCGCACTGGCAGCCACGAGGGCGTCGACGAGCGACAAGGCCCGGTGCTGGCTGTGCGCAGCCAACACTTCTTGCACCTGAAGGGCGCGCTGGTGATCAGCTTCGGTCGTCGGGATCATCGGAAACGACAGGAGTCCCTGGGCCAACTGGCGGTAGTCATCCGGATTGCGTGCCGCGGACCCGAGCTCGAAGGCAACCGGGCTGCAGAGTGCCACCTGCCTTCCTGCCGCCAGCGGCGCAAAGGCCGCGGCCACTACTGGTTTGGTCAGGCGGGCGAAGACACTGGTATCAGCCAGGTACCGAAGACGCGCCATCGTCACCGCCCCAGGCGTGGGCTGCCGCAGTGAAGTCGAACCGACCGTCTTCGCCGAGGAGCGCGATCAGCTCGAGTCGACGCTTGGCGTGCACGACTTCTCGGAGGGCGGCGTCGACGGTCGCCCGCAGCGTGTGCGTGCCGAGGATTCGGGCTGCCTCCTCCAGGATATCGTGATCGATCTCCATGGACGTCTTCGCCATGCCTTGATGATATCGGCACTGACGGACGGTTCCGCCAGGTCACGGTGTCAAAGTGATACCTTGGCGTCAATGGCGATGACGCTGCGACTGACGGACGATGAGCAGACCGCGCTGCGGGAGCGGGCCGAATCCGAGGGCATCTCCTTGCAGGAAGCGGCTCGCCGCGCCGTGCGCGACTACGTCGCCCGGGGGCAGCACCGAGATCGGGTGTCCGCGGCCGCGGGGCGGGTCATGAAGGCGCACCGCGAGGCCCTCGACCGCCTTGGGCAGTAAGCGGCCCGTCGAGTACCTCGATGTCGACGACCTGATCGATCTGGCCCGCCTGCTACTCGGCGACCGGCCGCCGATCAGGGATGTGGGCCTGTTGGGGTCGGCGGCGGCGCGGCCGCAAACCACGGTCTTCGGGCAGGACGCCTATCCGGATGTCTGGCAGAAGGCGGCCGCCCTGCTGCACTCGATCGTCAAGAACCATGCCCTCGTCGACGGCAACAAGCGGCTGGGTTGGTTGGCGACGGCGGTGTTCCTGGAGCTCAACGGGGTGCCCGTCACCAACGCCACCAACGACGACGTTTATGACCTGGTGCTCGACATTGCCGCCGAGCGCCGGTCGGTGGCAGACATTGCTGAGCGACTCCGGCAGGTGGTGGCCCCCTCGTAGGCCACACCGAGTTTCACGCCGCCTCCTCGGGATGCCAGTCGCCGAGGGCGTGGAATTCCTCGAGGATCTGGGCTCCCCGTCGGTGCGTCGCCATCGTCCGGGCCACTTCCGCGGCCAGGGCCGTTCGGTTGCGGGTCTCGACGGCGCCCATCGAATCTCGCAGACCCCGTTCCCAATGGGCCTGGACGACCTGCTGGCCGTCGAGGTGCCGCCCTGATGCGCCGACGAAGGAACGCGCCCTCCATCTCCGTCAGGACGGTGCGCAGATACTCGACATGAGGGGTCTCGTCGGCCCGGATGTAGGACACGATGCGAGCGGCCTCGCCGTCGCCGGCGACGAGGTCGGTGTCGGCCAGCAGGGCCTCAGCCCAGGCGAAGATATGGAACGCTTTGATCTCGATGAACAGCACCCGGCACATGGTGGCCACCAGCACCTCGAGTCCCAGGTCCAGGTCGGCGAACAACCGCTCTTGTTGAAAGCGGGCGGCCCGGTCCTGCTGACCGCTCCCTCCGGCGCCCAGCCCCATCCGCTTGAGCATGACTTCCGTCTGATCCGCGGTGATCGGGTGGTCAAAGGCGATGTCACGGACGGCGAACCACATCCGGTCGTGGCCGGCCTTCTCATCCCACCCGGCCTCGTCGCGGGCGTGGGCCTCCACCAACCCCCGGCCCAGATGGGCAGTGGCCGTGCCGCGAATGTCGTCGGCGAAGAACGGCTGCATGTCGGCGGGGGCCAGGTGGCGGATGACCGCGCCGAAACCCTCGACGGTCCCGATGCGGGTCAGAAGGGCAACGATGGGCCCGGGCGCGCCTTCGCGGAGCAGGAGGCGGGCCTGGGCCAGATTCGGATAGGCGCCCGGAAAGGCATCAACGGGGGCGTCGAGGATCTCCGTTCCGAACAACTCGCGGTGGTGCTCCTGCCACGCTGCGATCGCCGGCACCCGGTGGAGCGTCCGGGGTGAGGCATAGCTGCCGTCCTCGAGGAAGCCGCCGTGGCACGCCAGCCCACCTGCCCGCAACGGCTCCACCATCGGTGGGTCGGCCAGGATCTCGTCCCACGTGTACTCGACCTGCGTGGTGCTCATGGGGTCGCCCTCCCAGGTATACTCCAGAGGATACACTGGTGAGTATGCCACGCGTTGCCACCCGACCGCTACCCCGGGCCGAGCGCCGGCAAGTGATCCTCGCCGGGGCCGCCCGGGTGTTCGCCGCCGGCGGGTTCGACGCCACCTCCATGGAGGACATCGCGGAGGCGGCGGGCGTCACCAAGCTCATCGTCTACCGCCACTTCGAGTCCAAGGAGGAGTTGTACCGGGCCATTCTCGAGACGGTCTCCGGCCGACTCCGCGACGAGGTCGCCGTCACCCGCCGGCGCAAGCAGCAGCACGGCGGCGGGTTCGGCGCCGCCTTTCTCACCGTGGCCCGGGAGGATCCCGACGCCTTCCGCCTGCTCTGGAAGCACTCCGCTCGTGAACCCAAGTTCGCCGGCTACGCCAAGGCCGTACACCAGGCGTCGGTCGACTTCGCCCACAAGCTGCTCCGGTCCCGGGTCGACGCCGGCCTGCTCGCCTGGGCCGCGCCCATGAGCGTCGACTTCCTCGTCGAGGCCGTTCTCAACTGGCTGGATTTCGGGGACGCCAGCAGACGACGAGCGGTTCCTCGACGCCGTCTCCCGCTCACTGACTGGCTTGATTGACACCTGGTCTCGCTGAGCTGCCGCTGACCTCAATGGTCGCACCGCGGCGGTACGTTTAGGCCAATGCGGACTGTCGTCCTCGGACCACCTCCGGCCGAGTTGGCCGACCTGATCGCCTGTCGCCGTGCGCTGGGCCTCGATACCCACGACGAGACCTGGGACGGCGACTACCACATGGCTCCGGCTGCACACCCGTATCACGGGTACCTGTACGAGGAGGTCGCCGACCTCTTGCGCCCCCTGGCGCGACGCGCTGGGTTGGTTCGCACCGCGGCATTCAATCTGGGTGAGCCCGGCAACTTCCGAGTGCCTGACGGGGGACTACACCGGGCGTTGCCCACGACGGTGTTCGTGAGGACCGCGGCAGTCGTCATCGAGATCGAATCCGCGGACGACGAGACCTGGGACAAACTCCCCTTCTACGCCAGTCACCAAGTGGACGAGGTGTTGATTGTTTCCGTTGAATCGCATGCGATGACGTGGCTTCGTCTCGAAGGGGACGGGTACGCCGTCGCGGAGCAGAGCGAGCTGCTCGGTCAGGAGAGCCGCACCCTTGGGCAACAGATCAACTGGCCCCCAAGCGATTCAAACTCTGACTAACCGCGTGCTAGCGAGGTGAGGTGGTCCCGATGACGGTGCCGTCTGGGCGGCGAAAGATCACCGTGCCGTTGGCATCGCCGGCTGCGGTGAAACCGGCGTGGAGCAAGGTGTGATGCCGGCCACAGCCACAGATCCCGTTTGACACGTCGGTAGGGCCGCCGTGATTCCACGGGACAAGGTGGTGGATATCGACGAATGTCCGGTCGCATCCGGGAAAGCGGCAACGACCTCTGTCTCTGACGAGGATCGCTCGCCGCTGGGCCGTGTTCCACTCTCTGCTCCGGCGGCCCAGTTTCAGCGGTTCGCCTTCGTCGCTCACCACGTGCTGCACTGTCGAAGTGTCGCAAGCGATTCGATCCGCCGTGTCGGTATCGATCGGCGTGCCGTCGATGAGCTCCATGTCGTCGCCACGCTTCACCACATGGACCAGATACCGGTCCGCACCCATCGCATTCCCGTCATTGGCGTGAGCGAGGGCGACGCGCGTCATCTCCATCAACGCGTCCGCCCGCCGGGCAGGCCACGACGGCTCATCCGATGGGGCAACGAAGCCTGTCGGACTGTCTGCAGGTGCGGACTCATCCACCGGCTCGGGCGACGAGTCTGCACGTGCGGACTCGTCCTCGGCTCTCAGATCGATGAATGCTTGCAGGACGGTCTTGACCTCTTGGATCTCCAGGTCCGT
This sequence comes from uncultured Acidimicrobiaceae bacterium, assembly GCA_963702305.1. GTDB lineage: Bacteria > Actinomycetota > Acidimicrobiia > Acidimicrobiales > Palsa-688 > PALSA-693. The sequence continues at coordinate 161,838 of CAVPBX010000007.1, read as the reverse complement.
CAAGGTGACCTCGAGCGTGCTGGTCCCGTCTACGCCCGGCCGAATGCGCAAGCCGCGGTGCTGCCAGGCATCACGCGGAGGACGCTCCTGATCGGCGTGCAGTTGATAGAAGCGAACTGCCCGTTCGACGTCGGCGACCGACCCCGCCCGCGCGACTTCCACCAGCGCAGCATCAACCTCAGGATCAGGCCCATCGATGCGAGCGATGGCGCGGACGGCTGAGTACGACAGGCGGCCATCCGCGAATGCCTCCCGAATCGTCGGGCGTCGAGCGAGCTCATGGGCGATGCGCAACTTCTCGTACGCCGTAGCGCGGGCCATGCCCGTGCGCCACATCAGCCACTCGGCGCCCGAGAGCTGTCCATCGGCGGCCCACCCCTGATGACGGTCGAAGTCGGCCAAGGTCTCCAGCCAGGACGCCTCGCCCCGGTCCATTTCCCAGCGATGTTCCACCAACCATTGGCCCGGATCGATCGCACGATCCGTCGGTCCCTGCTCTACCGCCGCCATCCTGAACCTCCACGGTATCGAACGTGTGTTCGTAACTTTCATGATACCCCACACCGGCAAGAATTGGTCGGCCGCGTGAAGAAATCCTGAATTTCAAATGGCGGTCATGCCGATAGGTCGTCGTCATACGTCGACCACCGGGCGGGGCGCTGGGTCACGAGGCCTGGTCCGATGACGCCCACCGGGGCTACTGGTGGTGTTCTGACAGCAACCCGCCGCTTGCGGCGGGGCGCTAGCCGCCGGCCCCAGGCCGGCGGAAGCCTTTGTCGGTTCAGCCGCCTCGTCGGCGATGCGGCCACGGGACGTCAGCCCCCAGGTTTCCGAAGCCGGCGACGCCCGGTAAAAGTGAGGTCGGCGAATCCAGCGCTCAGGCGTGGCCCCACTGCGACCGGTAGCGCCAGGCCACGGCCCCGGCGCCGCCGGCTGCGGCGACAACCGCTGCTGCGGCAGGGCCCCACACCGCCCACGAGAGGTGTCGGTCTGCCTCGCCCTCGAGGGCCGCGAGAGACGCCGCCGCCTCTTCGACTGCGGCGCCCAGGGTGTGCTCGAACCGCACGATTTCCCAACCTCGCAGCTGGGCGATGCGGCGGAGGGCGCGGTCGGGATTGACCGCGACGGGATGTCCAACGGTCTCCAACATCGGGACGTCGGTGGCCGAGTCGCTGTACGCAAACGACGCCGCCAGATCGAGGCCGTCCCGTGACGCCAGATGGCGAATCAGCGCAGCCTTCTCCTCCCCATAGGCGTAACGCTCCAGCTCACCCGTGTAGCGGCCATCGGCTCCGACCCGGGCCAGACTGGCCACCGCCTCGTGGGCGCCGAGGTGCCTCGCCAACGGTTCGACGATCTCGGCCGGCGCCGCCGACACCAGGTACACCCGCCGGCCGGCCCGACGGTGCTCCTCGATCAGCTCGCGTGCTTCGACATACGTGATGGGGTCGATGGCCGAGGTGAGCTTGTCGTCGACCACCTGGCGCACCTGGGCCTGGTCCCAGCCGCGCGTGACCGCCAAGACCGACTGGCGAACCCGGGCCAGTTTCTTGGAGCTGGCTCCCAGATGCACGTAGATGACCTGGGTCCACAGGCCTTTCGCCATCGTCCGGCGGGTGAGCAGTCCCTCGCGGCGGAAGTCGCGGGCGAAGGCCATGATCGACGCCTTGGCGATCACCGTCTTGTCCAGGTCGAAGAAGGCCGCTTCCACTCTCCTACTGTACGGGCCTGCCGGGTCAGTTCCGACGCGGCCTTCCCCGGAGGTGCCGTCGATGGCATTGAACGATCAGCAGCTGGATGGACCGGCCACGCTGGTGTTGGTCCACGGGGCGTGGCACGGCGCCTGGTGCTGGGACGCGGTGGTGGCCGGGCTAGCCGAGGTCGGGGTGCCCGCGGTGGCCATCGACCTGCCGGGTCACGGGAGTGACGCCGGTCCCATGACCGATTTGCACGGCGACGCCGCACGCGTGCGGGAGGTCCTCGACACGACGCCGGCGCCCGTCGTCTTCGTCGGGCATTCCTACGGGGGCGCGGTCATCACCGAGGCCGGCGACCATCCCGCCGTGGTCCACCTCGTCTACCTCTGCGCACTGGCCATCGATGCGGGCGAGACATGCATCACCGCCGCCGCCAGCGCGTCCGAAGTGGCGGCCATCTCCTACGAGGGAAGACCCAACCTTGGATCCGGATTCGTGACCGACGCCGACGGTCGGGTCACGGTGGATCCCGGCGTGGCGGCAGCCTGTCTGTACCAGGACTGCGACGACGAGATGACGGCCTGGGCCGTCGATCGCCTCGGACCGCAGCCGCTGATCACCCTCCAGCAGACGCCCATCGCCGTGGCCTGGCGCCGCAAGCCGTCGACGTACGTGGTGTGCGCCGACGACCTCGCCATCCACCCCGACCTGCAACGGGTGCTCGCCAAACGCTGTACCAGCAGTGTCGAATGGCCGACCAGCCACTCGCCGTTCCTTTCCCATCCCGACCTGGTCGTCGGCTTTCTCCGCCAGCTGGCTATCCAACCCCGCTGAGGTCGAGGCGGAAGGCCAACAGAGGTACCTCGGGAACGGGGGTCCAGTCCCGCTCCGGCACCCGGCGGAAACCCGACCTCAGGTACAGGCGGTGCGCCGCGATCATCCAGGGGGTGGAGTGCAGGAACACGCCGCCCCGCCCGAGCAGGCGGGCGCGCTCCACGCAGGCGTCGACGAGCGCCTGCCCGACGCCGCGCCCTTGCAGGGTGGGGTCCACCGCCAGCATGCGGATCGCGGCCTCGTCCGCCTCGAGCATCTCCGCCCAGGATGAGAAGGCGTCGGGCACGAAGGTGACGCATCCCAGCAGCCGCTCTTCGATGGCCACCAGCACTTCGGCCTCGACGACCCGGGCGGCGACGTCCGCCAGCTCCTGGGCGTAGCCGCCGGACATGTGGTTGCCCGGCAGGGCCTGGTAGGCCGCCACCACCAGCAGTCCGGCGGCCTCGTACTCATCGGGTTGGACGGCGCGGATCTCCAACGTCATCGGGTCGACGGGGGACCGGCCGCCGCGATGGCCTCCACGACGTCGGCCGGCGGATGACCGGGCTCGGATCCTTCGAGCACCCAGGTGACACCGGCCGCCGCGAGGGTCGCCAGGCGGTCCGGCAGGCTCGAGGCGTCCTCCAGGGACAGGGCGCAGCGGACGACCATGTCGATGTCGGGCGCCGCACCGAGGTCGACGAGGGCGGCCCGGATGGCGGCGATGTCACCGGCCTCGGGCAGGGGCGGGGGCCCGTCCGAGGCGAAGATCGGGAAACATCCCTGCAGAGTGGCGATCCGGATCAGGGGCTTGCGGTTGGGCCAGCGGCAGGCGCCCCAGATGGGAAGCGGCGTCTGCCGCGGAGTGGGGAGCAGGCCGGTGGTATCGACGTCGTAGTGCCGGCCGTGAAACCGAACGGCGCCCCCTGTCAGCAGCCGCTGGAGAAGGGGGAGGGCTTCGTCGAGGATGTCGCCGCGCGCCACCGGGCCCTCCACCTCGCCGAAGGCGCTGAATTCGGCCCATCGGTCGCTGCCGAGGCCGACCCCGGCGACCAGACGGCCCTCGGAAAGGCGATCCAGCGTCGCCAGCTGCCGGCTCAGCACCCAGGGCCGCCGGCGGCTCAGAGGCGTCACCAGGGCCCCGAATCGCAGCCGGCTGGTGGCGGTGGCGATGGCCGCTATCGTCACCCACGGGTCGGCGATCGGCACCCCAGGCTCGGCCAACATGTGGTCCCACAGGAAGAGGCCGTCCCAGCCGCCCGCCTCAGCCGCCTGCGCCAGCGCCACCACCCGTCGCGGCTCGGCGAAGTCCCCGAACGGCGGCAGGAACAGGCCGAAGCGCACCACCCGATTATGGACCGGGCGTACCCGGCGATGCCGGGGCGTACAGGCGCGCCAGGCCCGCCACCTTCTCGGCCATCGAGGATCGCAGGTCGGCCGGTCCGAGGATCTCTAGCTGATCGCCGAGGCTGAGGGCGGCGGAGGTGACCTCCTCCAGCCGCTCGAAGGTGAGCGACAGACGCCGCCAGCCGGTCTGGTCGGGCTGGCCATCCCAGTCCGTCGAGGGCAGGCTGCGCTGGTCGACCAGTCCCCGCAACGACCCGATGGCCTCGGGCGCGGCCCGCACCTCGACGGTGACCGACGGCAGGTTGGCCTCGTAGTCCGAGAGCTCGGTGGTCCAGAACTTCTCCAGGTCGAAACCCTTCGGGCGCCGGCAGGGCTCGTCGAGGACCACCACTCCCACCATCCGGGACACCCGGTAGGTCCGCAAGCCGGCCGGGGCGGATGCCACCAGGTACCAGGTGGCGGTCTTGATCACCAACCCCAGGGGGTCGACCTCCCGCTCGCCGGGCTGGCCGTCGCGGGGGCGGTAGTCGATGCGCAACCGGCGTTCCTCCCACACCGCGGCAGCCACCATTCCGAGCAGGGGCGGGACCACCTGCGGCTGGAACCACCCGGCCAGATCGACGTGAAAGCGCTGCCGGGCTTTGGTGGCTCGGGCCCGCAACTCCGGCGGGAGGGCGGCCTCCAGTTTGCGTTGGCCGCCGACGAGCGCGCTGCCGAGTCCCAGGGCGCCGAGCGGGCCTGGCACCCCCGCCAGGATCAGGGCTTCGGCCTCGGCGGGATCGAGCCCCGTCAGCCGGGTTTGGTAGCCCTCGATGAGCCGGTAGCCGCCGTTCGGACCGGTCTCGCCGTAGACGGGTACGCCCGATTCGCTGAGCGCCTCCAGGTCCCGATAGATGGTCCGGACCGAGACCTCCAGCTCCTCGGCCAGCTCGGGAGCGGTCATCTGCCCCCGGCTCTGGAGCAGCAACAGGATGGCCACTAGTCGGCTCGCCCGCACCTGGAAAAAACTATCCTGCTAACCCTGTCAGAAGATGTCAGGGAGGGGAAAATACGGTCAGCAGCATGCGAATGGGAACCCAGCCATGCTGATGTCGCCGGCGTTGCGAGAAGAGTTGGCCCACGCTCACATCGAGGATCTGCGCCGTCAGGCGGGCACCCGGCTGAGTGGGCGTTCGAGTCCGCCGCCACGGCCCAGGGCCGGGCGCCGGCGCTGGCGAGTGTGGACCGGATGGCGGCTCGTCGACGCCGGGTTGCGCCTCGTGGTGTCGCGGCCGACCGGTTGAAATAGCCGGGTCAGGCGTGACGCAGTCGGAGCCCCGGCACCCGGCGGAAGTCGCGCACGTTCTTGGTGTGGAGCGTCAGCACGTGCGGCGGCGGCCTCCCCGACCCCCGCTACCGGTCAGGTGATCCGAAGATGCTCGACGAGACGAAGGGTCCCGGCGGGTTGATCGTCACTGGTGAAGGTCCCATAGCCCGCCAGCGTGGCCAGGTTCCCCTGGGCGCCGGTCACGAGGAAGGTGCCCCGGGTCAGGCCGTTCTTGGACGTCGTCCCGTAGGCCCTGATCTGGACGTTCCCCGTCTTGCCCTGGAAGGTGCAGGCACAGGTGTCGAGGGCATTAAACGAATCCGAACCGTTGGGGTACACGGTGCTCAGGACCTGCTCCTTCACGGTTCCGGTCAGGCCGTTTCCGGCGAGCACGACACTGTTCATGGCGCCCACCAGGGTGTTGTTGGATGTGGTCGTTCCGAAGACTGTCGTGCCCACATTCGCGGTCTGGGTGTGGGTCCCGGAGCGCTTCCTCAGGCTGTCGGTGCTCACCGCGATGTGCTCATTGACGGTCGGTCCGGACGGGTTGGCTTCCGGTGCCGGGTTCGGGTCGATGACGTTGAACCCACACTCGCCATGCCCTGATTCACCCACCATGTTCGGGGTGCCCCCCTCGCCGAACTGGACCGCTGGGAGATTGTTGCGGCAGGTCATGTCCCCGCGGACCAGGTTCATGTTGACCTCCATGGCGTCAGGGTCGCTCATGGTGTTGCCCCGGACGGTGGCGTCGCCGCCCACCTGGTTGCGGAGCGCGCCCAGCCAGCACGACTGCACGCCGATGATCGACAGATCGCCTCCGATGACGTTGTCCTCAGAGTCGCTGTAGACGGGGGAGCCGTTGGTCGGATTGTTCAACGCCGGGTCGAGGGACCAGGGTGCCACGAGGGGCGCGGCGAAGCAGGCTCCCGCCAGGGGTGGTCCGATGACGCCGCCGCCGCCGCCCACCAGCGAGAAGTCGCCCGCGATGGTGGTGTTGTGGACGACCACGCCCAGGGCCCCTTTGGCGGTCAGGTCCCCGCCGATGCGGTCATAGGTGACGCCTTGGGGGCAGGCGATGTTCGGTGAGCAGCCCAACAGCAAGACGGCGCCTTTCCCGACTGAGACATCACCGCCAACGAGGACGGTTGCGGGTACGAGGGGGTTGGCCGCAGGGTCGCCGGGCGCGGTGGCATCGAGCAGCGCCCCGGGCGCCACGGTGAGATCGTCGCGCACCACGATGGTGCCGGCGGGCATGTAGCACACGCCGGTGACGACGATCGAGTGGTAGGTGCCGGCAGGGACGTTGCCGCCCGAGCAGGTGTAGGTATGGCTGGCGGATGCGGGAGTCGCGCTCGCCGCGCCCGTGGTCACAAATAGGCCGAAAAACGCCAGCGCTACGACCGGCACAAATCTCCACGCCTTCATGATCATCCCCCCAAATCGAGAAAACCCCACTTCGTACTGACAATAGGTCAATCGGAGTGAGCAACCTGGAACAAACGGCACCTTCGGATGACCGACAATAAGACTGAATTGGTCGCCTGGCAAGAGGAGTTATACGTCGCCGTAACCCCACCGAGTTTTGGCGTTTTGCCGTATTATCCGACGGGTGACCGGCGGCGGGCCGCGTTGAACAACAGCAGCCTCGGACATGTCATAACTCGCCCCTTTCCGGCCCGGATCCTCCATTTGTAGTAACCGCCCACAATCCCGATCTCGACTCGTGCCGACGCGGGCTGGCAACCCGGGCCGACCCCCGCCCCACTACCCTCAGGAGGTTCATTGGGAGAGGGAGGTGCGGGTTGGACCGGTTGCTGGCCTGGTTGGCGCAGCGTCAAGGCGCCCGGCGAGGCATGACGGTGGCTGGCGTGGCCCTGCTGGCGGCCGCGGTGGTAATGCTCGGTTACCCCGTCTACACCGACTTCGTGCACAACAACCTCCAGGGCAAGCTGGCCAAGGAGCTCAACAGCGCCGCCCTGCGCCAGGCCTACCTGTCCAACTCGGTCCGCACCGGCCAGAGCCTGACCCGCCTCGAGATCCCCAAGCTGGGGGTCAATGTCGTGGTCGTGCAGGGCATCGACGAGACCTCGCTGCAGGCGGGGGCCGGCCACTACCCGGAGACCCCCCTGCCGTGCGACCTGGGCGACGTCGCCATCGCCGGCCATCGCACGACCTACGGGAAGCCGTTCGCCAACATCGACCGCCTGGCGCCCGGCGACACCATCATCCTCAAGACCCCCATCGGCTCCTGCGTCTACAAGGTCGCGGTCGACCCCTTCGTGGTGCTCCCCGACGACTGGGGCGTGGTGGCCAACACCCCGGCCCAGCACACCCTGACCCTCACGGCCTGCCACCCGAAGGGCTCGGCGTCCCATCGCCTCATCATCAAGGCGCAGATGGTCAGCTCGGAAACATCCGTATAAGTGGTCGGGCCGAGGTGGTTGCCAGCGGGACTGTTGGGGGCCAGCGTCCTGCTGTCCTTGGGCTCGGCGGCGGCGGCCGCCGCCCCGACGACCACCACTACCGACCCGGCCGCGCTACCCGTGGACGTGGCCCTGGTGCCGTGCGCCGCCCCGAGCCCGGGCGGCCCCTGTCGGGTCGATCCCGGCAAGGTGCAGCTCACCTACAGCCCGGAAAAAGACCCGGCCCTCATGGCCATCCAGTTGGGATGGAGTTCCGCCTCGGGGCGGCCCGCGCCCTACTCCAAGCCGTCAACTGACCTCCTGGTCGCCGCCGGCCAGTCGGGACCGTCCTGCCCGCCGCCGGCCACCGCCCCGGCCGGGTCCACTGCGGTGTGCTGGGCCTGGCCATCGACGCTCACCGACCCGGAGCGCGGCACGGCCTGGATCCTCAACGGCACCTACCTGGCGACCCCCTGCACCGCCGTCTCTCCCGCCGGGGCGTGCACCCCGTCCAAGGCCTACTCGCCCAGCAACCTGCCGCTCGCCGTGCCGCCGGCCCCGCCGCGGTCCGCCCTGGCCACCGCGTCGTTCTCCGGCGCGGTGCGCCTGACTTGGAGTGCAGCTGCCTCTCCCGAACCCGATCTGATCGGCTACCAGGTCAGCCGTAACGGGCAGGTGGTGTACACCTGCAGCACCAACGCCGCCGGGACCGCGTGTCCGGCCACCCTGGGTTTCTACGATCAGCCTGCGGCCGGTACCTGGACCTACGACGTCGTCGCCCTCCGGTTCGGCGCCAACGCCGCGCCCGCCGACGCGGTGGCCTCCAGCCCGGCCACTGCGACTGTGCACACCGCCGCCCCGACCACCTCGAGCGGGGGGCCCGGCCCGGCCTCGCTGTACCTGCCGCCGGTCCCGCTCATCGAACCCCCGGGCAACGCGGCATCCTTCGGACCGCCCCCCACCACCGCCGCCACCACCGCTACCACCGGCCCCGGCCCGACCACCACCATCCAGGGGCAGGCCAGCCCGACCCTTCCATACAGTGCCCCGACGACCCCCGGCCAGGACTCCGCAGCGCTCGGGAGTAACGCCCGGGAGACCGGTCCGAAGAGCTCCAACCTCGATTCGACGGCCGCGATCGCGCTCGGGGTGCTCGCCCTGGCACTCGCCGCCCACGTCTGGTATCTCCGCAGTGAGATGGGCCTCTTTACCGCGGGCTTGCGCCCGAAACCACCCGCTCACCGCCGCTCCCCCTAAAGTCGAGCCAGACCCGAAGGAAGGACAACCCATGGAGCTCGGTCTGGAGGTCGACGACAGCCGATCGCCGTACACCGTCCTGGTGGTGAAAGGTGAAGTAGATGTTTACAGTGCGCCGCGACTGCGGGAGAAGCTGGTCGAGCTGGTCAGCCAGGGCCACCGCCAGATCGTCGTCGACCTCGAAGGGGTGGACTTCCTCGACTCGACCGGGCTCGGGGTCCTCGTCGGCGGGCTCAAGCGGCTGCGTAGCCACGGCGGGGAGCTGTCGCTCGTCTGCACCCAGGCCCGGATCATGAAAGTGTTCGAGATCACCGGGTTGACCACGGTGTTTTCCATCTCCGACTCGCTCGACGCCGCTACCGCCGGCTGAAGCCGAGGGCACGGGCGATGGACCTCTCTCTGGAGCTGTCGGTCCCGTCTCGGACGGAGTACATCGCGGTCGTTCGGCTGGTCGTGGCGTCGCTGGTCTCGGCCCGCCGCAGCGTCGCCGATGAGCGCATCGACGACCTCAAACTGGCCGTTTCCGAGGCGTGCACCAACGCCATCGAAGCCAATCTGGCCGCGGGCGAAGGTGACCCGGTCGTGGTCCGGGTGTGGGAGGCCCCTGAGCGGTTGGAGGTCTGCATCATCGACGCCGGCCGCGGCTTCAACCCCGACCTGCTGCCCGAGCATCCCCCGGTGACCGACCCCGACCGCCTCAACTTCGAGCGCGGTCTCGGGATCCCTCTCATCCGCACCCTGGTGGACAGCGTCCGCTTCGAATCCGGCGCAGAAGGCACCTCGTGCTGGATGACCCTGTTCGGCGGGCCTGCCGCCGACAGCGGGGACGAGACTGCCGAGATCCTGCGGGTCGTGCTCTCCGACGACCGCTGAACCCGGCGCATGGAGCCAGGACCGGCGAAATGAGCAATAGCATTTAACGGTGCGTTGTCTGGTGGGACATCCGAGGAGACCCAGCCACTGATGGAGCAGGCGATTCTGCTGGCGTTGGCCGCCAGCTTCTGCACGGCCACCTCGTCGGTCTGTCAGCGCTTTGGGGCCAAGAACGCCGGCGGGTCGGCCAGCTTTGACGTCAAGCTGATCTTCCGGCTGGCTCGCCAGCCGATCTGGCTGCTCGGGATCGGCAGCATGATCCTCGGTTTCGTCTTCCAGGTCACCGCTCTCCACTTCGGGGATCTGGCCTTGGTGCAGCCCATCCTGGCCACCGAATTGCTCTTCGTGTTCGGCTACATGGCGGTCATCGGCACCCTGCGGGTCAAGCGGCGCGACTGGCTGGCTGCCGCCGCCATGGCCTCCGGTCTGGGCCTGTTCCTCCTGGCCGCCTCGCCCTCAGGCGGGCGGTTGCATGCCCGGGGCACCTTGTGGTGGCTGGCCGGACTGGTCTCGTTGGGGAGCGTGCTGGCGTTTCTGGCCATCGCCTTCGGATGGGGTCGCCGCCCCAGCGCCCGTCCGTCCCACCGGGCCGCCATCCTCGGGGTGGCCACCGGGATTGCGTGGGGCTTCGTGGCCGCGGTGATCAAGGAGCTCAGCTCACACCTCGGCGGCGGGGTCACCGCCATCGTCTCCAACTGGTCCTTCTACGTGCTGCTGGGCGCGGGTGCGGGCTCCCTGCTGCTGGCGTCCCACGCGTTGAGCGCCGGCCCCATCGCCGCGTCGCAGCCCGGGTTCACCATCGTCGACCCGCTGGCGGCCAGCCTGCTCGGGCTCTTTCTCTTCGGTGAGCACGTGCGGATCGGCACGACCGACCTGGCGGTCGAGGCCCTCGCCCTGGCCATCCTCGTCGCTGGCGTCTCCGCCCTCAGCCAGAGCCATCTGGTCGTCGGGGAGGATGGCGACGCCGAGCCGGGTGGCCCGGGATCGGACGACCTGGCCTCCTTGCCCGCCCCGGAGCGGCACCGAGGACCGATCGGGTGAGGGGCGTCATCCCCGCGGGAGCTGGCGGGTGCGGAGCATGTAGCTACTGGTGATGAGGGCAAAGATCCCGTAGCCGATCGCCGGCGAGTAGCCGATGATGGTGGTGCCTCCGCTGACGCTGGAGAGTCCCGTCGCGGCGCCGGCGCTGGAGAGCGCGGCCAGGACCAGCGCCAACCATCCCACCCACGGCCTGGCCAGGTGACCGCGGATCATGGCCACCCCGATGGCGGCGAGGAAACTGGCCACCCTGCTCTACCTCATCGGGGAGAACCCGGCCGGCTGAGGGGCTCTGGCGCGACCCGGAGGTGGGCTGCTCGGGCGCCGTCGTGCAGCCTTCGGTCCCACACGGCCACGACCAACTGCGGGTCCCCGATGGCGAGGGCGCTTGCGAGGTGGACGGCATCGGCGCCGCCGAGCGCGTGATCCCGCGCCAACTGACCGGCCTGCTGCTCGACGGCCGAGGTCAGCTCGACGGGACGAGTCGCAGCCCAGTACTCCTCCCAGACCCGCTCGACCAACTGGAGGTCGCCTTCGACCAGGTCGTGATTTCGTCCTGCGGCCGCCAGCGCAGCTCGCACCTCCGGGTAGGCGAGCCGGCTCGACACCGCGGCGTCACAGCCGTCCCATATCTCGGCGGCCAATTCGCTTCCCTCTTCTTCGACCAGCAGTTTCACGAAGGCACTGGAGTCGAAATAGACGAGGGCCACGGCTCAGCGACGCTGCTCGCTCACCAATTCCGCGACAGACCGGCGGGGGCGGGGACGACTACGACCGGACGCCATCGGCCGTTCGGTTCGATTCGGCCGGGAGATGACCCCGTCAGCGGTCAACCGCTCCAGTACGGCGGTGGCATCGATGCCCAGTAGGCGAGCGACGGGGACGCCGCGGTCGGTGACCACGACTTCCTGGCCCCCCCGGGCTCGTTCGAGCCATTCACTCAGGTGCGCTCGCAATTCAGTGACCCCCACATCCACGACGTGAGTGTACATCAAGACACCCAGCATAATGTACGTGTACTGCTGGTGGGTTGGCGACGCGTGCCCGGGTGTGGGCCAAGAAGTCGGGCTGGCGCGCCGAAGCCCTCGCTTGACTTTCGCAGCATCAAAAAACTACCGTCACGCCGGTCGAAATCATGGACGCGGCCCTGACGAAATCCGAGCGCGAGACGCTAAAGGCGATTTGGCGCCTGACGTCGCAGCCGCACTCTGACGGCGGCGCTCGGACCGGCGATCTCGCCGCCTCGCTCAAGGTGTCGCCGGGGACCATGACCGCCACCGTCAAGAAGCTGGCCGACCGGGGTCTGGCGGTGCACACCCCCTACCACGGGGTGGAGCTCACCGACATCGGGCGCCGGCGGGCCATGAGCGTCGTCCGGCGCCACCGCATCGTGGAGCGGTTTCTCGCCGACATGCTCGGCTACAGCTGGTCCGAGGCGGACCGCCTGGCACCCACCTTCGAGCACCAGCTGCCGCAAGAGGTAGAGGACCGCCTCTACACCGCCCTCGACCGGCCGGCCACCTGTCCGCACGGGTTCCCCATCCCCGGCACGGAGAGCGCCGACCTGCCGGGCATGCCCGCCCTGTACGACCTGTCACCCGGCGACCGGGCCGTGGTGGCCCTGCCGGGTTCGACCGATCCCGACGTGGCCATCTTCCTCGACGGGCTCGGGGTCCGGCCCGGCGTCGAGGTCGAAGTACGAGAAAAGCACCCTTTCGACGGACCACTGGTCGTGTCGGTGGACGGTCACGACCGCACCATCGGCGACAGAGTCGCCCGGCAGATCCTGGTCCGCGTCGAAGGAACCAACCACCAGAGGAGAAAGGAACCGTCTGACCATGCGACTCCTCGCTGAGGGCGGCTACCAGCCGTTCCACCTGCACAGCACCGAGTGGATATGGCTGATCTTCGCCGCCGCGTGCGGCTTGATCGCCATCGCCACCGGTTTCATCCTGATGCGCGGCGTCCTGGCGGCCGATCAGGGCACGCCGTCGATGATCGAGATCGCCAAGGCGATCCAGGAGGGCGCTCAGGCCTATCTGACCCGCCAGTTCCGGGCCATCGGCATCATCGTGATCCCGTTGGCGGTGCTGGTGTTCGCCACCGCCAGCAAGGTCACCGAGACGCTGCCCGACGGGTCCAAGCACACCGTCCTCTCCTACGGGGTGTCCGGTCTCTTCCGGGCGATCGCCTTCCTGGTGGGGGCCTCCCTGTCGGGGCTGGCCGGCTACATCGGTATGAGTACCGCGGTGCGGGGCAACGTCCGTACCGCCGCGGCCGCCCGTGAGGGCTCCATGGCGGCCGGCCTCAAGGTCGCCTTCCGCACCGGCGCGGTGACCGGCATGTTCGTGGTCGGTCTCGGCCTCCTCGGCGCCACCATCATCGTGATGCTGGCCCAGAACACCGCCACCGCCATCCTGGTCGGTTTCGGATTCGGCGGGTCCCTACTGGCCCTGTTCATGCGCGTCGGGGGCGGTATTTTCACCAAGGCCGCGGACGTCGGCGCCGACCTGGTCGGCAAGGTGGAGGCCGGCATCCCCGAGGACGACCCCCGCAACGCCGCCACCATCGCCGACAACGTGGGCGACAACGTGGGTGACTGCGCCGGCATGGGCGCCGACCTGTTCGAGTCCTATGTCGTCATCCTGGTGGCCACCCTGATCCTGGCCAACACCGCCTTCGGGCCGGCCAAGGGCCAGGTCGGCCTGACCTTCTCCCTCATCGTGCCGGCCATCGGCATTCTGGCTTCGATCATCGGGATCTTCGTGGTGCGGGCCACGCCCAAGGACCGCTCGGCCATGGCTCCCATCAACCGGGGTCTGGTCACGTCCGCGGTGTTGACCATCGTCGGCACCTTCTTTGTCTCCCAGTTCTACGTGCACAACCTCAAGGTGTTCTGGGCCGTGTTCACCGGCGTGGTCCTGGGCCAGGTCGCCAGCCGGGTCACTGAGTACTACACCTCGACGGAGACGTCACCGGTCCGCGACATCGCCGAGGCGGCCCGCACCGGCCCGGCCACCACCGTCCTGTCGGGCATGAGCCTCGGCCTGGAGTCGGCGGTGCCGGCCATCGTGGCCATCGTCATCGCCATCGTGGTGGCCATCGGCCTGGGCCAGGGCAATATCCAACTCGAGCTGTACCTGGTCTCCCTGACCGGTCTGGGCCTGCTGTCCAACGCCGGGATCGTGGTCTCGGAGGACACCTTCGGGCCGGTGTCGGACAACGCGGCCGGCATCGCCGAGATGAGCGGCGAGTTCCACGGCGAGCCGGAGCGGGTCATGGTCAGCCTGGACGCGGTGGGTAACACCACCAAGGCCGTGACCAAGGGTTTCGCCATCGGCTCGGCGGTCATCGCGTCGGTGGCCCTCTTCGCCAGCTACATCCAGACCATCGCCGAGAACGCCAAGCTGCCGTCGATCAACGGGGTGATTCCGTCGGGCAACCAGTTGTTCACCACGGTCTCGCAGACGATCATCAACGTCGCCAACCCGGAGACCTTCATCGGTCTGCTGATCGGCGGTTCCATCGCCTTCCTCTTCTCCGCCCTGGCCATCCGCGCCGTAGGAAGGTCCGCGGGCACGGTGGTGCAGGAGGTGCGCCGCCAGTTCCGCGAGCACCCGGGCATCATGGACCGGACCGAGCGGCCCGAGTACGGACGGGTCATCGACATCTGCACCGCGGCGGCCCAGCGGGAGCTGGCCACCCCAGCCCTGCTCGCCATCCTGTCGCCGGTGGTCGTCGGTTTCGCCATCGGTGACCTGGCGCTCGGCGCCTTCCTGGCCGGCACCATCCTCACCGGGCAGCTGATGGCCAACTTCCTCAACAACGCCGGCGGGGCTTGGGACAACGCCAAGAAGTACATCGAGGACGGCCACGAGGGCGGCAAGGGTTCCGAGGCCCACAAGGCCGCGGTCATCGGCGACACCGTCGGCGACCCGTTCAAGGACACCGCCGGCCCGGCCATCAACCCGCTGATTAAGGTCATGAACCTGGTCAGCCTGCTCATCCTGCCCGCCGTGATCAGCCTGCACCACAACACCGTCTTGCGCTACGTCATCGCCGTCGTGGCGCTGTTGGTGATCCTCGGCGGGGTGCTGTTCTCCAAGCGCAAGATGACCGCCATCGACACCCCGATCGAGGGAGCCGTGCCGGTCTCGTCCGCCGACTAGCGGTCGGAGCCGCCTGACGGTCCGTTCGCTGCGGACGGATTCGGCTCGACGGTGGAGGCGTTACGCTCCCATGGAAGGAAGTCGGGAGGTCGTGTGTCGCGAGGCGGTGAGCACCGCGTGGTCATCGAGCGCCGCGGGCGTTCGCATCGTGCCGGTTGTGTGTGCGGCTGGACGGGACATGCCTGGAACGAACTGCGACCGGCTGAGGCTGATGCGTGGCACCACGTCTTCGGGGACGAGAGTGTGATTGACGTCTCGGCTGGCGCCGGTCGGGCCGAGCACGCGGTCGCGCCACCTACTGCCGAGCCGCCTGATGTCCCCATCAGTTCGGCAAACGCGTCCACGGAACCCGGCCGCCGGTTGCCATCCCTCGAGACCCTCGTAACTCGCGCCCGTGCCCTGGCGGATAGCCCGTCTCCCTACCGCCAGCACGCGGCGGCCGAACTCTGGCGCCTGGCCGCGGAGAACCGGTCCGTCCTGCAGGCTGCCATCACCGAGATCGGCGACCTGCTCAGGCGTCACAGCCGGCGCAGTGCCAGCACCGCGGACAGCGAGTGGCTCCAACTGATAACCGCCAAGCGGCTCCTCCAGGAGGCGCTCGAGCAGGAGGACACCCGCAGTTACTTGTGAAGCCTGGCGTCCTCGCGGAGGTCCTGGCTGATGCGCATGGAGCAGAACTTCGGTCCGCACATGGAGCAGAAGTGGGCGGTCTTGGCCGGCCCGGCGGGCAGGGTCTGGTCGTGGTAGGCGCGGGCGGTGTCGGGGTCGAGGGCCAGGTCGAACTGGTCCTCCCAGCGGAACTCGAACCGGGCCTTTGAGAGGGCGTCGTCCCAGGCCTGGGCGCCGGGGTGGCCTTTGGCCACGTCGGCGGCGTGGGCCGCGATCTTGTAGGCGATCATCCCCTGCTTGACGTCGTCGCGGTCGGGCAGCCCGAGGTGTTCTTTGGGCGTGACGTAACAAAGCATGGCGGTGCCGTGCATGCCGATGACCGCAGCGCCGATGGCGGAGGTGATGTGGTCGTAGCCGGGGGCGATATCGGTGGTGAGCGGACCGAGGGTGTAGAAGGGCGCCTGATGGCACACCTCCTGCTGCAGGGTGACGTTCTCGGCGATCTTGTGGAGCGGCACGTGCCCGGGGCCTTCGATCATGACCTGCACGTCGTGGCGCCAGGCCACCTCGGTCAACTCCCCCAGGGTACGCAGCTCGGCGAACTGGGCTTCGTCGTTGGCGTCGGCGATCGAACCGGGCCGGAGGCCGTCGCCGAGGGAGAAGGCCACGTCGTAGGCCGCCAGGATCTGGCACAGCTCCTCGAAATGGGTGTACAGGAAGTTCTCCTCATGGTGGGCCAGGCACCAGGCGGCCAGGATCGACCCGCCCCGGCTCACGATCCCGGTCACCCTCGACACCGTGAGCGGCACGTAGGCCAGGCGGACACCAGCGTGCACGGTCATGTAGTCGACGCCCTGCTCGGCCTGCTCGATAACGGTGTCGCGGTACAGCTCCCAGGTCAGCTCCTCGGGACGGCCGTCGGTCTTCTCCAACGCCTGGTAGATGGGCACGGTGCCGATCGGCACTGGCGAGTTACGGAGGATCCACTCCCGGGTGGTGTGAATGTCGGCTCCGGTGGACAGGTCCATGACCGTGTCCGCCCCCCACCGGGTGGCCCAGGTCAGCTTGTCGACCTCCTCGGCCACCGAGGAGGTGACCGACGAGTTGCCGATGTTGGCGTTGACCTTTACCAGGAACCGGGATCCGATGATCATCGGTTCGCTCTCGGGATGGTTGACATTGGCGGGCAGGATGGCCCGCCCGGCCGCGATCTCGGCGCGCACCACCTCGGTGTCGACGCCCTCCCGGGCGGCCACGAAGGCCATCTCCGGGGTGATGTCACCCCGCCGGGCGTAATGCAACTGGGACACCCTCCCACCCGACGCAGTCGCCCGCAGCGGCCGCCGCCGCCAACCGGGAACCTCGAGCGACTCGGTTCCGGCGGCGCCCCGGCGGACCGCCGCCCGGCCGTCATCGCGGCTGGTCACCCGGCGGCCCTGGTACTGCTCCACGTCGTCGCGGCCCCGGATCCAATCGTGCCGTAGGGATGGCAGCCCGACCTTCGGGTCGGAGCCCGGCCCGGATGTGTCGTACAGATACAACGGCCGGTTCGCCACCGGCCCGCCCGGCTCGGGTGAGTCGCCCAACGCCACCTCACGGAACGGCACCCGAACACCCAACTCGCCATCCACATACACCTTGCGGCCGTGCGGTCGCTGCGACGCCACTACTGGCTCATCCACCATGGGGTCTCCTTCCCTCCGCCGGCATTACCCGGAGCAGGTTCAACGGTCGGCGCCCGTAGACACCCTCTCAGCCCGGTCCGTCCGAGCTCCCGTGGTGATCAGTCTCGCGCGGCTACCCGGGGTGGCGGAACACCAGGCGCGCGGTCACCCGGGCGGCTGGCCGGCTCATGTGCAGCGGGTTGAAGGTGATCCCGAAGGCAGTGCGGTCCACGTCGAGGGCGGCCTCCACGGTGGCTTGGCGGCTGTCAGCGGTCACAGTGATGGTGGCGTCGAAGCTGACCGGCTGGGTGCGTTCCAAGATGGTGAGCTGCCCACGGGCCGCGGCGGCGGTGCGGCTGGTGAGGGTGACGTCGTCGACGCGCACCTCCATGCGGGGATGCCGCTCGGCGTGGAAGAAGCGGGCCGAGCGGAGATGCTCGTCGCGCTTGTGCTGCTTGGTATCGACCGAGGCGGCATCAATGACCAACCGCACGCTCATGGTCCCGTCGGCGGCGACCTGGGCGGCGCCATCGAGGCCGGCGAAGTGGCCGCGCACGGTCACGAGACCCCAGAAATGCTTGACCGCGAACTCGACACGCGACGATGGTCCGTCCAAGGTCCACTCGCCGTTGGCGCCAATGTCGTCGATAAGCGAGGCGCCGTCGAACGTCGCCGGTGTTGCTCTGGTCATGGCTGCTCCTGTCTAAGTGGTCTGCGCCCTGGGGCACCTTGGCGGAGACGTCTTCGGAATATCTAGGTGCTACAGTAACATGTGGAACTACTGATTTGCTAGTAAACTAGGGAAAAATGCGGGACTATAATTTCAGCATGCGCAAGATGTCCACAGAACGCTCACCCGTGAGCCCGTGTGGTGATGAAAGCCTCATCGAGGTCTTCTCACTGCTCGGCAAGCGGTGGAGTGGGCGAATCCTCGGCATGCTCATGGACGGCCCCATGCGTTTCGCCGAGCTCAGTCGCGCCGTGTCCGGGATCAGCGAGTCCATGCTCTCCCAGCGGCTCGGCGAGCTCACTGACGCTGGGCTCGTGGGCCGGGAGATCATCGAAGGGCCACCGCTGGGTGCCGCCTACCGGCTGACGGAGTCGGGGATGGCGTTGCGCCCGGGGCTCGAGGAGCTCAGCCGGTGGGCTGGCGTCTATCTCGTATCGGGCGCCGACCGCTCTACGAAGTAGACGCGACTCAACAGCCTGGCCGAGGCAATCGGCGCCAGGAAGGTGGACAAGATGGACCGCGGTTATCAGATGGCGGTACGACCGCCGTCGGCTGCGATGACCGCCCCGGTGATGTAGCCGGCCTTCGGCGACGCCAGGAACGCGATGAGCTCCGCGATCTCGGCGGGCTGGGCGGCCCGGCCGAGGAGGGTGGTGGCACCAAGGGCTTCGATCCGTTCGGGGGCGGCGCCGCCGGTGTAGACCGGTCCGGCGGCGACGGCGTTGACCCTGACTCCGGCGGGGCTGAACTCGGCCGCCCAGGAGCGAGTCATCGACGCCAGTGAGGCTTTGGTGGCGCCGTAGGCGGCAGAACCGGCGAGACCGACCTGGCCGACCATGCTCACGACGTTGACGATGCTGCCGCTACCCCTCGCCGCCATCTTCGGGGCCAGCATGGCCACGAGGAAGTACGGAGCGCGAACGTTGGCGGCGAAGAGGCGGTCGAAGGTGTCGACGTCGAGTTCGGCGGTAGGTCCGAACCGGGAGAATCCGGCGTTGTTCACCAGGATGTCGACCAACCCCACCTGCTCGACAAGTCCGGCGAGCTCGGCGGTGTTGCTGAGGTCGGCGGCGACGAACCGGGCCTCACCGCCTTCGGCGCTTATGGCGTCGACCACGCTCTGGCCCCGGGGAACGTCGCGTCCATGCACGATGACCTCGGCGCCTAGCCGCCCGAGCGCCTCGGCAACTGCTTTGCCGATACCGGAGGAGGCGCCGGTGACCAGGGCGCTCATCCCCTCAAGGTCTCGCGGTGAGGTCATGGTGGCTTCTTTTCAGTCCTGTCAGCAGGTAGATCAAAACCACGTTCGCACGATGGTCCCGTCGCCCACACGACATGATCGTGCTATTCGTTAGCCACGACGGAGTCGGGGCGCAGTTCGTACGATGGTTTCGTGCGAGTCATCCGTGATCAGCCGAAGGGCTGGTAGTGGTACCGCGGATGCTTCGCGCGGCGGAGAGTGCTCCCCTGCCGACCGTCCGCGGTCGCGACGCCGAACTGACGATCCTCGGCCAGCACCTCGACCAGCTTCTTTCCGGGGTCGGAATGGTCGTCCTGGTGGAGGGGGGCGCGGGGATGGGCAAGAGCCGCCTTCTGGGGGAGGTGGCGGCGATGGCGGGCCGCCTGTCGATACGGGTCGGCGCCGGTGTGGCCGACCCCGGCGACACTGTCGTCCAACTGTCGGTGCTGATGGAGGCCCTATTCGTCGGCCCCTCGCCGATCCTTCAACGCACGGCGTTGGGGGACGCCCACGCTTCTCCGGAGCAGAGATATTGGCTGCTGCAGGATCTCGAAGCGCTGCTCGAGGGCGCCGCGCTCAAGGGGCCCTTGCTGGTCTGCCTCGATGACGTGCAGTGGGCGGACAGCGGGACGGCGGCGGCGCTTCGCGCCTTGCCGTTTCGTCTGGCCACGGTCCCGATCGGCTGGGTGATCGCCTTTCGTCCCGGTCAGGGATCGCCCCAGGTTCGGAGCGCGGTGAACTTCTTGGAAGGTCAGGGGGCGGTCAAGATCGCCCTCGGTCCGCTGGACCAGGCCGGCGTCGCGCAAATGGCGGCCGATGTCTTGGGGGCGCAACCTGACAGCGAGTTGTTGAAGATGGCGGAGCGGCCGGCCGGCAGCCCGTTCCTTCTGGTAGAGCTCCTTTCGGGATTGCGCGAAGAGGGCCTCGTCCGCCTCGAATCCGGCCGGGCCGAGTTGGTCGAGTGGCGGCTGCCTCATCGGGTGAGTCAGAGCATGCGCCTGCGGCTGGAGCGCATGTCCGACTCGGCGCGTCGGGTGGCCACGGTGGCTGCGGCGCTGGGACGGAGGTTTTCCCTCGACGATGTGGCGGCCATGCTCAACCTGTCACCGTCGGAGCTGCTGACGCCCGTTGACGAGTTGATTCACGCCGACCTGCTGGCCGAATGCGACGGCAGACTCGTGTTCGGCCATGACCTCATCCTCGAAGCGGTGCGAGCCAGCGTGCCTGTCTCGGTGCGCCGATCGCTCGATCGACAGGCGGCCTCGGTGCTGCTTGCAGGAGGAGCGCTACCGGTGGAGGTGGCCACGCAGCTGGCAGAGAGCGCCGAGCCCGGCGATGAGGTTGCCATCACGACTCTGTCGAAGGCGGCCGAGGCCCTCGGCGCAACCGACCCTGGCGCGGCCGCCGACTTGAGCCAGCGCGCCATTGACCTCGCTCCCCGGCGACATCCTTTGCGGGGTCCGCTGGTGGCTCAGACCGCGGTGTGGCTGCATGCCGCCGGGCGCGGTGAAGCGGCAAAAGCTTTCGCCGACACCGCGCTGCACCAGGCGTTGCCATCCGAGCAGGAAGCCGAGGTTCGTCTCAGCATCGCCGGTATGTTTGCCATATCCTCCGACGTGCGCGCCGAGGAGTGCCGCCAAGCGCTCGCCCTTCCCGGTCTCCCGGCCCACCTCCGGGCCCGGCACTTGGCCTTGTTATTCCACAACCTGGTGACGGCGGGCCGGTGGGATGAAGCCCGCGCCATGCTCGAAGAGGTGACGCTCGCGGTCCGAACCAGCGATGACGTTGCCGGGCGGTTTGCGCTGGAACTGGCTCAATCCGGCCTAATGTACGCCGACGGAGATTTCCCCGGCGCGCTCGAAATGGTGGAGACGGCTCTGCGCACCGGACTGCACACCAGCGACGACACCCGCGGCCATCTCACCTACCAATGGCGCTGCGATCTACTGACGATGGTCGACCGCCTCGATGAGTCGCTCCAAATGTCGACGGAAGGTGTCGCTTCGGCTCAACGCGATCGGCAGGGCTGGGCCCTTGGCATCTTCGAGACCGGGCGTGGCAGGCAGCTCCTGCAGATGGGGCGTCTGGCCGACGCCGCTGTCGCCCTCGAGGGGCAGCTCCCCGTGGACCTGGCGCCCCAGATCGTCAGTGTCTTGGACGCCGCGGGGGTCGTGGCGCTCGGTCGCGTCGCCATACATATGGGCGATCCGGGCCTGTCTCGGCAAGCCCGGGAGATTGCCCAGGTGATGGTCGGGGAGAGCGCCCCGAGCGTTCGTCGTCACGCCGCCTGGCTGCTGGCGTTGCAGGAAATGGCGGGCGGTAACGCCGCTCGGGCCCACGAATGGCTCCGCGCTCTGGGAGAGGAGGAGCGCTTGTCCATGGTGCCGCTCTTTCCGATGGACGTGGCCGACGAGGCTCGCCTGATCCACATCGCACTCGCGGTGCAAGACGACGACCTGGCAGCACACGCCGCGGACGCAGCCCAGGGCCGAGCCCAGCTCAATCCCCAGATCCGATCGATAGCGGCGGCCGCCGCCCACGCAAAAGGTCTGCTGGACCACGACCGCAAGGACCTGGCAGAAGCGGTCGCGCTCGATGAGGGAGGCCCTCGTCCACTGGCCTGGGCCGCGGCGTTGGAGGATATGGGCGCGGTCGTCGTCGACGGAGGCGACACAAACGAAGCGGTAGAGGTATTTGGCCGGGCGCTAGAGCTGTACGCCCAGGCGGGAGCGGCCTGGGATGCCGGCCGGGTGCGCGGCCGGCTCAGGGCCTTGGGCGTGCGCCGCCGGCTGGTACCGGCGCACCGGCCCGGAAGAGGTTGGGCCGCCATGACCGACTCGGAGCTCGCGGTGGCGCGGCTGGTCGCCCAGGGGTTGACCAACCGAGAGGTGGCTGAACGGCTGTTTGTCTCTCAGCACACCGTCAGCGGCCATCTGCGTCATGTCTTCGCTAAGTTGGACGTCAACTCACGCGTCGAGCTGACCCGATTCGCGGACGTTCACGACTCGCGACCTTGAACCCGCGCCGGGTCCGTACTGTCCATCCGGCGTCCCGCGGCACATATATATGGCACGAACACGCGATGCGCAGCAACACGGGTGCGGGGACAGTGGTTGTGGCGTCCGATGTTGATGGCGTCCGGAAAGGAGACCGGTGGCGATGGACCTGGCGATTCGCGAAGCAGATGGCGTGAACGTCCGATTCGCCGAGGACGGCCAGGGTGGGAGCGAAGTGGTGGTCTTGACGAGCCCGTGGCCGGAGAGCCTGCTCGCATTCCGAAAGGTATGGGACCGCTTGGCCGCGCAGTTCCACGTGGTTGCGATCGATCTTCCGGGGTTTGGGCAGTCGGAGCGCCAACTCGACCTCTTGTCGCCACGAGCGATGGGAGCTTTCCTCGTCCAGTTGGTGCGGGAGTGGAACTTGGGTCCCGTGCATTTCGTGGCCCCCGACGTCGGTACGTCCGCAGCCTTATGGGCGGCGTCAAACGCTCCCGCGCTGGTGCGCAGCCTGGCCATCGGCGGCGGAGCCATGGCTGTTCCATTGCAAGTGGGCGGCGCCTTGAAGGACATCATCGAGGCCCCGGACATGGACGGTTACCGCCAGATCGACTCCAGGGACATTCTCGGTCCCGTCTACGACGCCATGCCGGGCGGCCCACCGCCGCCAGAAATCCGTGAAGACTACCTGGAGTCCTACGCGGGCGACCGGTTCGTGGAGTCCGCACGCTATGTCCGCACCTATCCGACCGAGCTGCCCAAGCTGGCCGAGAAGCTGCCCGGCATCGAGACGCCGGTCCAGATCGTCTGCGGACGCGACGACCCGTTGGTGCCGACACCCAACCAAGAATTCCTACACGCCAGGTTGCCTCACAGCCGGATGGACCTCCTCCCCGCAGGGCATTTCGCATGGGAAGAAGTGCCCGACCTGTATGGGGAGATCCTCATCAACTGGATGGCCTCGGGATATCGCGAGGCAAGGAGAGACGCAGAATGCCCATGATCGATGTGTACTCGGCCACCGGTACTTTCGCTGACAAGCACACACTGGCCCGAGACCTGGCGGCGGCCGTCATGCGTTGGGAGAAAGTCCCCGAACTTTCGTTGTTTCAAAAGAACACGGCAGCCTTTGTCCACGACCTCCCCGCCGACTCGCTGTCCAATGTCGATGGTGACAGCAACTACGTGCGGGTTCAGGTTCTGACACCGATCGGTGTGTTGGATCGCGACAAACAACTCGGCGTGGTGCGAGAACTGACCGATATCGTCACCGCGGCCGCCGGAGACCCGACAATGGCCGAGCGCACGTGGGTTCTCATCACAGAGTCGCCCGAAGGTGGATGGGGGATCAACGGGCATGCCAACACCGGATCCGACATCGCAGAGGCCGCCCGGAGCCAGTTGGCTGCATTCTCCGACAAGCGAGCCGTCGACAAGTAGTCGCCAATGCCCGACGAGAGAAAGCACAGGTGAAATGGCTACCAAACCCAACATCGTTCTAGTCCACGGCGCATGGGCCGACGGGTCGAGCTGGAGCGCCGTCATCGAGCGGCTCCAGGCCGGTGGCTATCGCGTCACCGCACCGCAGTTTCCATTGACAGCGTTGGGGGACGACGTCGCCCGCCTTCGCCAGGTGCTGGGATTCCAGGACGGTCCGACCATCGTGGTCGGACACTCCTACGGCGGCCAGATCATGACGTCACTGGGCACCGACGCACCCAACGTCGCCGCCCTGGTCTACATCGCAGCCTTCGGGCTCGACGAGGGCGAGTCGCTCGGCGCGTTGCTGGCGCAGGGACCGGTGACACCAGCACTCAAGAATCTTTTCACCGACAAGCAAGGATTCGGCTGGCTCTCCGCGGATGACTTCGTCGACCACTTTGCAGCCGATGTGGACCCGGTGAAGGCCAAGGTGATGTATGCGGTGCAACAGCCCTTGGCCGGGTCCGCGTTCACCGACGTGATGGGAACGCCGGCGTGGAAGTCTGTTCCGTCTTGGTATCTGGTCGCCGAGGACGACGAGGCGATTCCTCCGGAGGCCGAGATGCAGTTCGCACAGCGAATGGGCGCCACCACGGTCGCGGTCCCTTCCAGCCATGTGGCGATGGTTTCTCATCCCGATGCTGTGGTCGAGCTCATCGAGCAGGCGGCCGAGGCCGGCCAACCCGACTGATACTGACGAGGTTGGTCAGCATCAATATCGGCGCCACCGCAACAGGAAAGGCGATGGGCGATGAAAGCGATAGGCCTCATGGAGTTCGGCGGTCCTGAGGTTCTCAAAGTCGTCAATCTTCCCGAGCCTCAACCGGGGCCCGGTGAAGTGCGGATTCGTGTGCACGCTGCTGCGGTGAACCCGACCGACATGACCTTTCGGGCAGGGGGAAGAGCTGCCCAGTTGGCGGATATGCCCCCTCCGTACGTGCCTGGGATGGACCTCGCAGGGGTCATCGACGAGCTTGGACCAGGTACCGACAGGCGCCTCACCATCGGCGACGCGGTCATCGCCTACGTCATCCCGATGGGCCCGCATCGGGGGGCCTACACCGAGCAGGTGGTGGTCGACGAGGCCTCGGTGGTCCGTGCTCCGCTCGGGGCCAGTTTTCCTGAGGCGTCCACGCTGCTCCTCAACGCGGTCACGGCCCGCCTCGCCTTGGACGCACTCGCCCTCTCCGCGGGGTCCACGGTCGCCGTCGTCGGCGCGGCAGGAGCCGTCGGGGGATACGCCGTCCAGCTCGCCAAGTCGGACGGCCTGACCGTGTTGGCCGTCGCGGTCTCGTCCGATGAGGCGCTCGTTCGTAGGCTCGGTGCCGATGTGATCGTCGAGCCGGGTGAGTACGTCGGTGCGCAGATCCGCAGCCAGCTCCCTTCAGGGGCGCCCGGGCTGATCGACGGTGCCGCCCTCGATGCGTTGGCTCTTCCTGGCGTTGCGGACGGCGGCGGCTTGGTGACACTCAAAGGATGGAGCGGGCCAGCCGAGCGGGGAATCGTGATCCACCCCGTTTCGTCGTTCGGCTCGTCGACCGACACCGCGCTGTTCGATCGACTTCGCAGTCAAGCCGAGGCGGGCATCCTGACGCTTCGCGTCGCCGAGGTGCTACCGGCGAAGGAGGCTGCCGAAGCCCATCGTAGGTTCGCCGCGGGAGGCGTCCGTGGCCGGTTGGTCTTGGACTTCACGACGCCGCTGTAGGGAGCATGCAGTCACTATCGTGAGCTTTGTGACTGGCCGCAGGGCGACGTTCGTGTCCCCCATGCTCGCCACCTTGGTGAAACCTCCAAACCACGACCGGACGACCCGGCCGGGCGAGTGGCAGTACGAACGCAAACTGGACGGGCTGCGCGGCATCGCGGTTCGCAACGCCGATCGGGTCGAGTTGTTTTCCCGGAACCAGCTGTCGTTCAACGCCCGCTTCCCCGAAGTCGTCACCGCGCTGGGCCACCTGCGGTCCACCAGCTTCGTGGTCGACGGAGAACTGGTGGCTTTCGACGGCGACCAGACCAGTTTCTCGCTCCTGCAGAGTTCGCCCCATCCCGAGCATCTGACCTACTGCGTGTTCGACATCTTGCACCTGGACGGCCGCGACACCACTCGCCTCGGGCTCACCGAACGCCAGGCGCTGCTTGCCGGCACCGTGGGCGACGGCCACGCCCCGCTGTCGCTGGTCAAACCTCTCAGGGGCGGCCCGTCCGACCTGCTCGATCGAGCCTGCGCGTCGGGATGGGAAGGTTTGGTGGCCAAGCGGATCGACTCGCCCTATCGCAGTGGGCGGTCGCCGGACTGGCAGAAACTGAAATGCACGGCCAGCCAGGAGTTGGTGATCGGCGGTTGGACCGACCCCACCCGATCCCGGGTCGGGCTGGGAGCGCTCCTGGTCGGCTACTACGACGACCAGCAACAACTCCGTTACGCCGGCAAAGTCGGGACCGGGTTCACCAATCAGCTGCTCCGGCAACTGCACCACGACCTGCTGGCCCGAGAGCTGCCCGTCCCGCCCTTCTCTGATCTCGTTCGCGAGAAAGGAGCCCATTGGGCCCGTCCGGATCTGGTCGGAGCGGTGGCCTTCACTGAATGGACCAGCGACGGCCGACTCCGCCATCCCAGCTTCCAAGGCCTCCGACCCGACAAAGCCGCGGCGGAGGTGCGCCGAGAAACTCCGGCATGACGTAAACGCCGAGCAGGGCTTGACTTCAAGCGCTTGAAGTGTGTGACGCTTTCGATATGCCAGTTCTCACGATTCAGGATGTGTCCCGGCGCAGCGGGCTGAGTGAGCCGACGTTGCGCTACTACGAGGAGGTCGGGCTGATCGGCCCGATCTCCCGCGACGCCAGCAGCGGTCACCGCCGCTACCGCGACGAGGACCTCGACACGCTGCAGGCACTGGCTTGCCTACGTGCCATGGGTGTCGGTATCGAGGACATGCGGACCTACCAGGCCAACCGTGAGCTTGGACATGCCGCGGCGGCCGAGCAGCGGGATCTGCTCTTACGTCACGCCGAGCGCATCGAAGCTGAGATCGTCACCCTGGGCATCCATCTCGAGTATCTCCGCGAGAAGGCGGCGCTGTGGGACGCCCGTGATCGGGGTGACGCCACCGCCGAGGCTGCGGCGAGCCAGCGGGTGCAGGGCATGGCTCCCCGCCTGAAGGAGGTGCTGCGATGAGCCCGGTGTTGGTGACCGGCGGGTCGGGCTATCTGGGCACGCAGCTGATTGCGGCACTGCTGCGGGACGGGCGTCGGGTGCGGGCGACGGTTCGCGCCCTGGACGGCGAGGGCGATGTGCGTGCGGCGGTGCGTCGCGGCGACGCCGATGACCGCGGGTTGGAGGTCGTGGTCGCCGAGCTGACCGCCGATGATGGCTGGGCTGCTGCGGTGGCGGGTTGCGAGGAGGTCCACCACGTCGCCTCGCCAATGATCCAATCCGACGATCCCGAGGCGCTGATCGTTCCCGCCCGTGACGGCACGCGGCGCGTGCTGCGGGCGGCGCGCGACGCTGGCGTTCGACGTATCGTGCTGACCTCGTCGTTCGTGGCGGTCGGTTACTCACCAAAGCCGGGGGCCGAGTACACCGAGGTGGACTGGACCGACCCCGACATGCCCGGCCTTCCGCCCTACCCGCGGGCCAAGACGATCGCTGAGCGAACCGCCTGGGACTTCATCGAACATGAGGGTGGTGATACCGAGCTGGTCGCGGTCAACCCCACGTTCATCCTCGGCCCGACCTTGACGACGCAGGCGCGCTCTTCGTTGCAGCTGACCAAGGCGATGCTGGACGGGACGATGCCCGTGGTGCGACGCCAGCGCTTCGGCGTCGCCGACGTGCGTGACGTGGCCGATCTGCACATCCGGGCCATGGCCGCGCCCGATGCGGCCGGCAAGCGGTACCTGGCGTTGGCCGACGGCCCGACCATCAGCTTCCTGGAGATGGCCGAGATCCTGCGCGACCGCCTTGGCCTGATGGCCGAGCGGGTACCGACCGAAGAGGCGCCCGGACCCGAGCCGCCCCGACTGATCATCCACAACGATCGCGCCAAGCAGGAGCTCGGATGGCGCCCACGTTCAGCTGAGACCACGATCGTAGAAACGGCCGAGAGCCTGCGCGACCGCGGCCTGCTGGAGCAGCGATGAGTCTGCCTTCTACAAACTCCGGGCGGGGCCGGCAGCGGATGACGCACACGCCGACGAACACGATGTCGGCCAGGGCCGGCAGGGCATTGCGGGTCGAGGGCGGCAGCACCACCAGCGTGGCGGTCGCGACCAGCACGGCGAGCATGACGGCGAGGCGCGGCCACCGCGGCTTCGATGTCCACGCCGACCACCGCCGGCCGAGTGCCCGCCGGGTGGCCCACACGCTCACCACCACGGCCAGCGCCACGCCGATGGCTGTGCGCGGGGCGGACGAGGCGTCGGGGGTGACGACCACCCACGAGCCCAGGGCCACGACGGCGAGGCCGCAGTCGTCGGTGGTGGCCAGCAGTAGGGGGGCCACCAGCAGGACCAGGTAGGAGCTCCAGATGAGGGGGCTGGCCAGGAGGCAGATGAGGATGCTCAGGCTGAGCACCTGGGCGTCGGCCAGGCGGTCCCGGCGCAGCCAGAGCGCCATGACCGCCGCGCCGGCGATCAGGAGCGCCAGGTCCGTCGACGCGTGGGCGCCGAGGCCGAGGCTCTGCGCGAAGCCCGAGAGCGACCAACTCCGGGTTGCCTCGTTCCCCTGCAGCTTGGCCAGGAGGGAGAAGTACTGCCACAGCCCGATATGACCGAGGGCCGACTGCGACAGGAGCAGGACCAACACCGTCCCCCCGGCTGCCGCCAGGGTGGTGTGACGGCGGGTGCAGAGCGGCCAGATCAGGACGGGCAGCAGGAACAGCTTCGTGGAGGCCACGAGGCCGAGGACGACCCCGGCCAGCAGCGGCGAACGGGACCGACTTCGCCAGGCGACGCCCAGGCCGAGCAGGAGGACGGCGTTCACGGTGCCCATCTGCAGGCTGATCACCGTTGTCGACGCCACCAGGGCCAACGCCGCGGTCGACGCCCGGGGACGGCCGAGCCACCGGCAGGCCAGGATCAGCGCGGCGACGGACAACGTGGTGAACACGACGGTCGCCGCCGGGCGGGGCAGGAGGCTCAACGGGGAGAACAGCCAGGCCACGAACGCCGGATAGACGAACGTGTGGCCGGCCTGGAAGACGGGAGAGGTCGCCGGGTCGTAGGGCGTGTGGCCGGCGAGGACCTGCCGCCCGGCGTGGAGGAACGTCAAGAGGTCGAACGGCGCCAGCAGGCCGCCGAAGCAGGCACCCAGGACCGACAGGATCACCCCCAGTCCGACGACACTCCACCGCAGCCACCGGCGCCGGAGGACGGCCGGGCGCGCCGGTCCCGGTATCCCCGACGGTGGCTGGAGGTCCGAGGTGAGGCTATGCGACAAGCGGTGGGCCTCCGACGTCGGGGGGAGGAAGCGGTCGTGAATGTATACGCTGAGCGTCCCGATGGCGGGGAGTGCGGTGGCAGACTGGCCCCGGGTGGGACGTCGGGTGGTGAGCGACCTGATCATCCCGGCCGCGGTCTACCTGGCCGGGTTCGCGGTCTACACGTGGCCGTGGATGGCCCATCCGGGACGGCAGTTCTTCACCGACACCGGTGACGGCTACCAGAACGTCTGGAACGTGTGGTGGGTCAACCTGTCGCTGACGACGCGGCACCAGTCGCCGTGGCACACCACCCTGCTGCACTTCCCGGGCGGCACCACGCTGCTGGGCCAGACCATGAACCCGTTCAACGGCCTGGTGGGCATCGTGCTGCTGCGCGTCATGCCGCTGGTGGACGCCTTCAACGTGATGGTGACCTTCTCCTTCGTGGCCACCGGAGTGACGACGTTCTGGCTGTGCCGCTTCTTCTGCCGGCGGGCCTTTCCGTCGCTCGTCGGTGGGTTCCTCGCCACCTTCTCGGCGTACCATCTGGCCAAGACGCTGGGCCTGATGCAGCTGGTCTCGCTGGAGTGGGTCCCGCTGTTCATCCTCGTGTGGTGGCGCCTGCTCAGCCGACCTCGGGCGGCCCTGGCCGTGGCCGCGGCAGTGACGCTCCTGCTGGTCCTGCTGTGCGACTACTACTACTTCCTCTTCTCGGTGATCGCCGCGGCGGCCATCGCCGTGCACCTCCGACGCCGCCGCGAGCTGGCCCTGGACCGGCGCAACGGGTTCCTCTTCGGCGCCCTCGCCGCGCTGCTCACCCTTCCCCTGCCGCTGGCCCTGGCCTGGTCCAACGTGCGCGACCCCATGCAGGGCGGCCACGCCAGTCAAAGTAGCGATGTCCTGGCGTTGTTGATCGACGGTCGGCACTGGCGCTTTCACGGCCTGACCGACTGGTACTCCGGGCCCTCTGGGGCCTCGGTGGCGGAGTCGACGGTCTATCTGACGCTCACCGGGGTCGCCCTGCTGGCGGTGGCGCTCGTCACCCGGCGTCGGCTGGCCGGCCACACGACGTTCTGGCTGTGGTTCGCGGCGGTGCCGGCCGTCTTCAGCCTGGGCCCACACCTGGTCGTGGACCGGACCGACACGCGCATCCCGCTGCCCTTCGATCTGGCCCGGCTGGCTATCCCGGTGCTCGACTACAACGTCGAGCCGGAGCGCATCATCGTGATGACCACTATCGCCACGGCCGTCCTGGCCGCCACCGTGCTCAGCCGCCTCGACGTGCACCGGCGGTCGCATCGGGCGCTCGCCGTCATCGTGTCGGTCGGCCTGATGCTCGAGTTGTGGCCGTCGCCGCCACCGTCGGCGCCGACGGGGCACCCGCCCTACGTCGCCGTCCTGAAGCGTCTGCCCGACGGCGCGGTCATCGACGACGCCGCCGTCTCCGACGGCCGCGTCAACGCGTCACTCCAGCTCTACGACCAGGTCCTCGACGGCAAGCCGATGGCGTTCGGCTATATCTCGCGGACGCCGGACTCGGTGGCCCGTGCCGACACGGCGGTGCAGGACGCCATCACCGACCAGCAGTTCCCGCTGCTGTGTCACCGCGACGGGTTCCGGTACCTCACCACGCCAGCAGACCGACCACTTCCCGGCCTCCGGCTCGTCTACGACGACGGCGCCGACATCATCTATGCGCTTTGCTGAGGCCCGCTCGGCCCGGCGGCAGTCGCGGTGCTGCCATTCCGGCCTTCGAAACTGGGACGATACTCACGCGTGTACGAGCTTCTGTTGGGCTGCTACCGGTTCAGGATCGGCGGCAGTATCTGGGCAAGTGGCATCGACACCTCGGCGGCGGGTTGGCGGGGATGACCACTCGACGGATAGTTCTGGCCGCGTCGGCGCTCTTCCTGGCCGCAGGAGCGGTCGTCGTGGCCGCCACGCAGGGCGGACCGGCTCACCGTCCGGTGGCGCCAGGCAGGTCCGGGCCAGGCGCGGCATCCCCGGCCAAGCACACGACACCATCCACGCTGTCCCCGGATCAGCCGCGCCCGCTGGATGCGGCCGGGTACGCGGCTGGCGCCTGCATGCTGTACCCCCCCACCGCCGGCCATCGCCACCAGGTCGTCTTCCTCGATGCCGGCCACGGCGGGCCGGATCCTGGAGCGGTGGGGGTCACGTCGGCCAGCGTGACCGTGCACGAGGCGGACCTGACACTCAGGGTTGTTCTGGACGCCGCAGGGGTGCTGCGCTCGCAGGGTTACACCGTCGTGGCGTCGCGCACCGGCCCCGGCCTGGTGGCCCGCCTGGGTGCCGTTGATTTCGCGAACGGGCTGCTGAACAATCAAGGCGTCCACGACGACGTTGCCGCCCGGGATCGGTGCGCAAACCAGGCCGGGGCGCAGGCGCTCGTCGGTGTCTACTTCGACGGCGGTGGCTCGCCGAGCGCCGCGGGATCGGTCACGGGCTACGACACCACGCGTCCGTTCGCGGAGCAAAACCTCCAGCTGGCACAGCTGGTCCAAGGAGACGTGCTCGCTCAGCTGAACTCCCACGGTTGGGGCATCCCCAACGATGGGGTGGTGGCCGACTCTTCTCTGGGAGGGCCGGCTACCAGTGCGGCCGCTGCCGCGTACGGCCACTTGCTGCTGCTCGGACCCTCCGGGACGGGCTTCAACCCCAATCCGAGCGCGATGCCTGGAGCTCTCATCGAGCCACTCTTCATCACGAATCCCTTCGAGGCGAACGTGGCGGCAAGCCAGGTGGGCCAGTTGGCCATGGCTGAGGGCCTGGCCGAGGCGGTCCGCCAGTTCCTCCCTGAACCTCCCGCGTCGGTGCCACCGCCCCTTTCAGCCGCGGCGGTGGGAAACCAGAGTCTGTTCGCCCAGGACAGTCTTGGCGGTCAACGCCTGGTTGACGTGTGGCGTGTCCCGCCCGCGGGGCCTGGCCAGGGGCCGGTCACCGTCGCCGAGTTCGACCCGGCTCGGACCCGTCTCATCCTCCACGCCGGCACCATTCAACCAGGCTCACCCGGGCCGTGGCTCAATGGCCCGGCGGTCGGGGCGGCTGAGCGGGCCCATCTGCTCACCGCCTTCAACTCCGGGTTCAAGATGACCGACGCCCGCGGCGGCTGGTATTCCGAGGGCCGCACCGTCGTCCCCCTAGTCGCCGGCGCGGCCAGCGTCGTCATCTACGCCGACGGCGGCGTCGACATCGGATCCTGGGGGAAAGAGGTCCCCGCTCCGGGGCGGATCATCTCTGCGGTACGCCAGAACCTCCAACTGCTAATAGACGGAGGCCAGCCACAGCTGCAGTACCCGGCCAACGAAAACCAGCTCGAGCAGTGGTGGGGGGTCGCCTACCGAGCGGCGCCTCTGGTGGCGCGCAGTTCTCTCGGCGTCACCGCGAACGGCACACTCGTCTGGGCAGCCGGCCCGAACGTGAGCGTCCCTGCGCTCGCCCAGGCGCTCCTCGCCCACGGCGTCGTCCGCGCTTGAACTCGATATCAATGCCCCCCTGGTGCGCGGCTTCGTCTATCCAGGTCCGGGAACCATTAGCGGCCCCACAGCCAACGCCGGCCCGGCCCTACCCCTCGTCGAGACCCAGACACAGACTCCCGCCGACTTCACGGCGAACGGCAGCGGAGCGAATGTGGTACCCCACTGCACTTACGTCGCCGACTGCAGCCGGGACTTCTTCACGGTGATCGCCCGCTAGGCGGGCCGCATGGAATCGTGCCGGCCAGGGTCCACTCGGCGTTGTATCAAGCGAGGAATGCCTCGATGACGGGCGCCAGCAGGGTGCTGCGGGTGAGTTCCATGTGCGTGGTGCCCGGCAGGACGGCGAGTTGGCCCTGCGGCAGGAGCCGCATCGCTTCGGCGGCGTTCTCGACGTGGATGAAGTCGGTGTCGCCGACCAGGATCAGCACCGGGAGCTGGACGTCTCGTAGCTGGTCGTCGGTCCAGCCCGTGAACGAGTGCACCAGTCCGATGGTCTTCTCCGCGACGGCGTCGAATGCGCCCGGATCGGGTGCCGTCGCGACGTAGGCGTCGCGGATTGCCTGGAAGTCGTCCGGCGTCGGCAGCCTGGCTGGGTCGACCTCGCCGGCACGATCGTTGCGGTGGTCGGCCGAGGCCAGGACGGCCCGGCGGACGCGGTCCGGGTACGAGATCACCAGCTCGTAGCCGGTGAGCCCGCCGAGACTGAAGCCGACCACGTCGGCCCGCCCAATCCCCAGGTGGTCGAGGAGGGCTACCACGTCGGCAGCGAAGTCAGTGAAGGTGGGGGGACGGTCGATGTCGGCGGTACGACCGTGACCCTGGAGCTCGACCGCGATCACCCGATGGTGCTCGGCGAGCGCCGGCAAGGCCATGCCGAAGTTCAGCTCGATGGTCATCAGACCGCCGTGGATGAGCACCAGCGGCGGCCCCTCGCCGTGCTCCTCGTAGTAGAGGCGCAACCCGTTGACATGTGCGTACGGCATGTTGTTACCGACGCCGCGGCCGTCGCGAACTCATCGCGACGGTGGTGCTCGCCTAGATGTCATCTCCTCTGCGAGGTTCGTCATCCTCTTCGCGGCGTGGGAGACCAACGGCAGTCGGCGCCACTCGTGTGCACCTAGCGGACTTCGGGGTGTACACTAAGTTCCTATGGAAGTCGGGATCAAAGAGCTGCGCGGCCAGCTGAGCTACTACCTGGCTCGCGTCCGCGAAGGCGACGAGGTTGTCATCACCGACCGCGGTGCGGCCATAGCCCGAGTTATCCCAATCACCGGTGGTCGAGCCTTCGATCGGGCGGTCGCGGACGGTCTGGTCACTCCAGCGGGCCGCCGGACTCGGACGAGACCCGATCGACGTGTGCAGAGCCGGGGCGGGATCAGTGACCTGGTCGGTGAGCAGCGCCGTTGATCGTGTATTTCGACACGTCGGCAATCCTGCCGATCGTCATCGAGGAGGCAACGAGCGCGATCGCCTCCCGGCTTTGGGATGAGGCCGACCGAGCCGTTTCCTCTCGTCTCCTTTACGTCGAAGGTCGCGCCGCGCTCGGCGATGGCACGTCGCATGGACAGGATTGACGAACGCCAGATGCGAACCGCAGTCGACGACTTTGAGGCTCTCCACGAGCAGCTGGACATGATCGAAATCACCGAGGGCCTCGTGGGAGAGGCCGGCGCCCTGGCCGAGCGGTTCGGTCTCCGCGGCTATGACGCGGTCCACCTGGCGTCAGCCCGAGTAATCAACGATCCCGAGATGGTGCTCGCAGCCGGCGATCACAGTCTCCTCGGCGCCGCGAGGGCGGCGGGTATCGCCACGGCCGACCTGAACTCCAGCTCATGACATCGACTCTGCTCTGGGGCGCTGGCGACCCGGCGGATGGGGACACCCGACCCCGTGATGAGGGGATACTTCGTCCCGTGTGTTCTGGGCGAGTCTTCTGTCAAGGTCGTCACCGAGGACGTCCGTGAACTCTCGGCAGCGGCGTTCGAGACCTACGCGCTTATGGGTGGGGCGAGGACCCTACGGCCACCGTAGACCCCGGCCTCGTCCCGCGGCAGGGATCCGGACTCGGCTGACGTCGGTGCCTGCGGCAGCGGCGCTCGTGCCACGCCCCTCCCGCTCCCGGCGTTCACGGCGAACCCGGCACTATTCTGCTCGCTGGTTCTGAGCCACCCCTCCCCCGGAGCCGAACCGCTCGAGGTTGATATAACCGTCGTTCGGGGCGGCTTTTGCGTTAGCGCGAATCCGGCGAGCGCGAGCGCAGATGAGGCATTCTGTTGCTGTGACGTTGACCCAGCAGAACCTGACCTTCGCAGCTGAACCTCCCGTCACCGACTCCCAAGGCAATGTCACCGGGGCCCCCGGCCGGCGACGCAAGCACCCGCGGAGATTCGCTCTTGTTTTAGGTGCTGCCAGTCTCGTCGGGGCGGCCATTTACCTCGTCCTCGGGTACGCCGGAGGGTCGTCGCGATCGCCCGAGGCTCCTGCTACGGCGACGGCCGGACCGCTGGCTGGGACTTGGCACGTGCACACCTATGACCTCGTAGTCGACGCCAACGGCCGGGGGGAGTTCCAGTGGCCCATCCATGTGTCGTGTGGGACCGGACTCGGATACGGCCCGCCGCCTTGTGACCAAGTCTCACCGAACGGGGAAATCCACGACGGCGGCCACGCCACACTTGCTATCACCTCGCGCACCGGCAACACCGCGACAGGGTGGATCGCCGGCTCGACCGATCCTTCCACCCTGCCGGACGGCACCGTGACGGTCCGCCTCGGCCCCAACGATGTCGTCTTCCTCCACACCAGCTTCCCCGCCGAGGTACTCGCTTACACTTACCTGTGCGGGCCGCATACCAATCGCAACCTGATCAACTGCGGGGCTTGACCGCTCCCGGATAGCGCCCGAAAGTTGCATCTCGCGTTCGACACGTTAACGATCCGGGGAACGAGCCGGCCGAGAAGAATCGGCGTTTTGAGCGCCGGTGGCTCGGGCAGGAGTCCCCGGCAGACATGTCCATATTTACGCCGTGCACCGCGGCTTACTGATGCAGGATGGCGTCATGACCGATCGAGTCTGGCTTCTCAAGAGCGCTGGTGAGGTGATCGCTGAACTTCAGGTCAACGATTCGGACTTTCCGTGGCTGCGTGCCCGAGTGGTTTCGCGAGGAGGATTCGACGAGCTGCGGCCTCTCTTCGACGAAGAGCTTCGGTTGCTGAATGAGCGAGGGGATCCCGACCCGAACTGGGAAGACGCCTACCAGCGAGTCAGGTCCGCGACTGAACTGGTAGATCCCGAGGGCGAGGCGGTTCCCGAGTACCTACTTCACATCGATGCTGATCAGGCCTGGTGGCGATGGAGTGACGAGCCCTTCGATGACACAAGCCCCTGACAGAGTGATCGAATGCTGAGGCGATCGCCCGAGGACCGTATGGAGGAACTGCTCCGTCTCGAAATGGACGGGCGCCTTCCTGAGTTCTTCCATTTCTGGGGCCACACACCGAAAGGGACCAGCCCGGTCGGGCCATGGGTACTAAGCCAGTGGTGGCCCACTCGATTCGTCGTGAACGGCACCGAGTACCTCCACGCGGAGGGGTTCATGATGGCGGCGAAGGCGCGCCTCTTCGGAGACAGGGCAAGCTTGGAGAAGATCCTCCAGGCTGACAATCCTGCCGTTGCCAAGCAACTAGGCCGACTGGTCAACAATTTCGAAGAGGAACTCTGGGCAGAACGACGCTACGAACTGGTGGTAGAGGGAAACCTGGCAAAGTTCTCGCAGACCCCGCTGCTGGCCGGCTACCTACGCTCAACAGCGCCCAAGGTACTGGTGGAAGCGAGTCCACGTGATCTCGTTTGGGGCATCGGTCTTGGAGCGATCAATCCAAAGGCGGCAAGCCCCAGCGAGTGGAGGGGGACAATCTGCTCGGGTTCCGTGTAACCGAGGTCCAAGAGCAGATGACCTGACCTGCTGTCCTGTCAGGGCACCGAGCCCGATTCAATCGGAGGGAAGCATGACCTCACGGCTGTCCGCTCCGAACAAGCGCCCGAGAACCGTTTAGTCAAGGTAACCATCGCGCACCGACTCGGCGATATGGCAGGCTTCGCAGCGCTTCCGGCGGTAACGGGCCCGGCGCCGAAGTCGCCGGTGCCATGCTGTACTTGTGCCCGATGTGTCCGGCGACGGCTTGAGCGCTCCGCTCGAGATTCTGGAGATCACTCCGCACGACGGCCCTCCCGGTAGCCCCGACCGAGACGAGAAGGTCCGGCTGATAATCAAACTGCGCCCCAAACCGCCCCAACACGAGCTTTGGTGGTGGAGCCGCCGGATAGCCGGAGAAGATCGCGGCGTAGCCAGTTCCGACAGCCCGTCTGATGACTGGTTCACTCTCCAGTTCGACATCCGCCGGCACCTTCTTGCCCAAACGGTGATCGAGGTGCGGGCGGCAGTAGCGGCCACGAACCGGGGCTATCCCGAGCAGTACCTCTCCGACGCAGAGGCGAAAGACGCGAATGAGGTTCGACTCCAACAAGAAAGCCAACGGATTCTAGAGGTCGACCAGGCAGTGATCGACGAGGTTATGCGCCGTCCGCTCGACGAGCGATGACAGCGCCAGCCCCGCCAGGCGTCCCGAATACGCGCTCCACATCGTCACGTTGCTACCTCAACGGACCGCACCCGACTGAGCGGTCGGCCTTCCAGCTTGCCCTCGTCCTCCTTGTCGACGCCGCGCCAGAACTCGCCGATGTCTGTAGCGATCCGACGGTGTTGCCGGATGCCACGGTTTGGGAATCGAAGGCCCTGGGAGTAGCGAGCCGCCCGAACCGGAGGTAACTGGTTCAGCAGTTGTCGTGTTTGTAAGCGCCTGACACCGTCCGCCTGACAATCTGGCCCTGCTCGATGACGCGGTCACATCGGGGACACATCTGACCGACGGCGCCGTGCAAGCTGTTGGTGTCCTTGTCCAAGGAGCCATCAACCAGTTTCGTGCCAGCAAGGCCGCCGAGCCAACCATGGGCCACCTCATGGCCGAGATACCGAATCGCCCCCCGTTACGCCCTGCGCCGCTCCCTGCGTATTCGCGTCTCGTCTGGTCACGGCGAACACTGTACCGACCGTCGCTGATGGGAAGTCGCCATCGAGCGCAGATCGCTCCATCACGCACTAATCGCTTCTGCCATCCCATCGACTGCGGAGCGACCTATTCGGCGGTCGGCACTCCCGGGCGCCTCGTCCTTCCCACTCGATGACGCGCCAGAACGCTCGCCGATGTCAGGAGCGATCTGATCGCACGTTCTGGCCAACGCCCGCGATGGCACCGGCCAGGATGGTGAGCGCCGCACCGTCGTTCCACGCTCGCCGCCGCGCTTCGGGATACGTACTGCGGTGCGCGCGGATCGGATGTTTGGAGCGCAGTTTTCTAGCAATACTGGATCGATGCCGGTACCACCCGAGGCCGAACATCTACGTCCGGTATTGGAGGCGCTCCAAGCGACGGGAACCATCCCGTCGGCAACTGGTTCATGCCGAACCAGGGTGGCTGGGACTGCGAGATGCGTCAAACATTCGACATTCCGCTTCTCCAGCCACTTCTCGCACTTGACCCGCATCGCGCACAGGTCGTGATAGCCGACGACGAGATCACCTGCCTCCACTGCTGGGTCAGCATCCGCGGTCCCAAAGCATCTGAAAGAGGCCTTGCACCGCACCAGAACAGTTAGTACGGCGCTCCTCGGGCGGGTGCCTCCTGAGCAACAGGGAGCGAAGTATTCGGCGATGGCGTCATAGATCTGCGGCTACCCTGACCAATGTCCGGCTCCCCGGTGGGCCAGCCGGTATCTCGCCGGAAGTAGCCCCGTTCGACTCGGGGCACCCGGAAGACATCCGCCCCTGGCCGCCCAGAACAACGGCGCAGCTGATTACAGCCCGATGGCTACGGGGCGCTCGTACATCGGCGATCTGGCGTCATGCAGACTGGGGCGTGGATGCACTAACGGAAGCCCTGCTTGAGAGCACTGCCGATCTACTTGCGTTCCTGGAACTCAGCGACGACTCGGTTGTTGATCCGGACGCGGCAGTGGTGCAGATGGAAGCCGTGGCTGGCAGGCTTCAGTCACTCACCACCTCCGATCGGAGGGTGCTGACCGACGCCATTCACGCTCTCGCGATCCGACAGGAGCGGGAAGACAGGAGGTCCTTCGTCCAAGACCTTCCGAACAGTCTCGGCATCACCTAGCCACGAGCGCGGAACGCGAGCGCAACCAGTTACGGGCAAGCCCCGACGACCCGCTCCGTAATCGGCGTGATGCGCTCAGGCGAAACTGATGGGATCGGCTCCGCCGGCGTCCCGAACATTCATGGCCGGATCGGGTCTGCGGAGACCATAGTCCCAAGACCGGTATCCTTGGGCGGTGAGCCAGGTTGATCGTGATCGCACTGCCATGGTGGCCGACGAGCTGCCGCCGGAGGAGCGCGCCTGGCTGGAGGAGCAGCTCGCCACCTACCGGGAGCTACTCGCCTATCTGCACGACCATTGATACGGCCGACAGTGGCGCTAGCGGTCGCGCTGAACTACGCGGCGCGCCGAGGCGACGAATGGTTCGATGAGCCAGACGACCTTGAGTGAGTCCCACGGGCGTTGGACGCCGGGTTGGAGGTCAACGACCCGGTAACGGCGGCGGCGGTGGTTGCCTACCGGGTCGCTCGGGCGCAGGCTTTCGGGGAGGGCAACAAACGGACGGCCTTCCTCTTTGGCGAAATGGGTTCTTGACCGCAACGGCGAGGACGGATCGGCCATCCTGCCCCCGCACGACCGGGAGGTCGCCGACCTCCTTGTCAAGGCAGCCGCCGGTCAAGATGTGCAGGGCGCTCTCCGCGACCTACTGCAGTCTCGTCGTGAGTGACGCTGGTCAGCAGAACCGTCTATCCCCCCGCGCCCTTCAAGCAGGCCCGGAGAAACCGACCCCTGCGCCAGGATGCATCCGACCTGGTACGACAGGTCGAGAACGGCGAAGAGATCGAGATCACCGTCTCGGGGCGCCCTGCGGCCCGGATGGTCTCCGCCGCGCCGAAGAGGTGGCAGCGCTGGGATGACCTCGCCGACTTGTTCACCGGCCGTGCTGACTCGGATTGGCAGCGCGACGTCGACCTGGTCGACCAATCCGTTGCGAATCCGTGGGAGCGGGCGCGGTGAAAGCGATTCTGGACACCAGCGTGTTGATCGCTACTGATGTGGAGCCACTCGAGGGAGAGCTCGCCATCAGCGCCGCCTCGCTCGCTGCGTTGCACTTCGGCGTGCTGGTCACCACCGACCCTGGTGTGCGCGCCGAACGTCTCCGGAGACTCTCCGTGCTCCAACGAACCTTCGACCCATTGCCTGTCGATGACCACGTCGCCACGAGTTACGGTCAACTCGCCGCGGCTGTAGTTGCCGCTGGTCGCCAACCACGATCGAGAGACATGGACATCCTGGTAGCGGCCACGGCCCATGCCCACTCCGCTCGGCTGTACACCCGAAACCCGACGGACTTGGCCGGGATCGAGAACCTCATCGAGATCGTGCCCGTCTGACGGCGCCTACCCGCACGAGCAACACGCCTATCGACCGCCTCATGCGATTCACGTGCTCCAGAGGGCTTGGGTGGGTGACAAGCGGGCGGCGCGTATGGCGGGCCATAGGCCGGCGATGGCGCCGATGAGGACTGCTGCGCCGATGCCGCCGGCCCAGGCGAGGGCGGGGATGACGATGAGTTCGTGTTTGGTGGTGGCGTAGATGGCGGTGGTGAGGGCGCCTGCGGCGACGCCGGCGGCGCCGCCAGTGATGGAAAGAAGGACGGCTTCGGCGAGGAACTGGATGCGAATATGGCCTTTGGTGGCTCCCAGGGCGCGGCGCAGTCCGATCTCGGATCGTCGTTCGAGGACCGAGATGATCATGATGTTGGCCACCCCGACCGCGCCGACGAGGAGCGCGATGGCGCCGAGTCCCAAGAAGAGGCCGTCGAAGGCTCCTTTGGCGTCGGCTTGGGCGACGAGCGCGGCCGAGGGTTGGGATACGTCGACCTGGCTGGGGTTCTCGGGGTTGGCCGTGGCGGCGAGGAGATGGTCGACCGCGTTGACGTGGCTGGTTTGGGCGCGGACATAGATGGTGGACGGGTGGCCGTCGAAGCCGAGGTAGTGCTCGGCGGCGGGGAAGCCGATCAGGACCGAGGAGTCGATGGTGGGGGCGAGGATGGCGGGGTTGAGGATGCCGGCCACGTAACACCACATGTGGTCGGCCCAGATCCGCTCTCCCGAGTACACCCGGTCGATCCCCAAGCGCTGGGCGGCGGCCGCGCCGAGCACACAAACCGGTTCTTGGGCGGTCGCCGCGTTGAGATAGCTGCCCTGGGCGACGGTGGTGCCGACGGTGGGAACCAGGCCGAGGCTGGCCGCGTCGATGCCGAGGGCGTTGGTGTCGATAGAAGGGATGAGCGGGCTGCTGTAGACGTGGCCACCGACCGATCCGGTCTGCTGCACCGCGGTCACCGCGTCGACGACGCCGATCATGGCCGGGGCCGCGGTGGGCAGCTCGGCGGCCTGGCCTGTGACGGTCTGGCCGTTCTCCACTACCAGCAGGTTGGTGCCCAGGGCCGAGATCTCATTCAACAGTCCCGCTGAGGCGGACGAGGAGAGCCCCAAGACGGCCACGATGGCGGCCACCCCGATGGCGATCCCGAGCGCGGACAGCCCGGCTCGGAGCTTGCGGGTGCGCACCCCGACCGTGGACAGGCGCGC
Organism: uncultured Acidimicrobiaceae bacterium; assembly: GCA_963702305.1. GTDB lineage: Bacteria > Actinomycetota > Acidimicrobiia > Acidimicrobiales > Palsa-688 > PALSA-693. Next base: position 120,527 of record CAVPBX010000007.1, on the reverse strand, counting down.
CAGGTCCGAGGGGCGCAGCTTTCGCACTGCGAGGGTCTGGGTGGGGGTCAAAGCCGGTGGTCGTCGTCGTGGGTGGTGTCGCCGGGAGCGGGCGTCGGTGCTGGTGAGGTCTGCTGGGCGCTGTCGTAGACGATCCGGCCGTCGAGCATCTCGATGCGGCGGCCCATGCGGGCCGCGATGGCTTGGTCATGGGTGATGACCACGATGGTCACCCCGAGTTCGTGCAGGTCTTCGAGGAGCCCCAAGATGGCCAGCCCGGTGGCCTGGTCGAGGTTGCCGGTGGGCTCGTCGGCGAGCACGATGGCCGGGCTGCCCACCAGGGCTCGGGCGATGGCGACGCGCTGGCGCTGGCCACCCGACAGTTGAGTGGGACGGGCATACGGTCGCCCCTCGAGCCCGACCAGTCTGAGGGCGTCGGCGGCCCGGGCGCGCCGTTCGGCTTGTGGGACCCCGGCGTAGAGCAGGCCGTCGGCCACGTTGTCGAGGGCGCTTTGGTGCTCGGCCAGGAAGAACTGCTGGAACACGAAGCCGATCCTGGTGGCCCGCAGGGCGGCCAGCTCGCGGTCCACCAGCCGTTCGACGTCGAAACCGGTGACCCGCACGCGGCCGGAGCTGGGCCGGTCCAAGGTGCCCATCAGGTGTAACAAGGTGGTCTTGCCCGACCCCGACGGGCCGACGATACCCACCAGTTCGCCTCGGCCGACGGTGAAGGAGACCTCCCGCAGGGCAGTCACCGGCGGCTCGCTCGGGTAGCTCTTCGTGACCTGGTCGACCTCGAGCACCGGCCCATCCCCGCCGTTGGCGACGAGCAGACGGTGGGCATCGAAGCCGGCCACGGCCCATCGGCAGGGGTTGACGCTCAAAGGTTCGGCACCACGACGTGCTGGCCGGCGGCCAAGGTGGTCCCACTGACCTGGACCCTGCCGTCGGCGTCGTCGAAGAGGCCCAGGCTGACCGACACCAGGCGATGGGTGCCGTCGGCGCCCGCGACTTCGACCGCGTAACCGCCGCCCGATTTGGCCCGCAGAGCGGCGATAGGTACGACCAGGGCATTGGTGACCGTTCCGGTGGTGATGGTCACGTTCACCGGCGCCTGGTCCCAGGTTCCGGTGGCGGCCGGGTCGGTCGGGTTCACCAGCACCGTGATGGTGGGGCTCGAAGGTCCCGAGCCGCCGGAGCCGCTCGAGGAGGGCGTCGTGGCGACGGTACCCACTGAGGAGACGACCCCTGGCGTGTTCTGGTTGTTGGGCAGGGTGATGGTCACCTTGTCGCCGACCGCCACTTCGGACTGTTGAGATGCGTCGAGGGCGATGCTGACCTGGCGTGTAGTCGTGGTCGCCGACAGCACGGTGCCGCCACCACCGCCGCCGCCGCCGCCACTGCCAATGCCGCCCCCGCCCCCGATGGACTCGCCGAGCGGAGGCGTGACCGACGTGACCCGGATGGGGCCGGGCTCGAAGACCACTTGGCCGAGCAGGATCTCGCCGGTCGCCTCCAGGCCGAGGGCGCCCTGCCAACGTTCGACCGAGGCGGCGGTGGCCGAGGAATAGTGGTTGCTGTGGGGCAGTCCGGCGCCGTAACCGAGAGCGATCAGGTCGCCGGTCAGCTGGCCTACATCGGCGCCGTCGGACATGCCGAGGTAGAACGCCCGAGAGGCGGGGATCGACCCGTAGAGGAGCGGCACCGGTTCGTTGGTGAGTGAGTAGACCGGCTGGTCCTCCTTGATGATGTCGCCCACCGCGGGCAGGGAGGTGTAGGTCGCGCCCGGGGTCACTGCGGCGGCTTGCAGCGACGCCAGGGTGGCCTGGTCGCCCGCCAGCTTGGTCTGGTCGGAGGCCACCTTGGCCTGGTTCTGGTCGTGGTCTAGGGTCGCCGTCGACCGAGCGCTGTCCAGCTGCTGGTTGGCCTGGGTCAGCTGCGTCTGGTCTCCGCTGACCTTCTGGGCATCCTGGGTGCACGCCGGGCTGGACGCCACCGACCCGGCGCAGTCCTGGGACTGCTTGGCCTGGTCCGAACTGAGCATGGACTGGTCGGTGTTGACAGCCGTCTGGGCCGCCACGATCGCCTGGTCATCCGCGCTCGACTTGTCGGATTGGACCTGCTCGTCCGCGGCCAGGCTCTGCTGGTCCCCGGTTACGGTCTCCTGGGCCTGGGCCACCTCCTGGGCGCTCGCCCCTGACGGGGCCGCGATGCTGAACGACCCGGCGTAACCGAGGGTCGCCGACACCTGGGTCTGGGAGGACAGGTCCTGGCGGGCCACCGTGTAGATCCCCGTGGCGTCGGTGTTCGCTGCGACTCCCGGACTGGCTGTTCCTCCCGTGGCGAAGGGTTTGGTGATCGCCACGACAACGCCGGCCGCGACCAGCACCCCGACCACCGCGATCACCCAGGGCGCCCCACGCCGACGGCGGCCGGCTGGCACGGCGCCGGGATCGTGCGGTGCGGCCGGGAGCTGCTCGGTGGCCGGGCCCGCTTGCTGGTGCGACACGGCGGCGGACCTGATCTCTGCGCTATCGGATGCCATCAGACTCCCTCGCCAATTGGGAGGTCGCGCTCATTTGCTGCCGGGAACGATCTTCTGGCAGGCCGCACGGGCCGCCTGGAAGATCGGGCTGTTGAGATCGATGCCCAAGCCGTTCAAGTTGATCACTTGCCCACCAGTTGGGCCGACGATGGGATCGGGGAAGTTGGGCACCCCGTGGGAGCGCATGCACTGCGAGGCTTGGACTCCCTTGGCGTTATCGGCGGCGCTCTGGGCCGGGGTCATGTTCCCGGCCGGGGTGTACTTCTTACAGGCTGTCTCGGCCGCCTGGTAGGTGGGCGAATTGGGTGTTGACGCCCGAGTTGGCGATGTTTTGGAGTTGGCCCACGGTGGCGCTGGGGTCGGGGAAACCGGCGACCCCGTGGGACCGCATGCACTGCGCGAATTGCAGCTCCTGCGACTGGCTCGTCTCCCCCGAAGCGCCCGAACCGGACGACCCAGACGGGGCGACGGTCGTGGTGGTCCCCCCGGCGCTCGGGACCCCCAGAACCTTCGAGCCGCTCCCGCAAGCGGCGGCCAGCAGCCCGATGGTCGCCAGCCCGACGAGAGGGAGGCTGGCACGCCAGACTCGTCGCAACCGGCATTTGTTGACCGCTGGGGAGCGGCCAGTGTCTTTGTCCATGATGTCGTGGCTCCTTCCTCGCGAACGACCGTTCGGAGGTGGTTGTACGACATCGCCGGTAACAGGGGCTCAACAGAGCCTGTTACCTTCCTGTTACCGGCCAGGGGCCATGCTGGGGGCCGTGAAGCGGCTGGAGAGAGGTCATCGGGGGTCGGACGAGCAGCAGGATTTGGCGTTCGCGGACGTCGGCGCCGGCAGGTGCAGGCGGAGTTGGCCGTGAGTGCGTGCGACCCGTGACCGGAGTGGCCTTCGGACCCTACGCCTGTGTGGCCCGCCGGTTGGCCCGCGCTCGCCTGCCCCGGCGGACGGTGCGGGTGCGCCTCGCCCTCGCCTATGGGGCGCTGTTCGTTCTCTGCGGCGCGGCCCTGCTTGGTATCAGTTACCTGTTCGTGGCCCGCTTCCCGTTCGCGGCCACCGTCCACATCACCTCCCCACGCAGCCCAGTCATTCACTCGCCTGGGCCCTCGAACACCGTCCACATCCTCCCGGCTGGCGCCGGCGTGGTGCGCGCGCGCGACAAGCGCACAGCACTCCGCGGATTTGCGCACTCTGCTGGTGTGGTTCGCGGTGGCGTTGGGCGTCATGGCCCTGGCCTCCGTCGTGCTGGGATGGCTCATGGCCGGTCGGGTGCTTCGCCCGCTGCGGCACATCACCTCCACGGCGCGGCACATCTCCGAGGAGAACCTCCACGAGCGGCTTGGCTTGGCCGGCCCGAGTGACGAGATCACGGACCTGGCTGACACCATCGACGGGCTCGTCGCCCGGCTGGAGGGCGCCTTCGGCGCCCAGCGAGCTTTCGTGGCCAACGCCTCGCACGAGCTTCGCACCCCGCTCGCCATGATGCGCACCTCCCTGGATGTTGCCGCGGCCAAGTCTCCGCCCATTTCGAAGGACGCGTCGGTGCTTTCGGCCAAGGTCCGCGAGGGGCTCGACCAGGCCGAACGGCTGGTGGAGAGCTTCCTGGTGCTGGCCCGAGCCCAGCGGGGGATGATCGACGACCTGACGACGGTCTCGTTGCCCCACCTCACCGCGGACGCTCTCGACACCCGAGCCGACGGTGCCGTCGCAGCCGACGTGACCCTGCACCGCCGCCTTGACGAGGCGGAGGTCGCCGGCAGCCGAACCCTCCTTGCCCGTCTCGCCGTCAACCTGATCGACAACGCCATCCGCTACAACCAGCCCGGCGGGTGGGTGCAGGTCACAACCACGACTGAGGGTCCATCCGCCCGCTTGATCGTCGAGAACAGCGGTCCCATCCTCGAACCCGCCGAGGCCGGCCAGTTGGGCCGACCGTTCTGGCGAGGCGGCGGCGAGCGGACCGGCGCCGACGGCGGGCTCGGGCTCGGTCTGTCCATCGTCGCAGCCATCGCCGCCGCCCACCACGGAACCATCGAACTCGGGGCCCGCCCACAAGGAGGGATGCGCGTGGCGGTCGAGCTTCCTCACGCCGCACCCCCCTGCCCGAATCGAGAGTTGCCATGAAGGTGCTGGTCGTGGAAGACGTGCGGCGACTGGCCGACGACATCGCCGAGGGCCTCCGAGACCGAGGCATGGCGGTCGACGTCGCCTACACGGGGCTCGACGCCGCCGCCAAGCTGGACATCAACCGCTACGACGTCGTCGTACTGGACCGCGACCTTCCCGGTATCCACGGCGACACCATCTGCAAGATGATCACCGAGAGCGATGACCCGGCCATGGTGCTCATGCTCACCGCGGCCGACGCCCCCGCGGATCGGGTCAGCGGGCTCGGGCTCGGCGCGGATGACTACCTGCCCAAACCGTTCCACTTCCCTGAGCTGGTCCTGCGGCTGCGGGCCCTGGCCCGACGAAAACCCACCGCTCAGCCCCGCATCCTCAAAGCGGCCGACCTCGAGCTCGACCCGCTCCGCCGGACCACCTCCCGGGCCGGCCAGCCGTGCGAGCTGACCACCAAGGAGTTCGCCGTGCTCGAAGCGCTCATGCGGGCCTCGCCCGCCACCCTCAGCACCGAGGACCTCCTCGAACAGGCTTGGGACGAACACACCGACCCCTTCACCAAAACGGTTCAGGTCACCATCGGCCGGCTGCGCCGCAAACTCGGCCCCCCCGACGTGATCGAAACCATCCCCGGGGTCGGCTACCGGATCATCGACCCAACGCTGACATCGCGTCATCCTCCGGAGCCCCTGCTGTAGGGGAGTCCCGCGGGGATGAGCTTTGTGCAGGTCTGGGCGGCCTGGGTGAACTGCGGTGACTTGCTGTCGATGCTGGAGGGGATGTTGAGGTTGACGTGGCCGTTGGAGAAGACGGGGTCGGGGAAGTTGGTGATCCCGTGCGAGCGCATACAGGCAGCAGCGTTGAGGTAGTCCTGCTGGTCTTGGGCGGTGACCGTCTGGCTGGCCTGCCCACTCAACCCTCCGGCGGGGAGCAAGTGGTTGCAGGCGTTCTGGGCCGCCTGCGCCTGGGCGTTGCCGACCGCCTGGAATGCGCTGACAACGGCAGGCTTCGGGATCCCACCGCTGGCGGTCGGGTCGGGGAAGTTCGGCACGCCGTGCGAGCGCATACAGGAGGCGAACGCCAGGAGTCCGCCTGCTTGCGTACTGCCACCGGCCGAGGCGCTGGTGGTGGTACCGACGGCGCTGGCAGTTCCCGGGCGGTGCGACGATGCGCCCCCGCACGCGGTCAGACCCAACACGACAATCAACAGCGCGGTCAGCGAAACGCTCCTGGGCCGCCAGGCTCCCCGCCCGCCGACGATCCATCCCGTGCCCTCGACGTTCGACCGGACGAGGCGCAGCGGGCCGTCGCCTCTGCAAGGGCGGCCGGCAGGATGAACTGGCTTCATGCCTGCAGTTGTACGCTCCGGCGGGTGACATCAGCGCTACAGGCGATGTTGCACGGATGTCATGTCGAGCAGCGCATAATGGCCTGATGCGCGTCCTGGTGGTCGAAGACCATGCGACGCTCGCCGACCGGATCGCTCAAGGGCTGCGTCAGGCCGGGATGGCCACCGACGTCGTGTATGACGGCGCGGCCGCACTGGACGCCGCCGACCAGACGGCCTATGACGTAATCGTGCTCGACCGCGACCTACCGGTCCTCCATGGGGACCGGGTCTGCCGGGACGTAGCCGGCTCCGGCCCGAGGATCCTCATGCTGACCGCCGCCGGGGACGTCGATGACCGCGTCGACGGGCTGGAACTGGGCGCGGACGACTACCTGCCCAAGCCATTCGCATTCGCCGAGCTCGTCGCCCGCGTGCGGGCGCTGTCGCGCCGAGCGCCGTCAGCGCCGCCAGTATTGGTCCGCGAGGACCTCACCGTCGACCGCGCCCGCCACCGCGCCATGCGCGCCGGCAGCCCGCTCACGCTGACCCGCAAAGAGTTCGGGATCCTCGAGACGCTGCTGGCCGCTGACGGCGCCTTGGTCAGCGCAGAGGAGCTGCTCGAACAGGTGTGGGACGCCAACTCCGACCCGTTCAGCAATATCGTCTCCGTCACTATGACCCGGCTGCGGCGCAAGCTCGGCGACCCGCCGTTGATCGAGACCGTCGTAGGCAAGGGATACAGAATGTGACCCGCGGTCCGCGCCTGACCGTCCGAGCCCGCCTGACCCTGATCTACACCGGCCTGTTCGCCCTGTGTGGGGGGATCATCGTGGCCGTCAGCTACACCCTGGTGGCTCAGCTAGGGGTGGCCAGGCAGGCCCAGCCACCTGCTTCGTATAGTGGCGTTCCGGCCAGCTTCTTGGCTCACTGCAAGTCCGCGTACCTGAGCGGCGACAAGCGCTTCCTCGGCTCCTCCAATTGCCCCGGGTCTTTTCTGGCCGACCTGGGCGCGCAAGCGCAGCGCGCCCTCACCCTGACGCGCCTGCTGCAGTACTCGCTGATCACCCTCGGCGTCGTCATCGCCCTCGCCGCCATCCTCGGATGGATCTTCGCCGGGCGGGCGCTGCGCCCAGTACACCGGATCACCGCGGCCGCCCGCGCCGCCTCGCAACACAACCTCTCGGCGCGGATCGCGCCGAGAGGTCCCCGGGACGAACTCCGAGAGCTGGCCGAGACGTTCGACGACATGCTCGGCCGGCTCCAGACCGCGTTCGAAGCCCAACAGCGGTTCATCGCCAACGCCTCCCACGAACTGCGCACCCCCCTCGCCGTCATGGGCACGACGATCGACGTCGTGGTCGGCAACCCTGACAGCACCCCCGGCGAGCTGCGAGCCATGGCGGCCGACATCCGCGCCGCCGTGGATCACGCCGAGCACCTCATCGGCGCGCTACTCATCCTCGCCCGCAACGAGCGCGGCCTCGCGGTCCACGAGGAGATCGACCTGGCCACGGTCGCCGAAGACATCCTCGACACCGCCGGCCTGAGCGACCGGCAAGTGCACGCCACGCTGGAACGCGCCGTCATATCCGGCGATCCGGTGCTCGTCGAACGCCTCATCGCCAACCTGGTCGACAACGCGGTGCGCTACAACGTCGCTTCCGGCGACATCTGGATCAGCACCCGTACCGCAGCCGGAAACAGCCAGCTAACCGTCGCAAACACTGGCCAAATCATCAGCCCGGCGGACGCCGACCGCATCTTCCATCCATTCCAGCGGCTCAACAACCGCTCGTCGAACGACGGCTTCGGCCTGGGCCTGACCATCGTGGCGTCCATTGCCGAGATCCACGGCGGTACCACCACCGCCCGCCCCCGTAACGACGGAGGCCTCTCCTGCACCGTCACCATCCCGTCGACCCGCACCTCTCCCCCAGACATAGTCTATTCAATTGGCTCAACAGTGGTGATGGGAAAATCAAAATAGGTGCTCGGATAGGGTTCGTCCTTCAGTGTGTAATGCCACCACTCGCAATCGTAGGATCTAAACCCGCCGGACTCCATGATCGAACGAAGGCGCTGCCGGTTTCTCGCTTCAACTTGCGTGATTCCCTTTGCTCCATGATGTGAGATCGGATCCATCAGGTCATGGTCCCCGCCCATTGGAGCGAGTTCACCGGTGGCCAAGTGATAGAGCGTCAAGTCAACGGTGCTGCCCCGACTGTGGCCCGACTTCTCAGCTACATATCCTTGTGCGACGATCTCGGACCTGTCGATGTGAGGATAGTGTCTTCGTTTCGTCCGGTCATCTTCCGGCTGTCTGGACCAGCGCAGGAAGCAATCCACGGCGCGTTGAGGACGATACCCGTCCCAGAGCAGCAAGCCGAAGCCAAGGGATCCTGCTACCTCTCGCGCTGTCCCCAGGGCCGCACACAAGGTCCGCGAGCCGACGATCCGATTTACTAGATATCCGTCCACCGGCTTGCCAGTGAAATTGTCCCACGTGGCGTACTTCGCATCCCAACGTACTCCGGATACGATCTCGTCGACAAAGACAAAGTCCTCGTGCATCATCACTTTCCGTTCAACGCCAACGACACGATCCGGTCGATCACATCGGCCAGCGACAGTCCCGCGGCTGCCATCATTCTCGGATAACGGCTGTATGAGGTCATACCGGGCAGCGTGTTGACCTCGTTCAGGACTACCGTTCCGTCTTCCTTCAGGAACATGTCCACTCGCGAGAGTCCCCTGCATCCCAAGGCTCGATATAGGGTCTTTGCTGTTTCCTGAACGAGGTCGCGCGCCTCTGTCGAGATGTCGGCGGGAACGATGAAAGTGGAGTTCTCAGAACCGCTTTCAGGCTGATTCTCCTGATGGATTCTAAAGAACCCATGAGCTAGCGAGATTCGATCTGGCTCTCCTGCAATCAAATCCGTGTCGTTCCCGAAGATCGCGCATCCCACCTCGCTGCCGACAACAACCTCTTCGATCAACACTTTCGAGTCGTATTGCCTTGCGGTCTCAACCGCACTCGGCAGCTCTTGTTTCTCACTTACACGACTGACGCCGAACGATGAACCCGAACGGGCCGGCTTCACGAAGACTGGATAAGTAATCCGGTCGGGGTCGAGATCCTCGTTCGCCGTGACGGTCCAGAACCTTGGTATAGCAATTCCCGCGTTGCTCGCAACGAGATAGGCAAGAGATTTGTCCATGCACAGGGCAGAACTTTGGACATCGCAGCCTACGTAGGGGATGCCGGACAGCTCCAGCAGACCTTGTATCGCCCCGTCCTCGCCGAGTTTGCCGTGGAGCACGGGGAAGACGAGGTCCAGACTGATCGTTTCGTAGTGGCCCTGCTTCAGGACAAGCAATCCGTGTAGGCCTCTGTCCGGTGACAGCATCGCCGGACGGCAGCTGCCGTTGTCCCAGCCTGCGTCAGGGCCGTCACAGAGCTTCCAGGTACCGCTTCTTGTGATCCCGATATAGAACGGTTCATACTTCTCAAGGTCGAGGTGTGTTGCCACCTCCTGCGCGGATTTGACCGAGATGGGATGTTCTTCGGAGCAACCTCCGAAGATGACTGCGACTCTCAACCTATTCACGCTTCTCTTCTTTCAAAGCGCAGGCAATTGAGGAACGTGTTTTCGACGGTATCGCTCAGGGCGTGATCGGTGTAGTAGCCGGTGTGCGGAGTAATCAGCACATTCGGTAACTGTTGTAACCGCAACAACAGTTGGCTTTGAATGGGTCTCCTTCTGTGGTCAGAGTAGAAGACTCCTTCCTCGCCTTCGAGGACATCCAACGCCGCACCCCCGAGGCGGCCGCTCTCCAGCGCCGGGACAAGGGCCTCGGTATCGAGAAGTGCACCACGCCCCGTATTGATAATGAATGCTCCGTGCCTCATCTGCCCGATACGTTGACGATTCAGCAGATGGTGGGTGTCGGCGGTGAGTGGTGTATGGAGCGTCACAAGGTCGCTCTGCCGTAGCAGCTCGTCGAGAGGCAGGTATTCGGCAGAGGTCTTCGGACAACGGTCACAGGCCAGTACGTGGCAACCAAACCCCCGCAGCCTGTCCATCACGGCGGCACCGATGTGTCCTGTTCCGATGACTCCGATGGTCAGGTCGCGGAGTTCTTTCCCTCGTACTTCATTCAATCGGTAATCATGAACCTGGGCGCGGCTGATGGTGGATTTGGCATTCCGCACCGCCATGAGCATCAACATCAACGTGTAGTCAGCAACGCTGTCCGGAGAATAGGTGACGTTTTCAACGGAGATGCCGACGCTCTCCGCCAGTTTGACATCGATATGGTTGTATCCAACACTTCTAGTGGAGAGGTACATAACACCGGCTTGGCGAAGCGCAAGCAGAATGTCACCTGAGATTTGAGTCTTGTGGCCGACGCTGACGCATCGATTCCCAGATGCCAAGTCAATAGTTGCATCTGATGCCGCGGCATCGGTGATAGTTGGCTTGACGCCAAAGCGAGGCGCCATCTCTCGGAACAAAAGGGCTTCGTCCGGCCCGCACCCGTAGATGGTGATTCCCACCCTTGGGACGGCGCTATCTGCTTTGCCAGAGGTCACGCCTCCATTCAACGCCGCGGCCTGTTGCCAGCACGTATGTAGTTTTCGATATACCGACGATATGTTCCGGTTCGTACGATCGCGAGTGTGTGGGTGTGTGTTGACGGTCGAGGACGAGCCCTGACAAGGGAGAAGCCCTCCGCGTTCAGCTGGTCGACACGGAGAAGAAGTCACGCGACTCCTCGGTGGGGCCGAGGTACCGGTCGGCCGAGCGCTGCATCTGCGGATACAGCTTGGCTCCGGTGATCGAGGTGGGATCGGCGGGGTCGGGGTGGGTGTAGAAGTTGAACGTAACCCACTCCGGGTTGATGTCGAGGGTCATCCCCCGCACTGCCCCGGCCCGCTGCAGCGACTCGGCCAGCGTCTTGGCCGTCAGGGCCGGGCCGGCCACGTACATCAGCGCCCCCGACGTCGTCACCCCCAGCCCGGAGCGGGCCACGACGGTGTTGGCGCCGAGGGTGTTCCCCCAGATGTGGGTGTCGTGGTAGGTGGCGTCGGGGGCGATCTGGCCGTTGTCGACCAGCGGCACCAGGTTCTGCAGGACGGCCTCGACCGAGGGGGTCATGGCCACGTCGGTGCCCCAGGCGCCGACGTTGACCCGGCCGTCCTTGTAGATGACCACCGACGCGGCGCCGTTCACCAGGGGTACGGCGGTGCGACCGCCCAGGTAGAACCCGCCGTGGGCATCCTGGAACCGGAACCCCCCGTTGAAGGCGGCCACCGCCTGGGCGGCCGCCGTGCCGGTGAGGTCGGGCGGCACGCTCCAGGTACCGCCCGGCTCTTGGGCGCCGGGGACGAGTCGGATCCTCAGCCGGGTGGGGTCGATCCAGACCGCCGAGGTGATCTGGCTGGTGTAGATGGTGTCGGCCCGGAACTGGGCCACGTAACTGGCGGCCCGGCCGTCGACGATCGGCCCCGTGGGCTGCCACTGGCCCTCACCCGGGAGGGCCGGTGATACGACCAGCGGTACCGGGCTGGGGGCGGGCAGGCCGGCGGGTGCCGCCGAGGTGCCCGCCGGGTGGGCAGAGGCCGCCGGGATCCGGTTGAGGGCCTTGGGAGCGCCACCCTTGGCCGGGGCCTGGCTGTTGTAGTACCACTGCTCCAGTGGCTTGACGACGAAGGCGGCGTGGTGGGACCGCAACCAGTCGGCCCATTTGGCCTTGAAGTTCTGGTTGCCCGGCGTGGTGGCGGCTCCGTACACCGACGCCCCGAGGAACAGCACGAGCAGGCCGAGGGCCACCGACAGGACCCGGACGGCCATCCGCCCCCTCCGCCGCCGGCCCCTGGCGGGTGGGCGCCGAGCCGACCGCCGCTCGAGACGGAGGTACTCCTCCGGCAGGCAGTCGGCGTCGCGGCCGGGCCTGGTGCGCTGCTGGGTCACGGCTGCGGCATTGGTGATGACGTAGATGGCCTCGGAGAGGAGTCCGATGCGGACATGGCCGTTGGTCGCGCCGAGTGCCCGGCATAGGCCGATTCGTCACGTGTCATGGGAACCCTGGGAGTCGCTGTAGGTCATGCCTCCAGTCAACGCAGCGTGGTGTTACCAGCCCGTATGCGGTTTTCGATACGCCGACGATATGCCCCGGCGCCTAGCATCGCGAGAGTGTGCGTGTGTTGATCGTCGAGGACGAGCCCTATATGGCAGAAGCCATCCGCGATGGTCTTCGCCTGGAAGCGATCGCCGCGGACATCGCCGGTGACGGCGACACCGCTTTACATCTGCTGGGCGTCAACGCCTACGACATCGCCGTGCTTGACCGCGATATCCCCGGGCTCTCTGGCGACGAGATCGCCAAGCGCATCGTCGCTTCTGGTAGCGGCATGCCGATCCTCATGCTCACCGCTGCCGACCGGCTTGACGACAAGGCCTCGGGGTTCGGACTCGGCGCTGACGACTATCTCACCAAGCCATTCGAGCTGCGGGAGCTGGTGCTTCGTCTCAGAGCGCTCGACCGCCGGCGGGCTCACAACCGGCCGCCGGTGCGAGAGATCGCGGGTCTGCGGTTGGATGCGTTCCGCCGCGAGGTGTACCGCGACGGCCGCTACGTCGCGCTGACCCGGAAGCAGTTCGCGGTGCTCGAGGTTCTGGTGGCGGCCGAAGGCGGCGTGGTCAGCGCCGAAGATCTGCTGGAACGGGCGTGGGATGAGAACGCGGACCCGTTCACCAACGCGGTGCGCATCACGGTCTCGGCGCTGCGCAAACGCCTTGGCGAACCTTGGCTCATCGCCACCGTGGCCGGCGTCGGGTACCGCATCGACACTCACCCAGACTCAGGGCGTGAGGGAGGAGACCGTGGATAGAGCCCCAGGTTTGAGCGTTCGCCTCAAACTCACCCTCAGCTACGCCGGCTTCCTCATGCTCGCCGGCGCCATGCTGCTCGCCGCCGTGTGGCTGTTCCTCCTGCGGTACGTCCCCGACCGTGCGTTCCTCGTCAACGCCGACACCTCCATTCATGGCGTCTTTCCCGTTCGGTCCAACCTCCTGCACGTTTTCGCGCCCAGGGCAGCCGCCGTGTTGGCTTTCCTGCTGGTGTTCGGTCTCGTGGGTGGGTGGCTGCTTGCCGGCCGCATGCTCGCCCCCCTGACTCGCATTACCGACGCCACCCGCACGGCCACGACCGGATCGCTCGCCCACCGAATCCGGCTGCCGGGCCGCCGCGACGAGTTCCGCGACCTCGCCGACGCCTTCGATGCCATGCTCGCCCGGCTCGAAACACAGATCGCTGAACAGCAGAGGTTCGCAGCCAACGCCTCCCACGAACTGCGCACTCCGCTCGCCATCACACAAACACTTCTCGAGGTGGCCCGCAACGGTCAAAGCTGCGGCCACGACGAACTGGTCGACCGCCTCCACTTCGTCAACACCCGAGCGATCGACCTCACCGAAGCACTGCTCCTGCTCAGTCGGGCCGACCAGCGCTCTTTCACCCCAGAACACGTCGACCTGTCCCTCCTCGCCGAACAAGCCACCGAAACGCTCCTTCCCCTCGCAGAAAAGCGCGGCCTCACCATCGAGACCTCTGGCGACACCACCCCCACCACCGGCTCACCCGCCCTCCTGCTGCAGATGACGACGAACCTCGTACACAACGCGATCGTCCACAACCTGACCGAACAGGGCACCGTCTGGGTCACCACCAGCGCCCACCCCAAGAGGGTGGTGCTCACGGTCGAGAACACCGGCGAGCAGCTCACCCCACAGCTGGTTTCGACGCTGGTCGAGCCGTTTCAGCGCGGCTCCAAGCGCATACGCACCGACCACGCCGGTGTCGGCCTCGGCCTGGCCATCGTCAAGAGCATCACCCAAGCACACGACGGAACCCTCACCCTCACCCCCCGGGCCGCGGGCGGCCTCTGCGTCACCGTGCAACTCCCCGCCGCGCCACCGCACCCTGGCAGATGACGATCAGGGGAATTCCCTCATGTCGGTGCTGAGCTCCGCCTTCGGAACGCGTAGCGCCACGTTGTCCCCTTGGTGTGGAGGTTCGACACAAAGCGACTCCCGTGGCGTGCGCTTCATTGCGGAGGCATAAGCCCCAGCTTCGGTGACGTGCCCGGCTCTGGTGCCGCCAAGGATGCCGATTCACCCTTCCGCCATAAGCAATGTACACCAGGGTGGGGGGCTTGTTGCAAGGACCCCTTGTGTGCTGACAATGCACGCCACAGGCCGGACCGGAGGCGTCCGCCCGTTTGACCGTGGGACAAGAGGCGCCCGAGGCGGCTCAGGGGAAGGTGGACGGATGGGCAGCTACGTGCTGGGTTTCCAGGAGATCGACCGGACGCAAGTCGCGGTTGTTGGCGGCAAGGGCGCGCACCTTGGGGAGCTTTCGCGGATCGAAGGCATCCGCGTACCGGCCGGCTTCTGTGTGACGACGGACGCCTTCCGGCGGATCATGGCGAACGCGCCGTCGATCGACGATCGGCTCGGTCGGCTGTCGCGCCTGAGCCCGGATGACCGGGAGGCGATCCGCACGCTCAGCGCGGAGATCCGCCGGACCATCGAAGGGATTGCCATCCCCGACGATCTGGCGGCGGCGATCACCGGCTCGGTCGCCGGGCTCGGCGAACATGCTGCTTACGCAGTCCGATCGAGTGCGACGGCGGAGGACTTGCCGTCTGCTTCCTTCGCCGGCCAGCAGGACACGTACCTGAACGTCGTGGGGCCAGCGGCGATCCTCGAGCACGTCAGTCGGTGCTGGGCCTCCCTGTTCACCGATCGGGCCGTGACCTACCGCTTGCGGAATGGATTCGACCACCGGAAGGTCCACATGGCCGTGGTGGTGCAGCAGATGGTCTTCCCGCAGGCGGCCGGCGTCGTCTTCACGGCCGACCCGGTCACGTCAAACCGGAAGGTCAGCTCGGTGGAGGCCACCTTCGGACTCGGCGAGGCCCTGGTCTCCGGCCGGGTGAACGCGGACGTCTACCAGGTGCGGGACGGCGAGATCGTCGCCAAGGCGGTCGCCACCAAGCAGCTGGCCATTCACGCCTCGCCGGCAGGCGGGACGCAGGAACTGGCGATCGAGCCGGAGCGTCAGGAGAAGCCAGCACTGACTGATGCGCAGGTCGTGCGAGTCGCGCAGTTGGGACGGCGGATCGAAGGGCACTTCGGCCGCCCCCAGGACATCGAATGGTGCCTGGTCGATGACAGCTTCCGGATCGTCCAGAGCCGGCCGATCACCACACTGTTTCCTATCCCTGCGGCCGGCGACCAAGAGAACCATGTGTACGTGTCTGTCGGTCATGCGCAGATGATGACCGACGCGATGAAGCCCCTGGGGCTCTCCTTCTGGCAGCTGACCACACCTCGGCCGATGTACGTGGCCGGTGGGAGGCTCTTCGTCGATGTCGCCGTGGGCCTGGCGTCGCCAGCGAGTCGCGCCGGTCTCTTGGAGGTCCTGGGAAGGGGCGATCCGCTGATCGGGGACGCGCTAGAGACCATCCTCGAACGCGACGACTTCATCCCGTCGCTCCCTGACGAGGGCCCGAATGCGATGCCGGCTGGCGGCGCGCCAGCGCCGATCGAGACCGATCCGGCCATCGTCACCGATCTGATCGGACGTAGCGAGGCCTCCATTGCCGCCTTGAAGCGCGACATCGCGACGACGTCCGGATCGGCGCTGCTCGACTTCATCTTGGCGGACATCCAAGAGCTGAGGCGGATCCTGTTCGATCCGCGCAGCCATCAGGTGTTCATGTCGGCGATGGAGGCCACGTGGTGGCTGAACGAGCAGCTGGAGGCGTGGCTGGGCGAGAAGAACGCGGCGGACACGCTCACCCAGTCTGTCCCCCATAACGTCACGTCGGAGATGGGGCTCGCGCTCCTGGACGTCGCGGACGTGATCCGTCCGTATCCGGAGGTGGTGGCGCTTCTGCGACACATCGACGACGACGGTTTCTTGGACGAGATGGCCAAACTTACGGGCGGGCGGGAAGCCCGCGACGCCATCCGGGCCTACCTCGACAAGTACGGCATGCGCTGCGTCGGTGAGATCGACATCACGAGACCACGATGGAGCGAACGCCCCTCCACGCTCGTGCCCCTGATCCTCGGCAACATCAAGAACTTCGAGCCGGGCGCCGGCGAGCGGCGCTTCGAGCAAGGCCGGCAGGAGGCCTGGGAGAAGGAACAAGAGCTGCTGGCGCGCTTGGGGGACTTGCCGGACGGGGAGCGTAAGGCGGATGAGGTCAAGCGGATGATCGACCGGGTCCGGACCTTCATCGGGTACCGGGAGTATCCGAAGTACGGCATGGTCAGCCGCTACTTCGTGTACAAGCAGGCTTTGCTGGAAGAGGCCGGGCGGCTCGTGCAGGCGCGTGTGCTTCGTGAGAAGGAAGACATGTACTACCTCACGTTCCAAGAGTTCCACGACGTCGTGCGCACGAACCACGCGGATGATGAGCTCATCTCCCAGCGCAAGGACGCGTTCAGGTCGTATCAAGCGCTGACGCCGCCCCGGGTGTTTACGTCGGATGGCGAGGTAGTCGCCGGGGCGTACCGACGCCACGACGTGCCGACCGGCGCGCTAGTTGGTTTGCCGGTATCCGCCGGGATCATCGAGGGGCGGGCCCGCGTCATCATGGACATGGCCGAGGCCGATCTCGAGCCGGGCGACATCCTGGTCACGGCCTACACCGACCCCAGCTGGTCGCCCCTGTTCGTCGCGATCACGGGCCTGGTGACGGAGGTCGGCGGCCTGATGACCCATGGCGCAGTCATCGCCCGGGAGTACGGCTTGCCGGCTGTCGTGGGCGTCGAGCAAGCCACCCGGCTCATCCGCGATCGGCAGCGGATCCGCCTCAATGGAACGGAGGGGTACGTTGAGATCCTGCCCTGAGGGTCGAGAGTATGGCCCAGCTGTGGATACGGCGTGAGGAGACGGCTGGCTGAGCCGACGGCGTCGGACCCGGCCCCTATCGTTTGAGACATGACAATTCAGCGCATGGACAACGTCGGGATCGTCGTCGACGACCTCGACGCCGCCGTCGCTTTCTTCACCGAACTCGGTATGGAGCTGGAAGGCAGGATGCCGATCGAAGGAAGCTGGGCGGGAAACGTCGTCGGGCTCGACGACATGAGAAGCGAGATCGCGATGATGCGGATCCCGGACGCCCCGGGCCGGCTCGAACTGACGAAGTATCACACCCCGAAGGCGATCACCCCCAAGCCGGAGATCACCCCGGCGAACACGCTGGGCCTGCACCGTGTCATGTTCGCCGTTGACGACATCGAGGACACCCTCGCCCGCCTCCGCCCGCACGGCGCCGAACTCGTTGGCGAAGTGACGCGCTACGAGGACAGCTACCTGCTCTGCTATCTCCGCGGGCCGAGCGGAATAATCCTCGCGCTGGCCGAGCAGCTGAGCTGAGAAAAGGAGTCGCTCCTAACCAGGCTGGGACAGCTCGCGGCTCAACCAGCACGTCCCGGCAAGCGCAGATGAGTCGTTAGGGCTGCGTGGGGTGATGCGATGTACGGTTTGTGGGGAATGCTGCGCTGTAGCGGTTGTGGTGGGTTGGTTTCCGAGTTCGCGGCGCACTGTGCCGCTTGTGGCCGATCTGTTGATGATGCGGTCGAGATCCCGGAGCCATTGCCGGAAGAACCCGATCCCTTGCTGGCCGGGGAGGGGTCGCCTTCGTCGTCGATCGCGGTGCCGCAGGGACCCCGTGACGTAGGACCACGGCCACGGGGGAGTCACCGCCCACACAAATGGCGGGTCAGGCCAGCAGCGTCGGCTGCGGCGGTGGTCGTTATTGCGGGCGCGGTCGTGGCGTCGTTTCTGTTGTCTTCTGGGGGTCACTCGGGGCCGGCGGGGTTGAAGGCGCTGACGGGTCGGGTTATGGCGGTGTCTTCGGCTGGGGCGATCATTTCCGTCGATCCCGCCACCGGGACGATCGAGAGGTACCCGGTCCTAGCTGGCGGAGGCCCCCTGACCCCAGTCGCTGTCTCGTCGGACGGCCAGACGATCCTCGACGCTGCGGGAACCGTCTTCGATGTGAAGGGGACGCGGATCGTCACTGGTTCCAGCGCGGTGTCGAAGGTCCTCTCTGGTTCGACGGCACCGGCACAATCCAGGCCGTTTGTCGACCAGAATCAGGCGGTGTTGGTGCTGACCCGTCCGACTGCGGCATCGCCCGCCGCCGCAACCGTCGTCCGCTTCAGCGATGGTCGGGAGTTCGATCTCGGGACGGTTGACAGTGCCGGCGGCGACGCCAAGAGCCTGGGCGCCTTCGTGTCGATCCCGGCCCAGCAACACCAATCGCAGATCGCCCACCCAGCGAGCCCCGACACTGAGGTGGAGTTTCTCACCGCCTCCGTGCCGCCAGCGTTGCTCGCCACGTCATCACAGGTCAACCAGTACGTCGGAAGCTTGCCGTCAACACCGATCCAACTCGGCGTCTATCCCGACCCTTCGGGACACGCCATCGCCATCGTGGCGAACCCGCTCACCCCCGTCACCGGCAACGTCCCCATGGTTATCCTCGACCGGCGAGGACACCTGCTGGCCGCCCTGAGTGAGCACGACAGCCCCATATACGGGACCCAGCCCATCTGGTCACCCAATGGCCGAGAAATCGCCTATCCCACTTACACCAACACCGGCGCGGCCCTCGCCATCGTTTCGGAGACCGGAACCGTCCAGGATCTCTCGGCACCAACCGCCAACACCATCTTCGGACAATGCGTATGGTCTCCCAACTCGATCGACGTCCTCTGTCAAAGCAGATCGGAAAATCGCTACCGCTGGCTCTACGCCACCCCCACCAGCGACTCGCTGATCCTGGCGCCCTCGCCAGGAACTCCACTCGCCTGGACTACCGCCGACGGCTAAGCCGGGAAAGGGTGTCACATAACCGCTGGCCACCCTCCTATTCAACCTAGGGGTTGACAACGATTTGTCCCTGGCGTAGGTTGTATTCAACGATTCAGTGAAGAAGGAGTCGTCCGTGGCCGACGACCAGCTGTCCCGAGTGTTCGCCGCTCTGGCCGATCCAACGAGGCGCGACATGGTGGCGCGCCTGGCCGTGGGCGACGCCACCGTGGGGGAGCTGGCCGACCCCTACGACGTCTCAGTCCAGGCGGTGTCCAAGCACATCAAGGTGCTAGCCGACGCCGGCCTGGTGAGCCAGACGAAGGACGCCCAGCGGCGGCCGTGTCATCTCGAAGCCGAGGTTTTCGACCTGATGACGAAGTGGATCGACCGGTACCGCCAACAGGCTCAAGAGCGTTACGAGCGCCTCGACGCCGTGCTGGCCGAGATGCGCGGCGATGAACAACCCGCCAACCCCCGACACCTAGAACAAGGAGCAGCGTCATGAACGCCACTAGCAGTCATTACCAGGTCTCGATCGAGGCCGACCCGACCGTGCCGATCATTCGCATCACCCGTGACTTCGACGCCACCCCGGCGCAGCTGCTGCGGGCCCACACCGATCCCCAGCTGTTCGCCCGCTGGGTCGGTCCCAACGATATGGACACCAAGATCCTCGACTGGGACGCCACCACCGGCGGCCGCTGGCGCTACGTCGCCAGCCGCGACGGCGAGGAGTACGGCTTCCACGGCTGCTTCCACGAGGTCGGTGAGGACCGCATCGTGCAGACCTTCACCTTCGACGGTCAGCCCGACGGCGTCGCCCTCGAGACGCTCCGGTTCGAAGACCTCGGCGACGGCCGCACCCGACTGCACGCGCAGTCGCTGGTGGACAGCTTCGAGGACCGCGACCAGTGGCTGGCCAGCGGCATGGAGACCGGCGTCGGCGAGGGCTACGCCAAGCTCGACGCCGTCATCGCCGAACTCCGATGAGCAGCTCGGCCGACGAGCACCGCCGCATCGCCCATGCGTTCACCACGACCGTCGAGAGTGCCGCGTCGGACGCGTGGGATCAGCCCGCGCCGGTGCAGGGTTGGGTGGCCCGCGACGTCGTGCGCCACCTCGTCGAATGGTTCCCGGCCTTCCTCCAGGGAGGGGCGGGGATCACGCTGCCGGCGGGACCTTCGGTCGATGACGACCCGGTCGGCGCCTGGCGCACCCAGACCGACGCCGTGCAGGCACTCCTCGACGACGCCGACATTGCCGATCGAGAGCACGATCTCCCTCACATTGGTCGCATGCCGCTCGGGCAGGCGATCGACATGATCTACACCAGCGACGTGTTCCTGCACCGCTGGGATCTCGCCCGCGCCACGGGACAGGACGAGACGTTGGATCCGGACAAGTGCGCCGCGATGCTCGAGGGCATGTTGCCGATGGACAAGGTGCTGCGCCAGAGCGGCCAGTACGGACCACGCGTGCATGTCCTCGACGACGCCGATGTCCAGACCAAACTGCTGGCCTTCATCGGCCGCACCCCATAGTCGTCGACGACCGCACCCTTCGGGTTAGCTGCCCAGGGCGGGGATGGTCAGTGTTCACGGCGCGTTCTGGGTACGGGACGGACGGCGACTTCGGCCTCGTAGGCGGCTTGGAGGTAGGCGAGGACGGACTCCGCGCCGGCCGGCCGGGTGAGGCCGAGGTGGCGCTCGCGTAGCTCGTCCATACACCGATCCCACAGTTCGGGGCCGCCGGCTTGGAGAAGCTCAGCGCGGACGGCGAGCTCGCGGCTGACCGGTAGATGCCGCTTTCCCCACGAGCCGAGGTGGGCCATGATCGGCACTAGCTGAATGGCCGGCTCGGTGAGGCTGTAGCGGATCTTCTGCTTGTGCGTTGGGTCGGACGCGCGGGAGATCAGCCCGTTGGTGACCAGCCGTTGGAGCCGGTCAGCGAGGATGTTCGACGCGATGCCCTCCAGGGAGCTGTGCAGCAGCTCGCGGTAGTAGCGCTTGTCGCTGAACATCATGTCGCGGAGGACGATAAGCGACCACTTGTCGCCCAGCACCTCGGTGGCGAGGTTGATCGGGCAGCCTGAACGGTGCTCTGGCATCAGTGTCCTCCGATCCGGAGACCGATTGTAGCTTGCAATCGGTTTTGCTAACATCACCGCATCCCCTTGCCGGGTATGAGCGCGGGAGGAGGTTTGAGATGGCCAGCCTGATCTATATGGCGATCGGGTCGCTCGACGGCTACGTCGAGGACGAGCAGGGCAAATTCGACTGGGCGGCGCCGGACGAGGAGGTGCACGCGTTCATCAACGACCTCGAGCGGCCCGTCGGCACCTATCTGTACGGGCGGCGCATGTACGAGACGATGGTCTGGTGGGAGACCGGCGATCATGCGGGGGTGTACCGGGACTACGCCGAGATCTGGCGGGCGGCCGAGAAGGTTGTCTACTCGCGGACGCTTCAGACGGTGTCCAGCGAGAGAACCCGAATCGAGGGCGAATTCGATGCCGCCGCGATCAGGCGGCTGAAGGAGAGCTCGCGATCCGACATCGCGATCGGCGGGGCGGAGCTCGCCGGCCAGGCGATCGCCGAGCGGTTGGTCGACGAGTGCCAGCTCTTCTTTGGGCCGGACCTAGTGGGCGGTGGCAAGCGCGCCCTGCCCGCCGGCATCCATGCCGACCTGGAGCTGTTGGACGAGCGCCGCTTTCGCAGCGGCGTCGTATACCTCCACTACCGTTTATGAGCCCGACGGTTTGGTCTGGGGGCAAAGCCCAATCCTTCACGCCTGAGTCGGCACGACGTACGTCGCAACCGCGGGTGGCTCAAAACGTTGCTCTGGTTCTCGGTGGTGGTGGGGCTGCTGGAAATGCGTGGGAGATCGGGATCATCGCAGGCCTGGCCGAAGCGGGTCTCGATATGACAGAGGCCGCCGATTTGGTGATCGGCACGTCGTCCGGTGCCACCGCGGCAGCACAGCTGCGAAGCGGAATACCGCCGGCCGAACTGTTCGCCTCGGTGCTGTCTCCGCCGCTTCGACCGGTCGGACAGAACCGGGAACGACCGCCGGCCCTGCCGATGGCCACGGTGTTCGAGCGGATGAGGGCTATCTCCGCCGCCGCCACCTCGGCTGCCGATCTACAACGTGCGATGGGCGCGTTCGGGTTGGAGTGCGACTCCATACTCGGACCCACGGCGGGACAGCACCGCGCCGTGGTCGCCGCCCGGTTGCCTCGCCATGAATGGCCGGACAGGCCGATGATCGTGGTGGCCGTCGACGCGCATACCGGCGAGTTGGCTACTTTCGACCGCGATTCGGGCGTCGACCTGGTGGACGCGGTCACGGCGGGCACTGCGCTGCCGGGTTCATCCCCCACTATCAGCATCAACGGCAGTCACTACATCAACGGTGGCGTGCGTTCCTCCGAAAACGCCGACCTTGCCTCGGGCTATGCGAACGTGGTGGTGCTCTCGCCGTTCGGCGGACGGAGCGGGACCCTACCGGAAGGCCAGTTCGAGGGCCTGCGCAGATCACCGGAATGGGGCAATGACCTGGCAAGCCAGGTCGAGGCCCTGCGCCAGCAGGGCAGCCGCGTCGAGGTGATTACTCCGGACGCCGATTCCCGAGCCGCAATGGGCACGAACCAGATGGATCCGGCAACCCGCATCCCCGCCGCCCGTGCCGGTTTCGCCCAAGGCAAGCAGGAAGCGACCCGCGTGACGTTCCTCTGACGATTGCACGCCGACCGGCGACTCGGCCGCATGTCCCAAGAGAGGCTCGTAGGGTGCAGGCCATGTCGCCCGCTGTCGGTCACGCCTCGTTCGTCGTGGTCGCCAACCGCCTGCCCGTCGACAGGATCAACGAGCCGGACGGTTCGGTGCTTTGGCGACCGAGCCCGGGGGGGCTGGTCACCGCCTTGGAGCCGGTCATGCAGGCCAACCAGGGCACCTGGGTGGGATGGTCAGGGGCGCCGGACGAAACGCTGGACGCCTTTGACGCCGGCGGCATGCACCTGGTGCCGGTCGTGCTCACCGCGGAGGAGGTGAGTGACTACTACGAGGGCTTCTCCAACGCGACGCTGTGGCCGCTGTACCACGATTTGACCGCGGTCCCCCAGTTCGAGCGGGGTTGGTGGGAGGCGTACCGGGACGTCAACCACCGGTTCGCGGACGTCGTCGCAGACGAGGCGGGAAAGGGGGCGGTGGTGTGGGTTCAGGACTACCAGCTCCAACTCGTCCCCGCGCTGCTCAGGGCCCGGAGACCGGACCTGCGGATCGGGTTTTTCAACCACATTCCGTTCCCCGGCTATGAGATCTACTCTCAGCTGCCGTGGCGGCGCCAGGTCGTCGAGGGCTTGCTCGGCGCGGACCTGATTGGTTTTCAGCGCCGCGACGACGCCAGCAACTTCCTCCGGGCATGCAGAAGATTGACCGGGGCGAGCACGCGTGGGTCAGTGATCGAACTGGCGTCCGAGGCCGGGCCGCGTCAGCTGCGGGCCGGGGCTTTCCCAATCTCCATCGACACTGCATCCCTAGAGACTCTGGCCCGCCGGGACGACATCCAGACCCGGGCCCGTCAGCTGAGAAACGAGCTCGGTGACCCAGAGGTGGTGCTGCTCGGGGTGGACCGCCTGGACTACACCAAGGGCATCTTGCACCGGTTGCGAGCCTACGGTGAGCTTTTAGACGAGGGTGAGCTCGACCCCAGATATGCGGTGTTAGTGCAGGTGGCGAGTCCCAGCCGGGAGCGGGTCGAGGAGTACCAGCGCCTGCGCGAAGAGGTTGAGGGAATCGTCGGCCGGATCAATGGCGATCACTCTTCGGTCGGCAGAACCGCTGTCCGCTACCTGCATCAGTCGTTCCCCAAAGAGGAGATGGCGGCCCTGTACCTCGCCGCCGACGTCATGCTCGTCACCCCGCTGAGGGATGGGATGAACCTGGTTGCCAAAGAGTACGTGGCCTGCCACTTCGACCTGCGGGGGGCGCTGGTGCTCTCAGAGTTCACTGGCGCCGCCGACGAACTGCGGCATGCGTTTCTCGTCAACCCGTACGACATCGACGGGACCAAGGCCACCATTCTTCAGGCGGCCCGGGTGTCGCCCGACGAGGCGGCCCGACGCATGCGGATCCTCCGTCGCCGGGTCACCGAATTCGACGTCCACCACTGGGCCAACACGTTCCTCGGCGCCCTCGACATGGTCACCGGCACGCCTGGGCACCGTGAACCGCCGGGTTCCGGGTAGCTCGTTGTGGACGAGCAGCTTGAGCCGATTGAGAGCATCAGCGTGGTCACGTTGCTGACGACCGACATGGACAAAGCGGTGAGCTTCTATCACGCGCTTGGTTTCCATCTGCTGTACGGAGGACCTGCGGCGCCTTTCACGAGCTTCGGCGTCGGCGCCGGCTACCTCAACCTGCAACTCGATCCGGCTGGCGCTACCCGACAGGCCATCTGGGGTCGAGTCGTGTTCTGGGTTGAGGACGTGGACGCCATGTACCAGCGAGCCCTGGAGGCCCAGTTCGTTCCGGAGAGCGCACCTACCGATGCCCCGTGGGGTGAGCGCTATTTCCACATCCGCGACCCGGACGGCCACGAGCTGAGCTTCGCCCGGCCCCTGAGCTCCCGGTAAGACGGTGAGCGAGCACATGGGCCCCTCGGGCCACAGAATCGGAAGGGCAAAGGTAAGGGTTCGGGCCGAACTCAGCCTGGCCGAGGAGCTCGGCGTCGAGGTACACGTGAGCAGCGTCACTTTGACCGAGACCCTGCGCGGTGACCGTCGCGATGCTCGGATCCATTCAGTACTGGCCGGAACCGATCAGAAGCCCGTAACGCCTCGGCTTGGTCGTGCGGCCGGCGAGTTGCTCGGGCGGACGAACCGAGACGACACCATCGATGCCATCGTTGCCGTCACCGCCGGGACACTTGGGACGCGAGTCCGGCTCTTGACCGGCGATCCCGCCGACCTGAACGCACTGACCGCGGACATGGCAAACGTGACCGTCGTGCCCATATAGCGTCCACCCCGACCCGGACTCGGACCAAACAAGGAGGACAGACACGATCATCTTTGCCCCCTACTTGTTGACATGCTCACGGAGGATTCGCTCAACCGTTTCGGCGTCGTCTGGCGTGATCGTCGGCCGGACCCGGTGGCCGACGTCGAGCACAAGAGCGACGTCCTTGCGCGGACGGCCCGGATCGAGATTCCACCAGTGGATGAAGTCACCGCTGCCCCAGATTCGCCACCTGCGCACCTTGTTCATTCCGGTGAGGGGCAGGTGCTCGACGGCCTTGACGGAGGCATACGGGATGCGCTTGGCTCCCCACGGGTAGTACCAGCCGATGCGGATGCCGGCCTGATCGCAGGAGATGCGACCGTCGTCGTAGAGCGCTCCGTTCGTCACAGTCCGTCGTTCCTCCAACTATCTCTGGTTGGATCTCGGCAGCACCGGCCCGTCGGCTCGGACCCGTCGAGGCCGTATTCGCCGATAGAGCAATAGGAGCAAGGGCCATTCCTGGGTGGTCAGAACCGCCCAAGTCAATGCCTTGCGCAATGGCAGCCCGCGCGCCCTCGCGTCGCGGAACACCCATCCGGCAGTAAACGAGACGACCCCGACCGCCACTAGCAGGACCGCCAGGCCTGGACCCTTCACGGCCGGGCCGTGCGCAACGTCGGCGGAACGGACCGCCCCGGTCGATAGAGGTTGGCCTTAGGTGGCGAATCGTGTAGCCGACCCATGTCGGCCAGCTCGGTGACGATGTCGGCCAGGACCGATGTGGTGAGCGAGTAGATGACCTGCTGGCCCTGCCGGCGGGCCTCGACCAGGCCTGCGGATGTCAACACACCAAGATGCCGAGACACCGACGGCCACGACATGTCGAACTGTTCGGCGATCACCCCGGCTGGAAGATCGTCATCGCGAAGCAACTTTAAGATCTTCCGCCTGGTCGGATCGGCCAGGGCCTTGTACGCGTCTACGCCAACCACGATTAGAAGTTTAGCACATTTACTAATCAATTTCACTCCGCCTATATGCGTGCAGCTGGTGCGGGCAAGCCGAGGGCGCGCGCTGCCCAAGGGAGCGCTGTTCGTAGCTGCTGCCGCTGGACTTGCCGCACCAATGGCGCATGAGGAATATCAGACTGACCAGCGCGGCAGGCGAAGAACCCGGCGACATAAGCGGCGAGTTCGGCTGGACACTCAGGCGCAACATCTTCGGGGAGCGGACCGTTCTCGGCAGCCAGGCTGGGCAGCCAGAAGGCGACATCGAACTCGGCGTTGCCGATGCTGGCGAGGTTCCAGTCGACCAGCAGGGTCGAGCCGCGCCGAACGCACACATTGTCGCTGCGGATGTCGCAGTGCACGACGCTCGTCCCGGCGAGGGGCGCCGCCGCCGCGGCAGCACGCAGGACTGGACCGGCGTGATCCAGCCAGTCCGCTTCGCACAGACCGAGGGACAAGAACGCGGACGGGTCGGCGAGGACAAGATGCCATCCGTCGCCCGGCTGCTCGCCGTCGGCGAGGCGGGGCAGTCCTTCCGGTGCCGGACGACGGGCAAGCTCGCCCAGGGCCGAGAGTACGCCGTCGATTTGGCTGCTATGCCACGGCGGTGGCCAGGTGGCGTCAGAGAGGTCTTCGAGCACCAGAATCGGTAGCCCGTCGTCCGCCCAGCTGATCACCTTGGGCATGAACGTCTCGTTCCGAAACGCCTGGTACATCCTGTGCTCTTGGCGCAACCAAGCGGCTGTCGTCTCGTCGACGGCCCGCTTCGCGAACACGGACCGACCGTCGCGGAGGGTAGCGACGACACGTTGGTTGTGGGTGTAGCCGCGGCGTACCACGTACAGGTCGTCGACGGGACCCACGATCGCCTCGAGTGCAGCCCTCACCGCTACAGCATGGCAATAGGAGCTGCCGGGGGAATGGCGCCGGATGTCGTCTGTCAGACTTTACGTATGGCACACGGGCACACCATCACCATCGCCCCTTCGAGCGTCCACGTCGAGGTGGTCGTCAACGGCCAGAAGGTGGCGGAATCCGACCGGCCGGTACTGCTGGAGGAGACGGGTCTCCCGACCCGCTATTACTTACGACGTGAGGACGTCCGCACCGACTTGCTGCGGTCCACCAACTTCCAGACGACCTGTCCCTTCAAGGGCCAGGCGTCCTACTGGTCCCTCCAGCTCGACGGTGAGATGCTCGACGGCATCGCCTGGAGCTACGAGAACCCGATCGCGGGGCAGAAGGCATTGCCGGTCTGCTGTCCTTCTATCCCGAACGTGTCGAGATGAAGGTCGAGGACCGTTAGTCGCGGGCCGCGCCGCGTTCCACCGCGATACTCGGTCGCCGGTCCCTCCGAGCCCGGCCTGGCGCGGCATCGAGGTCCGGCCGGAACGCGAGCGACGGTGCCCGTGCCTGCAAGGACATATTGAAGAGCAGCAACGCCGACGTCACTCGACCCGAGGTGTGTGCTGATATTCAGACATCTAGCGTCCCCCGGTCGATGTGTTGATATTCACACGAGAGGCTCATCTCTGATATTGTGTTGATATGAGCACAAAAGCGAAGCCCGAGTGGAGGGCGTCAAATCCAGCCGAGCTGGGCCGGGCGCTCGCCCGTGCCCGCCAGACTCGCGGGCTCAACCAGGAGACCCTGGCGGCCCGGCTCGGAGTTCACCGGTCGTACCTCGCCCGCATGGAGACCGGACTGTCCACCGAACAACTCCAACGGACCTTCGCCTTCCTGCGGGAGATGGGCATGGAACTGGCGGTCGTCGAGAGGGAATCCCATGGCTAGCCGACCCAGTCTCGACGTGTGGCTGTACGACACGCAAATAGGCAGCCTCAGCGAGCCCCAATACGCCAAGATGCGCTTCGACTACACCGAGGAGGCCGAACACCGGTTCCGGCCCGGATCGGTGATCCTCTCGACGTCGATGCCGGTCAACGCGGCCAGGAGACCCCGTGGAGATGTGGTGCGGGCGTTCTTCGACGGACTGCTGCCGGAGGGCGAGGCCCGTGGCGTGATCTCCGACGCGTTCTCGGTTCGCCGAGGTGACCACTTCGGTCTGCTGTCCGCTATCGGCCGGGATTGCGCCGGAGCGGTCGTGCTCCTGCCCGCCGGGTCGCCCGCTCCGGGGACAGGCCGCGGCATGGACCCGCTGGCCGACCAAGATCTGGAGCGGCTGGTGGCTCGATTGAAGGAGCGTCCACTCGGCGCCGACAATGACGTTCGGGTCTCGCTGCCCGGAGCGCAGGAGAAGCTCCTGCTGGCCCGGACCCCGGACGGCACATGGGGTCGGCCGGTCGACGGGGCGCCCTCGACGCACATCCTCAAGCCCCAAGACATGCGCCTCGACTCCTATGCCGTGGCCGAATCCTTCTGTCTCCATTTGGCCGGACGCCTCGGGCTCACCGACGTCGACACCGAGGTCATCGACGTCAACGGACGGCCCGTCATCGTCGTGTCCCGCTACGACCGTCAACAGACCCCCGACGGGGTGATCCGCATCCACCAG
Organism: uncultured Acidimicrobiaceae bacterium; assembly: GCA_963702305.1. Taxonomy (GTDB): domain Bacteria; phylum Actinomycetota; class Acidimicrobiia; order Acidimicrobiales; family Palsa-688; genus PALSA-693. The sequence goes on along the minus strand of CAVPBX010000007.1, from coordinate 92,130 downwards.
GAGGACGCCTGCCAGGCCTTGGGCGTCGACTGCTCAGATCGCCCGTACCGCAAATACCAAGCAGACGGAGGGCCGAGTCTACGGGCCTTCGCCGAGGTCCTCACCGACTACGCCGCGCCCCGGGACCGCTCCAAGCTCCTCGCTCTCATGGTGACCAACGTGGCCGTGGGCAACGCCGATGCCCACGCCAAGAACGTGTCCCTGCTCCATCTGCGGGACGGCTCGTCGACACTCGCACCGGCCTACGACATCACGCCCACCACCTTCTACCAGGACGTCCCCACCCCGGAAGGCCCCAAGGACCTGAGCGACAGACTCGGCATGTGGATCAACAACAAGAAGAGCATCCACGACGTCACCGCCGACGACCTGATCGCCGAGGGCGCATCGTGGGGGATGCCCCGGGCGGAGACGTCCCGGGTCGTGGAGGAAACGCTGCGCGGTATCGAGGAGCACACCGAGGCGGCGGCGAGCGAGACCGGCCTGCCCGCCGAGATCCTCGACTTCGTCGCGCAACGAACGGGTTCTCTGGCCATCGGCGATCCCGCCGGCACCTCGCGCCCGACACACAAGGGCTCGAAGGCAGCGGCCCATCGCCCAGGGCAGCTCCAGGCTCCTGGCGGCGTTCAGTGAGAGTCGTGGTCGGGTGACATACCGGCGAAGGGGGCCATGCCGGCGAGCTTCCCGCCGTCGATCGGGATGATGGCGCCGGTGATGAAGCTGGCGGCATCAGAGCACAGCCACACCACGGCATCGGCGACCTCCTCCGGGCGGCCGGTCCGCCGCATCGGCACCGCCTGGCCGGCACGCTGTTGCATCTCGGGGCCGGCTCGCTGCAACGTCTCGGTCAGAATCGGCCCAGGGGCGAGGGCATTGATGCGCACCCCCCGCTCGGCATACTCGAGCGCGGCGCACTTGGTGAGCCCGACGACGCCGTGCTTGGCGGACACATATCCCGCCAAGCCACCGACCGCCTCGTTGCCGGCCGTCGATCCCATGTTGACGATGGCGCCACCGCCGGAGCGGAGCATGGCAGGGATCTCGTACTTCATCGACAGGAACACGCTGCGCAGCGTGATGGCGATGGCGCTGTCGTAGGCGTCGATCGGGAGGTCGGCTATCCGGGTCGGGGCTTGCCCGCCGCCGGCGGCGTTGTTGCATGCCACGTCGAGCCGGCCGAAACGCTCGATGGTCGCGTCGACCAGGCGCTCGACGGCTCGGGCGTCGCCGACGTCGGTGGGAGCCACCAAGGCGGTCCCACCGGCGTCGCGGATCTCCGTGGCCAAGGCTTGCAGCGCCGCTTCGTTGCGGGCGGCCAAGACCACCGATGCCCCCGCTCGGCTGAAAGCTCGGGCGGTCGCCGCCCCGATGCCGCGGCTGGCGCCGGTCACCAGCGCCACGCGCCCATCCAGGGGTGGGCCGGACCCGGTGCTCACGACCCCGCCGCCCGGGCGTCGAGCGGCCCGATGTGGCACGAGGCGATCTTCGGACGGCCACCCTCGCGAACCACGACGAAACTGACCCGATACCGACCGCTGCTGTCGATGTCATTGAACGTCGTCTGCTGGTCGAGCACGCCCACGACGACCACGCTGTCGCCGTGGGCGTGGCTCTGGAGGTCGTCAAACGAGATGGCCTCGTTGCGCAGCCCGTGGACGAACCGGTTCAGCCAGGCGGCCTTGTCGAGCACGAACCCGAGCGGGCCGACGCCACAGAAACGCTCGGTGAGCAGCCCGTCGAGGGCGTCGACGTCGCTGTCGACCTCGGCCGCCGCCCACCTGGTCGTCAGCTCGCGGATCCCGTCGTCGACCACGCCGCTGGGCCCTTCGATCAGTTCCATCAGGTTCCGGTCGGGATCGTCGAAGTAGAAACCGCGCCGCCCGTCGCGCCGCTGGTAGGTCTCGCCCTCACCGCTACGGTCCGGCTGCGAGTAGATCGTGAGGCCCTGGGTGCGCAACCGTCCGTAGGCCGCGTCGAACTCGGCTGGGCTCACGGTGAACGCGTAGTGCTGCGGCCACACGTTGCCCACGGTCATGAAGTCGAGCACGACATCGTTGTCGGTCACGACCGGGGTGAAGTGGGCGGGGCCGTCAGGCCCGGGCACGCCGAGGATGTTGGCGAGGAACCGCGCCGAGGCCAGGTTGTCGCTCGCCTGGATGATGGTGTGATCGAGCGTCACCGTCATGGTGGCCTCCTCCTTGTCACTAGGTCACCTGCACCTCTAATGATAGATTACTAAGGATTCGAAGTCAAATACTTTGATATCGATGTCTCGGTTCGGGTGTCAGGCCCGGCGAGGCGATTCGCCGGCTTCCCAGGGGCATCAATGTTGGGGCCCAGCGCGCTCTCAGGTTGTCGTTCCACGCTGAGCGTGTGGCCCGAGCAGCTCGCACGACACCTCCCACGTGCGGCCGGCACCGGTGGACTCGCTGGCTGATCGGGGCGGTTGTGGTCGTGGTGGTGCTGGCGGTCGGCGGACCGTTCGTCTACATCCACTTCATCGAAGGCAAAGCGCCCGCACCGCTGAGCCTCTCCACCCCCACGACCGTGGCCCCACCGGCTGCGGCGACCGGAGCATCCGGTTCGTCGACGGTCGCTTCGACAGTGCTGGGGAAATGGGACGTCTCCAGCGGCTCGATCGCCGGTTACCGCATCAAGGAGACGCTGTTCGGCCAGAGCAACACCGCGGTCGGGCGCACCAGCACGATCACCGGATCGATCACCGTCAGCGGGACCGAGATCACCACCGGTCGCTTCAGCGTCGACATGACGACGGTCAAAAGCGATCAGAGCTTGCGCGACGAGCAGTTCCAGGGGCGGATCATGGATACCTCCACCTACCCCACGGCCACCTTCGTGCTGACCAGTCCCGTCCGGCTCGGGTCGATTCCGGCGGTCGGCACGACGATCACTGAAACCGCTACCGGTCAGCTGACCTTGCACGGCACCACCAAAACGGTGACGTTTCAGGTCCAGGCGCGCCGAAGCACTTCGACGGTCTCGGTAAGCGGCTCGATCCCGATCGTCTTCGCCGACTACGGGATCAACAACCCCAGCGGGGGGCCCGCCACCACCGCCAACCACGGGGTACTCGAATTCCTTCTGGACTTCTCTCGCGCCTAGATCTGCGCGGTGACGTCGTGCCGGACTCGGCCGTCGGCGTCGAAACCGGCCGCGCGACGCATCGAGTCTCAGCGGCACACGACGTGGGCGGCGACACCCAGGGCGCGCAGGAATCGCTGGAGGTCCGCGGCGTCGCTTGTCAGCACGGTGTCGTTGGGCGAGTCATGAGGACTACGTGCGCGTCGATGACGTCGATGGTGGCGGCGGTTTGGCACAGTGTTCCCGCCGCTCCGGAGGGCCGGTAATCGAGACCTGTCTCGCTGACTCCGCGGAGCAGGCGGGCGAGGAGGGCCTGACGGGGACCACCGGCCTTCCACGCTTGGCCACGCACCCCGAGGAGGTCACGACCCGGTCACGACGGCGACGGGCCGCTTCCACCAGAGCGGCCACCCGGCGGTCGCCTCGCTCGAAGGCGACGAGTCCGCCGGTGTCCAACACCAGTCCCATTCACGCCGCGCCGCGACGGCGCTTCTTGGCCGGACCTGGTAGGAGCCGTTCGGCTGCGGCGACCTCGGTCTCGGTGAGCGGGGAGTGCTCGTCTTCCCAGGAGGCCACGGCCTCGCCCAGGGCTTGCAAACGGAGCAGGTCTCGAGCCGCTCCGGCTAACCAGGACGACACGCTCTGGTGGGCGTGGCCCGCTGAGACCCGGATGGCCTCGCCGAGCTCCAGGTCGAACGACATGCTCACTTTCTCGACACCCATAGCCTGATCCTTTCTCTCCCGTGTCAGATCAATGGGTGCGTGCGTTCCGCGCCGAGCTACCGTCGGGCCCATCCGGATGCAACGATCCAGACGCGTGAATCTGTCGCGTCATTCGGCGACGGTCCGGGGCGAACTTGGCCGCTCCCGAACCGTCGTTATCTCAAGCCCGTTTTGGGGTGTCTTCGATGTAGCTGACGAAGGGTTTTGACCCCCTCGTAGACACGATATCTCAAGCAGTGTCCGCGACACTCTGCTGGCGACTTCCCTTCTTCTATGCCGCCTTTTGCCTTGCCAGCTCCTCGCTGATGCCCTCGTCGACGACATGTCCACGACAGACCGGGTCCTCTCCCACAAGGTTTTCTCGACCGGGCTTGAGATAACACCGTCGATCTGATCGGTTGCGCGGCATTGGATCACTGATCTGGAGAGACGCAGATGGGCTGTTCGGGCGCGCCTCACCCACCTATCGGGGATCGGGAAGGAGTGTCCAGTTTGTTCCGTTTGTTGTGTGGTACAGACCGAGGTTTGGAGCGGGCAGCCAGGCTTGGCTACCAGTCGAGGTGGCGATAGACGTTCCGGCGCCTCCTGTCGAGACCGACTCTTCGGCCCAGTCCCGGCCGCCGTCGGTGCTGACCTCGATCCCGTACACGTCGCCCTGAATCCATAGGGTCTGGCCGTTGGAACTGGCGGTCAGGTCTCCACCCATCTGGGATCCGATGTTCCCTACTGTCGGCCCTTGTACTGCTCCTTGGGCATCCAGATTCCAGTGGTGGCCCGCGTCGAGGGAGACCCATAGCTGCCGTGGCCGTGGTTCATGCCCCCGCTTCTCTCGCAGTACAGCAACCATCTGCCGGCTGGTGCGATCACGTTGGTGAGTACTAGCTGGGTGCACGGGTTGGTGAGCAGAACCCAGTGCCGTCCGCTGTCGTCGCTGCGCCACAAGGCGGTGGGGCCGTCGCTGCCACCTTGCCCTACGACTATCGAACTGGGTCCAAGACGGAGCAGGATGCCGGGATTTGCCTCGGTGGGTTGGAGCGGGCTGGACGGGATCGGCCGCTGCGCTAAGGGATGTTGTGATCCGACCCGGAACTCCACGAGATCGGTGCGGCACGCCACGGGTGTTTCGGCGCGGTCGCAGATGGCGGACACCGTAAGGAGAATCCCCTGCGAGACTGACAGGCTTGTCGCCGGGCCGGGCAGATCGAGCGCGATCCAACGACGTCCGCCGTCCGAGGTGTACGCGATAGCCCCCCCAGCTTCCAGGTAGCCCGTCGTCGGGCTGAGAAACACCAGCCGAACATCGCGTGGGAATGCGTACTTCTCGGGCGCTGGCACCGTGCCGGTGACCCGCCACGTGTCACCGCCATCTGTGGTGACGGCCAAACCGGCTCCTCCCGCCAGTGACTCACCCGGGCAGCGCGGCGAGCACGGCGCGGTGCGGGCCGTCATGGCCACGCCCGTAGACGTGTTGAACATCTGAAGTGCCAAGATCCCGGCCCCGCTCACCGACGACGAATCCCCTCGACCGCCCGCACCGCACGACACCAAGGCGATCGCCACCGCCGCCAGAAGAACTGGCGCCCGCAGTACAACCGCCTTACCGACCATCATCCGTCCTGTCTCTATAAGCGAGCCGTCACCGACTGTCACACCGTCACGAAGACGCCTCACACCACTATCACGCCCGAGCCGCCCCAATCGTTCCTGGTCGACCAACAACACCGAACAGCATCTGTTCCGACGCAACCATCTTCGGGCGCGCCATTCTGCTCGCTCATCGGTCGTGGCGTTATTCGGCCCTTGACCCGCGAAGTCCGGCGGTCCAGCACGTAGGCCCATCCGGTCGGGCTGCCGCGTCAACTTTCGCGATCGTGTCGGCGTTCTCGGCGGTATCCGGAAGAGTTCGCTCCGCCCGGTCGGATGTGTCGAGCCGTTGTGAAAAGCTTTGACCGGTGACCGATCCGGATCCCAACGACGCCGAGGCACCGCCCACGGGTGAACCCGCCCAAGTCGCGGAGCAGGACTCCGGCGCGCTACGGGTCTACGGGGCCGGCGATCTAATCGGCGACGCCGCGTCCGAGCCGCTCGAAATCGTCGAGATAACTACGCATGACGGCCCTCCGGGCCGTCCGGGTCGAGAAGAGATCGTCCGACTCATCATCAAACTCCGCCCGAGACCTCCCCGACACGAGCAGTGGTGGTGGGTACGCCGAGTGGCGGGCGAAGGTCGAGGCGTCATAGGCAGCACCTATAGCCCATCCGTCGACTGGTTCGACGTGCAGTTCGACACTCCGAGGGATCTCCTCGCTCAGACCGTCAAAGAGGTGCGGTCTGCTGTGGCAGCAGCCGATCGGGACTATCCCGACCAGTACCTCGCTGAGGCAATGGCAGCCTCCGCTGCGGCATCCCGGCTCGAAACGGACCGGCACAGAAGGCTCGATGCCGAACAGGCGGTTATCGACACAGCCTTGAGGAGACAGCCCGACGAGCCCTAGCCGAAGGGCCAACGAAATGAGGCAGCGCCGAACGCGCGCCCGTCAAGTTCGGTCCCGAACGGCAACCGACGGCCCTCGTCGGCACGCCGTCGGTGCGAGCGAAGATGGGCAAGTGACAGACCAACAGGCTCGGGTCGCGGTCCGCCGTGAGGGAGGCTTGTGGCGAGACCGTCTACGCCGCCACAAAATCCGTCTGGATGGCAAATGCGTCGGCGCGGCACCAGTCCGTTGGGGTGAGGCGACAGAATGCCGTCGCTCTCGCGTCCGGGCAGTCTGGTTGCGACAAGATGGTGTTGTGGGTGGCGTCGAGTGGGTCGAGACGTCGGGCGCCTAGCCGATGCCAAGAACTACTCGCTGCACACAACCCGTGCGACCGGAGCTCCTGACGCCGTTCCGGTATGGGGCGTGAAGGTCGCGGACATCTTGTACATCTACTCCGAGCGCTCGACGGTGAAGGCTCGGAACCTCGAACGCGATCCTCGGGTGGTGATCCACCTAGAGAGCGGAGCCGACGTCGTGATCGTCCACGGACGATTCGTCGATCTCGGCCTACCTACGGACCACCCAGAGGTCGTCGAGGCCTTCGACCGGAAGTACTGCCACCCGGTTGAGAGACCCTTCCTGACCTCCTCCGACCCTGCGTTCGACGTGTTGTACTCCCTCGAACCCCGTCGTGCTCTGATGTGGTCGCCCCCGGATACCGAGGCATCGACTCGTCGCTTGCGCAGCGACCAGCGTGGCGATCCGCGCGCGCCAGGATTACGATTCTGTCAGCAAGTCAGAGTCCCTATCGACCGCGCCAGACTCGGCGCTCGGCTCCCTCGCCTCGGTCAGGGATCGGGCCCGTCGCGGGGTGCAGATTGTCCTCGGTCGAGCCAGACCGAGATTCAGCTGTGCCCGATGCGCTTGAGGTCAAGTTCGGGTACGCCCTCGAAGATGCCGTCTCCCGCTATCAACTCCAAGTCGAGCGCCAGAGCGGTGGCGGCCACCCAGCGATCAGCCTCATGTACCTTCTGGGCGAAAGGATGCCCGGCCCCGTGCGCCCAGGCTCGCAGCGCAGCGCAACGGTTGATTAGCTTGGCCTCGGTCTGGACGACATCGAGATCTGACAGCGATCGGGCTAACCGACCGAGCCGCAGGTCACCCCAACCGGCCCGCAACGCCCCGTAACGGAGTTCGGTCACCGAGATGAACGAAACCACCCGAGTCCGTCCGGCGATCGCGGCTCGGGCCATCTCCGAACGGTCGGTGGGACGAGGATCCAACGCCCAACTCAGAGCGTCGGTGTCAACGACGACGTGGGTTGCCTGTCGGCGGAGGTTCCCGCGTCAGCGATGATGGCGTGAAAGCTGTCCCAGTCCTCGTCGCTGACATCAGGAATGGCGAACTCCTGGTCGCTCAGACGGGATTGGAACTCCCAGAGGCGCGGGTCGTCCACCGCAAACAGATGGAGGTGGTCCTCTTCGTCGTGGTGCTCGACCGAAGACATTCCAAGATCGTACCGGCCCGGTGAGACAGGCGGTACGGGAGTAAACGGTGACACGACGAACGCTGCCACGCAGAATGCGCACGCATAGAATTCGGTTGTCGCATCAGCCATCGATGCCGAGTCGGCGATCGCGCGCTTCCTTCCGTCAAGGCCCAGAGCCGTCGAGGCCGTGCCAGATCGCTCGGCAGCGTCAGGAGCGATCTGCTCGCTGGTTCGGGCGCTCCTCCGAGAGGACACCGGCCGCGGCGTCGAGCGCCGCACCGTCGATATGCTCGGTTTTTCCTACGCCCGAATGGCAAACGTGGAGGGCGCGGACGAGGCGCTCTGCGTACGGTCACATGCGCGCTGAGACCCTCGACGTCACGCGTGGGCTGTTAGCAATACGTGGCTGTCTGGGTGATCGAGGAGAGGATGGTTCGTTCGAGGCTCGGGTGGACTGCGGTGACGACCTCCACGGACCGCGGTTCCCGTAGGTTCGATCCGGCGATCGGAGTGTCGCCGCCTACTGGGCCACAGCTGAAGTGATGCGAGCAGTGCTCGCCAGCCGTCCGACTTGCAGACCCGATTGCCGCCTTCAACGCGGGGGTCATGGGCTCGCTCGGTTCGATCCGGGCCTCGAATTAATCACCCTGGTGCGGGAGGGCTAGGGCGATTTGCTCTCTCATCCATCCGGCATAGACGCCGCCGATCCTCACAGGGCCCTCGTGCCGGCCGATCTGGCTGGTGCTGAGGTCGACTACGACTGGCCATGCGAACGCTGACCAGCGTCGAACGAGACGCTCCCTCGCCCACTGCGTTGCATCCGGTTCGGCACGGAGGGTGACCATCACCGGGATGGCCGCCACGCCGTTCTGTAAGCCCCGGAACCGGCCCTTGCGTTGAACGGCAAAGCTGAGCACGTCGTTGCTGTACCGGTCGAGTGCTTCGGCTGATGCGGTGGGAACGGATCGCACAACAGTGAACAGATGCAACTTGGTGGCGAACCACTTCAGCCGGAAGTCGGCACGGTAGCCTACGAGTGCCTCGTCACCGGCGACATTCTCGGTGTGAACTTGCGCTCCGGCGTCGCTGAGTCGGCTGGCGACCGATCTCAGGTAGTCCTCAGGAGTCACGTTTTAGGACTTACCCCCGACCATCTACGCCCGACCGAGGGCCCGTCGCGCAGCCCCTCTCGATCGGCGTTTGCCAGAATGTAGGCAGGGCCTAGGGTTCGACACTTCGGCCTGCCCACCAGAGCGGTTCGTTCGGTTGGCACTGGATCCGGACGCCAGAACATTCGATCCCGCGGTCCAGTTCACAGGTGACACCCCAGGAGGTAGGCGCCACGTATTCGGCGTACTGGGTCCCGGGTGGCCTTCGCCTGGGCGACTCGATCCCGGTCCAGAATGACGAGCCGGGATTAGAGCGCGAGGTGGATTCGAAGGGCTTCGTCGATCTCTTCCATGAGGTCTGCCGACACCCGCCCAACGCGCGGACCCATCCGTTGAACAGCAACGGAGCGAACCTGTTCGGCTTGGGCCTTGGACTCAGAGCGCAGTCCGGTTGCCTCGACGGAGAGCTTGACTTGGAAGGGGTAGACCCGTGCCACATTCGAGGTGACTGGGATCACCGTCACGACTCCGCGGCCTAGGCGGGCCGCGGTGGCGTTCGCTCCGTCATTGCTGACGATGACCGCCGGCCGGCGCTTGTTCGCCTCAGCCCCAACGACAGGGTCGAGGTTCACCAATCGGATCTCTCCGCGCAGCATCGGGTTCAGACGTTGTCGCTGACGGTGGCATCCCAGTCAGCCGCGTCTTCAGACGCGTCCCAGGACGCAAAGGCGTCTTCGTAGGCAGGAACCAACTCGACGCCTCGCAAGAGGCGCACCGCCTTATGGAGCACGGCCGACCTCGACGGCAAGCCCTGAGCTCGGGCGTAGGCGTCAAGAAACTCGACATCTTTGTCCGGCAGGCTGACGCTCACTTTCATACCTACATGCTACCAGCGGTAGGGTCAGAGTAGGACGAGTGAGGACAGGGCGCGATCTAAGCCGAACGGTGGACTCGTCGCAACGGTGTGCAGAACACGCGCCCAGATCCAGTCATTGCTATCACAACCATTGACACCGAATCGGTCGGCGCTACCGGGCCGCCCTCGTCCTCTTCGTCGAAGCCGCGCCAGAATGCCCGCCGATGTCAGGAGCGATCTGATCGCATGTTCGGGCGGGCGCCGATGAAGGCGCCGGCCAGGAAGGTGAGCGCTGCACCGTCGATAGGGCGCCGCCGGGCCCGCGGGCGAGGACCGGTCGACCCTGTTCCAGATCAGGCGTTCTGTATCGGGTTGGTCGGGGCTTCGATGGCGGCGATTCGGCTGAGGGCGATGCGGTCGTGGAGAGCGGCGATGAAGTCGAAGTGGAGTGTGGTGGCGGAGCGGACGTCGTCTGGGCCCAAGAGGGCGAAGGTGCCGACGGGACGGCCCGCTTGTTGTCCGGCTCGGATGGCCTGGCGGTAGGCGGACTGGAGGTCCGAGTGGTGGCTATCTATCCCCGGTCGTCGGCCGAGATCAAGGGCGAGGTCGCCGGGACCAATCATGAGGGCGTGGATGCCGTCAACGCCGGCGCCTGAGAGACCCGGGATCGGCTCAGTCCTTCTTCTTCGGGGTGATCGTGAAGGTTCCACTCTTATTACCGGTGTCGATTTCCATGCCGCGCCTCGTCTATGTCGATGTCGAGCTTTTCGCACACGGATGACCAGACACTGCCCGACGCCCCCGACGTGTAGTTGGGCGAGGGCTCCTCGGCGCCTTCGGTCTCGGGCTTGGCATCGAGGTACGGCTTGTCCGTCAGGTATGCATCGTCCCAGCCACCGACGTCACCGGCAAGTACCACCGAGATCATCTTCCTGCCGCCCACCTTCTCCTTCATCTTGCCGAGGATCTCGTTCGACGGCAGCTTGCCCCTGACGGTCTGGAGGCTGGCATGACCCCCGACCACGGTGGTGCCGTCCTCCAGTAGCACGGTGATGCACAGGCAGCTGTCCACTCCCGCGAATTCGATGCCACCGGTTGCCTCGTCAACTTCGCCTTCGGCCAACGACATGGCTGATCCCTCCCTCGTCGGGACATCGTGTACGCCCCGGGAAAGATCCTATGTGGTCGGTTCGTCACGTCCGGTCGTGTGTGTCCATCCGATGACTTCTTGCCGCGCCTCAGCCACCCGCGTCGCACCGCCCTGCCGTGGGCGTCCTCCGGTAGGTCGAGGTCGGACTCGAGGATTCCGGGCGGCAGCTCGTCGACGGCCAGACGGCGCACGTCGGGACCGGTCAAAGCGCTTGCGTATGGGGATCGCGGGGCGGCCGGCACACTCATACGGCGTCACATGTCGCTTCCTTTGAAGGGCGAACAGACCCGGGCACTTCGCATCGGAGCCTTCCGGGACGGCTACGAGATGACTAATCCAGCTCGAATCGATCTCACGGCAACCTCGACCCGTCTGCCAGGCGTCGCACCGCGGGCGGTGGACCTCGAACTCGTCCTGACGATCGAAAAGGGCCGGCTTCTGGCAGGCGGCGCACCGACTGTCGTGGGCGGACGACGGGCGGTGTGGAGTCAATCTGACGGTCAGGGTTGTCTTGGGGTGGGCGCCGATCACTCGGTGGCTTACACGATCGATGACTGCCAACACAGCGGAGCCCTTTATCTGTCCGTCTGCTGGCGAGGGAACACCAAGATCGTTCCTGACTAAGTCCGAAGGCTGATTGCCAGCCTGCGCATCGCACCAGATCCCACGCGACGTGGACCCGAACCTGGCTAAGCTAGCAACACCCGATCCAGTAGTCCGACAAGGCAGCGGGATGTTAGCGTCGAATGCTACAGAACACCGCGCTGTCCCGCAGCGTTGACGTGGCTTCCTGACGCCATACTGGGCGCTCGGCTCGCCCTCTCGTATCGCCTCCCGAACCTCGGGCCGGACGCAGAATACCGCCCTGGAGCCGGTGATATGCGACAGTTGAGGGCGGTGGTCGGTGGGCCGTTCGGGTACGCCGCGGAGGTGAGTGACTGGGCAGGTCTCGACCCTGTCGGGATTTGGTGGCGCCCAGGATTTAGCCTTTCTCCTAGTGGAGCTGCGCTGTTCTCACTGTGCCGCAGGGGTTCCCGAGTGGGCGGGTTGGTGTCCGACCTGCGGCGGCGATCTCGACGACGCCGAGCCCATCGTGGCGAACACCGAAGCCGATACACAGGCGCCAAAGCAGAGTCCCCCGCTCACGAGTGGCATCCGGGCCGGGGTGTCTCTTTACCCGGCGCAGCCCCTGATCGCGTCTGCACCGTCATCGCCACCGACTAAGAGTAGAGGCGGCTCGAACCGGCATAGTCTTCACATCGCCGCGGCCGTTGCTGCCCTCACCGCCACGTCGGCAGGCACTATCTACGCCATCAATGTGTCCGAGTCTGGCCGCCAGAGGTCTGCCCTCCCCGCGGACCTCGTCGCCGAACGAGTGTTCATCGCTGAGCCGAACCGCACCGGCATCTACCATGCCGACGGCACGGTGGTCAACCAGATCAACGGCATCACCGCAGACGGCTACCCCAACCAGCCGGTGGCGAGCGGATCCGGACTGGTGGTCTACGTCCATGGCGGCCAGGCATACCAAATCCCAGGCGCGGGCCTGAACTCACCCCATCAAGTCGGAGCCGCCGACCAGGTGTTCCCCGCCAGCGGGGGCGCGGTCGGACTCTACGTAGGCGGCCCTCTCGGTCCGGGATACGTGGAGTACCTGTCTTTCGATGGGGTCGTACCCGAACCGCGCACCGGGTCAACTCAACTGCCCGTGGGCGTCACCCCGGCGGCTCGCCTGAGCGATGGCCTGCTTATCCAGTCAGCAGCACAGCCGCCTTCTAGCACCGTCGAGATCCGCGTGACCGGAACCGACTCCACGACCGTCCTCGGTGTCGCGAACGCCCTGATCGGCACCCACGGGACCACGGTGGCCTGGACCTCCTGTCTCACCGGTCCGAAGACCTGTTCGCTGCTCTTGGTCGACACTGTGACCGTCAGCCGCCAAGTGGTGCTACCCCCGCCCGGATACTCCGATTGGGCGCAAGGCGGCGGGTTCTCCCCCGACGGGTCCCTGCTGGCCGCGTTCGTCCCCACCGCGGCAAACCAACAGGTGCTGCGCCTGGTTGTCATCCGCACCAGCACCAGACGGGCGACCGTGATTGGACCGCCGCTAACTGTCGGGGAACAGATCGGGTCGGCCACCTGGAGCGCCGATGGCCGGTACCTGTTCTTCGGGGGACTCACTGGAAACCTCCACGCCGAACGAACCGGCCCGACAGGTCCGATCGGGCAACCGTGGACTCTCCCGCTGCCCACCTCCTACGCGATTACTGGGCTCTAGCTGGCGATCGCATCCGATGCCTCAGCAGTCGACAATGAGCGCAGATCAGACAGGGAGGATGCGTCGGCCAGACTGGCGCGGTGACCGACCCCGAGAGCGAGGATCTTCTCTGGCTCAGAAACCACGGCTACGACGAAGAAACCGTTCATGACGCTCGACGCTGGTTCGCTGATCACGGGTGGGAGGTCCGAGTCATCGAGCGAGACCGACGTGAGGAGATGCGCTCTCGCGGCGAGGTCTACGTCCCTGGGTTCTCACACCGCTTCTGCGTGGACCTGCTCCGACTGGGGAACGAGAAGCCGGTGGTTACCGACTACGCCTCCGGAGCCACTGAAGCGGAAGCGGTGATCCGAGCCCGCCAGCGGTACGGATCGGAGCAGACGTAGGCGGACCGCTGAGCACCGATTATTCGATCTCGCGCTTCTCGAGGTCCCGAGGGCGAGGACCGAGTGACGCCATACTCGGCGCTCCTTCGCCCGGGCGCCGGGTGGTGTGGTGTTTCTCGACGGACGCCGATTGTTCAGACGGACTCGATACGAATGCGCGTGCCTGTCGCCTTGATGATCTTGCGGATGTGAGATTCGTTCGAAGTGAGGATGACGTCGTCCTCACGCCGCGCGGCGCCTTCAACCACCGCGACATCTACGACGTCTTCATGATCAGCTCGGCCAGCCAGTTCTCCGACCCGGCGCGCCCGATCGGCGGTCATCCCTTCGACCTGGCAACCGGCCAGCATGCGAGCCAGGCTGGCCTGGCGAGACCCGCCTCTCCACGCCTCGGCGACCACGGGGGCCGGGGCTAGAGGCGCGACCTCTTCGGCGATGAAGCCAACGTGGAGCGCCCACATGCGCCGGTCGTTCCGATCCCCGGCTATGAGCGCGCCGGTGTCGTAGGTAACCCCCGCCACTAGACGGACCTCTTCGAGGCGGTACGGCCAAGTAGTTCTCGTGCCCGAGCCAATCCCTCGGCGAGTTCTTGTTCGGAGAGCGGCCCGTGTTCGGCCTCCCATTCGGCCACTCCCCGTCGCCCGGCGTCCAATCGCAGGCGGTGAGAAGCAGTATTGGCGATCCACGCACTGAACGAGGTGCCCGACTCGGCGGCAGCTGCGTCTATCGCCTTGGCCAAATCGGGCGGGAACGACACGGACCGCTTGTCACGCTGAGCCATGCCGAGACGGTAGCACAGCAGGTAGGACAATCGGCGCAGAACGGCGCGACGGGAAGGCGAGCGTCACACCGTCGATCCGGGCTGCCGAAGAGGGTCTAGCTGCGACGTTACCCAGCGAGTGTTCTGCCTACCGAGGTATCACGAGGGGTGTTCGGCCGTCATCTCGGCGAGCGCGCCGGCGAGGAGCCACCGACCGGCGTCAAGGAGTGTTCTTTTGGCTGTGGGTAGGTCGAGGCCTACTGCGTCGATCAGAGAGATCATGGCCTCGCTGCCGATAAGGTGTCCGTGGCCATGTAAAAGTCCTTGCGGATGGCCGGGAGGATGTCCCCGCTGGTGGCCGTGTAGAAGTCCTCACTCCTCGTTGAGCATCCACTGAACGCGTCTCCTGGTCGGTGACGGTGTTGGCGCCAAGCCACACCGGACCGACCAGGAGAACTCCATTGAAGTCAGCGAGGAACCGTATGAGCATGATCAACGCCTATCGGGAGGTGGGCTCCTATCGGGGAGCGGCCGCCATGTGCGACTGTGACCCCAAGACCGTGAAGCGGGCCGTGGAGCGTCTGGAGGCCGGCGACGTGCCGGTCGAGCGCAGCGCCCGGGGCCGGAACTATGACGTGGTGGTCGATGTGGTCCGGGCTCGGGTGGCCCGCACGGCCGGGCGGATCTCGGCCAAGCGGCTGCTGCCCGAGGCCCGGGCCGCGGGTTATGCCGGTTCGGCTAGGAACTTCCGGCGGCTGGTGGCCAAGGCCAAGTCGGAGTGGCGTCGGGAGCATCACCGGGGCCGCCGCCCGGCGGTGTGGGCGCCGGGCGAGACGCTGGTCATCGACTGGGGATCGGAGGGCCCGCTGCACGTGTTCTGCGCGGTGTTGGCTTGGAGCCGGTGGCGGTTCGTGCGTTTCGCCGGCGACGAGCGGGCCGAGACCACTTTGGCGATGCTGGCCGAGTGTTTCGAGCTGCTGGGCGGGGTGCCGAAGGTGGTGCTGGCCGACCGGATGGGCTGCCTGAAGGGCGGGGTGGTCGCCAACGTGGTGGTCCCGGCCCCGGCCTATGTGCGTTTCGCCACCCACTACCGTTTCCGCCCGGATTTCTGTAACGGGTCCGACCCCGAGTCGAAAGGGATCGTCGAGAATTTGGTCGGCTACGCCAAAGCCGATCTGATGATCCCGGCCGAGGCCGACGTGGACCGCCTGGACGAGGCGAACACCGCGGCCCGGGCGTGGTGTGTGGAGGTCAACCAGGTGCTGCACTCGGAGATCTCGGCGATACCCGCCGAGCGCCTCGTGGTCGAGGCGGGTCTGCTGGCGGCGTTGCCGTCGCTGCGGCCTCGGATCGGGCGGGTCATCGTGCGCAAGGTCGACCGGTTGTCGTGTGTGCGGATCGGTTCGGCCCGCTACTCGGTCCCGGTCCGCCTCATCGGACAGACCGTCGAGGTGTTCGCCCATGACGGGCGGGTGAAGATCCTCGACGCCGATGAGATCGTCGCCGACCACGGCTTGGTCGCTCCCGGTGAGGCGTCGATCGTCGACGACCACTACGGCGGCGCCCGGCCGGACCGGCCCCGCCGGGCTATCCGCCCGGTCACCGAGGCGGAGAAAGCGTTCTGCTCCCTCGGCCCGGCCGCGGAGGCGTTCCTGCGCGGCGCGGCCGCGGCGGGAGTCACCCGTCTCGGTGTCGAGCTCGGCGAGCTGGCCGGCCTCGAGGCCGCCCACGGACGCCCCGCCCTGGTCGCCGCGTTGGAACGAGCCGCGGCGTTCGGCCGGTGGCGAGCCGCAGATGTGCGTTCCATCCTCGCCGCGGGCACCGGCGCCCCCCGGCCCACCGGGCCAGGTGAGGCGCTGCTCATTCCGCTGCCCATCGTGCCCACCCGGCCGTTGGCCGACTACGCCGTCGGAGAGCGGTCATGACCGCCACCGCCCCGCCAGCCCTGCCTGCCGACCTTGTCGCCGGGCTACGCCGATTGAAGCTGGCCTCCATGCGGGCCATCGCTCCCGAGCTGTTGGTCACGGCCAAAACGCAGCGGTGGAGCCCGGAGGACTTCCTGCGCACCCTCATCGAAGCCGAGATCTGTAGCCGCGACGCCTCCAACGCCCGGGCCCGCCACAAGGCCGCCAACTTCCCGGTCACCAAACGGCTCAACGAGTTCGACGTCGCCACCTCGTCGATCCCGCCGGCCACCTTCGACTACCTGGCCTCGCTCGAGTGGATCCGCGCCGGTGAGAACCCGGTGCTCGTCGGCCCGGCCGGCACCGGCAAAAGCCATGTGCTCGTGGCGTTGGGTCACGCCGCCGTCGACGCCGGCCACCGGGTCCGCTACTTCTCCGCCGCCGAACTGGTGGACACCCTCTACCGCGGTCTGGCCGACAACTCCGTCGGGCGGGTCATCGAGAACATCCTCCGAGCCGACTACGTGATCCTTGATGACCTCGGCTTCGCCCCCCTAGATCACACCGGCGCCCAGCTGCTGTTCCGTTTCGTGGCCGCCGCCTACGAACGGCGCAGCCTCGGCGTGGCCAGCCACTGGCCCTTCGAAGAATGGGGCCGCTTCCTACCCGAGCACACCACCGCCGGCTCCATGCTCGACCGGCTCCTCCACCACGCCCACGTCGTCGTCACCCAAGGCGACAGCTACCGCATGCGAGAAGCCCGCGCCCGAGGAGGAGCCCTCCGACCCACGAACCCCTGAAACACCCCGGAGGAGTGAGGACTTTTGCTGGCCACCAGCGAGGACTGAAGACTGACCATTGACATAAGGAGGCCAAGGGCATGGACGATGCGGTCGAAATCCTTCTTGGGGAGCTGACCTTGCAGAGGGGCGATAGCGAAGCGGATCTGCTCGTTGCGTCGGCCCTGCCGTGTCGGGACCCGCTCGCTGTCTGGGGCGTCGGCTTGGCGGAACCATTGCTCCTGCGCGGTCAGGGCGAGCCGACGGTAGGGCACCTGGTCCTCGAGCATCAGGAACTCGACGCCTCGGATGAGCGCCTCCAGGCGAACCTGCGGGTCGCTCCCAGCAGTTTCCAAGCGCTGTTCGACTTCGGCCACTGTGCGCTCGACGGTGGCGAGTGATGCCTCCCACCACACGACCTCTGCCGAAGAGAAGTAGCGGTAAGCGGTCGCGACCGACACCAGCGCCCGGTCAGCAGCCTCAGGTATGGAAGGTTGCCGGCCCTCTCGGACTAGTTCTGCCGCCGCCTGCAACAAGGCGATCCGAGTGCGAGCCTTCTGGTTAACCCGTCCGCCATGTGTGCGAGAAACCTCTCACAGAGCCGCAAAGCGAGGGTGCTTTGCACGAAGGACAGGACTAGGGGTATGGATCAGCACGAGATGGTCGCATTGGTCGAGCGGCACCTTAAGGCGGAAGGCGCCGGCGACGTCGAAGCTGCGGTAGCGGTATACGCCGACGACATCGTCCACGACGCCGTGGGCATGCCGGGCTCGCCCCGTACCTGCAAGGAAGCGGCCCGGGCGTTCTACGAGTACCTGACCGCCAACTTCCGCACCGAGAGCGAGGAACCCCTCCACAGGTTCTTCGACGGCGACAACATGATCCTCGAACAGACCATGACCGGCACAGTCACCGGCGAGATGATCGGCGTCCCCGGCAATGGGCGGCGAGTCACCTTCGGGATCCTCCACGTCTTCGGCTTCCGTGACGGGCTGATCGGCCGCGAGCAGGTCTGGATCGATAGCGGTGCCATCGTGGCCCAGCTCACCGCGCCCTGAGACCAACTCCCGACCACGCAGAACGACGACAGCCGCCACGCCAACGAGCAACGCCTAATCGGCAGAGGATCGCGTGGCGGGGCTCCGGTCAGCCAACGCAGAACTCGTTCCCCTCAGGGTCGTGCATCACCACGAAGTACCTCGGATCCTCGGGGTCGTCGTGACAGGTGCGTCGCTCGACACTCGCCCCCAGATCCACCAGCTCGGCGACCTTGGCGTCGACGATTCCGACCCGCCGCTCCATTGGGAGGTCCTGGTCGCGCCCGGTCGGATACAGGTCCAAGTGGAGTCGGTTCTTGCCGGCCTTCGTCTCTGGCACCTTCTGGAACCAAATCGGCGGGCGAAGTCCGGTCGGATCGAATAGTCGGTCGTCGAAGGCGGTCTGCTGGCCCAGCCGGGCGCGATAGTGAGCATTCCACGTTGTGTTGGGCTCAGAGGGGGGTACCGGCCGATAGTCCAGCGCCGTCGCCCAAAACGCGGCTAGCCGGGCTGGGTCCGACGCGTCGATGGTCAGTTGCCAGAACAGCATGCCGTGACGCTACGCGCCCGCACGGGAGGGGGTCGAGCGCGGTCCAACTCGACCTCGACATCCCGGCGGATCGTCTCTGTTGTGCGGTTCCTCCGCCCCAGGCGAGCCGGGCCGCTCGGAATCGCGGTGGGAGAGGCCGACCAGAGTGGACGGCAGAGCCACGCCGCGACAGGACGGGGGCAGTGAGGATCGGGCACCCCTGTGCTTAGGACGCCCGAACAGTTCGTCGCCGCCCTTCAGAAGGTCGTCATCGAATCGACAGTGACGGGCGAGCTGAAGGTGCTCAGACAACCGCCAGGCCAGGCACCATGGCCCATCGATGTCGAAACCAGTCCCGCGTTACCGACGGCCAAGCTCCCATGACCCGCTCACGCCAACCCAACCGAAGGAGGCGCACCACGATGTCGTCGTCTGCTTCGACGGCGACCCGTGGTGGATCCGGGTTTAGTTGGCCTCGGGCGCTGACCGGAGGCTTCGGGATGCTGCAATTGAGCGAAGAGGCCGCCTTCTGGTCCTCGTAGAACGCCCCAGCACACGGCTCGTTCGTCAGTTCGGCGCATACGGCTCCATCGCGCGCTCCAACCCAGCCTTCCGCGGACATGGCGATCCGATGGCATTCGGCGATCGCGAGCGGCACGCTACATTGCCGGCGCCAGCCGTCCGCGGGGGGTCAGAATGTTCCAGGGGGCGGGCCGGAGTTGCGGCATGCTGGACGGATAATTGTTCGCCCGTCGTATCCGGTTCCCACCGCTCGCCTGAGGCTACGGCCGCTGGTCCCGGCCGATGTCGATTTGCTGGTCGCCTACCGCTCGCGTCCGGAGGTGTGCCGATACGTGCCATTTGAGCCCATGGATCGGGAGACAGTTGCGGATCGCGTCGGCGGGCGGTGGGCAAGGCGGGAGATCGTGGCTGAGGGCGATGCGCTGTTTCTAGGCGTCGAGGTCGCGTCGTTGGGCCAGGTCGTCGGGGATGTGATGCTGTCGTTCACCAGCGCCGAGCACCGCGCCGGCGAGGTGGGCTGGGTCTTGAACCCGGACTACTCGGGGCACGGTTACGCCACTGAGGCTGCGCATGCCGTGCTGCACTTGGCGTTCGACGGCCTGGGGTTGCACCGGGTGGTGGCCAGGGTCGATGTCCGAAACGACCCATCGCTTCGACTGGCGGCCCGCCTTGGCATGCGGCGGGAAGCCCACTTGCTGGCGAATGAGTGGTTCAAGGGCGAGTGGAGCGACGAAATCGACTTCGCGCTCCTGGAGGAGGAGTGGGAAGCGCAGCACCAGCTTGGTGGCCCCGCCTGGTGTGGAACCCCTACGGCTGGCACGCCAGAACGGCATTAGGTTCGTCACGCGAGATGGATAGCCAGCCGAGCAAAATCGGCGATCGCTCGCTGCCACCGTCCATCCCCGGCGCCGTCTATTCCGCGCCAGAACGTCCACCAGGATCAGGAGTGATGTGGTCCGCGTTCGGGCGCCCGCCGACGAGGACGCTGGCCAACTCAGCGAGCGCCGCACCGTCCTTCGGTTCGCCCCCGGAACAGGGTTCGTGGGGATCTTCTGCGTGCCTGTGCTGAGCTGTCCTTGACCGGAATTGTGGGGACCCCCAGCAGGCGGCTGTTCTGCTGACTTATCGCAACAGTTCCTGAGATGGGCTGGATGTGGAGGTGACTCGTCGTCGGTACGACGATGGAGTTTCCCCGAATCGGGAGACGAACGCCCGCCCGAAGGCGTTGAGACTGTTGAAGCCGACATCGAGGGCGATTTGGAGGATCGACCGCTCGGGCTGCGCGAGGAGGGCCATGGCTTTGAGGATCCGAGCCTGCAACAAGTAGCTCCGCCACGACAGACCGGCGCGTGTTTCGAATCGGCGTCGAATGCTGCGGGCGGAGGTTCCGACCGCACGTGCTACCTGATCGATCGAAACCGACTGAAGATTCTCCTGGGTGTAGGCCATGGCCGTGGTGACGAGTGGGTCCGAGCAGGTTGGAAGTCGTAGAGGGGCTTCGTGTTCGAGTGTTTCGCTGATCAGGTGAGCCAGGGTCACGAAGTAGCTCTCCGTGATTGGCTCCGATTCGGTTCGGTCGATCGGCCAGCGGAGTGAGCCGATGATCATCTCCCGGACCAGGGGGTCGACTGCGAGTATCCGGACGCGGTCTCCAGGGTCGTCGACCAGCTTGGGCTCGAAGAACACCGAGATCGTTCTCACCGTGGTGTGCAGCGTGCTTTCATGCACAACGCCGGCGGGGATCCACGCGGCCTGCTGAGGGGGCAGAAGGTAGTGGCCGGAACTGTCTTCCACTTCGACCAGCCCTGACAGGGCGTACTCCACCTGAAGGAGATCATGGAAGTGCCATCCAGTGGCCAGCTTCTTGCCCTCGTAGCAATACGAGCCGGCGAGGGTCGCGGCGCCGTGACGCATATCTGCCACCCCAGGGCTGGCCGTTTGTGTGGAATCTCTGTCCATATTCGTCGAGACGGCCACGGGAGGGCAGTGTAGAACCGAGGGTGATGAACAGATCGCACATCGAGTTCCTCGCCGGCCCGCAGTGGGCTCGCATGCTCGAGACCGATCTTCTGCCTTGGATCGAGGAGGCCGGAGAGCTCGGCGACGACGTGTTGGAGATCGGGCCCGGGCCGGGCCTGACCACCGATCTGCTGCGGACCCGAGTCGCTCGCGTCACCGCTATCGAAATCGATCCGAAGCTCGCTGATCCCCTCAAGCAGCGCCTGGAGGGAACGAACGTAGAAGTGGTCTGCGGAGATGCCGCCGACTCGAATCTGGATTCCGACCGGTTTTCCGCCGCGACATCGTTCTCGGTGCTGCATCACATCGCACTGGCCGCCGATCAAGACAAGCTCTTCGCAGAGATCGGCCGGGTGTTACGACCAGGCGGGATCTACATAGGAGCCGATTCTTTGGATACCGAAGCGATCCGCGCCGGGCACCAAGACGACGTCTTCACACCGGTGGACCCCGACACCCTCGCTCAACGACTACAGCGAGCCGGCCTCACCGTTACTCGTATCGACAGAGGCGACTACCAATTCCGGTTCGTGGCGAAGAAGGACCCCTCCGTAACTGCGACCTTATCGAGGACCGTTGATGCCCTCTGACCGTCGGATCACTGGCGCATAACCACGCTGGTCAGCTCAAGGCCCCGCACGCCGATGGCGATTCGAGCGACGGGCCGCCCGTGTGCTGGCTCAGTTGATTCGAGCAGAACACCGCCCGGGCCGTCTCACCGGTGATACACTGATGTCATGAGTGAGGTATCCATCCGGGACTTGCGCAACCACGGCGGCGAGGTCATTGAGCGCGTGGAGCGCGGCGAACGGCTCACGGTCACACGCGACGGGCGCCAGGTGGCGGAACTACGGCCCCTCGATCCGCTCCCCGTCAAGGCCGCGGTCCTGATCGGGCGCTGGTCCCGGCTGCCTCGAGTCGATCCCGCACGCTTACGCCAGGACCTCGACCAGGTCATCGACTCAAGCCTGTGACCGCGCTCGGTTGCTGGATACCTCGACCGTCGTTCTGCTGGGCCGCCTCCAGGCCGAGGACCTGCCCGAAGAACCGCTGATCAGCGCAGTCACCCTGGCCGAGCTATCAGTCGGGCCATTGGTGGCAACCAACCGCAAGGAGCGGGCCGCTCGCCAGGCTGTGCTGCAGCAGGCTGAGGCCGACTTCCGGCCGTTATCCTTCGATGCCGACTCGGCCCGGGCATTCGGCCGAGTGGCCGCCTCGTTGCGCGCCGCGGGACGCAAAGTTCAAGCCCGCAGCTACGACGCCATGATCGCCGCCACCGCTATCGCCAACGAGCTCCCCCTCTACACCGTCAACCCCGCCGACTTCTCGGGCATCGAAGGACTCGACCTGCGACCCGTCCCCCATCCCGACCAAGCCCTCCCCCCGAGCTAACCCGCGCCATAACGCGAGCGCCTTTGATTATCGGACCTCAATGGCTTCGCGAGCCGAATCGATCTTGCATTCGCGCGGCGGTCTTGACGGCTCCTGGTCCAGGTCGCAGAATGTTCGATCCCCGGTGGACATCTGGGGCGCGTTCAGATGGCGCATTAGGAACAGCGCGACGACCGAGAGGAGCCGACGTGAAGATCCGACGAGTCGCGACAGGCCACGATAAAGAAGGAAGAGCTGTATTCGTGAGCGACGAGATGGTGGCACCGGTGACGTTGGCGCTTCTTCCTGGCATCGAGTTCCATCGTCTCTGGGGCGCCGATTCAACTGTCACGTTCCCTGACGATGGATCGAGGCCCCACGCCGAGCGCTACTTCCCTCCCGTCGGGGGGTTCCGATTCGGATTCTTCACCGTTCCTCCGGACGGCGGCGCCGGGCCTCCTGCGGATATTGATTTCGAGGCCGCGCTTGCTGAGTTCGAGGAGAAGCTGCCGGGCTTGGGCGAGCACCTCGAGCCCGAGAACCCAGGAATGCACACCACCACGACGATCGACTACGGAGTTGTACTTTCCGGAGAGGCCGTCCTCGAACTTGACGACGGGGCCAAGATCACCCTCAGCGCTGGCGACTCCTACATCCAGAACGGCACACGACACCGCTGGTCCAACAAAGGCGACGTACCCGCTGTCATTGCTATAGCCCTGGTTGGTGCGAACCACAGCAAGGTCGGCTAACGAGGTCGGCCCTAACGCTGCCCGGCGTTCGGTAACACATATCGTCAGGGCGAGGCCATGCGTGACCGAGCCAGACCTTGGCCCATCGGCTCGCATCGAGGCCCGGGCCGGGGCCCATCACCCCGGGTGGCGGGGGTCCGCGCCGCCATAGCCTCGATTTGGTGTCGCTGCCCTTCGCGGGCCGTCGATATCGGACGCCTGGCCGGCGGAGACCGCGAGAGGGACAAGTCGCTGTAGCGCCTCCTCCCAGTGGACGTGCGCGGACTGTGCGCCGAGCCACACGGAATATCCCATCTCGCGCCGTGGCCGACGAGAGGCCGCCTTACTTGACGAGCGCATAGTCCGATCCCGAGTGCCTGGTTGGGCCGGCCAGGGCCCGGACGAGGCGAGCAGAACGCTCACAGCCAAGGCGGGTCGATCTGGCCGCCTGTTCTGACGACCCTTGTCTTGGGCGGCTCGCCAGCCGCCGAGCGCCGCACCGTCGATGTAAGTGGCTCTGTGAGGTGGTCTTCCGGTAACTGCTGATGGTGCAGTTGAATCGATCGGCTGCGCTGCTGTGCGGGTGGGTTGACTCGTTCGGTGGCTGGTGTGATAGTCCCCACCGACGGTGTGGCTGTAGCTTTTTGAGGTGCTCTGGGGCGATGTGCGATCAGTCGTGCTGGGATGTTCGAGTGGTCGTCGTCGGGCGACCGTCAGCGTCAGGATCGTCGTCGCGATCGCCGTTCTGGTGGTTTCGGCAGCGTCGTGTTCTGGCAGGTCATCAGCAGTGTTGCGGTGGCGGGGACCGCTACCCATCAAGACGGCCACGGCTGGGATCTACTGGTCGCTGTCGTGTGCAACCTCGCGGTTCTGCGCGGCGGAGTCGGGAGTCAACCAGGTGGTCTATACAGGGTCGGGGTGGGGTCATCCCACCGGCAGGAACACCTGCGTCAACAACCCAGCAAATGGGTGTACGCAGGGCGCAGCCGGCATCTCCTGTCCCTCTATTCAGTTCTGCGCCTTCGTAGACCCATTGGGGAACATGTACACCTACAACGGGCACTCTTGGAGCAGACCGGTTGCCGTCGTCTCCCCGGACGAGATGGGTGGCATTTGGGTCGCTTCATGTCCCACCAACCAGTACTGCGTCGTGGTCGACAGCCTCGGTGTGTTCGTGACTTACTCCGCAGGAAAGTGGCTGGGGGCTAGGCCGATTTATTCCGACAGCAACGCAGGCGAGCCGGCCATCTGGTCGTTGTCCTGCCCGACGACCAGCTTCTGCGCCGCTGGCGCAGCCGGCCACGGAAGCGCCCTGACCTACAATGGGACCGACTGGAGCCAACCTTCCCGGCTTGACGCTGGAACCGCCAAGAGTCCGGTGCAGGTGTTCGTATCATGTCCGACCAACACCTTCTGCGCCGCGGTGGACACCAACGGCAACGCCTTTACCTTCAACGGGACCAGCTGGACCAGGCCAGTCCCCGTTGACAGCAACGGCGAGAAACGCGCTCCGCCGACGATCTCGTGTCCAACGTCACGGTTCTGTGTCGCAACTGATGGCGGGGGCAACGTCCTGCTCTACAAGTCTGGCAAATGGGACCCACCGAAACACCTTGCCACGGTCGGCACCGGACCTCTCGTAGCGTCGTGCCCAACCGAGAGGTTCTGTGTGGCTATCGCAGGAACCGACTATTACACGTACTCCTGAATGAAGAGGCAGCCGAATCGGTGGAGTTGATGCCTCCGGTTACAGGCACATAACAGGAGCGCACCCGAATATTTCGCACCCACCACAGATGACACCGACTCGGCATCGATTCGAGCGACGGGCCGCCCGTGTGCTGGCTCAGTTGATTCGAGCAGAACACCGCCCGGGCCGTCTCACCGGTGATACACTGATGTCATGAGTGAGGTATCCATCCGGGACTTGCGCAACCACGGCGGCGAGGTCATTGAGCGCGTGGAGCGCGGCGAACGGCTCACGGTCACACGCGACGGGCGCCAGGTGGCGGAACTACGGCCCCTCGATCCGCTCCCCGTCAAGGCCGCGGTCCTGATCGGGCGCTGGTCCCGGCTGCCTCGAGTCGATCCCGCACGCTTACGCCGGGACCTCGACCAGGTCATCGACTCAAGCCTGTGACCGCGCTCGCGTTGCTGGATACCTCGACCGTCGTTCTGCTGGGCCGCCTCCAGGCCGAGGACTTTCGAGTCACCCTACACTAGATTACAATGTACACATGAGCGAAGTCGTCTCCGTTCGGCTGTCGGACCAGGTTGCCCAACGCCTCAGGGAGCGCGCCGCTGACGACGACGAGGCCGTGTCCGGTCTCGCCCAACGACTGGTCGACGAAGGCCTGCGCATGGAAGCCCACCCGAGCATCATCTTCCGGCCCGGCCCCAGTGGCCGTCGCGCTGCGCTCATGCGCGGCCCTGACGTTTGGGAAGTGATCGGCCTGCTCCGGTCCCTCGACACCAGCGGGGAGGCCGCCATCATCGAGGCGGCCCAGTGGCTCGGCTTGGCCGAGGCGCAGGTTCGAGCCGCGCTCGGCTACTACGGTGCCTTTCCCGACGAGATCGACACCCGTATCGCCGCCAACCAGGCGGCCGCGGAACGAGCCCAGCGGGAGTGGGAAATCCAGCAGCGGCTCCTTGGTTGAAACTCCTCCTCGATGAGATGTTCCCAGCGGCGATCGCCCATTCCCTGCGAACGGAGGGCTACGACGTCATCGCGGTCCAAGAAGACAGCCAGCTTCGAGAGCTAGGCGATCCTGCCCTGTTCACCGCTGCTCAGGATCTGCAGCGCAGCATCGTGGCAGAGAACGTCAAGGATTACCTGCCCCTCGATGCGCGGTCGCATTCTCGGGCCCAGGCGCACTGGGGTTTGGTGCTCACGACCAACCAATCATTCCCACGCCATCGCGACCGCTTCATCGGCGCTTTGACCCGATCCCTTCGCGCTCTTCTCGCTGCCCACCCTGAGGCGGCGGCGGTCAGTGCCATCTATTGGCTTCGACCTGAAACGCCCGACCCGTGACACCAACGGGAACGCACCTCTCTACCGCGTAGCCCAGCTCGCCGTCCGAGTACAGAATGCTCTATCGGCCGCCCTCGCCAGCGGCCGGCCACCCTGCTGACGATCAGGTAATTCCGCAGGGGGTCGATCACGTTTTTCCGCACGTGGTCCGGGTCGCAGGATAGCTGCTTGGTGGTCTCCTTTCGGGGTCGAGGCTTGTGGGATGGTTGAGCGGGTTTCCTCCTGGTGGTCTTGGTCGCCGGATGTTTGCCGGGTGAGGGTCGGGGTCAAGGTGGAGCGCCCGCAGCGAAGCGAGGACGAACGACCTTGAGGCCGGCCCTCGGCTGGCTGATGATGGCCGGCGGCGAGGACCAGGAGGTGGGTGGTCAGGTGGGTTTGTTGTGGCCGGGTCGGCGGTTGGGCCGGTAGCTTTTGCCGTCCATGAGGAGGTGGTGGCTGCTGTTGAGCAGCCGGTCTAGGACCGATTCGCCGACGACGGGGTTGGGGAAGAGCGGATACCAGTCGCCGGGTGACCGGTTGGAGGTGAGGATCAGGGATCGTCCGGGGTGTCCGACGCGTTCGCAGATCAGTTCGTAGAAGTCGTCGGCTTGGGTGGCGCCGAAGTCTCTCATGGCGAAGTCGTCGATGACGAGCAGCGGCGGTTTGGCCAGGCGGCGCAGGCGGGCGGGGAAGCTGCCGTCGGCGTGTCCGCCGCCGAGCTCGGCCAACAGCTGGCTGCAGGTGAGGAAGATCACGTCGTGGCCGCGGCGGGCGGCTTGGTGGGCCAGTCCGACCGCTACGTGGGTTTTGCCGACACCGACGGGCCCGTAGATACAGACCGATTCGCCGGCGTCGATGAACTCCAGCCGGGCCAGGTCTCGGATCTGGGCGACGGGGGCTTTGGGGTTGAAGTTGTAGTCGAAGGTCTCCAGGGTGGCGGCGGTGGGCAGGTGAGCGGCGCGCAGTCGGCGGGATAGTTTGGCGGCGTCGCGTCGGGCCAGTTCGTCCTCGCAGAGGACCTGCAGGAAGTCGAGGTGGCCTAAGGTGCCGGCTCGGGCTTCGGCCAGGCGGGCGTCGAGGGTGTCGAGCATGCCGGTCAGCTTCAGCTGGCGCAGCACCGGGGTGAGCTGGCCGTGTGCGCTGAGCCCGCTCATGGCGTCGCCTCCCCGGCCCCGAACGCTCTTGGCCCTCGCAGCCAGGCCGGGGTGTCGATGCCGGCCAAGTGTTGCTGGACGGGGGCGTTCTCGGTGCGGGCGGCCAGGATTCCTTTCACTGTCCGATAGGAGGGGTCGCCGGCCTCGATGGCCCGCTGGCAGGCCGCTTCGAGCCGCTCGTCGCTGTAGCGTTCGGCCAGGCGGAGCACACCTTGGGCTTGGCGGAGCCGGAAGATGGCGTTCACGGCCAGCAGTTCGCCGATGACCGCGTCAACTGCCGGGCCGATCATCGACGCCTGGGTGCGGCACCAGACCGGGTTGCGCATGAAGAACCCGACCTTGTTTTCGGGCAGATCGGCCCAGTCGGTGCGCCGCCCCCGGGCTTGGAAGGGGTGGGTTTTGACCAGGCTGCCGTTGTAGAAGAACTGGACCCGTTCGACCGTCGCCCGGGCGTCGAGGCGAACCCCGATCCACTTGTAGGGCAGGGAGTACAAACAGGCGCCCACCTTGGCGTGAGCGTCGGGCGCCACTTTAGGAGTGGACCATCTGGCATGCTCGAAGGGCACCATCGGCAGCGGTCGGAGAACGCCGGCCTCTTCGGAGGCGAAGACCTCGAGGGGTGTGCGCCCCTCCAGGACCCGCGGTGTTCTCCGCCCTGCCACCTCGGCCGACCAGCGCCGGGCTTGGGCCACCATGTCGGTCATCGACGCGAAGTCGCGGCCGGCGAAGAAGCTGGAGCGGATGTACTTCTGGACCGCCTCGATCCGGGGCTTATCCTTTGGATGAGCCACCCGGGCCGGGTCCAACAACAGCTGGTAGTGGGCGGCCAGCTCGGCGTATGCCCGGTTGATCTTGGGGTCGTAGATGTCCGCCTTGACCACCCCGGCCCGCAGATTGTCCAGCACGATCCGGGCCGGCAGGCCCCCGAAGAACTCCGCCGCGGCCACATGGGCGTCGATCCAGGCCTGCTGGTCCATGCGCAAGGTCGGGTACACGAACAGGTGCCGCGAGTACGACAACACCATCGAGAACGCCCACACCCGGCGGCGCTTCCCCGACGACGGGTCGACCCAGGCCCCCATGTAGCCGTAATCCACCTGGGCTTCGGCGCCCGCGTCGATCGGTGGCCGCCAGATGATCACCTCCCCTTGGCGCACCTCGGTGGGGAAATGGGCTCGCATGTAGCGGCGGAAACTGGCCACGCTGGCCTCCAAGCCGTGCTCGTCTGTGAGGCGCTGGTGGATCACCGACATCGGCACCACCCCCACCAGGGTCTCGATGCGCTCCCGGTGGACCTCGATCTGACCCCACGACGGCTGACGCAACCGGGTGTCAACCAGCGACGGGAACCACTCCCGCACCCACGCCCGCCACTGCTCCTCACCGACCACCGGGCCGCCCGGGACCAGCCCGGCCGCCAACGCCGGCGCCACATACTTGGCCACCGTCGCCCGGTCAACGCCCAGGCTGGCCGCCACCTCCTTCTTCGACCTGCCCGCATACCAGTGCTGCAGGATCTCGACAACGTCGATCACGCTGAATGTCCTCCTTGCCAATGTCTTCCTCCGTCTCGTGAGACGGAGACCAGTGTGGGAGGACCCCGTGCGGAATTAGCTGATCGAGGGGGTGCCGAATTACCTGATCGGAACGCACCCCACCCTGCGGGATTCCGTGATCGTCAGCAGGCCACCCGATTGGCAACACGTCACGGCGTTCGCATCACTGGTCGATGAGTTGGCCATGAGGACCGATGACCCGGTGGTCACGCTGAACGGCGATAGGGGTCCCTGTCATCTGCCAGCGCCGTCACTTGAGGCCAATACGCTCGGTCCGCCTCGCTGAGCGTGCTCAGTTCCTCGTCCGCCGCATAGCCGAAGAATCCAGTGATCTGACCGTCCCGGTCACGAGCGATGCCTGACACGCCTCAATCCTGACGAATCCTCCCACAAGGTGTCCACACCGCGGCACCGAAGGCCGCGGCACCACGCGAGTCCGCTCCTGCCTGTCCGATGCTGCAGAGCATTCGATCTCCGCGTCGCAACCACCGACGAGGGATGGCCTAGCCGAGCGCGTCGTCGGCGATCGCAGCCGCTGAGCAGCATCGGCGGGACCTTCAGCGCGATTTCGACGCCCGACCGGGGTGCCAGCGACTAGAGATGAGCGCTGTGCCACCAGTCGTTGTGTTGATTGACGCCGGATGGATGCCACCCGTTGAAGAATTCGACGCGCTGCTGAACCGCCGCGTCCAGGTCTGGACGACCGCAGCCAAGCACCTGGGCGCGAACCTTCACCGAGTGTTCGCCTACGCCGATGTCGCCCGCGAAGTCCCCGCGACCCACCTCGACCTGCCCGCAGATCCATCCCTCCAACAGCTTCAAGAACTCGGCCTGTTCAGCTACCACTACGGGTCCAATCTGGCCCACGGTTTGGCCCTGGCGCTCGAAGCGTGCAGCCAAGACGGCGGCGCCCAGCGCGTGCTGCTCATCGCCTCATCCATTCCTAATACGGTTATGACCGACAATGGTCAACCTGCACAGTCCTTCCCGGCAGGCGAAGAGACCGTCGCAGCAACGAAGGCGGCCATGGACGTATGTGCCGGGGTCGGTCTTCGGGTAGACGTCGTCACGATCGTCGGATACCCCGAGCGGTTCGGATCGCCCTTCGCCGCCGCGGCCCTCCTGGCCGGCATGACGAAAGACGCCGGCGGGTTCGCGCTTACCCTCCTGCCCGGGGACTCCGTCGAACTACACCTAGAACGGGCTCTGAACAGATGGTACGGATAGACCTCAGCCGCCTCCACTGTTAGTGCGTCTCTCTGTCCGGGGTCACGCGTTGCCCAAGTTGGGGGCGTCGCCGAATGCCCAGATGTGGCCGGTGTCGTTGATGAGGTAGTAGCCGTTGCCGTCGACGCTGGCGGTGATTGTGGTGACGTCCGAGTTGATGACGTGCTCGGCGGGGAGGCTGCCGTAGTATTTGGCGTCGCCGAAGTCAAAGACGCCGCCATCTGAACCGACGAGTCGATAACCGCGGGCGTCTGGTTGGGGGGTCATTCCCACTATGGGCGCGGCAAGTGCGGTGTTCCCGAGGCTGCCCATGAATGGGGCGTCCCCGAAGGCGAAGATGCCACCGTCGGAGGCGACGAGCCAGTAGCCCAGCCCTCGGGGCGCGGGCGCCATTCCAACGACTGGTCGGTTGAGTCGTACGTTGCCGGCTGATCCCCAGAAATGGGCGTTTCCGAAAGTGAAGATGCCGCCGTCGGCGGCGACGAGCCAATAGCCGCCCGTGGCTGTTGCCATGCCGGCGACGGGCTTGTTGAGATGAACGTTGCCGGTTGATCCCCAGAAGTGGGCGTTGCCGAAGGTGAAGATGCCGCCGTCGGCGCCCAGGAGGTAGTAGCCGCCATGATCGGGGGTAGCCGCGATGCCGATCATGGGCGCGTTGAGGTTGCGTCCTGACATGTCACCCATCCATTTCGCCGCCCCGATTGCGGTCACGCCTCCGGTTCGGGTGACGACCCAGTAGCCAGCGCAGGAACGGCCTCCGATTGAGACGACAGTGGCGGCGACCGCCCATGGTGCGCCAGCGGCGAGATGGGTTACGCCGGTCGGGCAGGCTGTTGAGATGATGGTTGCGTTCGTTGATCCGCTCGAGGGTGCGTAGTTGGTGTCACCGGAGTAGGCGGCAAGCACCTGGTGTGCTCCGGCTGCAGAGTACGTGGTGGTGCAGGTGACGCTGCCCGAACCGACGGGTTTTGGCGGGCAGAGAACCGAATCTGAGGTCTGGTCGACGAAGGTGACGTTTCCACCGTCGGGCATCGGGGTGGTTTTGGCGGTGTAGGTGACGTTCTGGCCGGCGAGCGGGTGGGCCGGAGTGACGGACGCCGAGGTGGCGGTATTGGTGGCTGGAGGGACGAGGGACACTGCGGCGGTGAGCGGGAGCTCCCCGGCTGTCTGTGGATTAGCCCAGCCGGACGCGACACACGATCCCGTCTGTGCGCAGGAAACGCCTTCCAGAACGGTTGATAGGACGCCGGGTGGATTGGGAATCGTCTGTGGCGTCCACGTGGAGCCGGAAAGGATGTCAAGGTCGAGGGTTTGGCTGCTGCTAACCGCTACGCAATCTGTCGTCGATAAGCAGGACACGGCTTCGAGTGCGGGTGAGATGAGCTCGGAACTCGGAACCGACACCGTGCTCCACACGTTGTTGGCGAGAGTGTCGACGATCGACCCGCCCGTAGTCCCATTGTTCCAACCGACGGCAACGCAGGCGTCCACTCCAGGACAAGACAGTCCGTCAACATCCGGCCAAAGCATGCCGGCTGGGATCGGGAGGGTCCCAACCCGCCAGGACGGTCCGAAGCCGGTCTCCTCGAATGCGCCGCCACTGCCGTTCGAGCTGAAGTTGCCGACGGCGGTGCACCACCCGACCACCGGGCACGACACCGCCTGCAGATATGCCACGGTGCTTCCCGGCGGCACGGGGGGAGTCGCAGCCGTCCACCTGCCAGAGGAGAGCGTGTCTGCCAGCAGGCGCTCCGACCCCGTACTGTCGGTGTAATGACCGACCGCGACACATGATCCAATCGTCGGGCACGAAACGCTAGTCACTCCAGCAGCGGTACCGGAGGGTTGAGGGAGGGTCTGCGCACTCCAGGAGCCCCCCGAGAGGACCTCGGCCAGGGCACGGAAGCTACCGGAGCCGTCTACATAATTACCTACAGCCACACACCAGCCTGGGGCGGCACACGACACACCAAGCAGGTTGATGGGATTGGTACCGGGAAGGAGCGGCAGCGTCGAGTCGGTCCAGGCCCCACCCGAGAGGGTTTCCTCCATCAGACCCGAGTCGCCTGATTTGTCAACCCACGATCCGACTTGGACACAGAACGACGCCGACGCGCACGAAACCGCCCAGGTTGAGCCATACGGCCGTCCCTCTCCGGGAATTGGCGACTCGGTCAAGGCTGCGGTGTTGGGCGTCGCGGCGACCAGGGCTCCGTACCCGCTCGGCAGCGCGTACTCGCCGTCCAATACACAAGGTCCAGACGCGACACACGAGACACCGTAAAAAGCCAATTGGCTGCCGCTCTTCGGCTCGGCGAAGGACTCGGTGCTCCACGACGAACCGGAAAGCACCTCGACGGTGGAATACAGGAAGTTACCTACGGCCGTGCACACACCCACCGCTGCGCAGGACACGGATGTGAGGTACGGCGAATTCGTTCCTGGTGGCGCCGGCAGAGCCGCGGCCGACCACGAGCCACTTGAAAGGCTCTCCACGAGCGGTGTCGAGATGTACGAGACACTGCCCGCTACCGCCCCGACCGCCTCGCATGCGTTCGCAGTGGGGCACGAGACCGCGAACAACGAACCGGCCGTCTCGCCCGGGGGCAACGGAAGTGACGACTCGGTCCACGACCCGCCGGTGAGAGTCACCGCCAGCGGAACCCCCAGCCCGGAGTTGAGGTAGACACCGACACCTATGCACGATCCCGGAGCGTCGCAAGTGATCCCGAGGAGCCGGGTGTATTGGCTCCCAGATGGCTCAGGCAGCACGGTCGCCGACCACGCTCCCGACGACAGAGTCTCCACCACCGGAGTCGACACTCCCTTGGAGCCTACGTAATAGCCGGCCGCGACGCAGTACCCGACAGCCGGGCAGGAAACCCCACCAAGTGTCGCATCCATCCCAGCCGGCTTGGGCAGGACCGTCTGCGACCACGCGCCCGCCGACAAGGTCTCGATAAATGGGGCCGACCCCGCCGACGCAATACGGCCAACCGCGA
This sequence comes from uncultured Acidimicrobiaceae bacterium, assembly GCA_963702305.1. GTDB lineage: Bacteria > Actinomycetota > Acidimicrobiia > Acidimicrobiales > Palsa-688 > PALSA-693. The sequence continues at coordinate 58,956 of CAVPBX010000007.1, read as the reverse complement.
CACACCATCCCGTCTGCGGACAGGACACGCCGGTGATGTCCGCGAAGATCGAACCCGTCGAAGGCAGCGACGCGAAACTCCACGACCCGCCCGATAGAGACGCAGCGTAAGGTACCTGTGCGTTTCCCCCCGGAAGTGTAGCTGCCGACAGTGACACAACTTCCGGTCGACGGACACGAGACATTCCCGGGCGAGTACGTGCTCGGGCCTGGCAGGCTCCACGGCAGTGTCTGCGCCGTCGGGGGCGGCGACGCGCCAGCCGAGATGGCAGCAACGAACAATGAGGCCATGGTCAGCGCCATCACCCCCGCCAGAGAAATTGCCCGCCGAGCCATCACCGCTCCCCTCCGGGCACCCGCCCGCGACGTCAAGCTAGCGGTTCCACGCCAGCGGCGAGGGACCGGTTACCACAACGTTGGCGCGAGTCAGTCACCGAGCCGACCGGCGTCACGACCGCATGCCTATTCGTATGTCGAGACACGAGTCGACAAGGCTGCCACGCTTGAAGAATGCCCCGGGGTATCCCCCGGGGCATGTCTTGGAGTTGCGGGCATGGTCAGGAATTACTCCTCGCCTTCGCCCTCCGCTTCCTCCTCCTCGGGTCCCAAGTCATAGGTCGTCATTTAGCCACCCCCTCCCACCGACACGTCAATCCGTTGACGGGGATTGGTGTAGCACACCGGCAGAATCCCCGCGTCCTGTCCGCGTTTTGGCGTATCTGCCGGACTACGACAGCACGCGGCGCCGGAAGTTGCGCAGGCCCAGCCCGAGGAAGAGGGCGCTGAAGCCGATCAGCACCGGGTAGATGATGTAGAGGTGCATGTGCGGGGCCGCGGTGAAGGCGGCGCGCATGCCCTCGTTGACGTACACCAGTGGGTTGACCAGGACGACGGTCTGCATCCAGTGCCAGCCGCCGATCGTGATCGGCCGCAGCCGCGTCCACTGGTAGTAGGTCCCGCCCAGGAAGGTGATGGGCAGGACGATAAACCCGAACATGAGCCCGATGTTGCGGGGCTCGAAGCTGGTGCCGAGCAGCAGCCCCAGGGCCGACATGGTCAGGCAGGAGAGCGGCACCAGGGTGAGGATGATCCACCAGTCCAGATTGATGTGGGCTTGGACGCCGGCGGCGTGCACCACCGAGGCGATCGGCAGGACGATGGCGGCCGAGATGATCCCTTGCAGGGCGCCGGAGACGACTTTGGCCACCGCCACCAGCCAGATGGGGCACGGCGCCTGCACCCGGTCCTCGATCTCCCGGGTGAAGCCGAACTCCTGGGCCATCTGCAAGGCGACGGCCTGTACGCCCTGGAACATCACCGAGATGCCGACCACTCCGGCCACCAGCACGGTGGCGAAGGCCGAGCCGCTGCCCGCCCCGCCACCGCCCACCGCTTGGCCGATCTTCGGGAACACGAACAGAAAGATGAAACAGAGGAGAAAGGGCTGGACCAGGGTGCGTATGGCGAACTCGACGAAGGTCTTCCGCAGCACGGCCAGGTCCCGCAGCATCAGCGCGTGGAAGGCGATGTTGGCGGCGGCCACGGCCGACCGGGTCGGGATGGTGGCCACCGGGCGCGGCTCGGCCGTCAGAGTCGTCATCAGTCCCGCAGCTCCCTCCCGGTCAGGTTGATGAACACCGTCTCGAGCGTCGGCACCGCCACCGACAGGTCGATCACCTCCGAGCCGGCAGCTTCGGCCGCGTCGACGACGCGCTGGCACGATCCGCCCCGCCTCCCGCACATGCAGCTCGATGGCCGAGTCCACCGTCCGGGTCCGAGTCACGCCCGCCAGCGCCTGCTCGAACGCCGAGGCCAACTTCTCCTGGTCGCCCGTGGCCTTGACCGTGACGATGGTGTCAGCACCGACGCTCTGCTTGAGCTGGGCCGGGGTGTCGAGAGCCAGGATGCGCCCGTGGTCCATGATCGCCACCCGCCCGCAGAGTTGGTCCGCTTCCTCCATGTAGTGGGTGGTGAGCAGGATGGTCTGGCCGTCGGCGTTGAGGTCCCGCAGAATGTCCCACAGCACCAGACGGCTCTGCGGATCCAGCCCGGCCGTCGGCTCGTCCATGAAGAGCACGGCCGGCCGGTGGAGTATCGACCGGGCCACCATCAACCGCTGGGCCATACCCCCCGACAGGGCGTACACCGTCGCCTTCGCCCACTTCGACAGCTGGAACCGCTCCAGCAGCTCGTCGGCGGCCCGCCGGGATTCGGCGGCGCCCATCCCGAACAGGCGCCCGTGGAAGTACAGGTTCTCCCACACATTGAGCTGCCGGTCGAGGGTGTTGGTCTGGGAGACGACGCCGATCATCTGCTTGACCAGGCTGGGGTGGCGCACCACGTCGATCCCGCCGACGAATCCTTGACCGGACGTGGGGATCACCCGGGTAGTCAGCATGCCGGCGGTGGTGGTCTTGCCGGCCCCGTTGGGCCCGAGGAGGCCGAAGATCTCGCCGGCCGCGACGGACAGGCACAGCTCGTCGACGGCGCGAAAGTCGGTTTCGGCATACACCTTGGTCAGGTCCACGGTGCGTATGACGTCCTCGCCCGGCACGCTAGGCAGGCTAACTCAGGTCCCTGACGCGCCCGCCGCAGCTGCGCGCTCCTCGGGCGCGGCGTGAGCCAGTTGGCGAGCTCCGCCCACCCCGGCGCCCGGCTGCGGTTCGACAGGTAGCAGCCCCGCATCTAGGAGGTTCGCGACCCGACGTGCTCACCCCTCCAAGGACCTCAGATGGGAAACGGGGCCGACGCCACCGTCCCCGGGGGCGCGATCTGGGGGGCTCAACGGCGGGGGAAATGACCGAGTGGAGTGGCGTTGAGTGCCGCCGATCACTCGAGCCGGGGGTGGTCCTGGTGTTACAAGTAGTATAGTTGTATGGCGAAACGTAAGATCACGGTGACGGTCGATGAGGAGCTGGTCGAACTGGTGCACCAGCTGGGCGACGAGAAGCTTTCCACTGTGGTGAACACCGCGCTGGCGGAGCATGTCGAGCGTCTGGGACGGCTGGCCAGCTTGCGCCGCCTCCTGGATGCGTGGGAGATGGAGGTCGGTCCCGTGTCGCGAGAGGCCGAGGCAGACGCAGCGGCCGCATTCGACCAGTTCGACGACGACGTCACACTTCTCGCCCCATGACGCCCCCGCTGATTCTTGACGCCGATGCCGTCGACGCGTTGAGCGAACGCGTCCCACCGGAACGGCTACGCGCCCTGCTCACCGAAGCTTGGCGGCGCCGCGCGGACATCCTGGTCGCCGCCCTCGTGTGCGCCGAGTGCTGCCGGGGCGCGGGACGAACCCGGGCTGTCGAGGCCGCGCTCTCTCGCCATCCTCGGGGCGGCGGGGCGCGCCCCGCGGTGCGTGTCGTGCCGACCGATTTCGACCTGGCCAGACGGGTCGGGGCCGTACTCTACGGGGCTCGAGCCGCTACCGGGGACGTGGTCGACGCCCACTCGGTCGCGATCGCCGCGGTGTACGGCGGTGGCATCGTCGTGACCGCGGATCCCGATGACATCGAGCGGCTGGCTGCGGCGGTGCCCGCGGTGCGGGTGGTCACTCGACCCGCCCGGTGACCCGAAAACGAATGCCGGCCGATGCTCGATGGCGCCGCCTGGTCAGCCCCGTGCCTGGTAGCCGACAGGTGGCTCCATCCGCGGCTCGCGCCGGCGGGCGGGCAGAACCGGTGGTCGCCGACGCGCTGGCCCATGCCGTGCCGCGGTTGCTGGTAGTTAATGACTCCGACATGTTCCGGCTCCGCCATGCGCTGACCAGGGAGGCCGTGCTGGCCGGACACCACCGCGACCGTTCATCGATTCAATGCGGAGCGGCGACGCAGGTCTGTGAAAGTCCGAGGACGCCCCCGGGCGGTCGTATCATGGCCGCGTCCAGAGTCTGCGTCGTGGTGTCGAGGTTGGCGGCGCCGCCGAAGGTGATCACTTCACCAGCACTGGCCTCGAGATCGAGCGAACCGGTCGCGACGTCGTAGAGATCGAGCACCAGCCGGCCGTCCTGTTGGAGGTCACGGGCCAGCTGACGTAACGTCGTCTGGTACGTCTGGAGCTCGGCCGGGGTGGGTCGCGAACGGCTGGCCGGTCCGCTGGCCGCCACGACGGCGAGCCAATCCGCGAGGAGCCGCGGGTACTGCTGCAGATTGGCACTCCCGGTTATCTGCAGACTGACACCACCTTCGTTGCTGATACCGAGACTGGCGTCGTGGATCTTGCTTCGGGCGGCCTCGCTACCTGCTCCCGTGGCGGCCAGTTTGCTGATGTCATGACTAGCCAATTTGAAGTCGAGGCTGCTCTTCAAGCCCGTGGTCGAATCCGCCGTCACCGATGAGGGGATCCACAGGTCGCCCACCATTCCTGGGCCGGATTGCTTGGCCAGGGTCAGCGAGATCGCGGCGTCGGTCGTGAGGTCGGCAGAGACTCCTCCCCCGAAGGCCGTCATCGCCGAGCCGGTGCCTTCTCCCGACAGGCCGATCTCGAGTGTTACCGACTCCGGGTCGCGGACGAAGGCTCGATTGCGGTTGTGCGGGTTCTCCAAGGCGATGGCGGCATGGGCTCCCAGCTGAAGCTTGGTGGAATAGTTCTCACCGGTGCCGAGATTCGCTTTCAGTTCGAGCGAGCCCGCCAGTTCGACCTGCGAACTTGTGGGGTAACCCGCCGTCCCGATTTGGGCGCTGGTATCCAGGGTTCGAGCCAGCAGACCGCTGAAGAAGGGCAGGGTGAGCTCCGACACGGCATACCGATCGACGCCCCATCGGACGAGCTGGTCCTCTTTCTCCTTGGCGACCGTGTAGGTGCTGGTCTCGGTCAACGTGGCGTCAGTGCTGACGCTCACCCCCTCGCCGAGGAGGTGCAGGAGGTGACCGCCCTCGCTCAGGGTGAAGCCGGCCTTGGCCCCGACTGCGACTTCGACTTCGGCGGATCCATCCGCCATCGTCTTCGTCCCGTAGGAGAAGACGGGACCGAGATCGAAGCTGAGAAAGGTGAACGTCGCTGATCCGCTGTTCTCGTATTCCGAGACGACGCATTCGCTCGGGGAGATGTCGTTCGCTACTCCGGGGGAGGCATTGGCGAGGACGGCGTCGTGTACCTGTCCGCCGGTGCCCGTTGTTACCGGTTGGCTGTGGATGACCAGGGCGGCGAGGAGCAACAACGGGACGCAATGGAGCGTCAGTGGAGGGTCCGGCGTCGGCGGTGGGAGCAACGGGTGCGCGGGCCGACCGAGTACGGCTACCAGTCCTCCGCTTATCACGCTGGCGGTCAACGCGATGGCTGCGTTGGCCTTCGTCGGCCCAGATGGGAGAGGGAAGTGACCGACGTAGGCGGTGGCCACGAGCGCACCAATCGAGATCATCGGTCCGGCGACGCCGTTGGCGGCGCGTCGGAGACGGGATGATTGCCCAGCTCGACCGGACTGCCAGGCCCCGACGGCGCCGGCCAGGGCGCCCGTCGCCAGGGTGAGACCAAAGAAGAGAAGGACGAGGGTGTGCACGGTCCCGGGGAGCTGGGTGAGCGATGCGTGCGCGATCAACCGAGGGGCGGCCACCCGGGCCAGCAGGAACGCCCCTCCGAAGTAAGCCATGGCAAATACGGCCACGGCCACCAGCCAACCTGCGGTCTTCGGCCTCACGAAGACGACTGCCGGAGTTGGCGGGGCAGAGGAAGGAGGAGGGTCCGAGTGAGGCTCTCGACGGGACTGGAGAGGCGGGTCGGGTGTCATGGCGCGGCGACTTCTACGCCGCGATCGTCGAGAGGGCCCGCGCCTCGGGGTGGTGCTGGTCGTGGGCCATGGCGACGATTGGGGCGACGTCGCCCAGCACGTCGAAGCCCGGATCCAGCTCACGGCAGATGCCGTCGATGTACAGCATCTGCTTGAAGAAGGCCACGAGCGATTCCGGCAGGGTGAAGCCGTGCCGAGCCGCTAGCTGCAGGATGCCAGAGAGCGCTTGGCGGACGTCGAGGGCGGCGACGGTCGTGTCGAGATGGGCCGCCATGAACGCCGCGACCTCGGGAATGACGGCCGCGAGGTCGACGTCGGTGGCGTCGACCATTTTGCACACCGCCATCGCGACGTCGCCGAAGCGGTGATGCACCGCGGCATCCAAGATGTCGGACGCCGCGGCGCGGGTCGCCGGGTCGAGGTGGCCAACCACGCCGAAGTCCACGAGGCCGAGCCCACCGTCCGCCATCACCACCATGTTCCCGGCATGCATGTCGCCGTGGAAGGCTCCGGCGCGCAGCGCCGGCAGGATGAGCGCGGCCACCACGGTGCGAACGAGTTCCGAGCGGTCCACTCCGAGCGCGTCGATCGCACCCAGGTCGCTGCCGGCGACGCCTTCGAGCCGCTCCATCACCAGCACCCGGTCGGTGGAGAGGTCGCTGATCACCTTCGGAACGCGCACGGGCAACGACGCCAGCGTGTGTTGCATGAGTCGGGCGTTGGCGGCTTCCCTGCGGAAGGAGAGTTGCCCATACAGTCCGCCGGCGAAGTCGTCGACGAGGCGGACCGGGTTGGCGGCGGCGCAGGCCGGCGACAGCCGAGCCGCCAGGCGGGCGGCGATCCGAAGGAGACGGATGTCGCCCGCCAGGACCTTTTCCAGCCCGGGCCGTTGCACCTTGACCACCACGACCAGGCCGTCGTCGAGCTCGGCGGTGTGGACCTGAGCGATCGACCCGGCGGCGACCGGCTTCGGGTCGATGTGGACGAGTCGACCGCGACGCGCACCGAGCTCGTCGGCCAGGAGTTGCGACACCGACTTCCACGAGGCGGCCGGGACGTCGTCACGGCAGTGGGCCATCTCGTCGACCCAGGTCTTCGGTAGCGACCCGGGCGACGAGGACATCAGCTGGCCCGCCTTGACAAAGGTCGGCCCCAGGCGCTCGAACGCCCATCTCACCCGGCGGGCCAGGGGGGCGTTGCCGGTGCCGTTGCGCCACACGATGCGATCCAGCGCGGCACCCGCCACCACCAGGAGTGCGGCCGCGGTCACCGCGAGGATTCGCTTGACCGGGAGACCGGAACTCCGCCTGGCCCTGCCGGCGCGAGTCACGGTGTGCCGACGGAGGCGAGGAAGATGAACTCGAGTATGGCGGCGATGACGCCCAACACGAGCCCGGCGGTGGCCAGGCCCCGTTGCCCTTTGCCGGCGACCGCGGCCTGTGCTCCCTTGATGCCGGTGAAGATGGCGGCGGCGGCCATCGCCACGAACAGCCATCCGCCCCAGAAGAAGACGAGGGACAAGATGCCCGTCACCAGTGAGGCGACGGCCAGGCCGTTGGTGCCATTGGCCCTGACGACAGTTGGCGGTGCGGATTCGGTGCTCATGGTTTCTGCCTCCCTTGGTTTCGGCTGCCCGGTCTGGACACCCGCATTTGCAGTGTGAACGAGGCGGGAAGTCCCTTCTAGGGGCACTTCTGCCCCTTCGAAATCCGGTGTTGTAATCTTTTGTGACCACTGCGCGAGTGGGCGTCTCCGGGGCGCTCAGGAGGTAGGGGTGGAGGGCACGGGGCGAATGCGCATCGGGGGCTTCGGCGGCCGAGGGCCGCTGGCCGTGGCACGGGAGGTCGTGGCGCTGACCTTCCGTGGGTCCCGGTCCGATCTCGAACGGGTGACGGGTCTCCGCTTTGAGGCCGCGCTGGTCCTGATCTTCCTGGCGACTCGTTGCGTGCACCTCGGCCAAGCTGCGGTCGATCTGTCATTGGCCGGAAGCCGTTACACCCGCGAGATGGTGGCAGTGGGATTGGGGGGCGCCTGCCTCGTCGAGAGCCTCATTCTTGCCGCGGTCTGCTTGCGGATCGGGCGTCTGAGCCCGGCTGCGATGCTCGCCGACGCGGCGTTTGGTGCAGTCGGGCTCGGGGTCATGGCCGTCGCCACCACCGCCATGCCAGGTCGGGCCGGATCGCTGGACTGGATGCTGCCCTACACCGTTGCCACCGCCGCGGGTTTGGGGCTGCTCGCGGGCGGAGATCTCATCGCCCGGCCGGACCCGAGGGCTCGCAGCGGGACCGCGGGATCGATGGTGACGGGAAGGCGCTGGCCGGGTGCCGTGGCGGTCGCCTTGGCTGCGGTCTACGTCGTGTCCGTGGTGCTGCCTCGTCGCCTCCCGGACGAGCATTGGGCGCAAATCGGCGGCAACACCGCGAACTACGTGGTGTTCTTTGCCGCCGCGTGCTTGGCCAAGCTGTTCGTACGACAACGCCTCTCCCTGATCGCATCTCGCAGCGCTGAGGTGACCCGGGCTGCGGCCCAAGTGGCGCACGAGGCCCAGTGGCGAGCGGTCGCCGTCGACGTGTTTGGTCCTGTCGTGGCGTTGCTCGACGGAGTTGCTCAGGCCGAGGACGGCAAGCTGGCGGCGTCGATCACCCAGGAAGCCGACCGTTTGATCTCGATGATCGAGGCGGTGCGACCGCTCGACGGTGACGCCCGCCCGAACCTTGAACGCTTCACCACACGTGGAGCGGAGTCGCCGTGACCGACGCCATCCGGCTGGCCGTGGTCGAGGATCAGATGTTCACGCGGGAGGTGACCGTTGACCGCTTGCGAGCCCACTACGGCGGCGGTTGCGAGGTCAGCGGGTTCGCCACCGTGGAGCAGCTGCTGGACGTCGGACCGCAGCACTTCAATTTCGGTCATCCTGGACCTGCAACTTCGCGAAGGGGAGCTGGAGGGGCCGGATGCGATCAAGGCGGTGGTGCCGCATGCGGCGGTCCTGGTGTTTTCGGGATTGGCGAGCGGAGAAGCGCTCGAGCGCGCCCAGGCGGCGGGCGCCCGCGGGTATGTGAGCAAGGACACCGCGGACGCCGGGACCCTCGTGGCCGGCGTCGAGTCGGTCCTGGCCGGATCTTCGTTCGTGGACCCGGCGCTGCTCGAGCGGGTGGGGGCGAGCGCCCGCAAACAGCTCACCCCTCGTCAGCAGGAGGTGCTGCGCCTCGAAGCGCTGGGTTGCAAGCTTCGCCAGATCGCCCGATCACTGGATCCGCCCCTCACCGAGGCCGGCGTTCGCCGGCATCTCGAACGCATCGTGGAAATACATCCTGACTGCGCCAAGCAATCGGATCGGGTGCGCTTGGCGATGCAGCTGGGCCTGGTGAGCCCTTGGGAGGTCTACCCCAGACCCGGCGGCCCTGTTGGTGAGTGATCTACCGCGGCATGTGGTATCCCGGGCCGGACGCGTGGGTCGCCGAAGCCGGGCGATCAGGATGCCTTCTGAGACTGCCGCCCTTTCACCACACCCTCTGGACACGACCGAGTATGTCGGCGAACGGACCGTGGTGCTGGTCTTGGTCGTACTGCGGGCCGGGACCTTGGCGCTTGGGGTAGCCGAAAGCGTCGGCTCGAGCCGCTTCACCCACCCCGGCGTCGTTGCCGGCGTCTTCGTCGGGCTGGCGTTGGAGTCGGGGGTGGTCTTCAGTCGGGTGGCGTTGCGATTGCGCCGCGGATCCACGCCCGTCCTCGACGATGGGACGATGCTGGTGGAAGGAGCGGCGGGCGTCGCCGCCTTGCTGCTGATGGGGTACGCCACGCCGGTCGATCTTCGTGCCACTTCGACGTTCTGGGTCGAGCCGTACACGGTAATCACGGCCGTGGTCCTCGCTGCTGCTGCGGCGCGCCGGGTGATCCTCGGGGCGGCGGCCACGATCGCGCTCACCGCGGCCTATCTGGTGAGCCAGCTGGGATGGGGCAACCCGGGCATCAGCCTTTCGACTTCGGCTCGGGCGACGGCTTGGACCAACGCCCTCTCCTACCTGGCGTTCTTTCTGATATGTGCGGTCGCGTTCGCGCTGGTGCGGGCCATCGTCGGCCAGACCGAGGTCCTCCGCCGAATGCTCACCCACCTGTCGGCCGAACGAGCCCGGGTGGCGGCGGCGAGCAGCGCCTACCGGGTGGGCCACGACATCCCCAAGGCCCTCTTACGTGAGGTGCGGCGGGGAATCATGGGCGCCGAGCAGCTGCGGCCCTGGGCGGCCAGGTACCGCGACGACCTCGTCGCCGCTCTCGACGACACCGGGGGGCGCGACGCCGCGCTCGGTGCGGAGCTCCGGTCGCTGGTTTCGGCGTTCGTGGCCGCCATGCAGCTCGATGTCGACATCGAAGCGGTCGGCGAGGTGCCTCCCGGCGTGCCGTTGTTGATGATCGTGGAAGCGGTCCGGGAGCTTCTCAACAACGCCTCCTACCACGCCTACGGATACCCGGTGACGCTGTACGCCAGCTCGTCGCCGTCGATCATCGAGGTCACCGTCCACAACGACGGGCCAGGCGTCGACCCGCGCCTGCTGGCGTCGAGCTGGGCCCGCAAGCAAAACACCTTGCATCAACTCGAAGCGACCGGCGGGAGTTACCAAATCACGTCGTCGGCCGCGTCGACAGAAGGCACCACCATTGCCCTTACCTGGCCGGCGGGTGTTGCGGACAGGGGCAGAATTGCCCCTGTCGAGGCCTAAGCCGGCTAGCCCAGACTCCATCCACGAGGGTCTCGACCACACCCGACGCCAGCGCCGTTCGCCCCCGGGCCGGGCAACCGACGTGCCGGTGGCGACGCGCCCTGATCGCCATGTCCGCCCTGGTCGTCCTCGTCCTGCTCGCCGTTATCGCCGGATCCGCGTACGTCAGCACCCGCGTCACCGCGGTCGTCCATGTCACCGACAGCTACCCCTTGCGGGTGGTCGCCGCCGATCCGACCCGCGGGACCATTGAGATCACCCGGGGCCAAGATGCCACCGAACCCGGCACCTTCCGTCTGGCCTGGCCGGGAGGCCAAGCGGTGATCGGCGGCCTCCTCGCCACCACCTCTACCACCGTCACCCGCCATCTCTCGGCGGTGAAAGGGCGGCTCACCGTCGGCGAGCGGGTGGGAGTCGAGCCCGACCCCTACACGGGGAACCCGCTGAGCGCCCTCGGGCTGGCCTACACGACCGTAGAAGTGCCCGGCGCGCTCGGCAGCCTGCCGGCCTGGTGGCTGCCGGGGCGCCGATCCACTTGGGTGATACTGATCCACGGGCTCGGCGGAAGCCGCGCCGACACGCTCCCCATCATGGCCACCCTCCGAACCCTCGGCTACCCGATGCTCGCCATCACCTACCGCAACGACGACGGGGCCCCGGCTAGCCCGGATCATCGCAACCATTTGGGCGCAACCGAATGGCGAGACGTCCAGTCGGCGGTCACCTACGCCGCTCGACATGGAGCAACCGGCGTCGTCCTGTACGGCTACTCCCTCGGCGGCGCCATGGCGCTCGTCGTCGCCCGCGACCCGGCCACCAGGCCCGAGGTTCGGGCCATCGTGCTCGACTCGCCGGTCTTGGACTGGCACGCCACCTTTGCCTTCGCGGCGAGACGTGACAGCATCCCCGGACCGGTGGTGGCGCTCACCGAACACTTCGTCGGCTGGAGGGCGCACCTGGACTACGGGGAGTTCGACCAAATCCGTCAGGCGAGGTCGCTCACGGTCCCGGTATTGCTCATCCAGGGCGACGCGGACACGGTCGTGCCGCCAAAGTTGGCCTCGAGATTCGCGGCTGCCCGCCCCGACCTCATCACCTACCTGCCCGTCCATGGTGCCGATCACGTCTCCGGCATCGACAGCGACCCCACCGCCTACGTGGCCGCGGTCGAACACCTCCTCGCCACGAACCCCTGAAGCATGTGACGCCCCGGTGGCAACCCGACCACGCGGGGAGGATCCACAAGCCGCGTGCGTTCGCGCTGGTACCAGGAGGGACGCAGCTGCGACGGCGGCGGACGCTAGCCAGATGATCACTCCGACGGCCAAGACCCAGGGCGTGGATCCTGACAACATCACGATGAGGCCGCAATGCCGACGGCCAGCCCGAGGTAGCCCACGTGGAGGGCCTAGACCGCCATCCACCAGTGTTCGTTGTGCTGCAGCTCTGGCGGCTCGTCCATACCACGGATTCTGCAGGAGTTACGGTTGCGACGAACGGGCCAAGGTACAGCGCGGTGATCGGGAAGACGAAATTCATCACGCCCATTGGCTGACGTCGGCGATTGAAGGCGATGTCGTAGGCAATGATGCCCGCGCAACAGAAACAGACGGAAAGATAGAGCCACGCGACTGCTGTCAGCCAGACTGGCGCCATGCCCTGACCCACCCTTCTCTCCAGTTCATCTCACACCATGCACTGACTGAACCAGCACTGAGGAAGGAAGTCGGGAGAACCAGAGCGCGTGGAGGCACTTGGCCGTGTGCCCAGAGCTGGTTGCTCAGTCGATGTCCTGGGCCACGAGTTCCACCTCGAACCCGTCGGCGTTTGTCAGATAGGCCGCGTAGTGCTGAGGGCCGCCGGCGTGGGGGTGCTTGTCGGGGAACAGTAGAGACCATCCCCGCTCCAGGGCTTGGGTGACAAGGTGATCCACTGAGGCTCGCGGTCCAGCGTGGAAGGCGAGATGGTTGAGTCCTGGCCGGAGGCGGTCGTGGGTGCCTGCGCTGAGAGCGGGCGATTGTTCGATGACGATGTAGGTGTCGTCGAGGCGCCAGCTTCGACCGTGGTCCCAGTGTTGATATGGCACATAGCCGAGGCACTCGAGGAGCCAGCCGAAGCTGGCCACGGCTCGCCCAAGGTCCGGAACCCATAGCTCGACGTGATGGAGCGAGCCGCTTGCGGCCAAGGCTCTATTGTCGCCGCGTTGGTCGGGAAACGCCAGGTTCCGCGATCAACTTTTCGGGGGGACGGGCCGGACCACCGGTGAGCCGTTGGTGAGCATGACGTACCAATAGCCGCCGTTCAGGTCGAGGCCTTGGCCGGTGGCGACCGCAGACCTCGTCCCGAGTTTGGCGTCGGTGACGTAGGTGTAGAGGGGCCAGCCGTTGTAGGTGATGACTTGCCCGCCTGCCGGGTTGTCGTCGACGCCCAGGAACTTGGGGTCGACTCCAGGTCCGGCGGTCGGGGACGTGCCGGGCGCTACGGTGAGCGGTGGCCACACGGATGCGCAGGCACCGGTGCAGGTGACTGCTCGCTGTTTGTCGGGAGCGAAGACGTAGAGGGGGTCGCCGGAGGATGTGACCACGATGGTGCCGTTCACTTGGGCCAGGTAGGCACTGTTGACTCGGTCAGTGTTGCTGGTGTGCTGGGCCGGGGTGCTCGCCATCGAGTTCGTCGAGGTGGAGGTACCGCAGCTGGTTGCGACGAGCAGGATGAGCACGGCCGCGCCCGAAGTGGCAACCCGGCGCCGGCGGGGTCGGATTTCGTTGGCGTGGTAGGGCAGGAGGAAGCGCTGTCCGAGCAGCCATCCGAGATGCCAGCGGTACAGGTAGGTGGGCAGGCGGAGGGCGATTCGGAGCCCTCCGGCCAGGTGGCGTCCGGGGTTGTCAGGTGTCGGCGTCATCGTCGAGCCGGTCAACCAGGATCGGAGGGTTCGACGCCTCTCGCCGCCCTGGCAGGGTGGCGACTGCTTCGAACACCGTCGGGGCGACCGTCACGATGCGGTCGAAACCGGTGGTGCGGAGGAGGCGGACGAGAGCGGGCCGGTCGCAGGCGACCGCCACATCGCCTCCCAGCTCACGGGTGCGGCGGATGCCGCCGATGAGGGCGCCCAGCCCGGCCGAGTCGACGAATGTGGTGGCCGATAGGTCGATGATCAGGCGGCCGACCCCGGCCAGATCGGCCACGACTTGGCGGAACTGGCTGACGGTGAAGGCGTCGAGATCTCCGACGGGCCGGCAGATGGTGTGGCCTGGGCCGTGCTCTCGTTGAATGGTCAGCATCGCGGTGCTGTCGGGTCGGTGGTGGTCGTCTGACCGTGGGTCACCTCGGGGAGTTCGGGACCTGCGGTGGGGCGCGGGCTGGGCACGGTCATGACACGGCGTGGATGATGTCGTCGATCAACAGGCCGACGACCATGATCATGACGACGCTGTACAGGGCGGTGATCTTCCACCGCCACGGGTGATCAGCCAGCCAGAACCGCCGGACGGCGCGCACGTCGAAGACGAGCGCGAGGAGGCCGAGGGGGATCCCGACACCGGGGTGGTTGCCGGTGGTGGGACCGATGACGGGCGTGAGGACGGGCAGGATAATGTAGGTCAGCAGGCAGCGCCCGGCGGAGATGGCGATCGAGGCGCTGAAGAGTCGGTGCGCTTGGTCGTCGGTGGCGGCGGGCGGTCCGGGCAGTACCTGCAGCAGACGGCGCAGGGCCGGCTCGACCACCGGCGCCGACGCTGGGAGAGGGACGGCGCGAGTGTCAGGCGGGCTGGGTGGTGTCTGCGGGTGAGCCATCGAAAGGTTGCGGGTCGCGTGGGGTGGGTCGGTGGTCGGGGACGAGGAGGATGAGGTGGTCGCCGGCGTGCAGCACGGTGTCGGGCCGGGGGGGGCGGGTTCGGCGCTGGCGGATGACCGCTACGGGCGCGGATCCTGGCGGCCATTCGATCGCCGCGATGCGCCGGTCTCGGACCGCTGACGCGTCGGTGACGGCGATCTCGGCCACCTGATAGCCGGCCAGCGGGGTGGGCGGGACGGCGCGTCGCGGCAGCCGGGTCAGCGCTGGCCCATTCGGCGGACATGTTGGCTTGGGTGGCGTCGCGGGCATAGGTGGCGACCCGGCGGGCCATGGCGTGGAGGACGTCGTGGCTGGTGATCCAGCCGATGATGTGGCTGCGGTCGGCGGCGAGGACCGGCAGGCCGTCCGGTCCGTACAGCACGAGCTGGCGCAGGGCGTGCTCGAGGGTTTCGTCGGCGAAGAGCGCTTGGACGTCGCGGGTCTCGACCAGGGTCCCCAAAGGCCGCGTCCATTCACCGTCGGAGGTGACCGGGTCCGCCATCTCCCGCGTGCCGCCCTCACCATCGGGGTGGGCTGGCCCGGGTTGGAGGATGCCGGCGAGGAGGGGTTGCATGGTGTCGGCCACGGTGAGGGCCTGGAGGAGGCTGGCCGGTCGGGGGCGTTCGATGTCGGTGCCGCGCCGCAGGAGTTTGGTGGTGTAGATGGTGCCGTAGGTGAGCCGTTTGGACACCCCGGCGGCGATGCCCACGGCCAGCATGATGGGCAGGGTCAGGGCGAAGTTGCCGGTCATCTCGACCACGCTGGCGATGGCGGTGAGCGGCGCCTGGGCGGCGGCTGCGAACACGGCCCCCATGGCCACGACCCCGTAGATGGCCGGCGAACCGACCGCGGGACCGAAGACATGGTGGGCGATGACCCCGAACGCGGTCCCGGCCATGGCCCCGGTGAACAGGGAGGGGGCGAACACCCCGCCCGAGCCGCCAATGCCGATCGTCAAGCTGGCCGTGCCCATCTTGGCCACCGTCAAAAGCAGGAGTAGCCATAGGACGATGTGACCGCCGACGGCCTGGTCCATAACCGGATAGCCGACCCCGTACATCTCCGGCAGGGCCAAGAGGACCGCGCCCAGGGCGAGGCCGCCGACGGCAGGGCGGGCCCACTCCGGGCGGCCCTTCCATACCTGATCGCACAGGTCCTCGATCTTGTACAGGATGGTCTTGAACCCCACCCCGATCAGGCCGGCGAGGAGGCCGAGGAGCGCGATGAGCAGGTAGTTGTAGTCCGCGCTCACAGTGAGGCCGTGCGGGATCTGGGTGAAGAACGGGGCGGCACCGAAGAAGGCCCGGCTGATCAGATCGGCGGTCACCGCGGACAGGATGACGGCGAACATGGCGTCGACGGAGAACTCCCGCAGGATCAGCTCGAAGCCGAAGAACAGGCCGGTGAGGGGGGCGTTGAAGGTGGCCGCGATCCCCCCGGCGGCGCCGCAGGCCACCATGATCCGCAACCGGGTCTCGGACATGCGGACGGCCTGGCCGGCGGAAGAGGCCAGGCGCGGAGCCGATCTGCACGATCGGGCCCTCCCGACCCACCGACCCGCCGACGCCGATGCACAAGGCAGAGGCCAGGGCCTTGACCACGGTGACCTGGGGTCGGATGCGGCCCCCGTCTTCGGCCACCGCGATCATCACCTCGGGCACCCCGTGGCCGCGGGCCTCGCGGGCGAAACGCTGGATCAGTGGACCGTAGATCAGGCCGCCCACCACCGGGACCACCAACACGAACCAGATGCCCAGCCAGGGGAGATGGGTGCTGGCCACCCGGCCCTGCTGGCCGAACTGCTCACGCCCGGTGGCCAACCAGGTGAAACCGAAGATGAGCCACCGGAACCCCGCCGCCCCTAATCCGGCGCCGGCCCCTACGCCCAGGGCCATGACCGCCAACCCCAGCCGAGAAGACCGCAGCCAGGCCGATACCCGCGCCACCACCCCGGGCGTCTCTGCCCCTTCGCTTGGGACCGGCCCGGCGCGCTCGGGGCCTCATGGCCCGCTTGCGGCCCAGTCGAGCTGGTTGGCGGTCATCGAGTGTGGGTGGTGCGCCGGCCTAGTGATGGCGAAGATGGGCGCCGTGTGGCCAGTGGTGCCACTGGTGCGCCAACTGGTTGGAGAAGCGCGGCGGCGGGCACCCGTCGGGGTGAAGCGGGCCGATGGTCGAAAGGCCGTGACGGCCGCAGCGAGGACACCGCTCGAACCGACCTCCGCTCAGCGCCCCGATCCCCCCCACCATCGCGGCCCAGGTCGTGACGGCCATCAGGGTGCCGCCCAGGATGAATACGACTGTCCACAGCATCACCGTCATTCGCGATCACCTCCTGCGTGATAATCGAGCTCAACGGTCAACCGGCAACCCGCGTACACGTAAACAAGATATCGGACTTTCGTACCCGTACGCAACCGATTAGGATGTGGCCCATGTCCCCCGGAGGGAGCACGTCCCCGTCGCCGGCGTCACGACTGGTTGGGCGGGCCGGGTGGGGCACCATCTCGCGCCAGCAGATCGTCGAGGCCGCCTTGAGAGCGCTCCGACACGGGGGCGGTTACGAACAGCTGACCATCCGCAGCCTGGCCGCCGACATCGGTGTCGCTCCCATGTCCCTCTACCGTCACGTGCGCGACAAAGACGACCTGCTCGACGAGGTCGTCGACCGTCTGCTGGTGCGGGCCTGGAAGCCTCGAGCCTCCGAGGCGGACTGGAAAACCTGGACCGCCGAAGCTGCCGACAAGCTCCGCCACTTCCTCGTGACCCAGCCCGCCGCCCTGCACGTCTACCTCCAACACCCGGTGCTGTCGCCGACCGCCATCGCCCGCATGGAAGCGATGATGCGGGTCCTGCGCACCGCTTTGGGCGACGAGGTGGCCGCCCGACGCGCCTACGCGGCCGTCCACACCTACACCGTCGGCTTCGCCGCCTTGGAGGCGTCCCGGGCCGGCTGGGACTCCTCCCGCGCCCGCGGACAGCCCGCTACCCAGCCGGCCTCGGGGACCTCCCCGGACGGCGGGGACCGCTCCGATACCGCCAGGCAGCAGATGGCCGAGCAACTGGCCGCCTACACGACCCCCCGCCAGTTCGCCGAAGGCCTCCGCTACTTGCTCGACGGCATCGAACACCGCGCCGTGCGACCGCAGCAGGGGCGGGCGGGACCCGGTCCGAGCCCGACATCCGATGACCGCGACGACCATGAGGGTGACTGAACGGTGCGGCACCCCGATCGTGGCGTCATGTCAGAACCTGAGAACGCGGTGACGGCCGTCGGCGGGGCACAGCCAGCCGTCGCCGACCTTGAAACCTCGCACCAACACTCTCTGCTCGAAGACGAACCCACGGAGCGCCCCCCACGTGCCGACCTCACCTAATCGCCCGGCCAAGAACCGTGCCGAGAAGAAGACCGCGACCGTGGTCCCACCCCGCGGGGCCCGCAAAGGCGTCCGCCCCGTCCAGACGACGAAGAGCCCCCACCGCAACCGGAGCGCCAGCGCGGCCCGCCAGGCCCGACGCCGACGAAACCGGTGGGCCGCCATATCGGTGGTGGCGGTGGTGGCGGTGGTGGCGGCCGTGGTGGCCGTCGGGCTGAGCGCGGGTGGGAGCGGATCGAAGTTCACGCCTCGCGCGCCAGCCCCGGCCGGCCTGGTCTCTCAGGTGACCTCGGTTCCCGTCGCCGACCTGGCGGCGGCTCTCCCACGGGTGGAGTCGTCATCGAATCCGCTGCAGCCGGCCATCCAGCTCCAGGCCGCCCCCCTCACCTCGGCCGGCAAACCCCAGGTGCTGTATATCGGCGCCGAGTTCTGCCCCATCTGCGCCACCGAACGCTGGCCCATGGTGGTCGCGCTCGCCAAGTTCGGCACGTTCTCCGACCTGTCGCAGATCCGCTCGGCCAACCGCGACGGCGACATCGCCACCCTGGACTTCTACGGATCGGGCTACACCAGCCCGTTTCTGACCTTCACCCCAGTGGAAGCCGAGACCAACCAGCCCAGCGGGTCGTCGTCGTACAAACCGTTGCAGACACCCACCAGCGCCCAGCAATCCTTGTGGGTGTCGACCATGGCGCAGTTCGGCCAGAACCCCGGTTTCCCGTTCTTTGACATCGGGGGCAAGTACCTGCTCTACACCAGCCAGATCCCCGACACCACCCTGTCGGGCCTGGACTGGACGCAGATCTCCAATGACATCGGCAACAACACTTCGACCGTCGGCGCCGGCATCGACGCCTCCGCAGGCGCCCTGGTCAAGTACCTGTGCGGCATCACCGGCGACAAGCCGGCCGCCACCTGCGCCGCGGTGGCCAACGCCAAGGCGCCGGTCGAGACCACCACCTCGGGGTCCAGCACGTCCCCCGCCGGATAGGCCCATGCCGGTCCACGCCCGCGCCCAGACGACCGCGGCAGGCCGGTCGGACGCACCCCGCTGGCCGTGGTTGGCCGGCCTGGCCCTGTGTGGGGTCGGGTTCGCGGTGGCGAGCTACCTGACCTACGAGCACTACACGGCGTCGACTACGTTGAGCTGCCCCGCAGGCGGCGGCATCGTCAACTGCTTCAAGGTGACCACCAGCTCATATTCGAAGATCGGTGGGATCCCCGTGGCCGTGCTGGGCCTGGTGTTCTTCGCCGTAATGGCCGTCTTTCAGAGCCCGCCCGCCTGGCGCAACAACGGGCTTGTACTGCGTGTTGCCAGGTTGGGCTGGGCGCTGGTCGGGGTCGGCACCGCGGTGTCGCTCATCTACGCCGAGCTGTTCAAGCTGGACGCCATCTGCCTGTGGTGCACCTCGGTCCACGTCATCTCGCTGATCCTGTTCGCTCTGACCGCCGTCGCCACCGCCGTCACCGCGCCGGCTGTCCCCGATGACGAGGACGAGGACCAGGACCAGGCGACCTTCAGCGCGTCTGTTACTCGCGAACCGACGAGAAAGGGCCCATCCAGATCGGCATCCTCCGGCTGACATGACATGACCCCACCACCCGCCATCCCCACCTTCGGCCCCCAACGCGACCGCCGATCCCGGCCGATCACCCCCACGACCAACAACGAAAGGAAGGACCAGACCATGCCCGGCATGAGCAGGGTCGACTTCAACCTGCACAACGCCCTGACCCGATGG
Source organism: uncultured Acidimicrobiaceae bacterium (assembly GCA_963702305.1). Lineage (GTDB taxonomy): Bacteria > Actinomycetota > Acidimicrobiia > Acidimicrobiales > Palsa-688 > PALSA-693. The sequence continues at coordinate 39,566 of CAVPBX010000007.1, read as the reverse complement.
CAAGCCGGGCCGTTCTCCCTGCTGGTGGTGGCCACCCTGGTCGCCCTGGCCTACTGGTATCTCCGGGCCGATTGGCGGCTCGCAGCCCGGGGACGGCGCTGGCCCACCAGCCGCACCGTGGCTTTCATGACCGGACTGGTGGCCGTCGACGCCGCCCTGCAATCACCGGTGGCTACCTTCACTAGCACCTACTTCCAAGCCCACGTCATCCAACACCTGCTGCTCATGGTCGTCGCCCCCCCGCTGCTTGCCTTGGGTGCCCCGTCGACGCTGCTGCTCCAATCCTCCAGCCGCAAAACCAAACGGCGCTGGCTGGCCGTGCTGCGCTCCCGTCCCTTCGCCCTCCTCAGCCACCCCATCCCGGTCTGGTTCCTCTACTTCGGTTTCATGTTCGCGTTCTTCTTGAGTTCACTCATCAACCTCGCCATGCACCACATGGCCCTCATGGATGTCATCAACGTGATTTTCCTCGCCGGAGGATGCCTGTACTGGTGGCCCATGGTGGCCGCCGACCCCATCGTGCATTGGAGGATGGGCCACGGCGCCCGCATGGTCAACGTACTGCTCGGCGGACCCCCCGAAGTCATCCTCGGCCTGGCCATCCTCTCCGCCAGAACCCCCATCGCCTCCATGTACAGCCTCTCGTCCACCCACGCCGGCGGCGGACTGCTATGGGTATCCACCGAATTCGCCACCATCGGCGGGTTCATCCCCATCTTCTGGCAGTGGGTCCAATCCGACCAGCGGGCCGCGGTTCGAGCCGATGCCCAAGCAGACGCCCAGACCGCCATGGAAGCCGAGGCCGGCGCCGGGCCCCGAACCGAGGGCATCCCGTCCACTGCCACGACAGCCGTCACCCCCGCCAACTCCACCCTCAAGACACTGCGCAGAGACTGGTCAAGCTCCCGGCTGACCGCCTGGGAGGCCATGTGGCAAGCGAAAGCCGGACGAGTGCCCTACCCCCACGCCTACTCACTCCAAGCCATGAGCAACCGGCAGCCGGGGTCAGCCCCCGATCGAACCGAGGAATCGGCCGCGGACGCCCCCGAACTCCCGAGCGCCGAATCGGCAACTTGATCTCGCAGATCTCCCCGAAGTGGGCGTAGAGAAGGTTCTCCTGGTGATGGGCCAGAGGACGTACCCCTTTCGTCGGTTGGGAGACCTGATCGTCCCGCTCCGCATCGCCGCCAATTGGCTCTCTGATCTGGGCGACCCCTCGCACCGACCCCGGAGTCACACATTGCCCTACACCCCGGGCACCTTCGCCGCCGGTTACGCCTGGACCGGGGTCAGGTCCATCCGATCGGCCCCGGTGTGGGGATGATGTTTCACTCGACAGGCGCCGCGGCGGTCGCCTTCCCGGTCGGGGCGCTCTGCTCGCTTGCGGCCAGCTTCGTGCTGGTTTCGCGGTTGGAGCGCGTCGCCGGTCGGATCCGACTCTCCGAAGCGATGCTGGGCCTGGTCGTCGCCCTCGCCGCCGACGCACCGGAGATCACCTCCGCCGTGACCGCGTCAGCCCACGGTCAAACCGGTATCGGCGCCGGCGTCGTCTTGGGCTCGAACGTGTTCAACCTGGCGGCGCTGCTGGGTTTGGGCGCTATCGTCGCCCGCCGCATCCGCCTGCACCGCAAGGTCGTGATCCTCGATGGGGCCGCCGCCACCTGGGTTGCGTTGGTGAGCGTCTCGTCGTCTCGGCAGGACTGCCCGCAGGTCTCGGCGTGGCCTTGGTCCTCATCGTCGTCGTGCCCTACATCGTCATCTCCGCGTCGTCTGCGGCCACGCTGCGCCGCCTCGGATTACAAGCTGGCGCGGTGACCTGGTTGCACCGAGCCGTGGAGGAGGAGGAGTTGGAGCTCGCCGGCGCCATCCACCCCGTCGCGTCCGGCCGCTGGGATATCGGCCTAGCATCTGGCTCCCTGGTCGTTGTCGTGGCCGCCAGTGTCATCATGGAGCGGTCGGGCGAGACGTTAGGGAAGCATTTTCACCTCTCCACTCTTGTGGTCGGTGGTCTCGTCCTGGCCGCGGTCACCAGCCTCCCCAACGCGGTCGGCGCGGTATTTCTCGCGTCCCGAGGACGAGGTGCGGCTGTCTTGAGCGAAGCGATGAACAGCAACATGCTCAATGTTTTGGTCGGATTGTTCCTCCCGGGGATCTTCATCGGTCTTGGAGGGGCGACCGCACAAGGCGCCCTGGTCGCATCGTGGTATGCCGGCCTGACCGTCATCAGCCTGCTGCTGGCCTTCGCCGGCCGCGGCTTGGGCCGCCGCGCCGGTTCGGTCATCGTGGCCGGCTACGCCATATTCGTAACCGTCGCCGTCACCACTTGAGCCGTCAGCGGCCCGTGCCGGCACGCTCGGATTGGCGGGAGCCGCGCGGTTGGGTCACTCCCGTCGCGAATCCCGTTTTTGAATCACGCGGTACTGGATATGTTCCAAATCCGCCGCGTCTCGCACCTGTGGAGTGTCGATCTCCACTTCGATCGATGTCTCCAGGTAGGCGGCAGCGGCGACCGCCTCGGCGGCGAGTTGGTTGACCGGGCGCTCTTGCGACAGCACGCCCATCGCGGGGATGAGCAGCCGCAGGTCGACGATCTCGAAATGGGCGGGCAGAGCGCTCACCGTCCGGCGGATCGCTGAGGCGATGCCATGGTCGAGACTTTCTACATGTCGTGTGAGCGCTCCCCTTCGGTGCCCCGCGAAGGCAGAGGTGAGTCTCCACCACCAGGAGCATGTCGTCGCGTATCGCCCTGGAGGCGGTTCCGGTGCGGCGAGCAGACTGATGAGCCGGTGATCATCGACGACTGCTACGACCACGCCTCTTCCCGTTCCACCTCTGCGGCGGCCTGACGATAGGCGCCGTCGTCGATAGCTGAGCGGAGTTCGGCGCGCACGTTACGCGCCAGATATGTGGCCAGCCCAGCGAAGCTGTCGTTGGATTCCACTACCGCTCGGTGAAGCGCCCGTTCGACGAACGCGGTCACGGTCAGGCCTTGCGCGCTCGCGGTCGAAGCGACCGCGGAACGAAGGCCCTCGGCGACGCGAACTGACAGTTGGACCTGAGGGCCGCCACGCAGCGGCGACGTGTGCAGCGGACCCTCTTGGGCCGGCGTACCCCGGCGGGCTTCGTCGATCGCATCTGTGAACCTTGACATGGAAGCCGCATGCTAGCAGACTTCGCTCTCTGCTAGCACCGACTCCGCAAGTAACCGGACGCGGGTCGGGATTCTGGGGCGGCCACCACCAGAGCGAAGGAGCGCGCCGACAGGTTCCCCGGCCCGGATCGCTCGCCGGTGTCACACGATTTCCGAATGTCGATGTGACCCGACTTTGGATGCCGCCATCGGTCGACTGCGCGCTCGTCGAAGGCCCGACCCCGCGGCGACCGTGTCGCCCGGGCGCCTGGCAGCGGCTACGCAACTCCGGAGTGAAACCCGGCCTGGGTCAGTTGTTGGTGGTGGCCGTGCTGGCGAAGCGGGCGGCCCGGTACTCCCCCATGGTGATCGGTGGGTACAGGGCCGGTCGCTGTTTCGAACGGCAGGTGGGGAGGCACTCGATGACGGTGTCGTAGTGCGGGATGACAAAGAAAGCCAGCGACAGGCGGCTTCCGGCGGACGACCCGGACGGGACGCTCACCCGGTGCCGGGTTGACCGCCACAGATCGTTGGTCCAACGCATCATGGCGTCGCCGATGTTGACCATGAACCCGTCGAGATCGGGGGCGGTTTGCCAGTGGCCGTCCCTGGTCGCCACTTCGAGCCCGCCGTCGGCGTTGCTGCTCGAGTGCAGCACCGTCAGCATCCCCAGGTCGGTGTGAGCCCCGGCTCTCAACTGTCCGGGCTGGAGCGGTACGGCCGGGGGCGGGTAGTGGATGAGGCGCAGCTGGTGGGGGCCAGATGCCAGCTCGGGAGCCAGGCTCGGCACGTCGACCCCCAAGGCGGCTCCGATGAGTTCCACGAGGCGCGCGGCCAGCACCTCCACGGCCGACCAGTAGGCGAGCACGGCCGGGCGGAAACCGGGCAGTTCTGCCGGCCATGGGTTCGGGCCCCAGTGCGGCCGGGCCGCCTCGCAGGTGTGGTAGTCGTCGTCGGGATAGGCGTCGGGGCCTACCGTGTAGACCTCCTTGACGTCGGCGGGCCCGCCGCGTCCTTCCAGCCGGGCCAAGGCTTCCTCGCCGCGGCCGACGTAGCCCCGGTTTAGTTCGGGCCGGGGCCGACCCACCAGCTGTTTCGCCGCGAACGGCTGGGCGAAGAAGTGGGAGGCCGACCGGTAGGCGCCGGCGATCACGGCCGGGTCTACGCCGTGCCCCGTCACCGCGAAGAACCCGACGTTCTCGCACGCGCTTCTCAACTGGATGACCGCCGAGTCGAATGCGGTCGATCCCGGCCGGACGCCGGCCAGGTCCAGGACCGGGATGGTGCTCATACCGGCCCGTCCGACCCCTCGGGCGCCCGGAGACCGTTGGCGGCGCACCAAGCCGTCACGCTCCTTTGGGCGGCGATCAGCGCGGACCGGTCGGCGGCCGACCAGACACGCGTCGCTTCCTGCTGGTGCACCGAAATTGTCCCGACCATCTCGTCGCCGACCACCACCGGCGCCAGCATTTGGGCCCAAACCCGGTAGTGGTCAATCAGGGATCGGGGAGGTGCGGGAGGCTCGCAGCGAGTATCGCCCTGGACGATCAAGCGGCGGTGCCGCTCCAATTCGACGTAGGTGGGCGCGGCGGCGATGGCCGGCTGCGGGCCGTCGACCATGGACGGCACTCCCTGGGCCCGCGACTCGGCGACCAGACGGATGCTCCCATCGGGGTCGACCAGGCGGACGGTCGTGCGGCTCGAGCCGGTGGCGGCCAACAGGGCGGCGCACACCTCCTGGAGCGCGGGGATCTGCTCGGTCAGGCTGGGGTCAGGCATGGGACCACCGGGAGGTGCTGGCGGCGAGACCGGGCTCCGACTCGATGGCTTGGGCCCACTCCTCCCAGAGGGTGACCGGGTCATATATCCGCCCACCGGCCACCACCGTGCTCGGACGGCGGAGGATGCTCAGGTCCATGGCCGGGTCGCCGTCGACCGCGATGAGATCGGCCCGGGCCCCGGATCCGATGACCCCGATCTGCCCGGTGATCCCGATGGCTGCGGCCCCGCCGGTGGTGGCGGCCGCCAGGGCTTCCAGGCGGGTCAGGCCGGCGAAAACCAGCGTCTCCATCTCGTCGATCAGCACGTCGGCCGGCGGCAGGGAGCCGACCGTGTCGCTGCCGGCGGCGATGGTGACGCCGGCCGCTTTGGCCCGGAGAACGCTGCGGCGGTGCTCGTCCTGCCAGGCGGCGACCGCCTGGGTGGATGCTTCGTCGAGGCCGCTGTCGGCGCTGAAGGCCCAGATAGTGGGCACGTACACCGTGCCCTGGGTGGCCATCCGGACAGCGGTGGCCCGATCAAGGAGGGGGGCGTGGTCGAGCACGTCGACTCCGGCGTCGACCGCCCGGCGGGCCTCGTCCCATCCCTCACAGTGCACCCCGATGCGGGCGCCGGCGGAGTGGGCGGCGGCCACCCCGGCCGCCAATTCCTCGTCGTCGAGGTAGCTGGTAACCCGGGCCCAGTCGCTCGGGTCCTCGGCGTGGGCCAGGATGAGCTTCACGAAGTCGGCCCCGGTCGACAGCTCGGCCTCCACCGCGGCGGCCATCCCTTTCGCCCCCTCGGCTACGACGTTCCGCCAGTGGTCGGGGGCGAGAGCAGTCGTCGGGTTGCGTCCCGCGACTGCCGCCCTCGGCCCTGGGACCAGACCGGCGTCGATGGCCCACCGCAGCCGGTGGATGCCGTGGTGGCGGCAGCCGCAATCGCGCACCGTGGTCACACCCCCGGCCAAGCGGGTGACTGCCGTGACGACCCCCTCGATCATCCCGCTGGCGACCAAATCCTCATCGATCTCCGCCGCGGATCGGCTGACCAAATGAAAGTGGCTGTCCACCAGGCCGGGCAGCAGACGGCGGCCGTCGAGATCGACGCGGATCTGGCCTTCCTTGGCCTCGGGAGGATTACCGGTACCCACCTGGGTGATCCAGCCTCCGTCGGCGACTAGGTAGCCATCGTCGATCCAGCCGTCGGCGGCACCAGACAGGATGGGCCCGCCCTGAATGAGCAGGCGGGGACGCTCCGAGGCAGGACTCACTGGGCGTCCTCGTTGAGCGCCTCCCGCCGGCGCACCAACCGGGACAACCCAACGGCCACGATCAGGGCGCCTCCGTAGAAGAGATCCTGGACGTAGCTGTCGGCTCCGAGCATCTGCAGGCCCGATATCCCGGTGACCAGGAAGTACACCGCGATGAAGGAGCCCCAGGCGTTGAACCGTCCGGGGCGGATGGTGGTGGCGCCAAGGAACGCCCCGGCGAACGCCGGCAGGAGCAGCTGGGTGCCCGAGGTCGGGTCGGCGGCCCCCGACGTGCCGGCGTAAAGTACGCCGGCCAGGGCGGCCACCGTGCCGGACGCCGCCAGGGCCGCGATGCGCACGCGGGAAACTCGTATGCCCGAGAGGCGAGCCACGGTGCGCCCCTGACCGACGACGAGCAGCAGCTTTCCGCTCCGCGTGCGCTCCAGGAGCAGCCATATGATCACGCACACGGCCAGGCTGTAATAGAACTCGAGGGGGATCTGCAGCAGGCGGTGGCCGACGACGGCCCCGGTCAGCGAGGGGGAGACTCCGCTGATGGTATTGGAGTGGCTGACCCACAGCGTCACCCCGTTGGCGACCGTGCCCGAGCCGAGGGTGACGATGAACGGGTCGATGCCCAGCCAGGTCGTCAGCACCCCGTTGCCCAGCCCGATCCCCGTCCCGACCGCCAACGCCACCGCCATCGCCACCAGGATGGGTAAGCCGGCATTGACGTTCAGAATGGCGGTCAACATGGCCGACAGGGTCAGGTTGGACGCCACCGAGAGGTCGAAGTCCCCGGTAGTCATGGGCAGCAGCACGCCGAGGGTCAGCACCGCGATGACCGCCTGCGATCCGAGGATATTGGCGGCGTTGGCCACCGTCGGGAAGGTGTGGGGGCGCAGGATGCTGAAGCCGATGATGAGGGCGAGCCACGCCAGCGGGAGGCCGAACTGCTGCAGCCGAAGCGCGACCTTCGGATCGGCTCGACGGGGAGCCGAGTCCGCCCGCGACGGTTCGGCCGCGGTGGCGGTGTTGGGTTCTATGCGGATCATCCTGCGACCTCCTCGGCGACGGGAGACTCGGCCAGGCACGCCTCGGTGATGGCCTCTTTGGTCAGCGATGCACCGGACAGCTCGGTGGCCAGGCGTCCCCGCCGGAACACCAGCACCCGGTGGCAGAACGTGGCCAGCTGGGCAAAGTCGGAGCTGGCGCAGATCACGGCCCGCCCCTCGGCGGCGGCCGCCCGGAGATAGGTGAGAATCTGCTGGCGGGCACCGACGTCGACGCCCTGGGTGGGTTCGTGCAACAGCAGCACCAGCGGCTCCACGCATAGCCACTTGGCCACCACCGCCTTCTGCTGGTTGCCCCCGGACAGGGTCCCGAACGACTGCTCCGGCCGGGGCGGTCTGACATCGAATCGCCGGATTATCGACTCGGCGTCGCGTCGCAGCGCCCGGCCGCTCAGCAACGGGCCGATCCGGAACTGACGGAGCCGGGGGTGGGTGACATTGTCCTCGACGCTGAGGCGGACCAGGCCAGCCAGGCGTCGCCGGTCAGCCGGGATGAGGACCATCCCGGCTCGCAGCGCCCGAGCCGGAGTCATCCGGGTGAGGTCGATCGGCCGGCCTCGCACCGACACCCGGCCCGACCGGGCGCGTCGGGCACCGAAGACCAGATAGGGCAGCTCCTCGGCCCCGGACCCCTCGAGGCCTGCCACGCCGACGATCTCGCCGGCCGCCACCTGCATGGTCACGTCCACCAGCTCCGATCCGCGCAATCCCTCCACCCGCAGGGCGGCCGGCCCGGCCCCGTTGCCGGGTGCAGGCGCCGGTGGCTCCGCGGTGTGAACGCTGCGGCCGACAATGAGATGCACCAGGTCCTCGGTGCTGGCCTCGACCGTGGGCCGGCTCCCGACCAGGCGGCCGTCCCTCAGCACCGAAATCTGGTCGGTGACCTCCCTGACCTCGTCCAGGTCGTGGGAGACGAGGAGCACCGCGCCGCCCTCGGCGACCACCCGACGAACCAGAGCAAACAGGTCGTCCACGTCCTTGCCGGGGAGGAAGACGGTGGGTTCGTCGAGCACCAGGATGCCCCGTCCCCTGGGGAGGTCGTGCACTGCTCGGACGACGGCCAGCAGGGCCCGCTGGATCGACGAGAGGTCGCGGACGGCCCGGCGGGGGTCGAGGGAGATCCCGTACTCCTCGAGGACCCGGGCGGTCGAGGCCTCCAGCGAGCGGCCGGACGTCCACCACCCGGAGGTGCCATTGGCCAAGGAACCCAGATGGAAGTTCTCGGCCGCGGTGAGACCGGGCACGAACCCCAGCTCCTGATGGACGAAGCGCAGCCCCAGCTCGCCGGGACGGCCGGACTCGAGTGGGAAGCTCAGCGGCTGGCCCTGCACCCGCAGCTCTCCGGCGTCGGGGACGTGGAACCCGGACAGCACCTTGATGAGGGTCGACTTGCCTGATCCGTTCTCTCCGAGAAGCCCGTGGACCTCGCCTCGCCGGAGGGTCAGGTCGACCTGATCGAGAACGGCGACGCCGCCGAAGCGTTTCGTCAGCCCTCTGGCGTCGAGGGCCGCGTCGGTCACGTCCCGCTGCCCCACAGCTGCCGGTATCCGCTGGTGTAGGCGGAGCCGAAGCCCAGGTTGTAAGCGGGCGGGTTGCCGGTGTCGGAGATGTTGTCCTTGGTGAAGACGCGCAGCGCGGTGTGCTCGTTGCTGACTCCCGGTTGTCCGAGCATGGCCCGGAAGACCTCGTCCATGTTGGCCGACGCCAGCCAGTCCAGGTTCTCGCCAATGTCCATGCGGATGACGTTGCCCTGAGCCAGATCCTTCAGGGCGAACGGGGTGCCGTTGAAGGTGGCGATGTGCACGGATCCGGTCTTGCCGGCGGCCGTGATGGCCGGGATGACGAACTGCGACATGGGGTCGTAGATCGGGATCACGTAGTTGATTCCCGGGTCGGCAGCCAGGGCGGACTGCACGTCGGGCTGGATCTTGGTCGCCCAGTCGGTCGAGGGGACGTTGAGATACTGCACCTTGCAGGACGGGCAGTATTGCGCGAACTCCGACTTGAGGGCGTCGACCATGGCGACGGTGGACAGCTGCTCCTGGTTCTCGACCACCACCACATCGGCGTGCCCGCCGGTATCGGAGATCGTCCAGTCAGCCTCCAGCTTGGCCGCCTCAGTGAAGTCGTCCGCCCGGACCGCGCCGAGCGTCGATGGGGCCTGGGCGGTCTGGGAAAGATCGAAGAACTGCGCCGACGATATGGCGATACCGGCCGACTTGGCCTGCTGGAGCTGCGGACCGACCAGGCGCGGGTCCAGGGCGTTGAGCAGCAGACCACTGGCGTGAGTGGCCACGGCCTGGCCGATGCCCCGGATCCAGCCGTCCGGCGTGCCTTGCGTGGGGTACTCGACGAAGTTGAGGCCATAATGCTTGGCGATAGCCGCCTCCGCCTGCTCCGTGGTGGCCAGGAACGGGATGGCGGAGCTCTGCGGGATGGAATAGACCGTCTTGCCCTTCAGCGACGCCACATTGATGGCCGGACCGGGCGCCTGGAAGGCGGGTACCGCCTGGTGGGCGGCCAGCGCCTGCTGCACCGCGCTGAGGGAGCCAGACGAGCCACCGGCAGCGATCGTCGCCGAGGATCCGGCGCTCAGCGCCGTCGAACTGCTGGAGGCCTTCGAGCTCGAGCTGCCGCACGCCGACAGCATGAGCAGCAAGCCGATGAAACCAGCCCCGGCGGCCTGCTTGCGGGTCATCGAAATGGTCATGGATCCTCCGAAGCTGGTCCCGAGACGTCCGGGTTGGTGGGGCAGGCGGTCATGGGAACGATCCCAAATGGGAACGATCCCAAGGATCTCCGAGTAGCATTGCGAGATCAAGACCGCGGTGTGAACGCCCTGTAAACGCTCGAAGCTCGGGAGCCCCTATGAACGTGACCTTGACCGAAGTGGCCCGAGCCGCCGGCGTGTCGCGGTCGACGGCCGGCCGGGCGCTGAGCGGTCACCCGGCCGTGTCGCCCGCCGCCAGGGACGCCGTAACGGCCGCGGCGGCGGCCCTCGGCTACCGAGGCGACCCGGCCGCCCGGGCGCTGCGGGGCGGCACTTCCCGCCTGCTCGGTCTGGTCGTCACCAACCTGGTCAACGCCTCTATCCAACGAGTGGTGGAGCGAGTCCACTCCTCGGCGCACGAGCACGGCTACCAGGTGCTGATGGCCGTGACCCAGGGCGACAGCAGCCGTGAGACCGAAGTGATCAACGCCCTGGTGGACCACCGCGTCGAGGGGTTGCTGATCATGCCCAGCACCCGGGACCCCGCACTACTGCAGAAGCTCCACGGCAGCGGTACGGCGGTAGTGGCCATGATCCGCCGGGTGCGAGGCTTGCATGTGCCCACCGTCCTCAACGACGATCGGGCCGGGGCGGCCGCGGCCACGCGCCACCTACTGGAGATCGGGCACCGCCGCATCGCCTTCATCGGCGGCCCGGAAGGGGTGCACTCGGGGCGGGAGCGCTTCCGGGGCTACTGCCAGGCACTCGAAGAGGCCGGCCTCGCAGTCGAACCGGAGACGATCTTCCGGGGGCCGTTCGAACCGGACTGGGGCTCGTCCGCGATCGAAAGCGCGCTATCAGCCAGACCGAAATGCAGCGCCCTGCTGGTCGCCAACCACGAAGCCCTCTTCGGAGTGGTCCAGACCCTGGCCCAACGCCAGATACCACTGCCCGGCGAGCTCAGCCTCATCGGATTCGAGGACGCACCCCTCTTCCGTTACTGGCACCCGTCAGTGACCCTGGTGGACACCCACCCCACCGCACTTGCCGATGCTGCCTTCGGCGCCCTGGTCGGCCAACTCGGCGTCGGGCCGCCCCCGCATCTTCAGCCGGTCACGGTGCCAGCCTCGCTGCTGATCCGTGACAGCACGGGGCCTCACCAAGTGAAGGGCTGGACGGCACCGGTGCGCGCCTTGGCGACGAGCTGATCGGCCTCGTACACGAGAGGGTGCTACATCGAGAGCTCGCCTACCAGGGCTTCCTGACAGCTAACGCCGCCGTGAACCGCACGCTCAGGCGGACCGAGCCGGAGTGAGCGGCCGACCCGCCGAGCTCGACGGCTCGCGGCTCCTCAAGATGCTCGACGATCTGGCGGGCACTGCCCGGAAGGATCCGGAGTCCGGAATGTCGTCGCGACTGTGTGGACCCCCGAGTACAAGGAGGGCCTCGACCTCGTCCAGGAGTGGGTCGAAGAGCCCGGGGTCCGGCTCGAACTGGACGCGACCCGATCGCTCATCGCCGAACTCGCGGGCAGCGAACCGGACCTCCCGGCGCTCGTGATCGGCAGCCATCTGCACTTGCGCGTCGTTGAGTTGGGCGATCCCGGACCAGCTACTCGCGCGCCGCTGGTCGGGGCGTGAGCCAGGTGGCGAGCACCGGGTCGACGAGGCGCCAGCTGGGGCGGCGAGCGTCGACGCGGCTGACGACGCCGGACGCGTGGAGGTGGGCGAGGGCGTTCTTGACGACCGCCCCTCGGGCGCCTTCGGATCGGTACGGGGGGCGGCCGTGGGCCACGTCGAGCAGCACCCGGCGCTGGGCCGCGGACAACCCGTCCCACAGCTGGGTGTACTCGTCATTGAGGGCGACCAGGACCTGCTCGCGGGCGGTATCCCAGTTCGCCAGTTCCGCCCGGCCGCCGTCGGGGACGGTGTCCCAGAGGTGGTGGGCGGCCAGCATGGCCCGGTGGGGGTGGCCCTGTACGAAGTCGAGCAGCTGGCCGAGCGCGTCGTCGTCGACGGTCTTGCCGGTCGCGCCGAACCGGTCGCTCAGGTACTCGCCAAGGTCGTCGGCCGCGAGGGGACCGAGCACCACCGGGGCGGTCTGGCCGTAGAAGGCCTTGCGGCGGTCGGCGAAGAGGGCGTCCATCATCCCCACGTGGCTGCCGGCGAAGAGGTAGTTGGCGGCGTCGCCGTGGTGCTGGATCTCGCTGCGCAGGATGGCGTCGGCGTTGTGGCCCACCGTGACCAGCTCCTGGAACTCGTCGAAGGCGATGTGGGTGCGCATCCCGTGCTTGTCGTAGATCCGGCGGGGGAGAGCCAGGCGATCGAGGAGCGAGGCGGCCGGCACGGACACTTCGACCCGGCCGGACGCGGGCAGGGGGCCGCCCCCGACGGTGATGACCGGGTGGAGGGTGCGGACCACGCTGGTCCACCACCGGCCCAGGCGACCCGTGAGCTGGGTGGTGTAGGACCGCTCGATGCGCTCCGCGATGTCCTCGAGGGTGACCACGCCGAAGAGGTCCACGTAGACCGGTATCCATTTGCGGTGATCGAGATCGGCCTGCACCCGGTTCACCAGCGAGGTCTTGCCGTAGCGGCGAGGGGCGACCAGCCGGGCGTTGTTGCCCTCGCCGGCCAGCCGCAGCAGGGCCCGGATTTCGTCCGCCCGGTCGATGAGATCGGTGGCCCCGACCGGCTTGGTGTAGCGGAATGGGTTGGTGGGCACGCTCTATATTCTAGAGCACTTCTGGTCACATATCTAGAGCAAAGATGGTCTGGGATCCAGAGCGACTCGGCGAGACGCTCTCGATCGGGTCCAGGTTGCCCGACACCACATGGAAAAAGGAGGACCCGCCGGCTCTCATCGACACTCGCGACCGTATCGTTGTGGCGGCCGGGTTCTTCCTCGTCAATCTCGCCGGTGGCGTCGCATTGCGGCGAGACGGACATCGTCCTATAGGTCACTGTTGTCTCGGACAGCGCGTCAACGTCGACGGCCCCGACTTCGGGCATCTCTATCTCCTTCATCTCGCTCGATCCGGCCTGACTCATCGTGCGCCTGCGACGATGCGACGGACTGATGATCCGTCGGGCTGGCCGCACGTCCGTCGGATCGCAGAAGCACGACGAGGCTGACGACCAGCAGGGGAAGCACGGTGAGGTGGTAGGCGATATCGGGAGCGTCACCGCCGCGCGCCGTCATGCTCAGGCCGACCAGGAAACCGATAACACCGAAACCCGTCGCCACGATCCCTACCGCCCGGGCCCGTAGCGGGCTTCGAAACATGGTGAGGGCGCCCACGGCGAGAACGACACCGATGATCGCCTCGGCGACGCCGGCATGGTCCGCGTCGAATGGCGCGGATCGGCCGTGCACTTGCCCCGACAGGTGCAAGGCGGAAGCGACCGCGAGGGAACCGGCTTCGAGGGCCATCAGCGCCCCCACTCGACGGGCCGTGGTCGATCCAGCGGTGCGGTACTTCGACGAGTCGTTTCGCAGGGCGTGAGCCATGGGATCATTGTGCGATCGATCGGGGGATGTGTCGTCGGCCGAGGATCGGTTCTTCTCGTACGCCCACCGCGGTACACGGGCGTCTTGGGGTACGCCGATCGCCGTATGTACCCGGCGAGGGCCGTTGAGGAGCTCTCGCACCATCAGCGGCACTCCGCGGTCGCCGACGAGGCCGACCGAAGTCCGACGTAGCATCGGGCGCTCGAGCTAAGGAGGTGGTCGGGGTCGCGTCGGATCTCGACAGCGTGCTGGCCGAGGCGCGGCGGCTGCGGCCGGACGTGGTCTTGATGGATATCAAGATGCCGCCGAGTTATTCGATGGACGGGATCGAGGCCGCCCATGCGATCAAGGAGGAACGGTCCCAGACGGGGGTGGTGATGCTCACCCACCACGACGACGAAGGTTAGGGCGCGCCGCAAAATAGGGTGGTCGTTTGCGGTGCTGGTAGTCCGGGGTGGGTGTCTCACCTGGTTTGTAGCGACCCTGACGCACACTTACCAGCCGACGCCGGCGTGTACTAGTCCAGATTGCGAGGCACCCGGCGTGGTCGTCGTGGCCGGGTCGGAGTTGACCTCCGGTCCGAGCCGGGTGGGCGGCTGGGGGCGCCGAGCAGTACTTCGCAGAGTTGTGAGGTGAGCCGCTGTTCGCACTGGTCAAGGGTCCAGCCGTAGTGAGCCGTGAGCATGGCGAAGGTCTGGTCGTGGGCGTACATGCCGATGATGCCGGCCACCGCGGCCGGGTCTAGGTCGTCACGTAAGGCGCCCATGGCCGCGAGCCGTTCAGCGACGAAGCTCGTGCCGGCGGCGTGGCGGCGCTGGCCTTCGGCGTAGACGCCGGCGAAGTCAGGCTCCACCGCGGCGGCGCCGTGCACCGCGGCGATGATGTCGCCGCAATGCTCGAACAGGCTGCGCGAGAGCTGCACCGCGAGGTGGAGCAGCTCCCACGGATCCGCAGCGGTGGCGATGTCATCTCTAAAGCCGTGGATCCCGGCCTCCTCGTCGATCAGCTCGTTCAGCGCCCCGGCCATGGCCCGTTTGGTGCCGAAGGCCTTGTACACGGTGGCGGTGGCCACGCCGGCTTCGGCCGCGATGGCTTCGATGGTGGTGGCGGCGTATCCGTCGGCCGCGAACCGGCGCCGGGCGGCCAGGGCGATCTGCCGCTTAGTAGCGGCCGCCTGCTGGGTTCTCCACGGCGAAGTCATCATTTGACAGTACCGCGCTTCTGAGTAGAGTAAGACTCTACTCAGCAATGTAGAACTCTCAGGAGGCTCGAAATGAGCAGTGCTCCCGTCCCATACGTGCTCGTCGCCGGGCAGGAACGCAGCCATCCCGGCACCTGGCCGACCATCAAGGCCGGCGTCGCCGACACCGGCGGGGCCCTGACTGCGGTAGAGGACACCCTGCCCCCGTGGGCGTCGGGGCCGCCGCTGCATTTGCACGACAGCACCGACGAGTGCCTTTACGTCGCGGCCGGGCAGCTGCTGGTGCAGATCGGCGAGGATCGGCACCCCCTCGAAGCCGGGTCGTTCGCGTGGATACCCCGGCGCACCCCGCACACCTTCGCCAACGCCGGGCCGGACCCGGTGCGCATCTTCGGGGTGGCCGTGCCCGGTGGCATCGAGGAGTTCTTCGCGGCCCAGAGCGCCTACCTCGCATCCGTGCAAGGACCCCCCGATGTGGGCGAACTATCCCGACTGGCGGCGGGCTGGGGAAGGCCGCTCGGACCGCCGATCTCGGCGGCCCCGGTGCCGGCTGGCGATTTGGAGGAAAACCCTACGCAACTCGGGGGCGGGCCGGATTGTCGGGGCGCCTCCGCGCAGTCAGCCTGAAGTCACACCAACCGACTGAAGTCACACCAACCGAAAGGAAGATGATGCTCTCGAAAAGCACCCTCACCGGCGCCGGCGCCCTGCTCGCCGCACCGATCCTCGTGATCGTCGCCACATTGGTGCGACCGACGATATCCGATGACGCGGCCAAACAGGTCGCCGCGCTCACCGCCCATCGCGGGGCGATGATCTTCGGTATCGCGCTCAGCGCCATCGCGGTGGTGCTGCTCACGGCCGGGATCGTATGGCTCGCGCTCTCGCTCGCCCCTCATGCATCGAACCTGGTGGTCGCCGGCGGCGTGCTGGGAGTGCTCGGCTCGCTCATCGTCCTGTTCGTAACCGGCGTCGGCGCCGCCGCGCCGACCATCGTCGGCGGACTTGACCCGGCTCATGCGACAGCGACACTGCACCACATCCAGACGAGCGCAGCGATGTCCGCCCTCGAACCGCTCCAGATAATCGGCGACATCGGCCTGGCCCTGCTCGGTATCGCCGCCACCAAGGTGGGCGCCCCGCGCTGGGCCGCAGCCGCCATCGTCATCGGCGCCATCGGTGAGGGAGCCGGGTTCGGTACCGGCACCAAAGCGCTCGTCATCGTGGCCTTCGCGGTCTTGTTCGTAGGTCTGGCCGAAGCGGTCCGCACCCTGGTGGCCGTTCCCGGCCATCGGGTCACCACCGCGGCAGTCACCCCCGCCTGAGCCATCCGCGCATCTACTGCGCGCTTGTGCACCTACCCACCGGACAGCGAGGACGTTGCATGAGAAGACCGTCAAGACTTGTCACCGCGGTCACCTGTACCGTCACCATTACCGCCGCGGGACTTGCGAATAATGGGACCGCCGGCACCGCGGGCAGCAGCTCCGGAATCATGCAAGGCACGACCTGGCTCCTCCAAGCCCACGCCGGGGCCGGAGGCGGCGCCGGGATCGTTACTGCCAACGGTAACTACGGCGCTGGTGGAACTGGCGACGCCGGCTCGAACGGATTCGAACGCGACGGCGGCGCTGGCGCCAACGGTAGCAACCTGAGCAGAGGAGCGTCCGGTACCACAGACCCCGGAAGCATCGACCCCAGCGCCGGCTCCGGTGGCCAAGACGGCTACGCCGTCGTGATCTACTGACCGGGGCACCGCGTCGACAGCAGACACGCCGCGACCAGCGTCGGTTACGGGAAGCGGCCACACTCGTAGCTGTGCTGCGCTGCACGAACTGTGGGACTGCGGTGTCGGAGTGGGCGGCCCGCTGCCAGATGTGTGGGGCGAGCGTCGACAATGCCGTGTTGATCCCCGAGGAGCCGATCGCGCCGCCGTCGGGACCGGAGCCTGCGCCGGCCACGGTGCCAGATGTCAGGCGGCCGCCGCGGATCTCACGCCGAGCCAGGGCGATCGGGATCGCCCTCATCGCCACGACCGCAACCCTCATAGGCGTGGCCGTGACCTGGCTTCCGGGGACCTCCCGGCCCGCCGCCCAGCATTCCGAGCTGGCCCTGCCGGGCGTGTACCGACAGCGTCATCTACACAGGAAGCGACGGCGTGCGAGTCGTCGCGCTCAACGGCTACCACGAGGTCGACCCGCTCGCCGCTCCGAGCGGTCCTCCGTTGCAGACATCGGCCGGGGTCGTCTTCGTGCATGCCGGCACGGCCTACCTTCTGGCCCCGCCGTTCCGAGGCCCACCGAAGATGCTGGTTCGCGCCGATCGGCTGTTTCCCATGCTGTGGCCGGGGGTGGTCGGGGTGCAACGCGACGTCGGCCGAGGGATCGTGACCGCCCAATACGTCGATCTCCAAGGCGGAGGTCCGGCCGCTGGCCCAGCCTGGCAGCTTCCTGCCGGCTATCAGCCGGTGACCCAAACCCTGGCCACCGGACCGGACGGCCTGTTGCATACCTGGGGGCCGCCGCAGGGTGGTTCTGTTCGACTGGGCCCGCCGCTCGGTCACGCCACGGCCGTGGTGGGAGACAACGGTCGAAAGGCGGCCTGGCTGGCAGCAGGCGGCTGTTCGAGGGGTCAGTGCCCGCTCCACGTAAGCGACCTCGCTTCGTCATCGCCCGGCCAGGACCGGGTTGTCACCCCTCCGCCTGGGCATGATGGATTCCTGCCGGGTGGAGCCCTGTCGCCTGACGGAACGCAGCTGGCCGCCTTCGTAGCGGGACCCGACAGTCGCCAACCTCAGGCGCAGCTCGCCATGGTGGACATGACGACCCTGCAGGTCACCCTGATCCCCCACAGCAACATCGCCGTCCGCACGGCCGGCGGCTCCGCCCACTGGACGCCTGAGGGCTCCTACGTCCTGTTCTCCGGTCCTCAGGGGCCCATGCTCGCCTATCACCCCGGCGATCTTCGGGCCATCACTCTCAAGATCAGGGGCTCCAACACCTTCACTATCGCATGACCGAAGCGGATTCCAGCCGGTGCCTGCGAGCCCGGCGATCGACTGATGCTGTGGGGGACCCCGTATAGACCCTAGAGCGGTCCGTCGGCGGTGACGTCAGTAGTCGCTGTAGTGGATCGCTGGGTTGAGGATCTGTCGGCCCCACATGGCTTGGGCCTCTCGTTCGGCGAGCCTGGCGGCTTCGGCGGCCGCCGGCCACCGTTCTGCGATGACGGTCAACTGCCGCTCGATGATGTCGATGGCCTCGGATCGGGTCAGGTGGAACACATCGGCCGCTTCGATGCACAGTCCGAGCCGGCTGCCTTTGCGGCCGTCGGGCGTGATGGCCATGGCCTGGGTGGCGGTGTCTCCAGAGCGCAGTTGCGGGCACAGGTCGTAGGCAGGCGTGAGGGTCAGCTGGTCGCGGCTTCCGTCCCAGAATGCGGCGTGGTTGCGGGCATGGTCATCGGTGTTGGAGATGCAGATGTTGAAAACCACACGGCAGAACAGTTCGTGCAGCGTTGCGTCCGGCTCATCGAAGTGGGCCCGGATCACATCGGCCAGGTCCGGGTAGGTCGCGTAGCGACCGGTGTGCTCGTCCAAGTGCAAAAGCGTGAGAGCGGAGACCATAAGACGTCGCTGGCCCGGTGTGGTGGTGCGGTCGAAACGTTCGACCATCAGCACCTGACGGCCGAGCACTTCCCGGACCTCGACGCCGGCGACATTGAGCCCGCACGCCGCGGCCAGAGACATGCAAGCCGCTTCGGAGCCGACCACCGGGTAGGGGTCGGTGCTCAGCGACAGTTTGGCGATCCAGCCCGGACGTCCGTCCGCGGCGACGAGCACCTTCGGTCGGGCGCCGCCCACCGAAGTGCCGTGCAAAAGGGCGGCATCAAGGCCCGGGCCGAGGGGCTTGCCTTCGGCGAAGGCGGTGGCGGCCCCGACCAGCTGATCGAGCGTCGCCGGTCCGGTCCGCGCCTGATAGTCGGTGGCGCTGTTCTGAAAGTCCAGGGCGCCGATGCGGTCCGAGTCTGACTCCAACAACGTGGTGAGCAGGCTCGGCTCGTCTCCGTCGTCAACCCAGCGGGTCTGGCCTTCCCGCATCCGCTCCGCGATCAGTCGCTGACCCCAGGCGTCAGGACCGGCGTCGCGCAGACAGCCGGCCACCGTAAGGTCGGCCACGGGTTCGATCGGCCCGGCCCGGAGAGGCAGCTCCGGCTCGTAGAGAGCGATGGCGTCGTCCCTCTCCAGGTAGGAGCGGGCGTAGCCGAACACGTGGCGTCCCCCGGCCAAGGTGACGACACCGGCTACCACCGGCTCGGTGGCATCGGGCAACCACACCCAGACGTAGGCGGACTCGGGAGCAGCCATCGCTAAAAGTCCGTGTCCAGTTCGACCGGCCGGTGACGGACCGCCGCCGGTAGCAGCTTCAGGCGGTCCTGGGCGCGGGCCACCATCCCACTGAGGTCAGCTCGATCCGCGCCGAAAAGGTCCAAGCCGACCAGGTTGGCCAGCTCGAACACAACCCCCAAGGCCACCGTGGGAGTGCCAGACTCCACCGCCGACAACGTGCCACGGGAGATGCCGGCACGCTCGGCCAGTTGAGCGGACGTCCAGCGACGAGCGCGACGACCCCGAGCGATCTCCAGACCCAAGAGCTTCACCTGGTCCTGCGTACGCCTCGAATAGGCATGAGCTCGCCTCACCACACCTCCATCCTTGGTGTGCTCAATATATCGGACGGAAGGCTCTTCCGGTCGAATCTACTGCGCAGATTCGCCCCTGCCACCCGGTGGGCCCGGCGCTCGGTCACGCCACGGCAGTGGTGGGAGACAACGGTCGGAAGGCGGCCTGGCTGGCAGCAGGCGGCTGTTCGAAGGGGGTAGTGCCCGCTCCACATCCGCGACCCCGCTTCGTCATCGCCGGGCCAGGACCGGGTTGTCACCCCCGTCCGCACTCCCGGCGGCTCCGCCCACTGGACATCTGAGGGCTCCTACGTCCTGTTCTCCGGTCCTCAGGGGCCCATGCTCGCCCATCACCCCGGCGATCTTCGGGCCGTCACTCTCAAGATCAGGGGGTCTAACACGTTCACCATCTGCTCCTGAGGCAAACGCTGCTCCTGAGGCAAACGCCTCGGTGCCGGCGACCTACATCGGCGGGGCCTTGCCGCCAACCGGAGGGCGGGCGTCGGCCGGCTCGTCCTCGGGCAACGGCTCGTTGGCGGCGAGGGCCTCGTCGAGCCGTTCCTCCTTCTGGCGGGCGGCCTGCCCGAAGCGGCGGTCCTGCTTGTCGGCGTCCGACAGGGTCTTCCAGTTGGCGAAGGCCTCGAGCATGGCCGGATTGAAGGCCGGCAGGTCGTCGGGTTTGCGGCTGCTCACCAAGACGTTGGGGCCGTCCTCGCACACCTGGACCTTCTCGTCGACCCAGGTGCCGCCGGCGTTGCGGATGTCGGTCTGCAGGGTGGGCCAGGAGGTGAGGGTTCGGCCCCGGACCCGGTCTGCTTCCACGATCACCCACGGCCCGTGGCAGATCACCGCCACCGGCCGGCCGGTATCGAAGAATTCCCGGACCAGGCCGACGGCGGCCGGATCCCCGCGCAACTGATCGGCGTTGGCGACCCCGCCGGGCAGCACCAGCCCGTCGAAGTCGTCGACCACCGCCTCGGAGGTGGTGAGGTCGACGTCGAAGGTGTCGGCCTTGTCCAGATGATTGAACGCCTGCACCTGACCGGACTCGGTGGCCACGAGCACCGGCTGGCCGCCGGCCTCCTCCACCGCCTGCCAGGGGCTGGTCAGTTCGGCTTGTTCGATGCCTTCGTTGGCCACCACGAAAGCGATCCGCCTGCCGTGAAGTTCTTGTGCCATACGCGGCGAGCTACCCGAGCCACCGGACCGCCAAACGGCTACAGGAGGCGAAATTGCTCGGCATCGGGCACTTTGAGCGTCATGCCGTGACCGGGCCGGTCCGGATCCGGCGTCAGCACCCCGTCCCTGGCGTCGAGCACCCCGTCGAACAGCATCGCATCGGCCCGGCAGTGGTCGTGGAAGAACTCGATGTGCCGGGCGTTGGGGACGGCCACCGCCACCTGGGCGTGGAGGCTCGGCGCGCAATGGCCCGACACCTGGAGGTTGCGGGCCGCCGCCAACGCCGCCACCCCCAGCCAGGTCGTGTAGCCGCCGCAACGGGTGACGTCGATCTGTAGGCAGTCCACCGCGCCGGCGGTGAGCAGGCGCGAGAAGTAGGCCAGGTCGAAGCCGTACTCGCCGGCCGCCACGTCACAGGCCAGTCGACCCCGCAGCTGGCCCAAGCCGTCCAGGTCGTCCGAGGACACCGGCTCCTCAAACCAGGCCACCCCGCTTCCCTCGACCATCTCCCGGCCCACTCGGGCGGCCCGCCCCACGGTGTACGCGCCGTTGGCGTCGACGAACAGCTCCACCTCATCCCCGATGACCTTCCGGGCCAGGGCCACCCGCTCCAGGTCGCGCCGCCACTCGGTGCCCCACGATTCGCCGATCTTGATCTTCACCGCCCCCACGCCATCGGTGCCGACCCAGTGCTCGAGTTGGCGGGCGGTGGTGGACGAGTCGTAGGTGGTGAAGCCGCCGCTGCCGTACACCGGGATGGACGGCTGGACCCGACCCAACAGACCAGACAGGGGCACCCCCACCATCCGGGCCTTCAAGTCCCACAGCGCGATATCCACCGCCGAGATGGCCATGGCCACCAGCCCGGGGCCGCCCAGATTACGTACCGCCCGCAGCATTCGCTCGTGGGCCGCGGCCACGTCGAGCGGATCCAGACCGTCCACCTGTGCCGCCAGCACCGAGCGGATCACTTCGACGCAGGCGCCGGAGCCGTACGTCCAGCCGGTACCGACCACCGAGCCGGCGGAAGCCCGGACGACCACCACGTCGGTGTGGTCCCATGCCAGGGTGCCGTCCGCCTCGGGCTGATCGGTCGGGATCCGGTAGGCGCCGGCCTCGAGGCCGTCCACGTGCAGCGATTCGATACTGCCGTCCTACCCCGGTTCGCGGGGCGACGACCGGGTAGCTAGCACTTGGCGACTTTTCTCGAGGAGGACGACGATGAGCACCACCGCAGCTGATTACCTCTGCGCCCGCCTCCGGGAATGGGGGGTCTCCAAGATCTACGGCTTCCCGGGCGACGGCATCAACGGGATCATGGGCGCCATGCGCCGGCTCGAAGCCAAGGATCCCGGCCAGCTCCGCCTGATTCAGACCCGGCACGAGGAAATGGCGGCCTTCATGGCCTGCGGTCACGCCAAGTACACCGGCGAGGTCGGCGTGTGCATGGCCACCTCGGGCCCCGGCGCCATCCACCTCCTCAACGGCCTGTATGACGCCAAGCTGGACCACCAGCCGGTCGTGGCCATCGTGGGCCAAACCTACGTGCGGGCCATGGGCGGCGACTTCCAGCAGGAGGTCAACCTGCTGCAGCTGTACTCCGATGTGGCGTCGGCCTACGTCCAGCAGGTCAACGATCCGTCGGTCGTCCGTCACGTCGTCGACCGGGCCCTCCGGGTGGCCCAGGCCGAGCGCACGGTGACCTGCGTGATCTTCCCGGCCGACGTGCAGGAGATGGACGCCGTGGCGGAACAGCCCAAGAAGACCCACACCGTGCACTCCGGCATCGGCTTTTGGAAGCCACGGGTCATCCCGACCCGGGACCAGCTGCAGCAGGCGGCCGACATTCTCAACGGGGGCGAGCGGGTGGCCATGCTGGTGGGGCAGGGGGCCAAAGGGGCTACCGGCGAGATCCTGTCCGTCGCCCAGGCCACCGGCGCCGGCGTGGCCAAGGCCCTGCTGGGCA
Organism: uncultured Acidimicrobiaceae bacterium; assembly: GCA_963702305.1. Lineage (GTDB taxonomy): Bacteria > Actinomycetota > Acidimicrobiia > Acidimicrobiales > Palsa-688 > PALSA-693. The sequence goes on along the minus strand of CAVPBX010000007.1, from coordinate 17,107 downwards.
AGGACGTCGTCCCCGACGACGTGCCCTACTGCACTGGGGCCATCGGCCTGCTCGGCACCAAGCCGTCGTGGGACATGATGCAAAAGGCCGACACCCTGCTGATGGTCGGGACCAGCTTCCCGTACTCCGAGTTCCTGCCGAGCGAAGGTCAGGCCAAGGCCATCCAGATCGACCTGGCCGGCCGCAACTTGTCGCTGCGCTACCCGATGGACCTGGCGTTGATCGGCGACGCCAAGGACTCGCTGGCCGAGCTCCTGCCCCTCCTGCACCCGAAGACGGACCGGTCGTGGCAGGAGTCGCTGATCAAGGAGGTGGAGAAGTGGTGGCAGGTGATGGAGCGCCGGGCCGAGCCGACTGAGCTCAACGGCCGCCTCCGGCCCCAGGCGCTGTTCGCCTCGCTGTCGCGCCACTTGCCCGACAACGCCATCCTGTCGTCCGACTCGGGCTCGGCGGCCAACTGGTACGCCCGCCACGTCAGGATCCGCACCGGGATGAAGGCCTCGCTCTCCGGCAACCTGGCCACCATGATGCCGGGCGTCCCGTACGCCATCGCGGCCAAGTTTGCCTACCCGGACCGGGCGGCGGTGGCCATGGTGGGGGACGGGGCCATGCAGATGGGCGGTATGGGCGAGATGCTGACGGCCGCCAAGTACTACAAGGAGTGGGACGATCCCCGCCTGGTGGTGCTGGTCCTCAACAACGAGGACCTCAACCAGGTCACGTGGGAGCAGCGGGCCATGTCCGGCGATCCTCGCTTCGAGGAGAGCCAGGCCATCCCGTACGTGCCCTTCGACGAGTGGGCCCGGATGATCGGCCTGCGCGGCATCAAGGTGGAGAAGGTGGACCAGATCGACGCCGCCTGGGAGGAGGCCTTCGCGGCCGACCGGCCCGTGATCATCGACGCCATCACCACCCCCGATGAGCCGCCGATCCCGCCCCACGTCACCTTCGAGCAGGCCGAGGCGCTCATGAAATCCTTGGTGAAAGATCCCGCCGACGGTTGGTCGGGAACCCTCGCCGGGGTCCGCGAGGTGCTGCAAGAGTTCGTCCCCGGCCGGTAGGCATGCGACGTCGCATCCGGCCGGACCGCGGTCGCCTACGGCATCGACCGCCTCCTCCGCAACGTCGAGCACGGCCGCTTCGAGAAAGCGCTGTCCGGCCTCACGGCCGCCGCGGCGGCGGTGACCACGGCCGAGATCTACTTCGAGCACTACCGGGCCAGCTTCGGCAACAAGTGGATGTGGAGCCCCATCGTGGTGACCCCGCCGGTGATGGTGGCCGGGATCATGGGGGTGAAGAGCGAACGCTGGGCCAAGACGGCGCTGCCGATCACGGCCGTCATCTACACCGCCAACGGACTGCTGGGCGAATACTTCCACGCCCGAGGCGTGGCCCGCCGGCCCGGCGGGTGGCGGCTGGCCACCTACAACGTTCCCATGGGTCCCCCGATCGCCGCCCCCGGACTGATGACCGTGGTCGGCGGCATGGGGCTGCTCGCCGCGGTGCTGCGCCGCGAGAAGTGACGCCTGATGCCGCCCCGTGACCTGACCCGACCGGACCACCTGCCCAACTTGCGGCCGGGCCGCCAGGCCCGCAAACCGGACTGGCTGCCGCGCCAGCGGCGCGGCACGACCCCCCAGATGGTCGGCCGCTATCCGGACTTCGACGTGTTCGACGCCCGCCGCACGTGGGACCCCGCTACCAGCCGCGTCATCGAGCAGCGCATGCAAATCCAGTACGGCGACCCGGTCACGTTTTTCACCCCTCGAGAAGCAGCCACCGGGCGGGCGTTCTGCGATACCTGCACCGCCCAGGACGGCCCGCCCCGAATCCCGGTGCTGGAGCTGATCGACCGGCGCCTGGCCGCCGGCCAGCTGGACGGCTACCAGTACGACGGCCTGCCCGACGACCGGGACGTCTGGCGGCTGGTCCTGGCCGGGCTCGACGAGTCGGCCGCGGACCGCTACGGCGCCGACTCGTTCGCCGGCCTCCGGGCCGGGGACGCCGACGACCTCGTCGGCCAGTTCGCCCACGGCCATCTCCTCGGGGGGTCGTGGGACAAGCTCGAGGTCAAGCGGGCCTGGTCGGTGTGCACCCGCCAGATCGTCTCCGCCTTCTACGCCCACCCCTGGGCGTGGAACGAGATCGGCTTCGGCGGGCCGGCCTACCCCCGGGGGTTCATGCGGTTGGGCCCCGTCAGCGTCCTCGAGCCGTTCGAGAAACCGGGCGCCACCAATGAGGATCCGGCCGCGGCGACCCAGCCAGGTGACCGATGATCCGCCGCTTCCTCAAGGGCTCGGTGGGCCCGGGTGACAACGACTCCCGTTTCCTGCTCGACCCCCACCGCCGCGACCTGCCCGGCGAGGACACCATGACCACCTACCCCGAGGGCGAGGAGGTCGACCTGGTCGTGGTGGGCGCCGGCGCCGGCGGCTCGGTGCTGGCCCAGCGGCTGGCCCGGAAGGGGTGGAAGGTGGTGATCCTGGAGGCCGGACCGTTTTGGCACCCCGACGAGGATTGGGTGTCCGACGAGGCCGGCAGCCACCCGCTGTACTGGACGGAGAAACGGATCGTCGGCGGGGCCGACCCGGTCGAGCTGGGGAAAAACAACTCCGGCCGAGGGGTCGGCGGATCCATGATCCACTACGCGGGCTACACCCCCCGCTTCCATCCCAGCGACTTCGCCACCCGCAGCTTCGACGGGGTCGGCGCCGACTGGCCGATCACCTACGACGAGGTCCGGGGCCACTACGCGCGGGTCGAGGAGGAGCTGCCCGTGGCCGGCCAGGACTGGCCCTGGCCGGAGCCGCACCGCTACCCCCACTCGCCGCATCCCGTCTCCGGCGCCGCCCTGCGCATCTGGGAGGGAGCCGAGAAGCTCGGGATCCGCATGCGGGTCGGCCCGGTCGCCATCACCAACGGGGTGTTCGGCAACCGGCCCCACTGCATCTACCGCGGTTACTGCCTGCAGGGCTGCAAGGTCAACGCCAAAGCCAGCCCCTACGTGACCCACCTGCCGGACGCCCTCGCCCACCGCGTCGAGATCCGGGCCGGCTGCATGGCCACCCGGGTCGAGATCGACCAGGCCAGCGGCCGGGCCACCGGGGTCGCCTACCTGCGCGGCGACGAGGGGGTCGAGCGCCTGGTGCGGGCCCGGGTGGTGGCGGTGGCCGGCTACTCCATCGAGACCCCCCGGTTGCTGCTCAACTCCACCTCGGCCCGCTTTCCTCACGGCGTCGGCAACGACGACGACCAGGTGGGGCGGTACGTGATGGTGCAAGGCGCGTCGCAGTCCGCCGGCCGGTGGCCCGACGAAGTCCGCATGTACAAGGCCCCGCCGCCGGAGGTGTCGTCGGAGGACTACTACGAGACCGATCCGGCCCGGGGCTTCGCCCGCGGCTTCTCCATCCAGACGGTCTCGCCGTTGCCGATCGGCTGGGCCGAGCACGTGCTGGCCGAAGGGCATTGGGGGCGGGAGCTGCGCGAGTACATGCGGGACTACAACCACTGGGCCACCGTCGGGGTGCTCAACGAGCTGCTCCCCGAGGCCGACAACCGGGTCACCCTGGCCGACGAGACCGACCAGCGCGGCATCCCCATCGCCCGCTTCGATCACCGCCTCTCCGACAATGACAAGGCCAACATCGACTACTCCACCCGGGTCATCCGCCAGATCCTGGAGGCCGCCGGCGCCCAGGACGTGCTCACCATCCAGCGTTACGCCCATCTCATCGGCGGGGCGCGCATGGGCACCTCGCCGGCCGACAGCGTGGTCGACTCGCACCAGCGGGTGTGGGCGGTGCCCAACCTGTACGTGTCGGACGGCAGCGTCTGCCCCACCCAGGGATCGGCCAACCCGGCGTTGACCATCATGGCCTTGGCCTCCCGCCTGGCCGACCACCTGGACCGCGCGGCGAGCTATGCCGCCGCCTGACGCCAAGACCGTCGTGGTGACGGGCGCGTCGGCGGGCATCGGCCGGGCCGCCGCGGTCGCCTTCGGCCGGCGGGGCGACCGAGTGGCGCTCCTGGCCCGCGGCCGCGGCGGCCTGGACGGCGCCGGCCACGAGGTGACGCGGGCCGGCGGTCAAGCCCTGACGCTGCCGCTGGACGTCTCGGACTTCGACGCGGTGGACCAGGCGGCCGGCACGGTCGAGGAGCGGTTCGGTCCCATCGACGTGTGGGTCAACGTGGCCTTCGCGTCAGTGTTCGCCCCGTTCTGGGAGATCACCCCCGAGGAGTTCCGCCAGGTCACCGACGTCGCCTACCTCGGCTTCGTGCACGGCACCATGGCCGCCCTCAGCCGCATGCGTCAGCGCGACCAGGGCGTCATCGTCCAGGTCGGGTCCGCCCTCGGCGAGCGCAGCATCCCACTGCAATCCGCCTACTGCGGCGCCAAGCACGCCATCAACGGGTTCACCTCGTCGCTGCGCTGCGAGTTGCGGCACGACGGCAGCCGGGTGCGGGTCACCGCGGTGCAGATGCCGGCCGTCAACACCCCGCAGTTTGGCTGGGTGCGTGCCCGCCTGCCCCGCCAGCCGCAGCCGGTGCCGCCTATCTACCAACCGGAGGTGGCCGGCCAGGCGGTGGTGTTCGCCGCCGACCACCCCGAAGCCCGGGAGTTCTGGGTCGGTGGCAGCACCGTCGCCACCCTGCTGGCCAACCGGGCGGTGCCGGCCCTGCTGGATCGCTACCTGGCCCGGACCGGGTTCGACTCGCAGCAGACGCACCAGGCGCTCTCGCCGGACCGGCCCGACAACCTGTTCGAACCGCTCGACGGACCCGATGGGGCTGACCGGGGCGCGCGCGGCCAGTTCGACGACCAGGCCCACGACCGGAGTGTGCAGGTGTGGCTGGCCCAGCACGCCCGCCGCTGGGCCCGGGTGGTCACCGGGCGCCGATGACAACGGTCCCGCGCCCGTTTGCCCTGCGCGATTACGCCCTCCTGGCTGACGGTGAACGGGGGGTGCTGGTCGGACCGCACGGCGAGATGGCCTGGTTGTGCTTTCCCGAGTGGGACTCGCCCAGCGTCTTCAGCTCCCTGCTGGGCGGGGCCGGCGGCTACCAGGTGACGCCGGCCGAGGACCGGTTCGTGTGGGGCGGCTATTACGACCAGTCGACCCTCATATGGAACAACCGGTGGGTCACCACCGACGCCATGATCGAGTGCCGGGACAGCCTGGCCTTCCCCGGCGGCCCGCGCACCGTCGTCATCCTGCGGCGGGTCAAGGCCATCCGTGGCCGGGCCCAAGTCCGGGTCCGCCTGGACCTCCGCGCCGACTACGGACGTCGGCCCATGGGCCGGGTGCAGGGCCGAGCGGGCGTCTGGACCGCGACCAGCGGCCCGGTCCACCTGCGGTGGCGGGCCGGCGCCGGCGTGCGCCGCCTGCGATCCGGCGAGCTCACGTTGCCGTTGGACCTGGCCGAGGGCGAGCATCGGGACCTGATCCTGGAGCTGAGCACCGAGCCGACCAGCTGGGAGATGGTGCCCCCCGACGAGCTTTGGAAGGCGACGGAGGAGAGCTGGCGCCAGACCGTGCCGGCGTTGGAGCACACGCCGGCCCGCCGGGATGCGGCCCACGCCTTCGCCGTGATGCGAGGGATGACGACGGCCAGCGGCGGCATGGTCGCGGCCGCCACCATGTCCCTCCCGGAACGAGCCGAGGCCGGGCGCAACTACGACTACCGCTACGCCTGGGTCCGCGACCAGTGCTTCGCCGGCCAGGCCGCGGCAACCGTCGACGGCGGCGAGCAGCTGCTCGACAGCGCGGTGCGCTTCGTCGCCGACCGCCTGCAGGCGGACGGCCCGGACCTGAAGCCGGCGTACCGGAGCGGGGGCGGCCGGGTGCCAGACGGCGCCGACCTCCCTCACCTGCCCGGCTACCCCGGGGGGCGGGTAAAAGTGGGCAACCAGGTCAACCGCCAGTTCCAGCTGGACGGGCTCGGCGAAAGCCTGCTCCTGCTGGCCGCGGCCGCCCACCGCGACCGGCTCGACTCCGATCACTGGAAAGCGGCCGAGATCGCGGTGGATGCCGTCACCGCTCGCTGGCGGGAACCGGATGCCGGGATCTGGGAGCTCGACAATCACTGGTGGACGCACTCGCGCCTGATGTGCGTGGCCGGCCTCCGCCAGATCGCGGCGTGCACCAGCGGGTCTCAGGCCGGCCGGTGGACCACGTTGGCCGACACCATCGCCGCGGAGGTGGCGCGCACCTGCGTGCACCCCTCCGGCCGCTGGCAGCGGGCCCCCGACGATCCCCGGGTTGACGCGGCCCTGCTCCTTCCCGCCATCCGGGGCGGCGGGCCGGCTGGCGATCCTCGCGCCCGGGCCACCCTGGCCAGCGTCGAGGAGGAGCTGTGCCAGGACGGCTACGTCTACCGGTACCGCCATGACGACCGGCCCCTCGAGGAAGCCGAAGGGGCCTTCTCCCTCTGCGGGTTTGCCCTGGCCTTGGCCTTCCTGCAGGAGGGCCGGCGGGAGGAGGCGGTCGCCTGGTTCGAGCGCAACCGGGCGTCGTGCGGCCCGCCCGGCCTTTTGACCGAGGAGTTCGATGTAGGTGAACGCCAGCTGCGCGGCAACGTCCCGCAGGCCTTCGTGCACGCCATGCTCCTCGAGACGGCCAGCCGGCTCGGTGGGGGATGAGGGGCGAGAGGATGCGAAGATGAGACGGCCATCGGGCCGGGTCCGGACCGTCGCCGCCCTGGCCGCGTGGGGCTTCCTGGCCTGGATCCTACTGACCTGGACCCTCACCCTCGAGCAGCTGGTGGTCGGCGCGGTGGTGGCCATCGTGGTGGCCGTGGCCTTGGCGCCGCTGGGGCCGGCGGTGGGACCGTGGTGGTTCTTCACCCCCCGCCGGCTGGTGGGCACCGGGCGCCTTTTGCTGCTGACGGCCGTCCGGGTGGTGATCGCCAACGTGAAGCTGTCCATCCGGATCTGGCGCCCGTCCCGACCCCTCGCCAGCGGCATGGTCATCGTGGCCACCCATGCCCGCACCGAGGGTGAGCTGGCCGCGGTCGGGATCATCTCGTCCGTGGTGGTCGACAACCAGATTGTCGACATCGACCGCCGCACCCGCCATCTGCAGTACCACGCGGTGTCGGTCCCTGCCGGCAGCCGGCGCCTGGTGCGGATCCGCGTGAACGGTCCCGTCGAGACGTTGATCGAGCAACTGGAGGACCCGCATGACTGACCTGTACCTCGCGGTCGCCATCGCCGAGGTGGCCATCATGGCCCTGCTGATGATCCGGCTGGCCGCGGGTCCGACGGTGTCCGACCGCATTGTCGCCCTCAACACCATGTCGACGCAGGCCGCCTTGGCCGTGCTCTTTTTCGCCGCCTACGCCGACCGGAGCGTGTACCTGGACGTGGCCATCTGGCTGGCGTCCTTTAGCTACCTGGGCACCATCATCTGGTCCCGTTACCTGGAGCGGGGACTGTTGTGACGATGACCGTCGTCGCCGTGCTGGCCGGCGTGGGCCTGCTCTTCTCCCTGTCGGGGGCCGTCGGGATCCTGCGCATGCCCGACGTCTACTGCCGCATCCAGTGCTCCTCCAAGACCATCACCATGGGGGCCCTGCCGACCCTGATCGCGGTCGTGGTGGCCGAGGGCCCGGTCACCACCTACGGCAGCCGGGCCCTCATGGTGGCCGTGCTGTTGCTCATCGTCAGCCCGACGGCCGCGCACGCCCTGGCCCGGGCGGCCTACCGAGCGGGCGTGCCCATGTGGGAAGGCGCCGTGCGGGACGAGCCTCGGGAGCACCCGTGAGCGGGTTCTGGGCCCTGGACTACCTCTGCCTGGCGTTGATCCTGGCCGCGGCCGTCATGGTGGTCCGCACCCGCAACCTCAACGGAGCCGTCATGGCCCTGTCGGCCGTCGGCACCGTCCTGTCGCTGCTCTTCGTCGTACTGGGCGCCCCCGACGACGCCCACGCCGAAGTGGTGGTGGGGGCGATCGCCCTGCCCACCCTGTACCTGATCGCCATCGGCAAGGTCCGCACCGACGTGACCGACACCGGCGACCTGGGTGAGCGCCCTGACCGTGAGCGGTGACCCGCCGGTCCGGCCGGAACGGAGGGAGCACGAGCCGACCCACCGTCCCGTCGTCGGCGCCGTCGTCGTCGGGGCCCTGGCCGCGGTGCTGGCCCTGGCCTTCCTGCACCTCCCTCGCGAATCGGCCGCCCTCCCGGCGGTCGCCCGCTACGCCACCGAGATCGCCTTGCCGCAGTGGAAGACCACCGAGCCGGTCAACGAGATCGTGTACGGGACGAGGGGCTTCGACACGTTCGGCGAAACATTTCTGCTGCTGGCCGCGGTGGTCTGCGTCACCATGCTGGCCCGAGCGAGGGAGCCCCGCCACGGGTTCATCGGCGAGCACCGAGCCGGGGTGAGAGAGCAGGCCGAGGACGATCCAGCGAGTGGGGGCGGCGACCCCGACGCCCGCCGGGCCGAGCGAGCCGAGGCGGACGACCGCACCGACGCCGTCACCGGCCCGCCCACCCCGGACCGCCAGCCCCTCGGCCCGGTCGGCCCGGTCCACGCCCAGGCCATGAGCGTGGTGGTGCGGGTGGCGGCCCGCCTGACCAGCCCCCTCCTGGCCGTGGCCGGCATCTACCTGGTGGCCTGGGGCTACTCGCCCGGCGGCGGCTTCCCGGGCGGCGCCGTCCTGGCCGGTGTGGTGCTGCTGGTCTACGCCGCCTTCGGGTACGCCCGGGTCGCTCGCGTGGTCCGGCCCGGGGTGCTCGAACCGCTCGAGTTGGCCGGCGCCCTGGCCATCATCGGCTGCGAGGTGATGGGCCTGGTGCTCAAGGGCTCGTTTTCGGCCAACTGGCTGCCCCTGGCGCCGGCCCAGACCATCCGGAGCGGCGGGATCCTGCAGCTGTTCTCCGGCAGCGAGCTCATCGAGGTGGGTACCGGACTGCTGCTAGTGATCTTCGCCATCCTGGGCATGGGCCACGACTGGACGTCCGACGAGGACTCGCAGTGATCCTGGTCAACTACCTGACCGCCGGCGCCGTGTTCTGCCTCGGCCTGTACGCGGTGCTGAGCCGGCGCAACCTCATCAAGATGATCATGGGCCTCTCCCTCATGGAGGCGTCCACCTATCTGCTCCTCATCTCCATGGCCTACCGGCGGTCCGCTACTGCTCCGGTCCTGCTCAGCCCCCCGCACGGCCAGGACGCCTCCGCCCTGGCCCGGGGCAACGTGGCCGACCCGGTGCTGCAGAACTTCTGCCTCACCGCCATCGTCATCGGCGTCGCCGTCACCGCGGTGTTCCTCACCGTCGCCGTGCGCCTGAGCCAGCACCATCGCAGTCTCGACGCCGACGACATGCGGGACCTGCGCGGGTGAAGCACCGCCGGGCTCTCCAGCCTGCTGCCGCTGCCGATCGCCATTCCCATCGGAGGGGCCACCCTGGCGCCCCTCCTGGCCCGGGTCTCGAAGCGGTTGGCGCTCGCCGTGTGCATCCTGACCACCGCCGGGGCGGGCGGCGTACTGCTGCTCCTGGCGCCCAAGGTCTACGGCGGGTACCAGCTGACGCACTTTCTCGGCCGCTGGGCCCCTTTCTCCGGCCAGCAGCTGGGGGACACACTGGCGGCCGATCCCTTGGGTCTCACCTACGCGCTGGCGGTCACCGGCGTCGGCGTCGTGCTCCTGGTGTGCTCGCTCTCCGAGCTGCCGGGCTTGGGACCGCGGGAGCTGGGCGCCTACGCCTGCCTGTTCGAGCTGCTCCTGGCCGCCCTGGTCGGGGCGGCCCTCACCGCGGACGTGGTCAACCTGTTCGTTTGGTTCGAGGTGGCCGCCCTGGCCAGCTACGGGCTCACCGGCTTCTTCCTCGAGCGGCCCCCCGCCCTCGAAGCCGCCTTCAAGACGCTGGTGCTGACCAACATGGCCGGCTTCGCGGTCTTCGTCGGCGCCGCCATGATCTACTCCGGGCACGGCGCCCTCAACTTCGGCCAGATCCACCATGCCCTCCAAGCCCACACCGGCGACGCCGATCTGGTGGCGTTGGGCATCTTGATCATGGGCTTCGGCACCAAGGCCGGGCTCATGCCCTTCCACGGGTGGCTGCCGGACGCCCACACCGCCGCCCCTGGCCCGGTGTCGGCCCTCTTCTCGGGGCTGATGGTCAACCTGGGCGTGGTGGCCATCGCCCGCCTGGCGCTCCAGGTGTACAGCTCCGGATCCGACCGGCCCGTGCTCGGGCTGCTGACCGTTCTCGGCGCCGCCTCCGCCCTCCTCGGCGCCGTCCTGGCCCTCGCCCAGGACGACCTCAAGCGCCTCCTCGCCTACGACACCATCTCCCAAATGGGCATCCTGATCGTCGGCTTCGCCACCGCCACCCCGGGTGGAGTCGCCGGCGCGGTGTACCACCTCGTCAGCCACTCGCTGTTCAAGGCGCTGCTGTTCCTCTGCGCCGGCGCCATCGTGCACGCCACCGGCCTCACCAAGCTGTCCGACATGGGCGGGCTCAGCCGCCGCATGCCCGCCCTGACCGTGGCGTTCGTCCTGGGCGCCGCCGCCATCGCCGGCCTGCCGCCCCTGGATGGCTACGTCTCGCTCGGCCTGATCCACGACAGCCTCCGCGACTCGCACCCCGTCACCTTCGCGGTTCTGATCGCGGCCCAGATCATCACGGTCGCGGCCCTCAGCCGAGCCTCGTACCTAGCCTTCTTCCGCCGACGCCGCCAACCCCTCCGTGACGTGGAGCGGCTGCACCCGGGGATGGTCACCGGCCTGGTCCTGCTGGGCGCCGGGTGCGTGGCCTCTGGCGTCCTCGCCTACCCCATGCTCCGTCACGTCGCCCGGCCCGCCGCCGGCGGCCTGCTCGCCCCCGCCGCCTATGCCCGGGGGGTCCTCGCCGCGGGCGCCGCCTTGCCGTCGCCGCCCGTCGCCTTCAGCTTCTTCTCGGCCAGCGGGCTGGCGACGGCGCTCGGCACGGTCGCCGCCGGCCTGGTGCTGGCGTGGGTGTATCTCCGGCGGCCCGAGCCCCGCCCGGTGAGCTGGTTGCGGGCCCTGCACAACGGCTCGGTCAACGACTACGCGACCTACTTCGCCGCGGGCGGCGTCATTACGGTCGCCACCCTGTTGGCCCGCTGACCGCGCGGTTTCTCAGGTCCAGCCCCAGAAGGCGAAAGTGATCGCGGCTACTCAGAGAAGGCCGATCGCGGTCTGGAGGTCGCGGACCAGGTGTCGCCGGGCCTCCTCCCGCTCGGCCGCGTCCGTCACCCGCAGCACGGCGGACGGGTGCGCCGTCGCAACCACGTGGGGCGCCAAACCGGTGTCGTCCAAATCCAGGCCGCGGCTGCGGGTCACCCGGAAGGACGGCCCCAGTACCGCCTGGGCGGCAGTGGCGCCCAATAGGACCAGCACATCGGGCTGCACCAGTTCGAGTTCGCGATCCAGCCACGGCCGGCAGGCCACCACCTCCGTCCGGTTGGGCTTGTCGTGGATGCGCCGCTTGCCTCGCGGCTTCCACTTGAAGTGCTTCACCGCGTTGGTGAGATAGACGCCGTCCCGCTCGATTCCCGCCGCCACCAAGGCCTCTTCCAGCACCCGGCCGGCGGGGCCGACGAAGGGGTGCCCCTTCCGGTCCTCCTGGTCGCCGGGCTGCTCGCCCACCAGCATCATCGCCGCGGGCACCGGCCCTTCGCCGAACACCGTCTGACTGGCGTCGTGCCAGAGCCCGCAGGCCCGACAGCCAGCGGCCCGCGACCGAACCTCTTCGAGCGTCGCCGACACGGGATGGGGGCGACCGGTCAGGCTCGCCCCAACGCCCGGGCCAACTCGTCCCGGCCCATCCGGGAGCGCCCGGGAAGGTTGCGGCGCTTGGCCTCCTCGTACAGCTCAGCCCGGGTCTTGGGCTCGCTGGCCCCGGTGCGCTTGCGCTGGGCCACCGCCGCGCCCTGCTTGCCGAGCGCGGTGCGGGTGGACTTCGGCAGGTTGGCGATGCTGCGTCGCGACCGGGCGGTCGCCGCCGCCTCCTTGATGTTGCGCTTGGCCGCCGTCGTCTGTCGCCTGGTCGCCATGGATAACCCCCGATCTGCCGGTCCGCTCACCGGCCTACCCCGCCGGCGCCGCCGACAAACGCCGGCGGCGTGGCGGGTCTGATATCCCCCGGGTTCAGATCCCTTTGATGGCGTCGCGCAGCTTGTCCGCGAGGGCCGCGACCGGACCGAGGATCTTGTTGCCGGGGGGCGTGTCGGGCGAGTGAGGGTGCGGATGAGTAGGAGCGCTGGCCTTGGCCGACTCGTAGCGCGCTCGCCAATTTGGTGCGGGCGTCGGCGTCCTCGGATTGACGCAGCATTACGAATGCCCCTGACTCTTCCGCCTTGGCGTGCTCGAGGACGGCTTCGCGCAGGTTCACGAATTTGGCCTGGAACTCTGCTTGGCCGACGTCGAGCTCCTCCATCTCGGCGAGCATCTGCTCCGCCTTGGCCTGCTCATGGATGCGGGCGTCAGCTTCTTGGTCGCCACCGCTGGCGTCGGAGCGCAGAGCCGGATACACAACCAGCTCCTCGGCCACCTCATGACGGACGAGTTCTTGGACCACCTGACAGAAGTACTGGTCCCGATCGACGTCCGGGACGGACTCGAAGCGGTTGAGCAGACTCTCCGCTTCGCGGTGATCATCAGCGAGCAAATCGAGTATGTCGATGCCGGGGGTCGTGGTAGCCATGAATCCTCCTGGGACGGTTCGGGTCTCTCGTCGGCCATATACCCTCCACGGGCGGGTCAAACGCCACATCGGGCCCACCTCCTCCTGCCCGAAAACTCACTGTTGGTCCGACTCCATCTGGGAATAACCATGCTGTCCCCGAAAACGGAAAAGCGGAGGTCGCATGCCCGGAACCCGAGCCAGCGTCAAAAATGAGAAGCAGTACGAGGCCCTCAAGGACAAAGGCATGTCCAAAGCGCGTGCCGCCAAGATCGCCAACTCGCCCGGCGCCTCGTCCCGCGGCGGACAGGCGTCCGGCTCCGGGACGCGACGCTCGAACCGGTCGCAGGGCGGTACCACCGCCCAAAAGCGCGACGCCGGCCGCAAGGGCGGCAAGACCACGGCGGCCAAGCAGCATTAGGGCCCAGACGGCCACCGGCACCCAGGGGGTCGGACGAAGGAACGGTTGACTCTGTCCTACGGGAAGGGTCCATGCTCTACGCGTGGATGAGCTACTGAGCATCGGCGACTTCTCGACCCGCTGTGGCCTGTCGGCCAAGATGCTGCGATCGTACGCCGCTGCGGGGTTGCTGGTGCCGGCCGCGGTGGATGGTTCCTCTGGGTACCGCTACTACTCGGGAGCCCAGTTGCAGCGAGCCCGGGTCATCGCCCTGCTCCGCCGCGCTGGTATCACCGTGACCGAGATTGCCGCCTTCTTCGGGAGTCCCGAGGTGGCCCAGTTCGATCGGTGGGAGCGGGACATCGAAGCCGAGCTGTCCTCCCGTCGTCAGGCCTTGGCCGAGGCGCGAGCCGCCTTCGCTCTGGACAAGGCGCGCCTGGAGGCGCCGACGGGAGCACCGAGGAGAGGATGTCCAATGGCCCACAACTTCGTAGCCGGATCGGCCAGCCACCGAGGGGGGCGCGATACCAACCAGGATGCGGTGTTGGTCAGCGATGACCTGTTCGCCGTGGCTGATGGTCTGGGGGGCCTCCAGGACGGTGAGATCGCCAGCCGACTCGCGCTCGAAGCCCTTCACGCCGCGTTCGGTGCCGGACGGAGCCGATCGGGGCTCATCTCGGCCTGCCGAGAAGCTAACCAGGCGGTGTGGGAGCAGGCCACCCTTGACGGGGATGACCCGACGATGGGTGCCACGCTGGCCGCCGTTGGGATTGTCGCTGACGGGGAGCCCGTCGTCGTCCATGTCGGCGACTCGCGCCTGTACCGCTATCGCGACGGACAGCTGGATCAGCTGACCGATGATCACAGCATTACCGCCGATCTGATCCGTGCCGGTGAGATCACCGCCCGAGAAGCGCAGACTCATCCGCAGCGCAACATCGTCACTCGAGCGCTCGGCGTCGCCCCGAACGTCGAAGTAGACACCTCCGATGTCTCCTGCGAGCCCGGCGATCGACTGATGCTGTGCACCGACGGCCTGTACAAGGCCCTCACCACCGCACAACTCGAAGCAGCCCTCGCCTCGAGAGCCGAAGCCCAACACGTCGCCGACGACCTGATCACTATGGCCGTGGACCGCGGGGCGGAAGACAACGCCACCGCCGTGATCATCGATATCGGATGAACGCAAGCCAGCATTGGAGGCCCGCCGATGAGCTGGCTGACACGGCCGGCGATAGACCTACAACCTCGGCCTCGTCGGCGCCCGATGACCAGAAGGGCGCGGCCGGTGGGCTAGATCAGTGCGTCTCCGCGGCCGCATCGCGGAGTCGAGGAGCAGCATGGCGCCAGCTCAGACGAGGAGCCGGCCACGAGACTCGCGGTGACAATCACGACGCCCGCGAGGATACGGTAAGCGGGCGCATTCCCCCTGCGCCCTTATCACTTTCCGGTCCAGAGCAACTTTTCAATCGCGCGCTTCTGGTTTGCCGGCCACGAGCCGAGGGCCGCTAGCCAAGTTCCAGTGGCCGCCAGCGGGCAGACCTGTCGCCCGCCGGCATGTAGGCGACCGAGTCCCCGACGACGAAGCTGATCCACCGGGGGCCGAGGGTCCGCCGACCGCGCTGCCTACGCGACAAAGATAGGGCCGATGCGCATCCGGGTGTCCACAGCCGGCACTCGACGCGGCGGGCCAAGCGCTCTTCGCATTGGCCATCGTGGCGGTGGTGGCGGAGGCCGCCGCCCTCGGCTTCCGTACCTCCCAGCTCAACGTGACCACGGCCGCCCCGACGTCGACGGTCGCCGTCTCGGGCATCGGCGCCATCTCGAGCACGACCCTTTCGACGCCGACCGTTTCGTCTCCGCCCCCTTCGACCACAGTCGTCACTATCGCCGCACCGGTCCGGACCGCCGACCGCGGTGACGTACACCGTGCCGGCGTCGACTCGGATCACGGTGTCGGCCCTCAAGGACTGCTGGGTGGAGGCCAAGACCAAAGCGGGCGGTACGACCCTCTCCGCGAAGACGCTCGGCGCCGGTCGAGCCGAGACGTTCGCAGCGCCCGTGTGGCTGCGGTTCGGCGATCCGACATCGGTGCGGGTGACCGCTGGGGCCACCGCACTCGAACTGCCCACCCAGGGCCCGGGCGACCTCGTCGTCCGCTCGTAGGAGGTCATCCCGGTGCCGGGCTTCCTATTGCCTGCCTTGGGGGGCGCGGCGCCGTCGGGTAGATTCGCCGGGTCTTGAGGGCAGGAAGCGGAACGATCGTCGGCGCAGCTGGGGGTAAGCCATGAGATCGGCCTCGGGCCCTGCCTGACCCCGTGGCCGTAGAGGCTCCGGCTGGGCGAGGGGGCGGTCGTCGACACCGGCGCCGGCGCCGCTCCTGGCTGGTCGTCGGCCCCGTGACGATTGCCGCCGCGGTCGGCGGGGGTCTGGCGGGCTGCCATCCCACCGGATTGTCCGGACTCGACGTCGCCTACGGCGCCCTGCTGGCCGCTCTGGTCACCTTGGCCTCGAGCCGCGCCAGCCGATCCCCGCTGCTGGTCCTCGCCGCCGTCGCGGTGGCCATGAGCCGGGGCTGGCTGTGGGCCCCGGCCGGCGTCGCCCTGGCGCTGGCCTTCGGAGCGGTCTTCCCCCGGCGCGCCTACCAACGGGTCTCGGTGCTCATCGGGGCGCTGGCCGTGCAGGTCGTCCTGCGCTGGCCGCCGATCGGCTTCCACGGGTCGACCGCGCTGGTGGCCGCCCTGGCCATTACGCCCGTGCTGATATCCGGATGGCGCCACCAGCCTGCTCGGTGGCGGAAGCTGACCCTGTGGGGCACCGCGACCGCCGTCGGCCTGGGCCTGCTCCTGTCAGTCCCCGTCGCCGTCAGCGGGCTGGCAGTCGATCGCTCTGCCACCAGCGGCATCAACGCCGCCCACGCCGCCCTCACCGACGTCGGAAGTGGCAACGCCCCGGCAGCTGAGGCGCAGCTGCACGTCGCGGCCGCGCAACTCGGCCGGGTCCACCGGTGGGTCGGCGGCTGGTGGAACGTCGGCGCCTACCTGGTGCCGGTCGTCTCCCAGCAGGACCGGACGGCACGCGACGTCGCAGCGGCCGGTCGGGCGCTCATGGCGTCCGCGGCGCAAGAGGCGGGCAAGATCAACTTCCACGACCTGCGGTACAGCCACGGGCAGATCGACCTGGCGGCCATCAGCGCCCTGTCGACGCCCCTCCAGTCGCTCGACTCGCAGATCGCGGCCGCCCAGACGGCGCTCGGCGGCAACCGCACTTCTTGGCTCGTGGGCCCGCTCTCGGACCGACTCGACCACCTGCGGGCCGAGCTGACGCGGGCCCGCAGCGCATCCCAACTGGCCGCCTCGGTGGTGAAAGAAGCGCCCGCGCTGCTGGGCGCCGACGGCGTGCGCCACTACTTCGTCGCCTTTATGACCCCCGCCGAGACCCGCGGCCTCGGGGGCTTCATCGGCGCGTACGGGGAGCTCGCCGTCGACCACGGCCACATCACGCTGGTCCGATCCGGCCGCCCCCTCGACCTGACCCGCAACCTGCCGGCCCCCCTGCGCCTCACCGGACCGGCGGATTACCTGGCCCGCTACGGTCGTTTTGCCCCCCAGGCCAACTTCGAGGACGTCAGCTACTCGCCTGACTTTCCCACTGTTGCCAACGTGATCTCGCAGATCTACCCCCAAGTCGGCGGTGACCGCCTCGATGGGGTCCTGATGCTCGATCCCAACGCGCTGGCTGCCCTCCTGGGATTCACCGGCCCCATCTCTATCCCCGGCCTCGCCGACCAGCTCACCGCGGCCAACGCGGCCGACATCCTGCTCCGCCAGCAGTATCTCCTCCCGACCCAGACGTCCACCCGCCACGATCTCCTCCAGGACGCCCTTGCCGTCGGCTTCGCCCGGCTGGTCACCGGGTCCCTCCCGGCGCCCAAGACCCTCTCCGCCATCCTCGGGCCCGAGGTGCGCCAGGGACGACTCCTCTTCTGGAGCAACCACCCCGGGGAGCAGCTCCGCACACCAGGTCGGGCAAGAAGAGCGGCGGCCTGCAACCT